>NZ_CP108356.1:3902500-4502500 GCF_036237315.1 Streptomyces sp. NBC_01351 | reverse complement strand
TCGACCCGGTCCGCATCATCGGCCTGTGGTGCGCCTTCCTGTTCCTCCAGGTCCTGATGGGGCTGTACGCCTTCCACCTCGACAAGGAGCGGCCCGGACCGCTGTGGAGCCTGCCGCTCCAGCAGTTCGTCTACCGCCAGCTGATGTACCTGGTCGTCATCCAGTCGGTGTTCACCGCGATCGCCGGGTCGCGCCTGCACTGGCAGCGCATGGAACGCTACGGAAGCCTCCAGGTCCCCACCCCCGGCTCGGCACCGCAGCCCCCGCTGCCGCAGCCGCCCCCGTCGTACGAGCAGCCGCAGCCGGGTCCCGTACCCCCACCCGTCCAGCCGTGGCCCCAGGAGACCCACGACGTGGCACCCTGGCCGCCGCGCTGATCCTCGGCGGGCAGCCGCTCCCCGTCCGGTCAGCCGGCGTGCTCCTGCAAGGCGCCCAGTTCGGTGCGGACCAGGGTGAGGAACTCCGGGGAGGCGGTCCCGGGCTCCACCCCGCGTTCGGTGGCCAGGGCGTCGAGGTGGGCGAGGAGTTCGGCGACGGTACTGAAGGGGCCGACCGGGCGGAGCAGCCAGAGGCGGCCCGCGGGGCGGGGTGGCAGGCCGAGGGCGGTCAGGGCGGCGTCGGTCTCGGCGTCGAGGTCGTGCAGGTCGGCCTCGGGAAGCGGGACGGCCTCGACGCCGGTGATGTGGCCGTGGCCGTCCAGCGAGGTCTCCACCGCCCAGTGCGTGGAGCGGTCCGGGATCCAGGTGCGGGCGGCCGGCGGCCAGACGTACGGGAGGAACGCCCAGCGGAGCTCCTCCGGCGCGGGCTCCCAGCCGAGCACCTCCAGCTCCCGCATCTCGGGCAGCCGGTCCGGGTCCAGTTCGCTGCGTCCGGTGCGGCGCAGTGCGAGCGGGTGCGGTGTTCCGTCCTCGTCCCACGACATGCGGGCACGCTATCCGACGCGCTCCATGGGGTTGGAGAGGATGCGTCCCGCCGCGCCGCCCGCGACGTACGCGGCCGCCGCGCAGGCCGGCTTGCGGGCGGCCTGGTCCTCGACGAGGGCGAGGAAGGCCGCGCCGAAGCCGAGGCGGGGGCGGTCCTTCAGCAGGGCCCCGGTGAAGGCGGAGTCGAAGTCGGCGAGGCGCAGTCCCGAGACGTCGGCGCTGGTGCCGACCTGGAGGAGGTGGCTCTCGACGTCCTCGGCGGCGCTCACGTCGTCCCGCATGTGCAGCACGATCACTTCCTCGGCCCGGGCGCGGCGGGCCGGCGGCCAGCCCAGGCCGGCCGTCAGGACGCGGGCGACGTGGCCGCCGGCCTCCTCGAAGGGCAGGGTGTGGCTGTCGAAGGGCGCGGTCAGGCCCATGTCGTGGAGCAGGGCGCTGACGTAGAGGAGTTCCGCGTCGTACGCGAGGCCGTGGCGGTCCGCGTACGCGGCGCCGAAGGCGTAGGAGCGGACCGAGTGGTTCAGGAGGGCCGCGTCGGTGTACTCGGCGGCGATCTCGTAAGCGGCCCGGGCCGATGCGGTGTCAGGAGTCCACGTCATGGGGCGTCAGCGTAGGCGGCGGCTGAAGTCGACCTCCGACGGGGGCTCCCCCGGCCAGTTCAGCCGGGTGGGCGCCGGCGGGGTCTCGGCGAGGACGGTGCCCCGCGAGACGACGTAGCGGGGGCGGACCTGGCGGCGTACCGCCTCCTCGGGCGAGGGTGCCGGGAGCAGGACGAAGGAGGCGGGGGCGCCAGCCGTGATGCCGTACTCCGCCCCGGTCAGGCCGAGGACGCGGGCCGCACGGTCCGTCACCATCGAGAAGGCCAGCGGGATCTCGTCGGCTCCGGTGAGCTGGGCGGCGTACAGGCCGACGAGGGCGGTCTGCAGCGGGTTGGCGGTACCGAGCGCGTTCCAGGGGTCCATGACGTCGTCGTGGCCGAAGGCCACGTTGACCCCCGCCGCCAGCATCTCCTTGACCTGGGTGAGGCCGCGCCGCTTGGGGTAGGCGTCGAAACGCCCCTGGAGGTTGAGGTTGGCGAAGGGGTTGGCGACCAGGTTGATGCCGGAACGGGCCAGCAGGCGCTGGAGTTTGAAGCTGTACGCGCCGTTGTAGGAGCCCATGGCCGTGGTGTGGGAGGCCGTGGCGCGTTCGCGCAGGCCCGAGCGGAGCGCCAGGGTGGCCAGCACCTCCACGAAGCGGGACTGCTCGTCGTCGATCTCGTCGCAGTGCGCGTCCACCCGCAGCCCGTGCTCCTCGGCCAGCGCGAACGCCTTCGTCAGCGAGGCCACCCCGTCCTCGCGGGTGTCCTCGAAGTGCGGGATCGCGCCGACGACGTCCGCGCCGCGCACGACCGCCTCGCGCAGCAGCGCCTCGCCGTCCGGGAAGGAGACGATGCCCTCCTGCGGGAACGCGACGATCTGCAGGGTCATGAATTCCCGTACCCGGTCGCGCACTTCGAGGAGCGCGTCGAGCGCCGTGAGGGTGGGGTCGGTGATGTCGCAGTGGGTGCGTACGTGCAGCACGCCCTGCGCCGCCTGCCAGCGCAGCACCTCGGCGGCGCGCGCGATGACGTCCTCGCGGGTCAGGGTCCGCTTGCGCTCGCTCCAGCAGGCGATGCCCTCCCAGAGGGTGCCGGAGGCGTTGGGGCGCGGTTCGCCCGCGGTCAGGGCCGTGTCGAGGTGGATGTGCGGCTCGACGAAGGGGGCGGTGAGGAGGCAGCCGTGGGCCTCGACGAGGGTGCCCGTGGCCGGTGGCTCCTTCTGGTCGTCGTACGGAACCACCCGTGCGATGCGGCCGTCCTCACCGACCTCGACGTCGGACAGGCCGTGTGCGTTCAGCAGCCGGGCGCCCCGGACGATCATCCGCATGGCGCCAGCGTACGGCGCTACCCGCGCTTGGCCTGAGCCTTCTGCTGCATGCCGCGCGTCTTCGCGGACAGCGACTGCACGTCCCTGACCGCGGCCTTGGCGCGGGCCTCGGCGGCCGTGTTCTTCGCGATCGCACGCTCGGAGTCCTGATGGCTGTGCGAGCCGGTGCGAGCCTTCTTCGCCATGATCGTTCCTCCTTCGGGTACGGCATCCACTCTGCGCCCGAATGGAGCAGTCGGCATCCCGGGAGCCGGGGCGGCCACAATGGGCGCATGACCAGCGACAGCGAGATCACCCCCGAGATGCCCGACTGGGAGAAGCGCTTCCGGGCACCGCGCGTCGGCCTGCCCGACTGGGCGGAGGACGCCCCGGACCGGTCGCTCTTCGTGTCCAACGCGACCGGAACCTTCGAGCTCTACGCCTGGGACCGCGCCACCGGCGTACAGCGCCAGGCCACCGACCGCCCCAACGGCACCACCGACGGCACGCTCTCCCCCGACGGCGAGTGGATCTGGTGGTTCTCCGACACCGACGGCGACGAGTTCGGCACCTGGGTCCGCCAGCCCTTCGCGGGCGGCCCCGACGAGCCCGCCACCCCCGGCCTGGAGCCCTCCTACCCCGCCGGGCTGGCCATCGGCCGCGACGGGACGGCGGTCGTCGGCCGCTCCACCGACGAGGACGGCTCGACCATCCACGTGGTCCGCCCGGACGCCGCCGAGCCCGCCGTGATCTACCGGCACCGGGAGTCGGCGGGCGTGGGCGACCTCTCCTACGACGGGACGCTGGTCGCCGTCGAGCACACCGAGCACGGGGACGCGATGCACTCCGCGCTGCGCGTGCTCACCCTCGACGGAACCACGGTCGCCGAGCTGGACGACTCACGTGGCGGGACCGAGGAGCTCGGCCTGGAGGTCCTCGGATTCGCCCCGGTCGCGGGCGACACCCGGCTGCTCGTCGGCCACCAGCGGCGCGGGCGCTGGGAGCCGATGATCTGGGACGTGGCCACGGGCACCGAGGAGGAGCTGGCGATCGACCTGCCGGGCGACGTCGGCGCCGAGTGGTACCCGGACGGTTCCGCGCTGCTGGTCGAGCACGGCTTCGAGGCGCGCAGCGAGCTGTGGCGCTACGACCTGGCCGCGCGGGACCTCGTACGCGTGGACACGCCGCAGGGCACGGTCTCGGGGGCGACGGCCCGGCCCGACGGGACGGTGGAGTACCTGTGGTCCTCGGCCGCCGAGCCCTCGTCTGTACGGTCCACCGCGGGCGGGGTCGTGCTCGATCCGCCCGGCTTCCGGCCACCCGGCTCGGTGCCGGTGGAGGACGTGTGGGTGGAGGGCCCGGGCGGGCGGATCCACGCGCTCGTGCAGCGGCCGGCCGGGCAGGGCGACGGCCACGAGGGCCCCTTCCCGACGATCTTCGAGATCCACGGCGGGCCGACCTGGCACGACAGCGACGCCTTCGCGGCGACCCCGGCGGCCTGGCTGGACCACGGCTTCGCGGTGGTCCGCGTCAACTACCGGGGCTCCACCGGCTACGGCCGGGAGTGGACGGACGCCCTCAAGCACCGGGTCGGCCTCATCGAGCTGGAGGACATCACGGCGGTCCGCGAGTGGGCGGTCTCCTCCGGCCTCGCGGACCCGGCGCGGCTCGTCCTGTCGGGCGGTTCCTGGGGCGGGTACCTGACGCTGCTGGGGCTGGGCACGCAGCCGGACGCCTGGGCCGTGGGCCTGGCCGCGGTGCCGGTCGCCGACTACGTGACGGCGTACCACGACGAGATGGAGGCGCTGAAGGCGCTGGACCGCACCCTCCTTTGGGGCACCCCGGAGGAGGTCCCGGACCGCTTCGAGGCCTCCTCGCCGCTGACGTACGTGGACGCGGTGAAGGCGCCCGTGCACATCGCTGCGGGCGTCAACGACCCGCGCTGCCCGATCCGGCAGATCGACAACTACGTCGACCGGCTGGCGGCGCGCGGGGCCGTCCACGAGGTGTACCGCTACGACGCCGGGCACGGCTCGCTGGTGGTGGAGGAGCGGATCAAGCAGGTCCGGATGGACCTGGAGTTCGCGCTGAAGCACCTGCCCCGCTAGGGGGCGGCCGGTGCCGGCCGGTGCGCCCCCCGTACGGTGGTGGGGTGCACCGGTTTCTCCTGACCCCGCGCTGGTGGGGGATCAACGTCTTCGTCGCGCTCGCCGTTCCCTTCTGCCTGTTCATGGGGTCCTGGCAGCTCGGCCGCTTCGAGGACCGCGTCGACACCCACCGGGAGGCGAGCGCCGAGCGCCCCGCCGACCAGGTGGCCGCGCCGCTGGACTCGCTGCTGCCGGTGTCCACGAAGACCTCCGGGCGGATGGCCTCCGCCTCCGGGGAGTACGCGGAGCAGCTGCTGGTCCCCGAGCGGCGGCAGGGCGGCGCCTCCGGCTTCTACGTGCTGACCCTGCTGAAGACCGACTCCGGCAAGACCGTCCCGGTCGTCCGGGGCTGGCTGCCGGGGGCGGCGGACCCGGCGAAGGCGCCGGCCGCGCCTACGGGCCGGGTCGAGGTCACCGGGGCCCTGCAGGCCTCGGAGAGCTCCAGCAGCAAGGGCGTCCACTCGTCGGGCGGGCTGCCGGCCGGGCAGCTGGGCGTCATCGGTGCGGCCTCGCTGGTCAACATCGTCCCGTACGACCTGTACGACGCGTGGCTGACGGTGCAGACGCCGGCGGACGGCCTGGTGCCGGTGCCGGTGCAGGCGCCGGTCAACACCGGGCTCGACCTGAAGGCCTTCCAGAACCTCGGGTACACCGGCGAGTGGTTCGTCTTCGTGGCCTTCGTGCTGTTCATGTGGTTCCGGCTGTACCGGCGCGAGATCGAGACGCTGCGGGACGCCGAGGCGGGGCTTGTGCCCGTGGCCTCGCCGGCCGAGGCAGCGGTGGCGGCCCAGCGGGGCTGAGCCCGCGACCCACGAGCCGGCTTGTCGGCTGCGGCGCCGCTGCCGGGGCTCCGCCCCGGACCCTCCCCCAGACTCCGTCCGGGGGGACCCCCACTCCTCAATCGCCGGAGGGGCTGGATTTCGCCGGGGCCTGGAGGCCCGAAACCACACCGCCGAGCGCCCCGCAGGGGTTACGGCTTCGGGGCTTCGACCGGGATCGGGCCCGTGCGGTAGACCGTGCCGCCGCAGGCCTGGGGGATGGTCGCCTCCGTCGTCGGGGAGCCCGTCTGCGGGGTGTGGGAGACCGAGACCCCTGCCGGGGCGGGCGGCGGTGTGGCGCCCGTCTGCTCCTCTACGGGGGCATCCGTGCCATCCGGCACCGTGGCCGCGTCGACCGGGGGCTTCCCGCCGCCCGAGGTGGCCTCCGTACAGGGCTCCCCCGACGGCACCCACGCGAAGCGGACCTCGTACGCCGTGTTCGGGGACAGCATCAGCACCGGAGCCTGCGCCGGCGGGTCCGGCAGCAGTCCGCTCGCCGGGTCCCCCGCCGTGTGGCCGACCACCGGGACCGCCGAGCCCTGGCTCGTGGCGAGGCCGGCCGCCGTCACGGTGTCCGGGCCGGTGACGGCGCAGCCGTGCGCCGAGACGTTGGTGATCTTGAAGCTGCCGTACACCTTGCCGTCGGCCTCCGGGGCGCGGGCCGAGCCCACCACTCCCAGCTGTGCGGCCCCGCACCCCGGTACGCCCGGCGCGGCCACCGGCGGCAGCGGGCCGGGGCCCACGACCACACCGCCCGTGCCGGCGGATCCGGCCGAGGCGGCGCCACCCGACGGGCCCGCCGTGACCCCGCCCGACGCGGCACCGGCCGTGGATTCCGGGAGCCCGATGACGCCGCCCGCGACCGGACCGCTCCCGGCGGAGCGGCTGGACCGCGGGGTGGCCCCGGAGCCGTTCTGGTGCGGATCGGAGGGGTTCGCGCCCGGCTTGTCGCCGGAGGCGGCGCCGTGCCCGGCCATCGTCGAGTGGTCGGGGGAGGTGCCCTCGCCGGCCGTCAGGTGCAGGGCCGCCGGGATCGCGGCCCCGGCGAGGAGCGCGACCGCCGCCGCGCCGATGACGACCTGGCGCCGCAGGACCCGGCGCGCGGGGACCGCGTACCGCAGTCGCTCCAGCGCCCCCTCGGAGGGCTCCAGGCCCTCGACGGCGCCGTGCAGCAGACCCCGCAGGGCCTGTTCCTCGCTCGCGCCACCCGGCACGGTGTGGTCGTCCATCATGACTGCGCAGCCTCCATTGCCACCCGCAGCGCGGCAATGCCCCGCGATCCGTACGCCTTCACCGAGCCGAGGGACACCCCGAGCGTCTCGGCGACCTGGGCTTCCGTCATGTCCGCGAAGTACCGCAACACCAGCACCTCGCGCTGGCGGCGCTGAAGTCCGCGCATCGCCTTGATCAAATCGTCCCGCTCCAGCTGGTCGTACGCGCCCTCTTCGGCGCTCGCCATGTCCGGCATCGGCTTCGAGAGCAGCTTGAGGCCGAGGATGCGCCGGCGCAGGGCGGACCGCGAGAGGTTCACGACGGTCTGGCGCAGGTATGCCAGGGTCTTGTCCCGGTCGCGCACCCGGTTCCGGGCCGAGTGCACGCGGATGAACGCCTCCTGGACCACGTCCTCACAGGAGGCGGTGTCGTCGAGGAGCAGCGCGGCGAGGCCGAGCAGCGAGCGGTAGTGCGCCTGGTAGGTCTCGGTGAGGTGGTCGACGGTGGTGCCGGCCACCACGACCTTCTCGGCCGTCTCGGCCGTCTCTCCTGTGCCGCCGCTCTCTACGCCGCCCGGCTCAGCGCTTTCGCGCGGCGCGGGCACGCGGCCGTTCCGGGTCGGTACGCCGGCCAGTACGGGCGCCTCGGAGGGCCCGGCCGGCGGGACGGGAACGATCACGGGGACCCCGGCATGGGGCCTGACGGGCAGGGCGGGCAGGGCGGGCATGAGGAAGCCCTGGCGCGACGGGATGATCCCGGTACGCACCGGTCGGACGACTGGTTCGAGGAGTGCCTCTGCCACGCCTGTAGGACACGCGTCCCCCCATCAGGGTTGTACGCGCGAGGCTGCCGGCCCGGCGAAATCCCAATTGCCCTCATGCGTACCCGATCTTCCCGATTGCCCTGTCTTATCGAGACGGCAGTCGGGCCATCACCTTGATCAAGGGATCAGCACCGATCCTACAAAGCGAATTACGCAAATTCACCTGCGATCAGTTCCGCGATCTGAGTGGCATTCAGAGCGGCGCCCTTGCGGAGATTGTCGGCGCACACGAAGAACTCCAGCGAGTGCCGGTCGTCGAGCGAGGCCCGCACCCGTCCCACCCAGGCAGGATCCGTCCCGGCGGCGTCCACCGGGGTCGGGAACTCCCCCGCCTCGGGGTCGTCGACGAGCACCACTCCGGGCGCGGCATCCAGGATCTCCCGCGCGTGCGCGGCGTCCACCCGGTTCTCGAACCGGGCCCGTACCGTCAGCGAATTCCCGGTCAGCACCGGTACCTGTACGCAGGTCACGGCGACCGGGAGCTGCTCCAGCTGCAGGATCCGGCGGGTCTGCGCCCGTACGGCCAGCTCGTGCGAGGACCAGCCGCCCTCGCGCAGCTCGCCGGACCACGGCACGACGTTGAGGGCCAGCGGCGCCGCGAAGGGGCCGGTGTCCTCGCCCACGGCACGGCGTACGTCCCCGGGCTGCTCGCCCAGGGAGGTGCCCGCGACCAGCGACAGCTGGCGGCGCAGCGTCTCGGCGCCGGCCCGGCCGGCGGCGCTCGCGGCCTGGTACGTGGAGACGGCCAGGTCGGTGAGGGAGTACTCGGCGTGCAGCGCGCCGAGGGAGGCGATCATCGCGGCGGTGACGGTGTCCGGGGCGGCCACGATCCCGCGCGGCCGGATCCGTACCGCGTGGGCGTTGATCTCGGGCACCACCAGCGGCACCTCGGGATCCTCCCGGAAGGCGTCGGACTGGTCCACGACGACGGTGCCGCGCGCGGCCACCACGGGGGCCCAGCGCGCCGAGATGTCGGCCGGGGTGAGGAACAGCGCGACGTCGCCCACACCGAAGCCATCGAAGGCGTCCTCGGTGAGGGCGAACACCTCGGTCTCCTCCGCGCGGACGGCCAGCATGCGGCCGGCCGAGCGCGCGGAGGCGATCAGGCGGATCTCGCCCCAGACGTCCGTCCGCAGGGACAGCATCTGGAGCAGGACGGTGCCGACCGCTCCGGTCGCCCCGACCACGGCGAGCGCCGGGGCGGAGGACCGGGCGCCGGTCATCGTCCGGTGCCTCCGTAGACGACGGCTTCGTCACTGTCGGAGTCGAGGCCGAAGGCCGTGTGCACGGCGCGGACGGCCTCGTTGACGTCGTCCTGGCGGGTCACGACCGAGATGCGGATCTCGGAGGTCGAGATCAGCTCGATGTTGACGCCCGCGTCGGACAGCGCCTGGAAGAAGGAGGCGGTGACGCCCGGGTTCGTCTTCATGCCCGCGCCGACCAGGGAGATCTTGCCGATCTGGTCGTCGTAGCGCAGGGAGTCGAACCCGATCTGGCCCTTCGCCTTCTCCAGGGCGTCGATGGCCTTGTGGCCCTCGGCCTTGGGGAGCGTGAAGGAGATGTCCGTGAGGCCCGTCGAGGCCGCGGACACGTTCTGCACGATCATGTCGATGTTGATCTCGGCATCCGCGATGGCGCGGAAGATCGCCGCGGCCTCACCCGGCTTGTCCGGGACGCCGACGACCGTGATCTTGGCTTCGGAGACGTCGTGAGCGACTCCGGAGATGATGGCGTGCTCCACCTGCTCGTCCCCTTGCGGCTGTTCGTTGCTGACCCAGGTTCCGCGCAGTCCGGAGAAGGACGAGCGGACGTGGATCGGGATGTTGTATCGGCGTGCGTACTCGACGCAGCGGTGGAGCAGCACCTTGGAACCGGAAGCGGCGAGCTCCAGCATGTCCTCGGAGGAGATCCAGTCGATCTTCTTGGCCTTCTTCACGACGCGGGGGTCCGCGGTGAAGACGCCGTCGACGTCGGTGTAGATCTCGCACACCTCGGCGTCCAGCGCCGCGGCGAGCGCCACGGCGGTGGTGTCCGAGCCGCCGCGGCCCAGGGTGGTGATGTCCTTGGAGTCCGCGGACACGCCCTGGAAACCGGCGACGATGGCGATGTTGCCCTCGTCCAGCGCGGTGCGGATACGGCCCGGCGTGACATCGATGATGCGCGCTTTGTTGTGGACCGAGTCGGTGATGACGCCTGCCTGGCTACCGGTGAACGACTGGGCCTCGTGGCCCAGGTTTTTGATCGCCATGGCCAGCAGGGCCATGGAGATCCGCTCTCCGGCGGTCAGCAGCATGTCGAATTCGCGCCCGGCAGGCATCGGGGATACCTGCTCGGCGAGATCGATCAGCTCGTCCGTCGTGTCGCCCATCGCGGACACCACGACGACCACTTGGTGGCCGTTCTTCTTGGCATCCACGATCCGCTTGGCGACGCGCTTGATGCCTTCGGCATCGGCTACGGAGGAGCCTCCGTACTTCTGCACGACAAGGCCCACGTGCGCTCCTCGCTCAGTCCGTCTCAATTTGCTGGTGCAGTCTAACGAGCGACCGGGATCCGACCGCCTCGTACCACATCATGAGACGAGAAGATCAAAGGATGGGTTCCCTGCCCACGGCTGTTATCTGCCCATTGCAGCTACTTGCGGCCGAGGCCGCCCAGCTCCTCGGCCATGACCTGCCCGGCCTGCTCCGCGAGGTCGTCCTCCGCCAGGTCCTCGTCCGTGTCGAGGCCGTCCAGGGCCGCGAGGGGCTGGTCCAGCCGCACGTGCGCGATCAGCGACTGGAGGGCGCGCAGGGTGGCCGAGGCCGTCGGGCCCCAGTTGGTGAAGTACGAGAACTGCCACCACCACAGCGCCTCGGTGATCCGGCCGGCCTGGTGGTGGATGAGCCCGTGCCGCAGGTCCGCGACCACGTCGGCCAGGTCGTCGGAGATCCGGTGCGGGACCGGCGCCTTGCGGGGCTCGTACGGGTCGAAGACCTCGGAGTAGACGTCGACCGGCTCCAGCATGATCGCGAACCGCTCGCGCAGGTCGTCGACGTCCGGCTCGGGGCCGAGGTCGGGCTCGTAGCGTTCTTCGGGGAGCACGTCCTGGTACGCGCCCAGCCGGCCGCCCGCCAGCAGCAGCTGGGAGACCTCCAGGAGGAGGAACGGCACCGCACTGTCCGGGTCCTCGCCCTTGGCCACCTCGGTGACCGCGACGATGAACGACTCGATCTGGTCCGCGATCGAGGCCGCGAAGTCGTCCGGGTCCTGGCCGAGGGCGTGCAGCGTTGCGTCAGACATCGAGAAGTCGCCTTCCTTCAAAGGCCCGCCCGAGCGTGACCTCGTCCGCGTACTCCAGATCTCCCCCGACGGGGAGCCCGCTGGCCAGGCGGGTGACCTTCAGGCCCATGGGCTTGATCATGCGGGCGAGGTAGGTGGCGGTCGCCTCGCCCTCCAGGTTCGGGTCGGTGGCGAGGATCAGCTCGGTCACCACGCCGTCCGCCAGGCGTGCCAGCAGCTCACGGATCCGCAGGTCGTCCGGGCCGACGCCCTCGATCGGGCTGATCGCGCCGCCGAGGACGTGGTACCGGCCCCGGAACTCACGGGTCCGCTCGATCGCGACGACGTCCTTCGACTCCTCGACGACACAGATGACGGACAGGTCGCGGCGCGGGTCACGGCAGATGTTGCACCGCTCCTCCTGCGCCACGTTCCCGCACACCGCGCAGAACCGGACCTTCTCCTTGACCTCCAGCAGCGCGTGCGCGAGGCGGCGGACGTCGGTGGGCTCGGCCTGCAGGATGTGGAAGGCGATCCGCTGCGCGCTCTTGGGCCCGACGCCGGGCAGCCTGCCCAGTTCGTCGATCAGGTCCTGGACCACGCCTTCGTACAACGGACTGCCTTCTTCCTCTGATGTCTCTGTGGACTGTGTTGTTCGTCTTCGTGCTTCGGTACTGGATCGGTACTAGAACGGGAGGCCGGGGATGCCGCTGCCGCCGCCCAGGCCCTGGGCCAGGGGGCCCAGCTTCTGCTGCTGGAGCGCCTGCGCATTCTCGTTGGCCGCCTGGACCGCCGCCACCACCAGGTCGGCGAGCGTTTCGGTGTCCTCCGGGTCCACGGCCTTCGGGTCGATCACCAGGGCACGCAGCTCACCGGAGCCGGTCACGGTCGCCTTGACGAGACCGCCGCCGGCCTGGCCCTCGACCTCGGCCTGTGCCAGCTCCTCCTGGGCCGCGGCGAGGTCCTGCTGCATCTTCTGGGCCTGCTGGAGCAGCTGCTGCATGTTGGGCTGGCCACTACCGGGAATCACGGGTAACTCACTCCGTAGCGTCGGTCCAAGCCTGGGGCAGCTTGGTCAATCCGAGCCTACGTGCTCCCCGGGCGCCGCGCCCTACGCCGTGAGGACCAACTCTTTAGAGTGAGAGACGGGGCGCACGCGTACCTGATGGAGACCTCCTTGTGGGCGGAAATCCCGGGATTCGGCGCCCATCGCACGTCATTCGAAGGTAGGAAGAGCATGCGCACCATTGCGCACACGCGCACCACCACACGTCAGCGCAGGCAGAGGGAGTGCCGGGTGAGCCAGCCGGAGATGCAGCCCGAGGGGCCACCCCGGGATCCCCGGGAGGAAGGCGGCGGTCCGATGGCGGCGGGCGATCTCACCGGTCGTCCCTTCCCCCTGGGCGACTGGGGCGAGCCCGCCGAGCGGCTGGACGAGCTCTACCGGCGGGTCGAGGCCGACGCGCTGCGCACCGCCGAGTGGTACCTGTCCGACCGGGCGTGGAAGCGCCGGGGCGCGCGCGTGATGCGCGTCGTGGCGGCCGTCGGCGCGATCACGGGCGCTGCGATGCCGCTGCTGGAACTGACGGGCTCGGCTCCGGGTACCTCCTCGTACGGCTTCCTGGCGCTGCTGCTGGGCGCGGCCGCTCTGGCCTGCGACCGGTTCTTCGGCCTGACCTCGGGCTGGATGCGGGACGTCGCCACCGCCCAGGCCGTGCAGCGCCGTCTCCAGACCCTCCAGTTCGACTGGGCCTCGGAGAACGTGCGCGAGGTGCTCGGCCCGACGGAGGGCACGGCGAGCGAGGCGGCGGAGCGCTGCCTCACCGTCCTGCGGCGGTTCTCGGAGGACGTGACGGAGCTGGTGCGCTCGGAGACCGCGGAGTGGATGGTCGAGTTCAGCTCGGGCCCCGCGCCGCTGGTGATGCAGTCGCTGGGGGCGGGCGGCGCCCGCCCGGACGCGTACGTCCCCCCGGCCCGCTTCCCCCTCCCCCCGGGAACCCGCCCGAACATGCCGAGGCAACGCCCCCCGGAACAGCCCCGCTGATCAGCTGCGGCCCGCCGCCCTGGGGCTCGATTTCAGCCCGTCCGGCGTTTGAGGACCGGGTCCGGGCAGAGCCCGGGAAACGGAGAAAGGGCGGGGCGGGTACCAGCTCCGCGCAGCGGAACCCACACCCGCACCCGCCCCGCACCCCACGTCGGCCTCAGCTGAAGATGATCATCGAGCCCTGCCCGAGGCTACGCGTGGCGGCCGCGTGCAACCCCAGCCACACGTGCCGCTCCCGCGCGAAGGGACTGTCGTCGTACGGAATCGGCCCCGCCGGCTCCTCCAACGACGTCGGCCGCCCCGGCGGCGCCGGAGCCGCCGGCGGATTCCCCGGGTCTATCCCGATGGCCGGCGCCACAAAGAGCAGCTCCCGCAGCAGCCCCTGCGCGGACCCCAGCGGCCCGCCCCCGGCCAGCAGCTCCTCGTTGGCCAGCGGAGCCGCGAAGTCCACCGGGACGTACGCCCCCGCGTGGTCGTAGTGCCACACCAGGTGCGACTGCTGCGCCGTGGGCTCGAACATCTCCAGCAGCTGCTCGTAGTCCCCGCCCAGCTCGTCCACCGGGGTCACCGGCAGCCCGCAGAGCTGGAGCAGGTACGCCCGCCTCAGGAAATGCAGGGCGTCGTAGTCGAAGCCCGCGACCGGGGCCACGTCCCCGCTCAGGCCCGGCATGTACGCGAACACGGGCACGGACGGCAGCCCGGCCTCGCCCAGCGCCTTGTCGTACGAGGCGATCTCTTCCGCGAAGGGGTTGTCGGGGCTGTGGCACAGCACGTCGACAAGGGGGACCAGCCACAGGTCACAGGCCACGCGGGCTCCGATCAGTCGTTGCCGCCGATCGGGCCAGAGTAATGCGCCGAACACCCTCCGCGAAGGGGTGCGGAGAACCTCGGCGGACGCGGGCGCGCTCCGGCCCGCCGGAGGCGGCTCACGGACGCCCCGGTCGCGCTAGAGCGTGGCGGCCCAGTCCAGCCCGTGCTGGTTGTACGCGTGCACGATGCGGCGCACCTCGTCCGCGTCGGCCAGCGTCACCGCGTCCACCAGGTCGGCGTGCCCGTCCCACAGCGCCTCGCGCAGCTGCGGATCGCGCTGGAGGTGCGGCACGGCGAACACCCAGCACTGGACCCGGATGCGATGCAGGAAGTCGGAGATGTAGGCGTTGCCGACCAGCGCGCTCAGTTCCCGCCAGAAGCGCAGGTCGTAGCCGATCAGCACTTCGAGTGAACCGCTGCGCGCCGCCTTCTGCGCCTCCTCGGCCCGGCGCCGCACCGAGACCAGCATCTCGCCGCAGCCGGGGCCGGCGCCGCGCTCGGCGAGCCGGCGGAAGATCCCGTCCACGACCAGCGAACGGGCCTCGATCATTCCCCGGAAGTCGTCGATGGAGAAGATCCGCACGCGGAAACCGCGGTGCTGGACCAGTTCGAGCAGCCCCTGCGCCGAGAGGTCCACCAGTGCCTCGCGGACCGGGGTCGCGGAAACCTCGTACTGCTCGGCGATCTGCTTGACGGTGAATTCGGTCCCGGGCGGCAGGCGTCCCGCGAGCACCTCGTCACGCAGCGCGTCCGCGATCTGCTGGCGAAGTGTGTTGCGGGTGACAGCTCCGCTGCCTGGCATAAGGGTCCGTCTCCTGTAGTAGAACTCCGGACACCTTAGGCCAGGCAGCGCGGCCGAAACCGATCGGTGGGCGATCGATATGCGGATCCACCGCCCACCGGCCGCCCGCTAGGCGGACGTGGTGTGCCGGTCGGCGACCGTCAGCGCCTCGTCCATGAGGGCCAGACCCTCCTTCGCCTCGGCCTCCGAAATGGTGCAAGGGGGCACGACGTGGGTGCGGTTCATGTTGACGAACGGCCACAGACCGGAGGCCTTGCAGGCCGCGGCGAATTCGGCCATCGGCGCGTTGTCCGCCCCGGCGGCGTTGTACGGGACGAGCGGCTCGCGCGTCTCCTTGTCCCGTACGAGCTCCAGCGCCCAGAACGTGCCCAGGCCACGGACCTCGCCGACCGAGGGGTGCCGCTCGGCGATCTCGGCGAGCGCCGGGCCGATCACGTTCTCGCCGAGGTGGGCGGCGTGCTCGACGACGCCCTCCTCCTCCATCGCGTTGATCGTGGCGACGGCGGCGGCGCAGGCCAGGGGGTGGCCGGAGTAGGTCAGGCCGCCCGGGTAGGGGCGCGTGGCGAAGGTCTCGGCGATGGCAGCGGAGATGGCGACGCCGCCGAGCGGCACGTAACCGCTGTTCACGCCCTTGGCGAAGGTGATCAGGTCGGGGGTGACGCCCCAGTGCTCGGCTGCGAACCACCTGCCGGTGCGGCCGAAGCCCGACATGACCTCGTCGAGGATGAAGACGATGCCGTGGCGGTCGCAGAGCTCGCGCACGCCCGCGAGGTAGCCGGCCGGCGGGGTCATGATGCCGGCGGTGCCGGGCACGCTCTCCAGGATGATCGCCGCGATGGTCTGCGGCCCCTCGAAGGCGATGGTGTCGGTGAGGTGGGCGAGTGCGCGGGCGCACTCCTCGGCCTCGGTGGTGGCGTGGAACGCCGAGCGGTAGAGGTACGGGCCCCAGAAGTGCACGACGCCGGCGGCGGCCGTGTCGGAGGGCCAGCGGCGCGGGTCGCCGGTGAGATTGATCGCGGCGGCGGTGGCCCCGTGGTACGAGCGGTAGGTGGAGAGCACCTTGGCGCGGCCGGTGTGCAGCCGGGCCATGCGGACGGCGTTCTCGACGGCCTCGGCGCCGCCGTTGGTGAAGAAGATCTTGTCGAGGTCGCCGGGGGTCCGTTCGGCGATGAGGCGGGCCGCCTCGGAGCGGACGTCGACGGCGAAGCCGGGGGCCAGGGTGCAGAGCCGGGCGGCCTGCTCCTGGATCGCGGCGACGACCTTGGGGTGCTGGTGGCCGATGTTGGTGTTGACCAGCTGGGAGGAAAAGTCGAGGAAGCGCTTGCCTTCGTAGTCCCAGAAGTACGACCCCTCGGCCCCGGCGACGGCGAGCGGATCGATCAGGGCCTGGGCGGACCAGGAGTGGAAGACGTGCTTCCGGTCGGCGTCCTTGACTTCGGCAAGGGTGTGCGAGGCGACATGAGGGGTCATGTCGTCACGCTAGAAGTGCGCAGGTGGGGACGGATATCGGCGGACTGTATGGGGGTGGGGGGCGGGTCTCGGCAGTCTGTCTGTGCACGGCCGCGGGATTCATCTATTGACAGCATCCTGTCGATACGACAGAATCCTGTCATACGGAGTTCGGCACCCCTCGCACCTCACCTCGGAGGCGAAGACCATGAACGAGACGGCGCACCAGACCCAGCAGAACGAAACCCCGCGGAAGTCGGTCCACCTCGCGGTCTACGACACGTACGCGGACTGGGAGACCGGCCACACCACGGCCCACCTGACCCAGCACGGCCACCGGATCCGTACGGTCGGCCCGGCCGCCGAGCAGCCGGTGACCACCATGGGCGGCGTGCGCGTCCTTCCCGACATGGCGCTGGCCGACCTGCGGCCGGAGGACTCCTCGCTGCTGATCCTCACGGGCGCCTCGCTGTGGGACACGAGCGAGGACCTGGCGCCGTTCGCGGCGAAGGCGGCGGAGTTCCTGGCGGCCGGGGTCCCGGTCGCGGCGATCTGCGGGGCCACCGCCGGGCTCGCCCGGGCGGGCGTGCTGGACGGCCGGGCCCACACGAGCGCGGCCTCCTTCTACCTGGCGCCGCAGCCGGGGTACGGGGGCGCCGAGCACTACGTCGATGCCGACGCGGTCACGGACGGGGACCTGATCACGGCGGGGCCGACGGAACCGGTGGCCTTCGCGCGGGAGGTGTTCGCCCGCCTGGACGTGTACAAGCCGGACGTGCTGGACGCGTGGTACCGGCTGTTCCACGACTCGGACGAGAGCGCGTACCCGGTGCTGATGGCGGCGGCGGAGTCGGACGATGCCTGAGCACACGCCCACCTCGGCCGACGCCCCCACCTCCCCCACCTCCCCCACCTCCCCCACCTCCTCCACCTCCCCCACCTCGCCGGATCCGCTGCGCGGCCGCCAGAACCTGCTGAGCCGCACCGCGCTCGGGGTCTTCCGGCTGAACGGCCAGTTCCTCTCCCTCTCGGAGGAACTGGCCCGCCCTGCCGGGCTGACCGCTGCCTGGTGGCAGGTGCTGGGCGCGGTCCTGCACGAACCCCTTCCGGTGGCGGGCATCGCCCGCGAGATGGGCATCACCCGGCAGAGCGTGCAGCGCATCGCGGACCTGCTGGCGGCGAAGGGCCTGGCCGAGTACGCCCCGAACCCGGCCCACCGCCGGGCGAAGCTGCTCCGCCCGACGGCAGCGGGCCGCGCGGCCATCGCCCGTATCAACCCGGGCCACGCCTCCCTGGCCACCCACCTGGCAGCCGAACTGGGCGACGCCGCCTTCGCGGAAACGGTCCATGTCCTGGAACGCCTCTCGTCAGCCCTGGACTCCCTGACCAACCCCCCAACCGAACCCAACCCCACCACCCCCTGACCCTCACCCCCACGTACCCCCACAACCCCACCCCGCCGGCCCGGCCGACACCTGAGGCACGCCCTCAGCCGGCCGGCGCTTACGGCACACCACCTCCAGCGCGGCCGGCACTCGCGGCACCCCCTCCAGCGCGGCCGGCACTCGCGGCACACCCCCTCCTGTCCCGTCTCACCGAAGGTTGGTCAGTCTCACCGAACCTTGGCCAATGGTCCCGCCGGTGGTCGCAGCCCCACTTCTGCTGGCCGCTCTGGTGGCCGCCGTGATCTCGGGGAACTCACTCTTCTGGGGCAGTTTCTGGGTCCTACTGGCGCTCACGGTGGTCGCAGTGATCGTGCTCACCGTGGCCATGATGTACGTCACGGTCTCCCTGACGGCGCGGTGGGGCGAGCTACGCCCCCTGGGAACTCCGGCCCAGGTCGTGATCGCCCGCTTTCTGCGTTCGTCGACCATGGCGATGGCTGATCTGCAGCGAGTCGTCGTCATCGAGCGACTCAGTCTGGGGCAGCGACAGTCGATCAAGGTGGTGTTGCATACCGACAGCGAGACGGTGGAGTGCGAACCGGCGACGTCCGCACCGCTCTCTCGGGTCGACGCACAGGCGCTGACCGGCTGGTTGACCGAGCAACTCGGCCAGGTCCAGGTGGCGGTGGAGCGTCAGACGGAGGTCAAGCGAGACTTCCTGCGTCCGGACGAGTGGTGGACCCGGTCCCACACCGCCGAGCTGTGGCGGGTACCCGTCGGCGAGGTCGACGGCATAGCCGCCGAACGCGGCGTCGAAATCTACCGGTACACGCCCCGGGCAGCCGCGATGTACAGCCCCGGCACTACGGTCACCATCTACGACCCGGGCCGGGCCTACGACGTCGCCGAAGAACTCCGCGCGGAACGAGCCGCCGGCCAGGCCGCCGACAGCACGGCAGCCCCCGGGCCGGCCGAGGACGACGCAACGGATTCCCGCTGACTCGGTCGGGCCGGTCCTGACCTGGCTCGGAGACTGCACTCCATGAGCGGGCGGATGGCATCGCCTGCGTGGTGACGAAACCCGTCGGAGCCAACCCGAAATCTCCTCCGTGAGGCCGCAGCGGCTCGGCGACGAGGTCCGTGCCGCCGTCGACGCGGCGACCACGCCGGCCGCACGGCTCGCCCTGGCCCTGGCCCTGGCCACCGTCCACGCCAGCCCGGCCGCGCCCGCCCGCTCGACGACCTCACCCGCCAGGCGATCCGCGCCTGGCTCGATTACCGCCGCCGGCGGTGGCCCAGCACGGCAAACCCGCACCTGATCGTCAGCCGGCACATCACCATGGACACCCGCCCGGTCAGCGGTGTGTGTGTGTGGATCACCGAGGCCTTGCGCGGCCAGACCGCGACGCTGGAGCGGCTCCGCATGGACCGTCAGCTTGAGGAAACCCTCACCCACGGCCCTGACCCGCTCCACCTCGCCGAGGTCTTCGGCCTCGACGAGAAGACCGCCATCCGCTACGCGAACTCCGCCCGTCAGATCCTGGAGCGGCCCTGGAGAACGACCCCGCAACTTCACCGCGAACCCAAGACGGCAACCCCGAGAATCCCGGCAACAGACCCTCGGGTTCCCGCTGAAGTGTCCTGTCTCATCGAAGTTGGTCGTGCACTTGCTTGCTGCTGACTTGCATGGACTGGATTGGATGAGACGCATGGACTCGGTTCGTTGAGACAGACCGCAAGTCATGCTGCGTCGCGTGCTGCGTGTCCGTTGTCATCCAACCAAGGCGTCTAGACAGCGAACACAGTTGTTGCGGCTTCTTGGCCGGCGAACCTAGGCGCGTGAGGCGAGGAGTCGGGCCGCGGCGGCTTCTAGCTCAGCGCGAAGCACCCGCTGGCATTCCAGCGGTGCGCACACCGCAAAGGCGTAGTTGTGAATCTCGCCGGACAAGAGCACTTGGAGATACTCGGGCCCACCCGCTTCTTCACGGCCCAACAGGATTTCGGCGGTGAGCCGAGTACCGTCTGTGAGCCGGCGCGATCCGCTCTGCGGTTCGCTGTCGACCAGCGTGAACTCCTTCTCATACCGGCCGTCGGGTGGGCAGGCCAGCAGCCACTGGGCAAACGCGGCGACCCGCGGTGCGCCACCCATCAGTGTCGTGCGTCCGATGAAGTACGCGTCGAGGCACCAGGTACCGTCCGGATCCTTATTGATCGCCAACCACAGGTCGTCAACAGGCGTGCCGGCGTAATGACTGCCACGCCATCCGAACCGAAACCCTGCCTCATCGTGCTCGCCGGACACTGTCGATCCTTCTTTCTCCCCGAACTGCCGTTGGCAGTCCACCTGACGCAGGTCGTCGGTCAATGGACATAGTCAGGCCAGGTCAGCGCATCGCGGACGACTACCTACGCTGACAAAGGACATGAAGAGCCTTCGGCTTTCGCGAACTCGCGGGTGTCGCTCACGACACACTCCCCTCACCCCCGCCGGCGCTCGCGGCACACACCCCCCTCAGCCCCGCCGGTGCCCGAGGCACACCCCCCTCAGCCCCGCCGGCGTTTGAGGCGCGGGGCCTGGGGCGGAGCCCCAGCAGCGGCGCCCGGCGCCACCCTCGGACGCTCCCGTAAGCAACCTCCCGCGGCCCCCGGTCGTCCTCTGCTGCGGGAGCCGTCAGGGGGAGGGACCACCCGGCCATGAAACAACTGCACCCGTGCGACCCGCACAGCATCGGCCCGTACCGCCTGCTGTCCCGACTCGGCACCAGCCGGGACGTCGGCCCGGACATCGGCCCGGTCTACCTCGCCCGCTCCGAGCGCGACGACCACCGCGGCCACCACGACCACCACCCCACCCGCGGCCCCGCCCGCCCCCGCACCGTCGCCCTCACCCTCATCCGCCACGAGCTCGCCGCCCACCAGGACTTCCGCAACCGCTTCCGCGAGGACACCACCGCGGCCCGGCGCCTGGCCGGCCCGCACACGGCTCCCGTCCTCGACGCCGACACCGAGTCCGAGAGCCTCTGGTTCGCCACCGAGTACGTCGCCGGGCCGAGCCTGGAGCAGGTCGTCGCCGACGACTTCGGCCCGCTGCCGGGCCGTTCCCTGATCGCCCTGGCCCGCGGCCTGGCGGACGCCCTCCAGGACCTCCACCGTGCAGGGCTCGCCCACCACTGCCTGAAGCCCTCGAACGTCCTGCTCACCCTCGACGGCCCACGCCTCATCGGCCATCCCCTCGGCTTCGCGGCCCCGCCTCCGGACCTCGCCCGCGACGTCTTCGCCCTCGGCACCGTCCTCGCCTACGCGGCCACCGGACGGCTCCCCTCCAACGAACCGAAACCGAAGGCAAAGGCGAAAGCGGAATCGGATCTCTACCCGGACGACCTACCCCCGGAACTGCGTGACCTCCTACGGGACTGCCTCCACAGCGACCCCGCAGCCCGCCCGGCACCGGCCGAGATAGCACCCCGCGTCGGCAGCCTGCGCGGCCCACGCGGCCCACGCGGCCCACGCGGCCCGCGCAACCCACACACCCCGCCCGAGCCCTGGCTCCCCACGCCACTGGTGGCCAACATCGGTCGGCACGCCGTACGCCTCCTCGACCGCGAGGACGCCGGCCCGGACCGCGCCGCTCCCCCGACCCGCACCCCGATCCCGCCCGCGTACTCCACCTACCCACCACTGGAAGCGGAACCCCCGCCCCGCCCCCGAACCGCCTCCACCGCCTTCTTCCTCGCGGTGGCCGCGGCCGTCACCGTGCTCTCCACCGGCAGCGTGTACGCGGTGATGAGCGGCGACGAAGACCCCCGCCCACCCACCGCACCAACGGCGAGCCCCTGACCCCACACCGTTTTGTGTCGAAGTCAATAAGCCTGCAAGCAAAGCTTGTTACGTATAACGCGGCTGTCGGACACTGCGGCACATGGAGCCGTTGAAGGTTGTGGCACAACTGTGGGAGCGGATCGAGGCACGCGACTGGAACGGCGTGGCCGAACTCATCGCCGAGGACGCGGTCATCGAATGGCCGGTGAGCGGTGAACGCATCGTGGGTCGCGCCAACTTCATCGCCGTGAACAGCGACGAGGGCTACACGGACGAGAGATCCGTTGAGGTGCTGCGCATCCTCGCGGACGGCAACCTCGTCGTTACCGAGGTGGAGATACCTCAGGACCACGTCGTCTACCGGGCCGTCTCCCTGTGGACGGTGCGGGACGGGGAGATCGTGCGGGCACGGGAGTACTGGACCAGCCCCGGCCAGGACCCCGCCCCCCGCTGGCGCGCGGGCTACGTGGAACCTCTGGTCGCGGACTGATCCGCACCCCAGCCCCCACACCCGCGCCCACACCCGCGAGCTAGGAGACCTCTCCGAGCGCGTCCAGTTCCTCCCCGATGGCGGCCCGCAAGCCGTCGTGGCGCGGGGCCAGTGCGTGCTGCTCGCCCCGCCAGTACTGCTCCTCCTCGTACAGCCAGACCGGCAACCGCACTTGGTCGGCGGGCTCCCAGTCGTAGCGGGGCCAGACGTGGGCGTGGAGGTACGGGTCGGTGTTGCCCAGGATCTCGATGTTCACGCGGCGGAAGGCCGGGTCGAGGCGCCGGCAGGCCCGCTCGACGGCCTCGGCGAGCCGTTCCATGTCGCAGAGGTACGCGATCCTGCGCTCCCGGGACAGGTCGGAGAGCCGGGTCACGGCGGGGTCCTCGGTCAGCAGCACCGAGTACCCGGGCAGGAACTGCCGGTCCCCGATGGCGGCGAATCCCGAGGTGAGACGGCGCATGACGGTGGGGTTCTCCCTGCGGTGCGCGCTGCCGATGCGGTCGTGACGCCAGTCAGTGTCGATCACTCTTCGACCTTAACCCGGCGTCTCCGTCAGGGTCTTCGAGCGCTTGCGTAGCCCTCGTCATACCTGAGAGCTACGCGCGAACACCGCTCCGCAGCGTGACGCCGACGACGGGGCCTGATTCCTAACTTCGGATCAAGAGAAGGGCGCCGAGGGCTCTTCCGGACCGAAGGAAGACACCATGGCGGCGGGAACGGCGGGAACAGCGGGAACGGCACGCACGGCGCTCACGACGGAAACGGCGGAAGCGGTGGACGCGGTGGCAGCGGCCGGTACGAGGGAGCGCATCCAGCCCGCACGGCCCGCACGCGGTCGGGCCCATCGGACCCTGCTGGCGGCCCTGGTCGCCGCAGCCGTCATATTCCCCGTCTCCGCCGCCGCTTCCGCCGACGTTCCCGCTCCCCCGCCCGCGGCGATGGCCGAGGACGCGGCACCGCACACCCGGTACGCGGCCAACCGAGTCGGCCTCACGGAGGCGGCCCGGATGGCCGAGGAGGCCGGCCGGACCGGGCGGGCCGCCAAGCTCCGCGCAATGGAGGCGGCCGGCACGGCCCAGTTCCTCGCCTTCGACGGGCGCGGCAGGGGCAGGGCCGTCGAGGTCTTCGGGGAGCTGGAGACCGCCGACCGGGTCGCCGTTCTCGTGCCCGGCTCCGATACGACTCTCGACACCTACCAAAGGTTCCGTGCCGGGGCTGTCACCCTTCAGCAGCGCCTCCAGGCCGAGCATCCGCGCTCCGCCGTGGTCGCCTGGCTCGGGTACGACACCCCCGGCACGGTCAGCACGACCGTGCTGACCGCCGAGCGCGCGGACCAAGCCGCCGGCGAACTGGCCCCGTTCCTCGGCCGGTTGAGTGACATGGCCGGGCCCGGCGCGCAGCTCTCGCTGCTCTGCCATTCGTACGGTTCCGTGGTCTGCGCCCGTACGCCGACCGGGCCCTCGGTCGCCGACATCGCGCTGTTCGGCAGCCCGGGTACGGGGGCCGACTCGGCCGGGGAGCTGCCGACGAGTGCCCGGGTATGGGCCGGGCGCGGTGGCGGGGACTGGATCGCGGATGTCCCGCACGTCCGGCTCGGCGGAATCGGCTTCGGCCCCGATCCCGTCGACCCCGCCTTCGGAGCCAAGGCGTTCGCTGCCGGTCCCGGCGGGCACAGCGACTACCTGAAGCCCGGCACCGAGTCCCTCGACGGCCTGGCCGCGATCGTCCTCGGCTCCGCCAGGACCGCGGGCACCGCCGGCGCCGCGACCACCACCGCTACCGTCTCGGAGGCCACCCGTGCCTGAGCTCCGCACCCGCTGGGCCGTACTGGCCGCCGGGATCGATGCCTCCACCCCTGCCGGGCGGGACCGGAGCGTGGACACGCTGCGGGCCTTCGCGATCCTCGGCGTGGTCCTCGGCCACTGGCTCGTCACCGCCCTGACCACCGCCGACGGCGGTCTGAGCACCACGAGTCCGCTGGCGCACATGCCCTGGCTGGCCCCGGTGTCCTGGGTGTTCCAGACCCTTGCCGCCTTCTTCCTGGTCGGCGGTCACGTCGCCGCCATGGGGTACGCGTCGGCGCGGGCGCGCGGGGATTCGTACCGCACGTGGGTGGGGCAGAGGTTGGGCCGGCTGTTCCGCCCGGTTGCGGCCGTGCTCGTCCTGTGGGCCGTGGTGGCCGCCGGGATGCTGATCGGCGGGGTCGAGCTGGACACCGTACGGACGCTGCTCAAGCTGGTGTTGTCGCCTCTGTGGTTCCTGCTGGTGTTCGCGGTGCTCACCGCTGCGACGCCGCTGGTGGCGCGGCTCAGCCCGCTGTGGCCGCTGGCCGTGGTGGCGAGCGTCGACGTGTGGCGGTTCGGGTTCGGCGGGCCCGACTGGGTCGGCTGGGTCAATGTCGCCGCCGGCTGGCTCGTCCCCTACACGCTGGGCGCCGCCTGGGCCTCCGGCTCGTTCGCCGGTCGCCGCTCGCCCGCCCTGCTCCTCGGTGCGGGCACCGTGGCCACTGCCGCGCTGGTCCTCTGGGGCGGGTACCCGGCGTCCATGGTCGGTGTCCCCGGGGCCTCGATATCGAATCTGAACCCGCCGACGCTCGCCGCGGTCGCCTTCGGCGTGGCCCAGTGCGGGCTGGCGCTGCTGGTGCGCGACCCGCTGGCACGGGCCATGCGGCGGCCGACGGCCTGGGCGAAGGTGGCCCTGGTGAACCTCTCCGCCATGACGGTCTTCCTGTGGCACCAGACCGCCATGATGGCCGTCACCGCCCTCGGACTGCTCGTCTCGGCCGACCTGCCCGGCCTGCACACCGTGCCCGGGTCCCCGGGCTGGATAGCCGCCCGACTGCTGTGGCTACCACTGTTCGCCGCAGCGCTGACCCTGTGCTGGGCCGCGTTCCGCACGTACGAACAGGGCCCGCGCCCCCGGAAGGCCCGGACCGGCGAGCCTGCCCGGACCTCCCGGCCCGGGCGGCCCGCCGACGCCACGCGTGCGCACTGCGCCCCGAGCGCTCACGCTCCCGGCAAGGAAATCGCTCATGTCTAGGCTGGCCGATGTGACCGAACCTCCCGCGCCCCTGACCGACCCCGCAAACCCCGGCAGCGCCAAAGGCGGCGCCCGGTCCCGATTCCGGTCGCTGGCCATGGAGTTGTGCACCCTGGACCGGGACCCGCTGCCGAGGATGGCGCGGCCGCGCTGGCTGGCCCGGCTGCCGCACGTGCTGGTCGCATACGCCGCCGCCTTCTTCGGCTTCCTCACCACCGAGCAGCTCGGCGACCACTACCACGTCACCGGAGGACTCCCACTGGTCCTGGCGATCCTGACCGGTGTGTCCATCGCGCTCGCGATGTTCCGGCCTATGGCCGCCTGGTGGCTCGGCCTGCTCACGGCAGGCGCCATCGCCTGGGCGATCTACGGCAACGTCGGGCAGGGCCAGGCCTGGCCCTGGACGCCTGCCGGGACATTCGCCTTCGCCCCGGTGCTGTTGCTGGTCGCCCTGCGCATGCCGCCGCGGGTCACCATCGCTGTCGTCGGCATCTCGGTGGCCTGTACCGGCCTGGCCGAAGCCTCCTTCAAGCCGGAGCACAGCACGACCACCGCGCCCGGGGCCGTCCTCATCTTCGGTTTCGTCGGCCTGCTCGGCTACGCGCTGCGCGCCCTGCGCCTGGCCCGTGGCGAGCTGGTCGAGCAGGAGACCCTCACGGAAGAGGAGCGGGCCCGGCGCACCCTGCTGGAGGAGCGCAGCCGGATCGCGCGCGAGCTGCACGACGTCGTCGCGCACCACATGTCCGTCATCTCCATCCAGGCCCAGGTCGCCCCGCACCTCGTGGAGAACCCGTCCGAGGAGCTCAAGGAGAACCTGGCGGGGATCCGGGAGAACGCGCTGGAGGCCCTGACGGAGCTGCGGCGGGTGCTGGGCGTGCTGCGCTCCGAGCAGCCGGACGATCCTGCGAACCCACACCATCCGGTGCCCACCCTGGCCGAACTGGACGGCCTCGTGGACAACGTGCGGGGGGCCGGGCTCGACGTCGCCGTCGAAGTCGCGGGCGTCCGCAGGGTGTTGACTCCGGGCGTGGAGCTGACCGCGTACCGCATCGTCCAGGAGGCGCTGAGCAACTGCCTGCGCCACGCCCCGGGTTCGCGTGTGGAGGTCGGCATCGCCTACGGGCCGCGCGACCTGCACCTGTGCGTGGCCAACAGCGCACCGACCCGGCCGGCTCCGCCCTCGAACGGCGCGGGGCACGGACTGCTGGGGATGCGGGAGCGGGCGGGCATGCTGGGGGGCGAGCTGGCCGCGGGCCCGCGCCCCGAAGGCGGGTACGAGGTGACCGCGGTACTCCCGATGGATCCGCAGGGCCTGCCCGGCGACTCCTTCCCCGAGATGAAGAGGAATTCATGAGCACCCCGATCAAGGTGATGATCGCCGACGACCAGATGATGGTCCGGCAGGGCTTCACCGTGCTCCTCAACGCCCAGCCGGACATCGAGGTGGTCGGTCAGGCCGTGGACGGGGCCGACGCCGTGGCGAAGGTCGCCGAACTGGCGCCGGACGTGGTCCTGATGGACATCCGCATGCCGGGTATGGGCGGCATCGAGGCGACGTCCGTCATCACCGGTGTCCCCGGGGCCGAGGTGAAGGTGCTGGTGCTGACCACTTTCGACCTCGACGAGTACGTGTACGAGGCGCTGCGGGCCGGCGCCTCCGGCTTCCTGCTCAAGGACGCGTCGGCGGACCAGCTCGCGGAGGCGGTGCGCGTGGTGGCGGCCGGTGAGGCGCTGCTCTCGCCGAACATCACGAAGCGTCTGATCACCGAGTTCTCGCGGCTGGGGGCGCCGCGCGCACCGTCGCGGGCGCGGATCGACGAGCTGACCGAGCGGGAGACGGAGGTGCTGTCGCTCGTCGCGCAGGGACTGTCGAACGCGGAGATCGCGTCGCACCTGACCGTGGCGGAGCAGACGGTGAAGACCCATGTGGGCCGGATCCTGGTGAAGCTGGGCTTGCGGGACCGCACGCAGGCGGCGGTGTTCGCGTACGAGACGGGTCTGGTCCGTCCGACGGGCTACTGATCTGCCCCGGGTAGTACTTGAGGGGGAGGTCGGGAAATCCCCTTCGGCGGCGACGCGGGCTACGGGACCCGGGACCTACGGTTCTGTTATGAGCGAGACGACCACCGGGGGTACAGCCCGGACACCTGAGTTCCGACTGGCATCGGGGGTGATCGAGACCCTGCGCCAGGACCTCGTCACCAACGCCTTCGCCTACCGGCCGCTGCCGCTGCAGGAGACGCCCGGGCGAATCGTGCGCCGGCTTCCCCGGGCGATACGCAGGCACTTCCCGTGGACGCGGTACGCGATGGTGGGGGCGCTGGCCCTCTTCGTGATGGTGTTCACGGCGGGCACGCAGTCGAGCTACCTCGGGGATACCGGCGAGCTCCTCATCGGGATGATCTCCGCGGCCCCGGTCGTGATGACGCTGGTGCGGCCGGTCGCGGCCTGGTGGGCGGCCGTCGCCATGACGGTGCTGTTCGCCGCGCTCGGCAGCGAGGCGAGCTGGCCGTGGACCCCGGGCAGCTTCCTCGCGTACATCGCCGTCATGGTGATCGTCACCCTGCGGACCGGCCCCAGGGTGGCGGCCTGGATGTGGACGCTCACCCTCGCGCTCGGCTTCATCCTGTCGGTGGTCTTCAGGAGCGGGTACGCGTACGGGGCGGGGACGAACCTGCCGGAGATGGCCGTGTTCTCGGCGTTCGCACTGGTGATCGCGAGCAGCATCCAGATACGCCGGCACGCCAAGGCGGAGGTGAGCGCGCAGCAGGAGGTCACGGCGGTCGAGCGGGACAAGCGGACCCTGCTGGAGGAGCGGACGACGATCGCGCGGGAGCTGCACGACGTGGTGGCCCACCACATGTCGGTGGTGGCGATCCAGGCGGAGGCCGCGCCGTACCGGGTGAAGAACCCGCCGCCGGAGTTGGAGGCGGCGTTCGTCACCATCCGGGAGAACGCGGTGGCGGCCCTGACGGAGCTGCGGCGGGTGCTGGGTGTGGTGCGCTCCGCGGACTACGAGGCGCCGGACGCCCCGCAGCCGACGCTGGCCTCGCTGGACGGTCTGCTGGCCAATGTGCGGGAGGCCGGGCTGAGCGTGGAGAAGACGGTGACGGGCGCGGTGCGGGAGCTGCCTCAGGGGGTGGAGCTGTCGGCGTACCGGATCATCCAGGAGGCCCTGAGCAACACGCTGCGGCACGCGCCGGGTGCGGTGGCCGGGGTGGAGGTCAGTTACGTACTGGGCGGGCTGGGGATACGGGTCGTCAATGAGGCGCCGACCGGGGATGTGCGGCCGTCGCCCGGGGCCGGGCACGGGATCACCGGCATGCGGGAGCGGGTGGCCATGCTGGAGGGGGAGATGACGGCCGGCGAGACGGCCGGCGGCGGGTACGAGGTGGCGGTGTTCATACCCGTGCCCAGCCGTCCGGTGGCGGTCACGGCGCCGGAGGAGGGGCCGGCATGACGATCAGGGTGCTGATCGTCGACGACCAGATGATGGTGCGCGAGGGGTTCTCCGTCCTGCTCAATGCCATGGAGGGCATCGAGGTGGTGGGCGAGGCGGTCGACGGCCGGGAGGCCGTCGCGCAGGTGGCGGCGCTCCGGCCGGACGTGGTGCTGATGGACATCCGGATGCCGGAGATGAACGGTCTTGAGGCGACGCGGGAGATCGTGGCCGCCGACACGGACGCGAAGGTGCTGGTCCTGACGACCTTCGACCTCGACGAGTACGTGTACCAGGCGCTGCGGGCCGGGGCCTCCGGGTTCCTGCTCAAGGACGCGTCGGCCCGTCAGCTGGCGGACGGGGTGCGGGTCGTGGCGGCCGGGGAGGCCCTGCTGGCGCCTTCGGTGACCAAGCGGCTGATCGCGGAGTTCTCAAAGCTCTCCGAGGCGCGCAGGTTCACCGACCCGGCGGGGGTGGGTGAGTTGACGGATCGGGAGACGGAGGTGCTGGTACTGATCGCGCAGGGGCTGTCCAACGCGGAGATAGCGGACCGGCTCGTCGTCGCGGAGTCGACGATCAAGACCCATGTGAGTCGGATCCTGGTGAAGTTGGGGCTGCGGGACCGGACGCAGGCGGCGGTGTTCGCCTACGAGACCCGGCTGGTGACCCCAGCGTAGGGCTCGGTCCGGGTGGTGCGGAAGCGGGACGCGTAGGCGGAGGGGGTGGTGCCGAGGTGGCGGGCGAAGGCCCGGCGGAGGGATTCGTCGGTGCCGAGGCCGCTGCGGCGGGCCGCGACGGTGACCGGTTCTCCCTGTTCCAGGAAGGTCCGGGCGGCTTCCAGGCGGAGGGTCTCCAGGTGGGCGGCCGGCGTGGTGCCGGTGTGGGCCTTGAAGAGACGGGAGAGGTGGCGGGCGCTGAGGCCCGCGCGGCGGGCGAGGGCCGGGAGGCTGTGGTCGGCCGCGGGATCCGCGGCCATGGCGTCGAGCAGGGGGCGCAGCACCGGATCACGGGTGGGTGAGGTGCGGGAGGCCGCGGAGAACTGCGACTGACCGCCGGGGCGTTGCAGGAACACCACCAGGTCGCGGGCGACTCGGCGGGCGGTGTCGGGGCCGAGGTCCTGTTCCACGAGGGCCAGGCAGACGTCGATGCCGGCGGTGACTCCGGCGGAGGTGAGCACGGGCCCGTCCTGGACGTAGATGGCGTCGGGGGTGACGGTGGTGCCGGGGTAGGCGCGGGCCAGGTCGGCGGCGTGCTCCCAGTGGGTGGTGGCCCTGCGGCCGTCCAGGAGGCCGGCGGCGGCGAGGACGAAGGCGCCGGTACAGACGGCGGCGACCCGGTCGGCGCGGGCGGCCAGCCGGGCTACGAGCTCGACCAGTTCGGGCCTGGTGCGCAGGGTGGCCAGGTCCGCGGGGCCGGGGACCACCAGGGTGGCGGTGCGCTCGACCTCGCCGGCCGGGAGGTCGGCGTCTATCCGCAGGCCGGTGGAGGTGCGGACGGGGGCACCGTCGGGGGTGCAGACCTGCACGGCATAGGGGTCCCCGGCGGTGGCGAAGACCTCCAGCGGGGCGGCGACGTCCAGGAGACGCACGCCGTCGAAGGCGAGGACGGTGATCGTGTGGGTGCCCATGGGCTGCACGGTAGCGGGGAGGGATGTCCGGATGTGTGGGGTGTGTGGCCACGGGGACATGGCGGGCGGGAGACGGCGCGAGGAGGCTGGAGGTACGTCGAGAGGAGCAGGTGTGAACAGGCACGGCATGGGAGCGCGAGGGAACACGGCCGCCGGGGTGGCGGTGCCGGAGGGGAAGCTCGCCGCGGAGGCGACCGAGCTGGTGCGGGACACCACCAGCGAGTTGATCTACCACCACTCGCGGCGGGTGTACTGGTTCGGGAGCCTCCAGGGACGGCGGCGGGGGCTCGCCTTCGATCCGGAACTGCTGTACGTCGGGGCGATGTTCCACGATCTGGGGCTAGGGAAGCGGTTCCGGGCGAGCGGGCGCCGCTTCGAGGTCGACGGCGCGGACGAGGCCCGGCGGTTCCTGGAGCGCCACGGAATCCCGGAGGACGGCATCCGCCGGGTGTGGACGGCGATCGCGCTGCACACCACCCCCGGGATACCGGAGTTCATGGAACCGGAGGTGGCGCTGGTGACGGCGGGCGTGGAGTACGACGTCTTGGGCATCGGCTTCGACGACATCGGCGCGGCCGCCCGCGCCGAGATCACCGCACTGCACCCCCGGCCGGACTTCAAGCGGCGGATCCTCCGGGCCTTCACCGAGGGGATCGAGCAGAAGCCGGACACAACGTTCGGCAATGTGAAGGCCGATGTCCTGCGGCACTTCACGCCCGACTTCGTCCCGGGGGATTTCGTGGAGGTGATCCAGGGTTCCCGGTGGGAGGAGTGACACCCCGTTAGGGTGCGGGGATGGGCTTTGATCCGTGGGACGCGGGGTTCGTCGCCGATCCGTATCCGGCGTACCGGGAGTTGCGGGAGCAGGGGCGGGCCATCTGGTGGGAGGCCACCGGGCAGTGGTTGGTGCCGCACTACGCCGATGTGAGCACGCTGCTGCGGGACCGGCGGCTGGGGCGGACCTACCTGCACCGCTTCTCGCACGAGGAGTTCGGCCGCGAGGCCCCGCCGGCGGAGCACGAGCCCTTCCACGTGCTCAACGGCAACGGCCTGCTGGACCTGGAGGACCCCGCGCACGCGCGGGTGCGGAGGCTCGTGGCGAAGGCCTTCACCCCGCGCACGGTGGAGCGGCTCGTGCCCGCCGTGCGGAGCCTCGCCCAAGGGCTGGTGGGGCGGCTGCTCGCGGACGGGGGCGGGGATCTGCTCACCGCCGTCGCCGAGCCGCTGCCGGTGGCCGTCATCGCGGAGCTGCTGGGCGTGCCGGAGGCGGACCGGGGACTGCTGCGGCCCTGGTCGGCGGACATCTGCGGGATGTACGAGCTCCGGCCGGACGAGGAGACGGCGCGGCGCGCGGTGCGGGCGAGCGTGGAGTTCAGCGCCTACCTGCGGGGGCTGATCGCCGAGCGGCGGGCGCGTCCCGGGGAGGATTTGATCTCCGGGCTGATCGCCGCCCACGATGACGAGGGCCGGCTCAGCGAGCAGGAGATGATCTCCACGTGCGTGCTCCTGCTGAACGCCGGTCACGAGGCCACGGTCAACACGACCGTCAACGGATGGTGGGCGCTGTTCCGCAATCCCGCCCAGTTGGCGGACCTGCGGCGCAATCCCGAAAAGTTGTCCACAGCTGTGGATGAACTCATGCGGTACGACACGCCCCTGCAGATGTTCGAGCGCTGGGTGCTCGACGACGTCCGGATCGGGGACACCCTCGTCCCCCGCGGGGCCGAGGTCGCACTGTTGTTCGGGTCCGCGAACCGGGATCCCGCGCGCTTCGCCGACCCCGACGCGCTGGACCTCGTACGGGCCGACAATCCTCACCTGAGCTTCGGGGCCGGGATCCACTACTGCCTGGGGGCGCCGCTCGCGCGCCGGGAGCTGGAGGCCTCGTTCGGGGCTCTGCTGGCGGACGGCGTCCCGCCACTGCGGCTCGTCGAGGAGCCGCAGTGGCGGGACGGTTATGTCATCCGGGGGCTGGAGCGGTTGCTGGTCGAGTTCTGAGCCGCGCGCGGCCGGGTCACCGCTGGTGCGGCAGCGTCAGGCCCCACGCCCCGGGGTGCAGCGTCCACGTACGCCGCCGGACCGGGCCGGTCACCGCCTGGTCGGCCCGGTAGCGGAAGTCCGCCCCCGACACCGTCACCGACCGCACCCGGGCGACCCGGGGCCCGCCGGAACCGGAGCCGGAGCCGGAGCCGAAGCCGGGAGCGGAGTCCGCGCCCGACCCCGACCGGACCACCACCTCCGCCAGGCCGTCCCGGGCCGCCACCGACACGTCCAGCACGGGCTCGTCGACATCGGCCAGCACCACCCCGTCCGCCTCCACGCGCAGCCCCCGCCCCGGCGCCGCCGCGCCGGACACCGGCGGGCGCACCAGGGTGCGTACGAGCGAGCGGTACGCGTTCCACACCGACGGCCCCGCCGGGCGGGCCGCCGGGCGGTCGGCCGACGGGATCCGCAGGTCCCCCAGCACCACCCCGTCGCTGTCGTCGACCAGCAGGTCACAGACGCGGACCGCGCCGTCCAGCACGGCCCGCGCCGCGGAAACGGCCGAAAGTGGCACGCCGAGCGACCTCGCCAGCCCCAGTGACCCCACTGGCCCCACCGGAATCAGGGAAACGGCCCCGTCGGACAGCCCCCGCTCCCGGTGCAGCAACCCGACGGCCCGCACCAGAGCCCGGTCGTCCCCGACGATCACCAACCGCCGATGACCCCGGCGGGCAAGAGCCCGCGCGAACTCCTCCGATGAGTCCGGGAGGCAAATTTTCGCCGCCGCGCCCGCTGACAACACATCTTTCGCGATCCGCACGGACTCGCCGTCAAGACGGCGGGCGACCGGGTCGACGAGCACGAGCAGGCCGCCTACCGGCGCGCCCGCATGGCTCATGGTGGGCTCTGGAGCCGACACCTCGGTCCTTCCTCGGGTAGCATCTTTGTGCAAGAGGCCCTTGCGCTATTGCGCCAGGGCCTTCGTCTATTCCGGGGTACCGGTCCGACGGCTCAGCCTGCGGTGTACATCGTCGTACGCCCCCTGACCTTGGACATGCCCCATCCGGAAGAGGTGTACGCCTGTGCCCGCTCTTGTGCTGCTCGGAGCTCAGTGGGGTGACGAGGGCAAGGGAAAGGCCACCGACCTGCTCGGTGGATCCGTTGACTATGTAGTGCGCTACCAGGGTGGCAACAACGCCGGCCACACGGTCGTCGTAGGCGACCAGAAGTACGCGCTGCACCTTCTCCCTTCCGGCATCCTCTCCCCCGGATGCACCCCGGTCATCGGTAACGGCGTCGTCGTCGACCCGGCCGTCCTGCTCTCCGAGCTGCGCGGCCTGAACGAGCGCGGCATCGACACCTCCAAGCTGCTCATCAGCGGCAACGCGCACCTGATCACGCCGTACAACGTCACGCTCGACAAGGTCGGCGAGCGTTTCCTCGGCAAGCGCAAGATCGGTACGACCGGCCGCGGCATCGGCCCGACGTACGCGGACAAGATCAACCGCGTCGGCATCCGCGTCCAGGACCTCTACGACGAGTCGATCCTCACCCAGAAGGTCGAAGCGGCGCTGGAGGGCAAGAACCAGCTCCTCGCGAAGCTGTACAACCGCCGCGCGATCGACGCCGCCCAGATCGTCGAAGAGATGCTCCAGTACGCGGACCAGATCAAGGGCTACGTCGCCGACACCACCCTGATCCTCAACAACGCGCTGGACGAGGACAAGGTCGTGCTCTTCGAGGGCGGCCAGGGCACCCTGCTCGACGTCGACCACGGCACGTACCCCTTCGTCACCTCCTCGAACCCGACCGCGGGCGGCGCCTGCACCGGTACGGGTGTCGGCCCGACGAAGATCAGCCGCGTCATCGGCATCCTGAAGGCCTACACGACCCGCGTCGGCGCCGGCCCGTTCCCGACCGAGCTGTTCGACAAGGACGGCGAGGACCTGCGCCGCATCGGTGGCGAGCGCGGTGTGACCACCGGCCGCGACCGTCGCTGCGGCTGGTTCGACGCGCCGATCGCGCGCTACGCGACCCGCGTCAACGGCCTGACGGACTTCTTCCTCACCAAGCTGGACGTCCTGACCGGCTGGGAGCAGATCCCGGTCTGCGTGGCGTACGAGATCGACGGCAAGCGCGTCGAGGAGCTCCCGTACTCGCAGTCGGACTTCCACCACGCGAAGCCGATCTACGAATACCTCCCCGGCTGGTCCGAGGACATCACCAAGGCCAAGACCTTCGAGGACCTGCCGGCGAACGCCCAGGCGTACGTCAAGGCCCTCGAGGAGATGTCGGGCGCCCCGATCTCCGCGATCGGCGTCGGCCCGGGCCGTACCGAGACGATCGAGATCAACTCGTTCCTCTAGGCAGTAGGCAGTAGGCAGTACCTGAATGCCCGAAGGGGCGGTGCGCGAGATGCGCACCGCCCCTTCGGCGTATTTCAGGTGGAGCAGGTCGAGCAGGTCGAGCAGGTCGAGCCGGTGGATCAGTCGTTCTCGTAGTAGCCGAAGATGTCGACGACCAGGTCGGTGGTCGCCCACTCCTCCCAGCTCTGGTTGAAGAAGTCGACCACGCCGTGCTCGCCGGCCGCCGCCTGGACCAGGTTCGGGACGGTCTTGCCCCGCGTCCAGTTCAGGGTGGAGGAGCCGGGAGCGTAGGTGTCGCCGGCGGTGCCGTTGTTGCGGGCCTCGAACGAGTACGGGTCCGGGGCGACCGACAGGTAACCGTTGTTGGCGGTGTTGGTGGCGGTCGCGTTCAGGATGTAGCCCGAAACGCCGTCGTCCTCGGGGCTGGGCGAGAACGGCACCCACTTGAAGTAGCCGCCCTTGAGCGCGCCGTGGTACCAGTCCTCCGGGTCACGGGTGTCCAGCCAGCGGAAGGGCTCCAGCGGCACGTAGGCGCCGGTGCTCTCCTGGCTGTACGAGCCGACGACGTCGATGACGACGTCGGTCGCGCCGCCCCAGGAGCCGTTGACGATGGTGATCTTGCCGTCGGCGGAGACGGGAACGATCACCGAGTTGGCGATCGTGTCACCGGCGTTGAAGTTCAGGTTGGACACGCTCGGGTTCGACTGCCCGCCCGGCAGGACGGACAGGAAGCCGGACGACCTCGGCTCGGTGACCGTCACGTTGAGCGCGACGGCGGTGATGCCGCTCGGCACGCCGTTCAGGCCGCTGATCTGGGTGGTGAACTTGCCGCGCGCCGGGACCTGGCCCCGACTCGTACCGAGGCCCTCACGGGTGTCGACGAAGCGGACCGGGTCCATCGGGGTGTAGCCGCTGGAGGCCTTCTGGCTGAAGTAGCCGGTGACGTCGGCGATCAGGTCGACCGAGTCCCCGACGTTCCAGCTGCCGTTGTACAGGTTGACGTAGCCGTCCTTGCCGACCGGGACGATCACCATGTTGGGCACGGTCTGACCGGCGGTGAAGTTCACGTTCGACGAGGTCGGACGGTCCGTGTCCCCGGGGTAGGCGGTGATGTAACCGCTGCTGGCCGGGTTGGTCACGGTGACGTTGAGCGCCACGGCGGTGACCCCCTCGGGGATGCCGCCGTTGCCTGCGATCTTCACCCGGGTCTCGCCGCGGCCGGGAACCTTGCCCGTCGGGGCACCGATGCCTTCGCGGGTGTCCAGGAGGCGGGTCGGGGCGTACGGGGTGAAGTCCGAGCCCGCGGTGCCGTACGGGAGGGGGTGCTCCGACTTCACGTTGTTCGTGGAGTCCACGAGCGTGACCTTGATGGGGTACTCGCCGAGCTCCGCGTACACGTGCTTGAAGGTCAGCGGGCCGGCGCCGGAAGCGTAGGCCACGTCCGACTGTCCGTCGCCCCACTCGACCGTGACGGTCAGCTGCGCGGCCTCGCTGATGATGTCGGTCACCAGCTCCAGCCCGTGGGCACTGGTGCTCTTGGTCGTCAGGGCCGTGCTCAGGTTCGGGTTGCCTGCGACGGCACCCTCCGCCAGCGGGGCGGCGGCCTTGTTCTTGGCGGCCGGCAGGGTCGTGCGGACCGACTTCTCGGCCGGGCTCTTGAACGTCTTGAACTTCGACTCTGCGACCTCGGTGAGGTCGACGTCGGGAGCCGACACCTTCGGCCCCACGGGCTCGGCCACCGGCTCGGCCGCGTTGGCCACCCCCGGTATGAGGCCAACGCTGGCCGCGATGATGGCGGCAGCGGACATTACGAGACGGCGATTGCGCACCGGCCCCCCCATTTTTTGTTTTTGAACGCGATCAGGAGCAAAAGCGAGCCCAGAGTACACAGGTGAGGTGGACGGTGGGTGCGGGGACTGGTGTATCCGGTCACGGGCCCGGACCGCAAAGTTTTTTCCGGCTCCTGTCACACATCCGGGCCGCCATCCGTCAGTGCTGTGCAGACGTCAACCCGAAGGAGAAACGGCCATGACGAACACCAGCAGCTCCCTCTCCCGGATGCCCGACCCCGGCGCCTTCGTCCCCGAGCTCGCCGACATCAGCGCCGCCCTCTTCCGCGCCACGGGCAACCGCTCCGTGCCGCGCTCCACGATGAGCCTCGTCCACCTGCGGGCCGGCCAGATCGTCGGCAACACCTACCTGACCGTCCTGAACACCGGGTTCCTCCGCAAGGCCGGGGTGTCCGAGGAGCGCATCACCGCCGTCTCCTCCTGGCAGGACGCCCTCTGCTTCACCGAGGCGGAGCGAGCCGCCCTCGCCCTGGTCGAGGCGACCCTCCAGCCCGCCCCGCACGGCAAGGAGCGCGTCTCCGACGAGCTGTACGCCGAGGTGGCGAAGCACTACGACGAGAAGGCCCTCGCCACCCTCACCATCGCGATCGGCCAGATCAACTTCTTCATCGCCCTGGCGGTCATCGGCAAGCCGCGGCCCGTCACCTCCCTGGCGGACGAACAGTGGGACTGAAGCCGGAGCGCCGCGGCGGGCCCTACCAGGCCAGCTGCGAGATCTCCTCGGCCACCACCGCGCACGCGTCCGCCGCCGGGTCGATGAGCGGAAAGTGACCGATCCCGTCCAGCAGGGTCAGGCCGACCGTCTCCCCCGCCTTCGCGGCCGCGGCGACGTACGCCTCCGCCACCGCCGGCGGGACCACGATGTCCTCGCGCCCCTGCACCACCGCCGTCGCGATGCCCGTCGGCAGCAGCGCCGCCGGGTCCGCGTACGGCAGGCGGGACGTGAAGTGTGCGGAGCCGCCCAGCAGCTGGGCCGAGGCTCCGCCGCACACGCCCAGCTCCTCCGCCACCGCGAAGTCCGCGATCGGGGCCAGCGCCACGACCCCGCGCAGCGGCGGCGGGGAGGGCAGGCGCCAGGGGGAGTCGTACGGGAGCACGTGCCGGGCCGCGGCCCACAGCGCGAGGTGGCCGCCCGCCGAGTGGCCCGTGACGACGACCCGGCGGACGTCGGCCCGCGGGAGGGCGGCCGCGGCGAGGCCCGGGAGGGCGTCCATCGCGGCGGCCACGTCGTCGAAGGTCTCCGGCCAGCGCCCGGCGACCGGTCCCTCCGCGTTCTGGTGCGGCAGGACGCTCCCCCGCCGGTACTCGACGTTGGCGACGGCGAAACCCCGCCGGGCCAGGAAGTCCGCGAGCGGGGTGGCGTGCTGCCGGTCGTAGGGGGCTCGCCACGCGCCGCCGTGCAGCAGCACCACCAGCGGGGCCGCGCCGGGGTGCTCGCCGGGGGTCTCGCCGCGCGGGGCGTAGAAGTCGACGACCTGGTCGGGGTGTTCCCCGTACGCGGCCGTCACGTCCGGCGCGACGGCCGGATGGGAGAAGGCCGAGGCGGCCTCGGCGGCGTCCCGTTCCACTGCGGCGGGGTCCGTCATCGGCTCAACCTTTCGGTAACGCGTGGGACAGCGGGGACAGGTGTTCCGGTGTTCCGGCAGAGCGGGACCGTATCAGTCTGGAACGGGGCGTTCCGTGCGGGGACCCGGATACGGCCGAGCGGGCGGAGCCGTAGCCCCGCCCGCCCTGTGCCGTGACGTTTCGCTACCGGGTCACCCGAAAATGTGACCCAGTGTGCGCGCGGCGCGCTCCACGTCGGCGAATCCGACGTAGAGCGGGGTGAAGCCGAAGCGCAGGACGTCGGGGGCCCGGAAGTCGCCGATGACGCCGCGGGAGATGAGCTCCCCCATGACCTCGCGGGCGTTCTCCGTGCGCAGGGAGACCTGGCTGCCGCGCTGCGCGTGCGCGGCCGGGGTGACCGACTCGACCTTGCCCTGCGGGACGTACGCCGCCACGCATGCGAGGAAGAAGTCGGTCAGCGCCAGGGACTTGGCCCGTACGGACTCCACCTCGACCCCGTCCCAGGCATCGAGCGCCGACTCCAGGGCCAGCAGGGACAGGATGTCCGGGGTACCGACGCGGCCGCGGCGCGCGCCGTCGGCCGGACGGTAGTCCGAGGTCATCGCGAAGGGCTCCGCGTGCCCGTTCCAGCCGGGGAGGGGGGAGTCGAAGTCGGCCTGGTGGCGGGCGGCGATGTACAGGTACGCGGGGGCGCCGGGGCCGCCGTTGAGGTACTTGTACGTGCAGCCCACGGCCAGGTCGACGGCGTGCTCGTCGAGACCGACGGGGAGCGCGCCGGCCGAGTGGCACAGGTCCCAGACCGTGATCGCCCCGGCCGCGCGGGCGGCGGCGGTGAGGGCGGGGAGGTCGTGGAGTCGGCCGGTGCGGTAGTCGACGTGGTTGAGGAGGACGACGGCGGTGTCGTCGTCGATCTCCTCGGCCGCGCGGCCGGGGTCCACCGGGGTGACGGTGAGGCCGGTCATCCGGGCCGCGGATGCGGCGATGTAGCCGTCGGTGGGGAAGGTGGCGGCGTCGACCAGCAGTTTCGTCCGGCCGGGGAGGGCGAGGCGGGCGGCGCCGACCAGGGCCTTGAAGAGGTTGACGCTCGTCGAGTCGCAGGCGACCACCTGGCCGGGGGCCGCACCGACGAGGGGGGCGATCTTGTCGCCGATCCGCTCGGGGGCGGTCCACCAGGCGCTTTCGTCCCAGGACCGGATGAGGAGTTCGCCCCATTCGCGGGACGCGACGTCGGCGAGGCGGTCGGTCACCCCGGCCGGGAGCGCGCCGAGGCTGTTGCCGTCGAGGTAGACGACTCCGTCGGGCAGGACGAACCGCTCGCGGAGCTTGGCGAGCTCGTCGGCAGCGTCCAGCTCCGCGGCTCGGGCCGCCAGATCGACTGCGCCCGGGCGGGCCGGCGAGGCCGGAGGTATCGCGCTGGCGTCAGACATGGCTGCGCGCCGTCCAGAGTTCCGGGAAGACGTTCTTCGTCGCGCGCTTCTCCAGCCAGGTCACTCCGGCCGAGCCGCCCGTGCCCGTCTTCGCGCCCATCGCGCGGCGGGTCGCCACGAGGTGGTCGTTGCGCCAGCGCCAGACCAGTTCGGCCACGTCCGTGAGGACCTCGCCGAGGCGGTGCAGGTCCGGGTGCTCGTCCGGGGAGGCGTACAGGCCTGTCCAGACGGCCTCGACCTCGGGCGATGCCTCGTACCGCAGGGAAAGGTCGCGGCTCAGGACCTCCGCCGGGACCGGGAGGCCGCGGCGGGCCAGCAGGCGCAGGACCTCGTCGTAGAGGCTCGGCTCCTGGAGGGCCTTCTCCAGCTCCGCGTGGACGCGCGGGGCGCCCCGGTGCGGGACGAGCATGGAGGACGACTTCTCGCCGAGCAGGAACTCCATCCGGCGGTACATCGCCGACTGGAATCCGGAGCCCTCGCCGAGGGCGGCGCGGTACGCGTTGAACTGGCCCGGGGTGAGCTGGGCGAGCGGACGCCAGGAGGCGTTGAGGGCCTCCAGCTCGCGGAGGGATCGTTTCAGCGCGTCCATCGCGACCGGGATCCGGTCCTCGCCGATCGCGCGGGCGGCCGTCTCCCATTCGTGGACGATGACCGTGAACCACAGCTCCATGACCTGGGTCGTGACCAGGAAGACCATCTCGCCCGGGTCGTCCGAGCGGAGGTGCTGGAGGTGGGTGAGGACGTCCGCCTGGACGTAGTCCTCGTAGGGGGTCGTGCCGTCGAAGTCGAGGTTCGGGGTGTCCGAACCGGCTCCGGAGGCATCAAGGGTGTTCGACATCGCTGTCTCCTCGACACGTGCTTCCGGGTAGCGGTCCGCTCCTTCCGTGAGGCAAGTGGAGCCCCGGTCCCCTGTCCGCATCATAAGACGCGGTCGAGCCGGGGCTCCAGCGGGCTGTGGCGCACGTCACAACGGACCTGTGCCACACCGCCCGCCCCCGATGCCCGGACTCAGGCGTTCAGGGTGTCCGCCGCCGTCGGGGAGGAGTCCCGCAGGAAGGTCGAGCAGCGCTCGTACTCCTCCTTCTCGCCGATCGCCTCGGCCGCGCGGGCCAGGGCGTGCAGGGCGCGCAGGAAGCCGCGGTTCGGCTCGTGCTCCCACGGCACCGGGCCGTGGCCCTTCCAGCCGGCGCGGCGCAGGGCGTCGAGGCCGCGGTGGTAGCCCGTACGGGCGTACGCGTACGACTCGACGGTGCCGCCGGCCGCGAAGGCCTCGTCGGCGAGGACGGCCCAGGCGAGGGAGGAGGTGGGGTGCGCGGCGGCCACCTCGACGGCGGGGGTCCCGGCGGCGATGGCCTCGCGGCCCGGCTCGTCGGGGAGGTGGGTGGGGGCGGGGCCCCCGAGCAGGTTCTGGTGAATGGACATGCCCCCAGTCTGCCGGGCCCCCCGCCCGCGTGGTGGGCGCCCCACCCCAGGCCGGGGCCGCGGGCGGCGCGCCGGCTCCGGGCGGGGTCAGCGCGTGGGCGTGCGCCGCACCTGGCGGTTGGCGGATCCGGCGCCCCGGCGGTCGGGCGCGGCGGGCGTCGCCGTGGGGGCGGGCGCGATACGGACGATACGCATCCGGTACCGGCCGGTGTCTCCCGAGCCGATCGGGGTGAACTGCCGGGGCAGCGACCGGAATCCGGGCGGGGTCGGCGCCTGGGTCAGCCCGCCCTCGGGCAGTTCGTCCTCGGGCAGTTCGTCGTCAAGCAGCGCGTCGTCGGACAGTGAGCCGTCGGGCAGGCCGTCATCAGGCGGCCCGTCGGAGTCCGGGAAGCCCTGCTCGCGCTGCCCGTCGAGCGCCAACCCGGCGTCCACCCACTGCTCGACGGCCTCCTTCCGGAGAGCCTCCAGCTCCGCGACCCGCTCGGCGAGCCGGGGGCCGGGCGTCACTCCGTCCAGCACCGGGCCCTTCCAGAGGCGGAGCGCTCCGCGCAGCAGGCCGGCCGCGTTCGCGTACTCCCCGCGCGCCATCGCGCGCCGGCCCGCGGCCGCCTCGCGCTCGAACTCCCGCAGGTCATGGCGGCCGCCGCCGGTGTCGAGGAGGTAGCCCCCGGGCGCCCGCGCGAGCACGGTCCGCGCGGTGCGGCGGCCGCCGGGGGCGACGGCCGCGGCGAGCCGTTCACGGAGCTGTTGTAAACAGCCCTCCAGCACCGCGTGGACCTGCTCCGGCGGTGCGCACGCCTCGAGTTCCCCCGCGAGCACGGCGACCGGCACCACCTGGTCGGCGTGGACGGCCAGCACTGCCAGGACCTGTCGCTCGGACGGTGTCGCCGGCGCGATCGGCACGCCGTTCTCAAGGACGTCGAGTCCTCCGAGTACGTCAATGTCCACAGTCTTCTCCCAGGGCGAGGCGGAGCCCGCAGAGCCCGTCGGCACGGGCTCGACTCGGAAAAAGAATATCGAGGGTTATGTTTCCGGCCTCCACCGCCCCGCGAGCGGAGATCAAGTCGAGGGAGACGTACGGGGATCAGCCGGCGGCGAAGCTCTCCGCGGGCGCCCCGACCTGCGACTCGACGGCCTGCGGTGCGACCCGCTCGGCCACCCGCTCGGGGGCCCACCCGTCAGCCCGGCCCGCCGAACAGTCGCACGCCCTCTTCCCGTTCGGGCCGTGCAGGGCCCGGGCGCCGCGGCCCGGCGCGGTGTCGAGCCGGGCCGCCACGGCCGGGAACACCAGGCTCGGCATCACGCTCGTGTAGAGCGCCGACACCTCGCGGTCCAGGTCGAGCCCGAGCGTCTGCGACATCACGTTGAGCCCCGCGAAGGACCCGACCACCAGCCGCGCGGGCTGCGCCGGATCCACGTGCGGGAGCAACTCACCGCACTCCTTGGCCTCCACCATCAGGGCGGCGTGCAGATCGATCCACCCCTGATAGGGCGCCACCCGGTCCAGTCCCCGGCCGCTCTGCTCCAGGGTGAGCCGCGCGCTGCCGCGCATCAGGACGTCGTGCCGGAGGCGGTGCGAGAAGATCATGCCGATGTCGACGAACTCCTGCGCCCTGAACTCCTGAGGGGTGAAGGGCTCATGGGTGCTCACCTGGGCGTCGATCACCGCCTGCGCGAGGTCTTCCTTCGAAGCGAAGTGGAAGTAGAGGGCGCCCTTGGTGACCTCGGCCAGCCGGACGATGTCCGACAGCTTGGCGTTGTCGTACCCCCGGTCCTCGAACACCATGGCGGCGGCCTCCAGGATCGTCCGGCGCGTGCGCACCGCGCGGTCCTGCTTCACCTGCGGTCGATCAGCCCTCATCGCGAACATACCTCCGGGTACGGATATATGCGTACAGTCCACAGCACCACGGAGCCTCCGTCCAACGGCTTTTCCGCTGCCTCGACCGCCCCGGGGAAGACGAACGAAAGGCCCGACCCCCGTCGTGAGACGGGGGCCGGGCCCTTCGGCACGCTTGCGCCGCGCGACTGCTACTTCAGCTTGGTACCGGTGGAGCGCAGGTTCGCGCACGCTTCGGTGACGCGCGTGGCCATGCCCGCCTCGGCTGCCTTGCCCCAGGTGCGGGGGTCGTACTTGGACTTCGTACCGACCTCGCCGTCGACCTTCAGGACCGCGTCGTAGTTGCGGAACATGTGGTCCACCACCGGACGGGTGAAGGCGTACTGGGTGTCGGTGTCCAGGTTCATCTTCACGACGCCGTTCTCCAGCGCGGTGGCGATCTCCTCGGCCGTGGAGCCCGAGCCGCCGTGGAAGACGAAGTCGAACGGCGAGACCTTGCCGTACTTCTCGGCGACGCCGGCCTGGAGGTCCTTGAGGAGCTCGGGGCGCAGGACGACGTTGCCCGGCTTGTAGACGCCGTGCACGTTGCCGAAGGAGGCGGCCAGCAGGTAGCGGCCCTTCTCGCCCAGGCCCAGGGCCTCGGCGGTACGGATCGCGTCCTCGACGGTGGTGTACAGCTCGTCGTTGATCTCGTGGCTGACGCCGTCCTCCTCGCCACCGGTCGGGGTGATCTCGACCTCAAGGATGATCTTCGCGGCGGCGGCCTTGGCGAGCAGCTCCTGGCCGATGGCCAGGTTGTCGGCCAGGGTCTCGGCGGAGCCGTCCCACATGTGCGACTGGAAGAGCGGGTTCAGACCCTTGGCGACGCGCTCGGCGGAGATGTCGAGCAGCGGGCGGACGTAGCCGTCCAGCTTGTCCTTGGGGCAGTGGTCCGTGTGCAGCGCGACGGTGATGTCGTACTTGGCGGCCACGATGTGGGCGAACTCGGCCAGGGCCACCGCGCCGGTGACCATGTCCTTGTTGTGCTGGCCACCCAGGAACTCCGCACCACCGGTGGAGATCTGGATGATGCCGTCGCTCTCGGCCTCCGCGAAGCCGCGCAGCGCAGCGTGCAGGGTCTGGGAGGAGGTCACGTTGATGGCCGGGTAGGCGAACTTGCCTGCCTTCGCCCGGTCGAGCATCTCGTTGTAGACCTCGGGGGTTGCGATGGGCATCTGCCGGCTCCTTGGATGTGCGGGGAGTGTGCTTCTTGCGGGCCCTGACCTGGGGGCGACGTCATCGTCGCGCCTATCTTTCCAGACTCGGCGCGGCCGTCCACCCCACCTGCAGCACGGTGCGGACACAGCGGGCCGGGGTGTTTCACGTGAAACATCCCGGCCGCCCGGAAAAGGCCAGGTCAGGACCCGACGCAGGACTTCCCGGGACCTTGGTCACCAGTAGTCCCGGGAGCCGGCTCCGGCGCGCTGCCTAGGAGAGGCCGAGGTCTCCGAGCTGGTAGCCGGTGAGGTACGGCAGGCCCGCTTCGGCGATGGCGTCGGCCGCGCCGCGGTCGACGATCGTGGCGACCGCGACGACCTCGCCGCCGGCCTCGCGGACGGCCTCGACGGCCGTCAGCGGGGAGCCGCCCGTGGTCGAGGTGTCCTCGACGACCAGGCAGCGCTTGCCCTTGACGTCGGTGCCCTCGATGCGGCGCTGCATGCCGTGGGCCTTCTGCGCCTTGCGGACCACGAAGGCGTCCAGGCGCTGACCGCGCGCGGCGGAGGCGTGCAGCATCGAGGTCGCGACCGGGTCGGCGCCCAGGGTCAGACCGCCGACGCAGTCGAAGTCGAGCTCGGCGGTCAGGTCGAGCATGACCTGACCGACCAGCGGGGCGGCCTCGCCGTCGAGGGTGACCCGGCGGAGGTCGATGTAGTAGTCGGCCTCAAGGCCGGAGGAGAGGATCACCTTGCCGTGCACGACGGCCTTGTCCTTGATCTGCTGCAGAAGCGCATCGCGTACGTCAGTCATGCGTACGAGCTTAATTGCGCGCTAGGAGAGCCGCCGCCAGGCCCACGTCGTGGAGATCTCCAGTGGATCCACCGGCGTGACCAGGCGCGGCAGCGTGTTCAGGCCGTTCGGCGGGCCGGACTGCGGCTCCACGCAGACGGCCTCCGCCTCCTCGTCGTAGACGACCACCCATTCGGCCCGGCTCGTGAGCCGCAGCTCCAGCGCTCCGGGCCAGGTGAGGGTGACGTCGACCCCGTCGGGCATGCCGAAGCAGTCGTCCCAGGGGCCGGGCTGGGGCTCGATGCGGTGGCCGTTGGGGAGGTGGTCGGCGCCCCGCTGCTCCTGCCAGGCGGCTTCGAAGGCGATCTGCGCCTCCCCGCCGCCGGGCGTGAGCTCGCGCCGGAACCAGGGGTGCCAGCCGGCCTGGGCCGGGAAGGAGTCCCCGTAGGTCTCGACGCCCATGGTGAGGGTCAGCGAATCCTCGGCGAGCTCGAAGACCTGCGTGACCTTGCCCGGGTAGGGCCAGGGGTCGACGAGGTCGTAGGTGAACGCCGCCTCGGTGGCGGTGGGCCGGGCCGGGCGCCAGGGCGCGTCGCGGCCGAACCCGTGGAGGGCGTGCGGCGGGTGGTTGACCGGCATCTGGTGGACGGTCGCGCCGTCGCGGAACCGGCCGTTCTCGATCCGGCCGCACCACGGGACCATCGGGAAGGCCCCGTACCTCGGGCCCTGGCGCAGCAGCTCGGTCCCGTCGATGCGCAGGCTGCTGATCCGGCAGCCGTTCTCCTGGTCGATGGTCACCTCGGCGGCGCCGGCCGTCAGTTGCGTAGTCATACGACCGAGACTAGGCCCTGGATCAGGCCGGTACCCGCCGGTCCGGACGGGGCCGGGTGTGCGTCGGGGCGCCGCCGCAGGCCCGGACAGAGCCAGGCATGTGCCGGAGTGACCCCGCCGGTCCGGACGGGGCCGGGTGTGTGTCGGGGCGTCCCCGCAGGGCGTCGAACTGGGCCCCCTCGGCCCACCGACCCCTGGCACCGTTCGACGCCCGAGGAGACGCCCCGGCGCGCGCCCGGACCCGGCCGGGCCCGCGCACCACACCGGCCCGATGGAGCCGGCCTAACGGCGGCGGCGCAGCGCCCGCCCGAGGACGACGGCGGAGGCCAGGGCGAGCGCGGCGGCCGGGGCGATCCAGCGCAGGCCGGCCCCGGCGGTGGTGGCGGCCGGGGCGGGGACCGGGGCGTACCGGCCGCGCGGGGGTGCGTGGTCCACCTCCTCGGCGCTGCGGCCGATCATCGTGCGGCGCGCGTGGGCGGCCTCGGCCGGGGGGCGCGGGGCCCCGTCGAGCTCCTCGAACTCCCCGGTGAACTCTCCTGCGAGGAAGGGGTCCAGGGAGGGCGGGGGCACCTCGGTCTCGAAGAGGGACGCGGTCACCCCGGTGGAGGCGTCCTCGACGAACCCGGCCGGGTCGGCCGCCTCGGCCGCCTCGGCCTCCTCCGCCTCGGCCACGGGGTCGGTCACCCCGGCATCCTGGTCCGCGGTGGCTTCGCCGAGGGGCAGCTCGGACCCCGGCTCCGTGCCCTCCGTGTCCTCCGGGCCCGGCGCAGCCGACACCGCGGCGGCCAGCTGCGCGGCGGCCCGGTCCAGGAGGCGGCGGACCGCGGTGGCGGCGGACTGCGGGGTGAAGGCGGCGGCGCGGCCGTCCGCGGTGGCCTCGGCGGTGAAGTCCAGCCGGGTCCCGTCCGCCTGCGGGGTCAGCCGCACGTCGAGGGAGAGTTTCACCGTCCCGCTGCCCCGGACTTCGGTCCCCTCGCCGTCCACGGCGAAGTGGTCGGGGTCCCGCTCGGTGAGGTCCAGCGCCCCCCGGTAGGTCACGGTGTGCCCGTCGACCCGGATCTTGAGGCGGCCGGAGAGCGGCCCGGACTCGGTGTCGGCGTCCTGCTGGAGCCCCGGTACGCACCGGGCCACCCGGGCCGGGTCGCGCAGCACGGCGCGGAGATCGTCTGCAGGTACCGGAACGAACACCTGATGCTCCATGCGGTCGAGCCTACCGACGAGACCCGCTCGGGTCACTAATACCGCGGATGCGGCAGGGTCGACGGCGGAAGTCCCGGCATCCTGGTCCGCTCCGCGTCGCGCGCGGAGTCCCGCAGGGACCCGGTGGACAGCGAACGCAGCCCCGGCGTGTCGCGGTCCACGCTCAGGGCGGGCACCTGCTCGCGGGCGGCGAGGACGAACCCCCAGTCCTGCGGCGGTGTGCCGGTCACGCCGAGCGGGGTGCGGTCGGGACCGGCGGCGAAGCCCGAGAGGCGGCCGCCCGCGCTGTACGGGGCGGTCCGCAGCCCCGCCGCGCGGAGCGTGGACTCGACGGTCCAGTACGCGTGCGGGCGGGTGGCCATCGGTCCGGCGTGCACGGCGATCCGGCCGCCGGGGCGCAGGGCCCGCGCGGCCAGCCCGTAGAACTCCTGCGAGTACAGCTTCGTGCTGGGGGTGATGCCGGGGTCGGGGAGGTCGGACACGATGACGTCGAAGCGGTCGCCGGCGGCCGGCCCCCGCAGCCAGCGAAAGGCGTCCTGGGTGACGACGCCGAGGCGCGGGTCCTCGTAGACCCCCGCGTTGAGCGCGGACAGCATGGGGTCGGTGCGGGCGAGGCGGACCACCCCCGGGTCGAGCTCGACGACGGTGACGGAGTCGACGTCCGGGTAGCGCAGCACCTCGCGGGCGGCGAGCCCGTCGCCGCCGCCGAGCACCAGGACCCGGCCGTGCGGGCCGGTCATCGCGGGGTGCACGAGGGCCTCGTGGTAGCGGTACTCGTCGTAGCCGCTGACCCGCAGCCGCCCGTCGAGGTAGAGGTCGAGGGAGCGCGGCGAGCCCGTTGCGGGGCCGGTGAGCACCAGCTCCTGCACCCCGGTCTGCACGGCGACCCGGACCTCCGCCCCGTAGACGGCGCGCCGGGCGGCCCGCTCGAAGTCGTCGGCGAGGACGGTCGCGGAGCCGAGCACCGCGACGACGGTGACGTTCGCCGCGATCAGCAGCCAGCGGCAGCGCCTGCTCAGGTCGCGGCGGAACAGCCACAGCACCAGGGCGCCGCCGACGGCCGCGTTGACGGTACCGGTGAGCATGGCACCGGTGAGCTGCCCCAGCAGCGGGAGCAGAAGGAAGGGGAAGGCGAGCCCGCCGACGAGGGCGCCCACGTAGTCGGCGGCGAACAGGTCGGCCACGGCCCCGCCCGCGTCCTGTCGGCGGATGCGCTGGATGAGGACCATCAGCAGCGGGATCTCCGCGCCGATGAGCACCCCGATCGCGAAGGAGAAGGCGACGAGCGCCGGCCGGGACTCCCCAAGCCAGGCGAAGCTGGCGTACAGGGCCATGGCCGAGAGCCCGCCGAGGAGCGCGAGCGCCGCCTCGATGGCGCCGAAACCGAAGGCGGGCCGACGCCGGAGCCGTTTGGCGAGCAGGGAGCCGACGCCCATGGCGAAGACCATGACGGACAGCACGACCGACGCCTGGGTGACGGAGTCGCCGATGAGGTAGGAGCCGAGGGCGAGCAGCTCCAGTTCGTACACGAGCCCGCAGGCGGCACAGACGAACACGGTGGCCAGGACCAGGAGTCGGCCGGTCCGGGGCCGGACGGGCAGGGCGGCCGGGACGGCCGTCGCACCCCTCGGCTCCGGAGCCGGGAGCACCCGGCGCGGGACGGAACGGTCGATCATGAAGCGAACCGTACGTCACCACCCACTCGCACCCGGTCACCCACATGGGTGCAAGTGGCGTACTGATCCAGCCAGTTGGCGTAACCACCGCGCAACGCCCGCGCCCCGGACGGCCGATCCGGCGCCCCGGCGCTCCCGCGCGCCCGCGCACCCCTTTCCCCAGCGACGCAACGACGGCGCCACGACCGGGACCACCACCGTGCCACGACGCCGGCCGCGACGCCGCCACCACCGCTCCACCACCCCGCCACGGCTCCGCCGGCGAGCGCTATAGCAGCGCGGGCGACTCCGCCGCAACGGCCGCCGCGGCGCCCATCCGCATCCCGACCCGCGTCCGGGTGGCGACCAGTTGGCCCTCCTGCGGGTACGCGTGCCAGGTGCGCCACCGCACCTGCCCCTCGTGGCGCTGCGCGAGCATGGCGGTGAAGGCGTGCGGGCTGCCCGGGAAGGTCCCCGCGAGCCCGTTCGGATGGTCCGCCACCAGTGCGAGCAGTTCCTGCGCCCGCCCCGCGAAGGACCCCCGGGAGAGGGTCTCGACCCGCGCGGCGAACTCGTACTCCCAGTCGCCCACCCGCTTGGCCACCCCGAGCGGCAGCGGCGTACTGCTGCCCGGCATGCAGGCGACCGTCTCCGAGCAGAGCACCTCGCCCTCCTCCAGGAGCACCTGATGGGAGGCCCCGAGCAGGCGCAACTCCACCTTGGCGTTCGCCAGTTCGAGGTTCAGTACGGCCAGGGCGGGCAGCCGCTCCCGACCCAGGGCCCAGGCGAGATCGGCGGCACGCGTGTCGGTGTAGGAGGTCTGGAGGGTCGTGAGCATGAGTCGGCTCCGCAAACGCGCGAGGGAGATGGGCCGGGGCCCGCCAGCGGTAGTCAACGGGTGGGGGGAACCCGGCACGGGTCCACAGGAAGTCCAGGGAGGTCCGAGGACTGGTCTACTCAACCGAGGGAATCATGAAAGGCACGGCACTCACAGCGTTTTTACCCAACTTGACGGGGTTTACATCCCCCCGGGGGCTCCACAGTTCACGTGTTCAACGATGCACCCGAAAACGAGAGCGCGCCCGGCGGGAATCGACCCGCCGGGCGCCCTCTTCCACGCGGTGCCCGCTGCCCCGTGTCAGCTGGAACCGCCGCCGCACCCCCCGCCGCCGCCGCACGAGGACGACGAGCCGCAGGAGGATCCTCCGCCCCCGCAGGAGGACGACCCGCCGGAGCCGTTGCCCCCTGCCCACCAGCTGCTCTTCCTGTTCTTCGAACGCGGTCCGGAGTACCCCTGCCGGAACGACTTGACCGCCACGGCCCCGAGGAAGACGAGAACGAGCATCCCGATCATGATGAAGACGAACGTCATGTCCGCCCCCTCTCTCACACCCCGGTCTTCCCGGGGAGCGGGATCCCCTCGTCCCGCGTGCAGTGGGGATGCCCGCAGGCCACGCGGCCCAAAGCACACTTGAGCAAGTCCAGAGGTTGCCCTCAGGATGGCGCCCATGAGCGCACCCGTGAGCAGCGACGACCGCAGCGACCGCCCCTTCCTGAACCGCCGCCTCGCGGCCTTCGGCACGACGATCTTCGCGGAGATGTCGGCACTGGCCGCCCGCACCGGTTCGATCAACCTGGGCCAGGGCTTCCCCGACACCGACGGCCCGGCGGCGATCGCGGAGGCGGCCTCCCGGGCGGTCCTCACGGGTCTCGGCAACCAGTACCCGCCCGGCCCCGGAGTCCCCGAACTGCGCACCGCGGTCGCCGCCCACCAGCAGCGCTTCTACGGCCTGACCTACGACCCCGACACCGAGGTGCTGGTCACGGCGGGCGCCACGGAGGCCATCGCCGCCGCCCTCCTGGCCCTCCTGGAACCGGGTGACGAGGTCATCGCGCTGGAGCCGTACTACGACTCGTACGCGGCCTGCATCGCGATGGCCGGCGCGGTACGCGTCCCCGTCACCCTGCGCCCGCACGCCGGGGCCTTCGCCCTCGACCTCGACGAGCTGCGCGCCGCCGTCACCCCCCGCACCCGCCTGCTGCTGCTCAACACCCCGCACAACCCGACGGGCACCGTCCTCACCCGGGACGAGCTAACGGCCATCGCCGCCCTCGCCGTGGAGCGCGACCTCCTCGTCGTCACGGACGAGGTGTACGAGCACCTGGTCTTCGAGGGCGCCCACATCCCGCTGGCCGGCCTGCCGGGCATGCGCGAGCGCACGGTCACCATCTCCTCGGCCGGGAAGACCTTCTCCTTCACCGGCTGGAAGGTCGGCTGGGTCACCGCTCCCCCGGCCCTGATCACGGCGGTCCGCTCGGCGAAGCAGTTCCTCACGTACGTCTCCTCGGGCCCCTTCCAGTACGCGATCGCCGAGGCCCTCGCCCTCCCCGACACGTACTACGACACCTTCCGCGCCGACCTGGCCGCCAAGCGCGACCTCCTCTCCGACGGCCTCGCCGCGGCCGGCTTCGAGGTCTTCCGCCCCCAGGGCACGTACTTCATCACCACCGACATCACCCCGCTCGGCGAGAAGGACGGCCTCGCCTTCTGCCGCGCCCTGCCCGAGCGCTGTGGGGTCGTCGCCATCCCCAACCAGGTCTTCTACGACGACACCTCCGCCGGAGCCACCCAGGTCCGCTGGGCCTTCTGCAAGCGGACCGACGTCCTCCAGGAGGCCGTGTCCCGGCTGCGCGGGCTCTAGCGGGAGTCCTGCCGGCCCCGGGGTCCGCCCGCGCGTGCTTGCGAGGTGGCTGAGGCCGATGTGAAGCTGACCGTGCGAACGTGCCCGAAGACCTCACGACGCCGTGAGCGGACCCACCACGAGCGGAAAGTCGGGAAACATGGCAACGGGCAGAGCGACGGTGACCTCGTCGCCCCTGGAGATCCGCGCGCTCCGAGCCGTACGTTCGGCCGCGCCGACGACCGTGATCGCGCTCACGGTGTTCGCCGCCGTACGCGGCGCGGGGGTGCTCGTGCTCGCCATCGGGTCCTGGTGGGCCGGGAAGGATCCGCTGCGGGTGCTCGGGGTCTCCTGGGACTCCGTCTGGTACCTGAAGATCGCCGCCAACGGCTACGGGCGCACCCAGATGTGGCCCCACCCGCTCACCGGCACCGGGTCCATCCAGAGCGACTTCGCCTTCTTCCCGCTCTACCCGACGCTGATACGGCTCGTCGGATCCGTGCTGCCCGGCGGGCTCGTCCCCGCGGGGATCCTCATCGCCTGGGTCTCGGCCGCCGTGGCCGCCGTCGGCGTGTACAAGGTCGGGGAGCGGGTCATCGGGCCGCGCGCCGGGCTGCTGCTCGTGGGGCTCTGGGCGGCGCTCCCGCACTCCGTGGTGCTCTCCCTGGCCTACACCGAGCCCGTGCTGGCCGCGCTCGCCGCCTGGGCCCTGTACGCCCTGCTGCGCGGCCGCTGGATGTGGGCCGCCTCGCTCGCCGTGCTCGCCGGACTGACCCGGCCCACCGGGCTGGCCGTCGCGGCCGCCGTGTCGGTGATGGCGCTGCACGCGATCGTCGTACGGAAGTCCCGCGCGCCCGAGGTGTGGGCGGCCGGGCTGCTGGCGCCGGCGGGCTGGGCCGCGTACGTCCTGGCCGTCGGGGTGCACATGGGCAACCCCCTCGGCGGCTACTTCGCCGTGCAGCGGCACTGGGGGTCGAAGTTCGACTTCGGCGTCGGGGCGCTGCGCTCGGCGGAGCAGGTGCTGACCGGCGGGCACGTGCCGCTCGCCACCACCGTGACCGTGGCGCTGCTGGCCGCCGCCGGGCTGCTCGCCATGCTGCTCGTACTGGACCGGACCCCGCTGCCGCTGCTCGCGTACACCGGGATACTGCTGCTGATCGCCTTCGGCGGGGCCGGCTACTTCGAGTCGAAGCCGCGCTTCCTGCTGCCGGCGTTCCCGCTGCTCCTGCCGATGGCCGCCGTCATGGCGAGAGCCCGGCCGCGCACCGCGATCGTGGTGACCGGGGTGCTGGCCGGGCTCAGCTACGGCTACGGGCTGTACCTGCTGCTCGTGGCCAAGGTGCCGCTGTAACGGCGGAACGGCGTGACGGCTAGTTGGTCTCGCCGTTGCCCTCGTCGTCGCCGTCGGCGGAGTCGACGTCCTTCTCCAGGCCGAGCTGCTCGACGAGCCACTTGTCGAATTCGATGGAGGCGCGGACCCAGCTGACCGTGGAGGACACGAAGTGCTCCAGGTTGACGCCGGTGCCGATCAGCATCTGCGCCTCACCGATCAGGCGGACCGAGCCGTCGTCGTGGGTGTGGCTGTAGACCTTCGGCCACAGGGTGCGGCGGTTCCAGTCGTCGATCGACTCGAGGAGCTGGGGCTTCTCGTCGATCTTGTGCGGACGGTCGTAGAAGGTCCGCACCGAGAAGACCTGCTGCTCGTCCTCGCCGCGGAACATGAAGTACGTGCGGAACTCCTCCCACGGCGCCGCGAGGTCACCCTCGTCGTCGACGACGTACTTGAGCTCCATCTGCTCCAGCAGCTGCTTGACCAGATCCTGGTCGGGGACGACGGGGCCCGCCGGTCCTGTGGCCTGCGGATCGGGCTGCTGCCCTCCGAAGTTCGGAATCGAGGCCGGGTCGATGCTCACCGTGTACTTCCCTTCGTGCGGATACCTTCATCCTCCCCCATCCCGCCCACTCCGTGTCCAGCCCCGGACGGGCGATCCGCTGCGGGCGGACACCCGGTCCGCCCGCAGCCCGGTCAGAGCGCCTTGCCGACCAGCAGATCCTCGCCCGCCACGTCCACCCGTACGGTGTCACCGTCGCGGACCTCGCCGGCCAGGATCTCCTTCGCCAGCCGGTCGCCGATCGCCGTCTGGATCAGGCGGCGCAGGGGCCGGGCGCCGTACGCCGGGTCGTTGCCCTTGTCCGCGAGCCAGGCCAGGGCCTCGGGCGTGATGTCCAGGGTCAGGCGCCGGTCGGCCAGGCGCTTGGCCAGGCGGCCGATCTGGAGCTCGGCGATGTGGGCCAGCTCGTCCCTGTTCAGGGCGGAGAAGACCACCAGGTCGTCGAGGCGGTTGAGGAACTCCGGCTTGAAGGAGGCGCGGACCACGTCCAGGACCCTGGCCTTCTTGTCCTCCGCCGAGGTCGCCGGGTCCATCAGGAACTGGCTGCCCAGGTTCGAGGTGAGGATCAGGATGGTGTTGCGGAAGTCCACCGTGCGGCCCTGGCCGTCCGTGAGGCGGCCGTCGTCGAGGACCTGGAGCAGGATGTCGAAGACCTCGGGGTGGGCCTTCTCCACCTCGTCCAGCAGGACGACGGAGTACGGGCGCCTGCGCACCGCCTCGGTGAGCTGGCCGCCCTCCTCGTAGCCGACGTACCCGGGCGGGGCGCCGACGAGGCGGGCCACGCTGTGCTTCTCGGAGTACTCCGACATGTCGATGCGGATCATGGCCCGCTCGTCGTCGAAGAGGAAGTCGGCGAGGGCCTTGGCCAGCTCCGTCTTGCCGACGCCCGTGGGGCCGAGGAAGAGGAACGAGCCGGTCGGCCGGTCCGGGTCGGCGATTCCGGCGCGGGTGCGGCGTACGGCGTCCGAGACGGCCCGGACGGCCTCGCCCTGGCCGATCAGGCGGCGGCCCAGCTCGTCCTCCATGCGGAGCAGCTTCTCGGTCTCCCCCTGGAGCAGCCGACCGGCCGGAATGCCGGTCCAGGCGCCGACCACGTCCGCGATGTCGTCGGGGCCGACCTCGTCCCGGACCATGCTGTCTTTGGCGCCGCCCGCCTTGGAGGCCTCCGCCTCCTCCTCGGTGGCCTCGGCCAGCTCGCGCTCCAGGGCGGGGATCTCCCCGTAGAGCAGCTTGGAGGCGGAGTCGAAGTCGCCGTCGCGCTGCGCGCGCTCGGCCTGCCCGCGCAGGTCGTCCAGGCGCTCCTTGAGCTCGCCGACCCGGTTCAGGGACTGCTTCTCCTTCTCCCAGCGGGCGGTCAGGCCGCGCAGGTCCTCCTCCTTGTCGGCGAGGTCCTTGCGGATCTTGTCGAGCCGCTCCAGCGAGGCCGGGTCGGACTCGTTCTTCAGCGCCAGCTCCTCCATGCGCAGGCGGTCGACCGAGCGCTGGAGCTCGTCGATCTCCAGGGGCGAGGAGTCGATCTCCATGCGCAGCCGGGACATGGCCTCGTCGACGAGGTCGATGGCCTTGTCGGGGAGGAAGCGGGAGGTGATGTACCGGTCGGAGAGGGTCGCGGCGGCGACGAGGGCGCTGTCGTTGATCTGGACCTTGTGGTGGGCCTCGTAGCGGCCCTTGAGCCCGCGCAGGATCGCGATGGTGTCCTCGACGGACGGCTCGGCGACCAGCACCTGCTGGAAGCGCCGCTCCAGCGCCGCGTCCTTCTCGATGCGCTCGCGGTACTCGTCGAGGGTGGTCGCGCCGACCATGCGCAGTTCGCCGCGGGCCAGCATGGGCTTGAGCATGTTGCCCGCGTCCATGGCGGAATCGCCGCCGGCGCCCGCGCCGACGACGGTGTGCAGCTCGTCGATGAAGGTGATGATCTGGCCGTCGCTCGACTTGATCTCGGCGAGGACGGTCTTGAGCCGCTCCTCGAACTCGCCGCGGTACTTGGCGCCGGCGACCATCGCGCCGAGGTCCAGGGAGACCAGGCGCTTGTTCTTCAGGGACTCGGGGACGTCGCCCTTGACGATGCGCTGGGCCAGGCCCTCGACGACGGCCGTCTTGCCGACGCCGGGCTCGCCGATGAGCACCGGGTTGTTCTTGGTGCGACGCGAGAGCACCTGGACGACGCGGCGGATCTCGTGGTCCCGGCCGATCACCGGGTCGAGCTTGCCCTCGCGCGCGGCCGCCGTGAAATCGGTGCCGAACTTCTCCAGGGCCTTGTACTGACCCTCGGGGTCGGGGCTGGTCACCCGCCGTCCTCCTCGTGCGTTCTCGAAGGCGGCGAGCAGCTTCTTCGCGCTCGCGCCCTGGTTGGTCAGGACCTCACCGGCCGCGCCGCCCTTGGCGGCGATGCCGATGAGCAGGTGTTCGGTGGAGAGGTACTCGTCGCCGAGCTTGCCCGCCCGGGCGTCGGCTTCGGCGAGTACGGCGAGCAGGTCGCGGGTGGGCTGCGGGGGCGCGACGGTGGAGCCGGTGACGCTGGGCAGGGCGGCGAGCAGCCGCTCGGCGCCGCCGCGCACGGCGGCCTGGTCGGCGTCGGTGGCGACCAGCAGGTCGATGACGTTCTCGTTGTCCTCGCCGGCGAGCAGCGCCAGCAGCAGGTGCGCGGGAGTCAGGTCGGCGTGACCGTCCTTGACGGCCCTGCTGGTCGCCGCGTTCAGGGCGTCCCGGCTCTTGTTCGTCAGCTCGGCGTCCACTGCGTCTTCTCCTCTCCCCAAGGGGTAACCATGACAAGCTCAGCGTATGCAAAGTTGAGTCTATTCCACTCAAGGACGATTCGGGGCCGCCGGGCCCGTACCCTTCGGGCCATGTCCCATGACGTACTCAACCCGACGCCCGAGTACCTCGCCTTCTGGCGGGAGCGGCACGTCTGCACGCTGACCACCCCACGGCCCGACGGCTCCCCGCACGTGGTCCCGGTGGGCGTGACGTACGACCCGGAGGCCGGCGTGGCCCGGGTCATCAGCAACAAGCACAGCAAGAAGGTCCGCAACGTCCTGGCGGCCCAGGCGACCGGGCCGGGCTCGGCCCGGGTCGCGGTCTGCCAGATGGAAGGGCGGCGCTGGGCCACCCTGGAGGGGCGCGCGGTCGTCCTGACGGACGAGGCCTCGGTCGCCGAGGCGGTGGCGCGCTACGCGGAGCGCTACGGGCGCACGCCCTCACCCAATCCCGACCGGGTGGTCCTGGAGATCACCTTGGACCGGGCCATGGGCCGCGCCTGAGCGGGTTTCCCAAACTTGTCCGGTCGACCCATGGACGCGGACAGCACAACGGCGCCATCGTGGTCAGGTCCACGATGGCGCCGTTGTGTGGGGGTAGCACCTGAGCGATCTGCAACGACGGGGGAATCGCTTCAGGCACTGCGGGGGGTGGCGGTGGTGATATCGGGCTCGAAGAGCTGGTGGTCACGCTGGTCGAGGTTGACGAAGACCATTCCGTAGCGCACCTCGCAGCGGACGGGCTGCGGCGCACCGCGGGGGCGGCGCAGACAGCGGTAGGCGCGGACGTCGTCATCCTCCTCGCGCACGACGACGATCGGCTGCCCGAACAGGGTGACGACAAGGGAGTCGCCAGGATGGGGGATCGCCGTGGCCAGATCGATGAACTGCCATCCGGAGCGGTACGCGGATGCCATTTCGCGACGGAAGCCGCGATCGTCGGGGGTCATCAGACAGCCTGCGCAGGGTTGCTGTTCCAGCCGAAGTCGGCAGGAGCCGTGTTCCACCCGAAGTCGGCGGGAACCGCGTTCCACCCGAAGTCGGCAGGTGCCGCGTTCCACCCGAAGTCGGCGGGCGCCGCGTTCCACCCGAAGTCGGCGGGTATCGCGTTCCACCCGAAATCGTCCTTGCCCACCGGTTCGGCGGACACGCCGGCACCGGTGTCGGCCTGAACGCTTCCCGCTTCCACGCTGACGGCGACGACTGCCCCAGAGACCGCAACGGCGGAGAAAACAACGGCAAGCACCGAGCGAAGCATTCTCTTATACATGGTCGGCTTCGTCCTCACTTGATGGAATCCTCTCCCCCGCGTGACTGACGATGGCTCATTCAGGCACGTCAGTGCCACAGGGACGATGCATCATGTTCTTACATGTTCAGGACCCTGGGGGGTGGAGATTTGCCCAAGAGCGACACAAACCCGACACATCCCCACCCGGTCACGGTCATGTGCCCCGAGGGAGCGCGCCTGTACGCGGCGGCGCTGAGCACCGGCCGCGTGGCGCGCGGCGAGGTGGAGAACGCTCCCTGCCTGCTCGAATTCGCTCTGCTGCGGCCCGACCCGGATGACGCGAACCAACTCCGCGCGGTTCCCCCGTCCGTCGCGCTCGCCCAGCGCCTCCACCCGATCGAACGCGAGATCCGGGACCGGCGGCGCAGCGCCGTAGATCTCGCCGACGCTTTCGAGCCGTTCCTCACCATAAGCGCCCAGAGCCCGGCGACCACCCACGCCATCACCGTGCTGGAGGGCTTCGACCAGATCAACGCGGCCCTCGACCTCGCCACCGCCGAGTGCCACACCGAGGCGCTGACCATCCAACCGGGCGGCGCCCGGCCCAGCTTCACCCTCACCGAGTCACTGGAGCGGGCCGCCCCGCTGATCGACCGGGGGGTGCGCATCCGCACGCTCTACCAGCACACCGTACGACACAGCCAGGGCACGCTCGCGTACGTGGACCGGATCTCCACGGGCAAGGTCGAGATCCGCACGCTCGAGGAGCTCATCGAGCGTCTCATGATCTTCGACCGCACGGTGGCGTTCATCCCCGCCAGCGACGACCGGACGGTGGCGCTGGAGCTGCGGCACCCCGGCCTGGTCGACTACCTCATCAAGGTCTTCGACCAACTGTGGCGCCGAGCCGTGCCGTTGACCGAGGAAGTGACCTACACGCACGCTCCGGACGGCATCTCCGGCGTGCAGCGCTCCATCGCCCAGCTGCTCGTCGAGGGGCACGTGGACGAGGCCATCGCGCGCCGCCTGGGGATGAACGTCCGCACGTGCCGCGCGCACATCGCGAAGCTCGCCACCGCCCTGGGCAGCGGCAGCCGCGCCCAACTCGGCTTCCTCATCGCCCAGTCCGGCATCCTGAACCGCCCGGCGGAGCCACCCAAGCCGGGCGACCCGGAGGAAACGTGAAAAGGGGCCCCGCCCGGAATCATCCGGGCGGGGCCCCTTCACATGTCACACGTCCGGGCGGGCCGTGCGGGCCGCGCTCAGTCCAGCGGCCGCTTCGGCGCCGGCCGCCAGACCACCAGGGCACTGCCCGGCTGCGGGGGCTGGTACGGGACCAGGTCGCGCCGGTACGAAGCGTGTACCTGGGCCTCGCGGGCCTGCAGCGTGGCCGCCGCGCCGTCCACCGCCGCGGAGAGCTCGGCCACGCGCTGCTGGAGCGCGGCGACCTGGTTCTCCAACTCGATGATCCGCTTGATGCCCGCCAGATTGATGCCCTCGTCCTGGGACAGCGCCTGCACCGTGCGGAGCAGTTCGATGTCCCGGGCCGAGTAGCGCCGACCGCGCCCGGCCGTACGGTCCGGGGAGACCAGGCCGAGGCGGTCGTACTGGCGAAGGGTCTGCGGATGCAGACCGGAGAGCTGGGCGGCCACCGAGATCACGTAGACCGGGGTCTCGTCGGTGAGCTGGTAGCCCCCGCCCAAGCGGGAGGACTTCTCTCGGCGGCCGTCCATGGTCATGCTCCCTTCGCGGACTCGAACAACGCGGAGCGCGGGTCCTCGGACTCCGTCGCCTCGCGGTACATCTCCAGCGCCTCGCGCGCCTTGTCCGAAAGCTCCGCGGGAACCGCGACCTCCACCGTGACCAGCAGGTCCCCGCGGGTGCCGTCCTTGCGGACCGCCCCCTTGCCGCGGGCCCGCATGGTGCGGCCGCCCGGGGTGCCCGCCGGCAGCTTCAGCGTCACCGCGGGGCCGTTCAAGGTCGGGACCTTGATGTCGGCGCCCAGGGCCGCCTCGGCGAAGGTCACCGGGACGGTCACCGTCAGGTTGTCGTCCTTGCGGCCGAACACCGGGTGGGAGTCGACGTGCACGACGACGTAGAGGTCACCGGCGTGACCGCCGCGCTCGCCCGGCGCGCCCTTGCCCCGCAGCCGGATCCGCTGGCCGTCGGAGACGCCCGCCGGGATCCGGACCTGCATGGTGCGGGAGGAACGGGCCCGGCCGCTGCCCTTGCAGACCTCGCAGGGGTTCTCCGCGATCAGGCCGCGGCCCTTGCAGTCCGCGCAGGGGTCGGTCAGCGAGAAGCCGCCGCCGCTGCCCCGCGAGACCTGGCCGGTGCCGACGCAGGTCGGGCACACGCGAGGCGTGCCGTTCTTGTCGCCGGTGCCCGCGCAGGCCTTGCAGGGCGCCTGGGAGGACATCCGGAGCGGGACCGTGGCCCCGTCCACCGCCTCCGTGAAGGAGAGGGTGACCTCCGACTCGATGTCCTGGCCGCGGCGCGGCTGGGTACGGGTACCCGCGCCCGCCGTGCCGGCCCGGCCGCCGAACAGGCCGCCGAAGACGTCGCCCAGGCCGCCGCCGAAACCGCCGGCCCCGGCGCCACCGGGCTGGGTGCCGCCGAAGAGGTCGCCCAGGTCGAAGTTGAACGAGCCGCCGCCCGCGCCCGGGCCGGGGCGGAAGCCACCGTTCCCGAACAGCGCGCGGGCCTCGTCGTACTCCTTGCGCTTCTTGGCGTCGCCGAGGACGTCGTTCGCCTCGGAGATCTCCTTGAAGCGCTCCTCGGCCGAGGCGTCACCCTTGTTGGCGTCCGGGTGGAACTCGCGCGCGAGTTTCCGGTACGCCTTCTTGATCTCGGCCTCGGTGGCGTCCTTCGGGACACCGAGGACCTTGTAGTAGTCCTTCTCGACGAAGTCCTTCGTGCTCATCCCCGGTGTCCCTCCTCTCGTGCCGCTACTGGTTCAACCTCAGCCGTTGTCGGCTGCATCCGCGTCCTTGTCGGACGACGCGTCGCCTTCCGACGACTCGGACTTGGGGGCCGCGCCCGGCTGGGGCTCGGCCACCGCGACCCGTGCGGGACGGATCGTACGCTCGCCGATCCGGTACCCGGGCTGCAGGATCGCCACGCAGGTCGTCTCGGTGACGTCCGGCGCGTACGAGTGCATCAGGGCCTCGTGGATCGTCGGGTCGAAGGGCTCGCCCTCCTTGCCGAACTGGTGCAGGCCCATCTTGGCGGCGACCGTCTCCAGTGATTCGGCCACCGACTTGAAGCCGCCGACCAGCTCGCCATGTTCCCGCGCCCGGCCGATGTCGTCCAGGGTCGGGAGCAGCTCCGTCAGGAGGGACGCGACCGCGATCTCCTTGACGGTGATCCGGTCCCGGTCCACCCGGCGGCGGTAGTTCTGGTACTCCGCCTGGAGCCGCTGGAGGTCCGTGGTGCGCTCGGTGAGCGCCGTACGGGCCTGGTCCAGCTGCGCCAGCAGGGCCGTTTCCTGGCCAAGGGCCTGAGCTGCGCTGTCGTCCCCGGCCGGGGCCGCCTCATCCTTCGCGGACTCGGCGGCCTTCGGCTCCTCGGGCGTGCCGTCGGCGGGGACTTCGGGCTTCTCGTCAAAGCCCGGGGTCTCCTCCGACATCAGGCAGCGCCGCCCTTCGGCTTCTCGTCGTCGACGATCTCGGCGTCGACGACGTCGTCGTCGGCCTTGTCCGAGGCGGCGTCGCCGGCGGCGGCACCCGCGGCACCCTGGGCGGCCTGCGCGTCGGCGTAGATCGCCTGGCCCAGCTTCTGGCTGACCGCGGCGAGCTTCTCCGTCGCGGTGCGGATCTCGGCGGTGTCCTCGCCCTTCAGGGTCTCCTTGAGCTCCGAGATCGCGGCCTCGACCTCGGTCTTGACCTCGGCCGGGACCTTGTCCTCGTTGTCCTTGACGAACTTCTCCGTCTGGTAGACGAGCGCCTCGCCCTGGTTGCGGGACTCGGCCGCCTCCTTGCGACGGAGGTCCTCGTCCGCGTACTGCTCCGCCTCCTGGCGCATGCGGTCGACCTCGTCCTTGCCGAGCGAAGAGCCGCCGGTGACGGTCATCTTCTGCTCCTTGCCAGTGCCGAGGTCCTTGGCAGTGACGTGCATGATGCCGTTCGCGTCGATGTCGAAGGAGACCTCGATCTGCGGGACGCCACGCGGGGCCGGCGGCAGGCCGGTCAGCTCGAACATGCCGAGCTTCTTGTTGTACGCCGCGATCTCGCGCTCGCCCTGGTAGACCTGGATCTGCACGGACGGCTGGTTGTCCTCGGCCGTCGTGAAGATCTCCGACCGCTTGGTCGGAATGGTCGTGTTCCGCTCGATGAGCTTGGTCATGATGCCGCCCTTGGTCTCGATGCCCAGGGACAGCGGGGTCACGTCGAGGAGCAGGACGTCCTTGACCTCACCCTTGAGCACACCGGCCTGGAGGGTGGCGCCGATGGCGACGACCTCGTCCGGGTTGACGCCCTTGTTGGCGTCCTGACCGCCGGTGAGCTCCTTGACGAGCTCGGCGACGGCCGGCATGCGGGTGGAGCCGCCGACGAGGACCACGTGGTCGATCTCGGACAGGTTGATGCCCGCGTCCTTGATGACGTTGTGGAACGGGGTCTTGCAGCGGTCGAGCAGGTCCGCGGTCAGCTGCTGGAACTGCGAGCGCGTGAGCTTCTCGTCCAGGTGCAGCGGGCCCTCGGCGGAGGCCGTGATGTAGGGCAGGTTGATCGAGGTCTCCGTGGAGGAGGACAGCTCGATCTTCGCCTTCTCGGCCGCCTCGCGCAGACGCTGGATCGCCATCTTGTCCTTGGACAGGTCGACGCCGTGGCCGTTCTGGAACTGCTTCACGAGGTAGTCGACGACGCGCTGGTCCCAGTCGTCACCACCGAGGTGGTTGTCACCGTTGGTGGCCTTGACCTCGACGACACCGTCGCCGATCTCCAGGAGCGACACGTCGAAGGTGCCGCCACCGAGGTCGAAGACGAGAATGGTCTGGTCGTCCTTGTCGAGGCCGTAGGCCAGGGCGGCGGCCGTCGGCTCGTTGACAATGCGCAGGACGTTCAGGCCCGCGATCTCGCCGGCCTCCTTCGTCGCCTGACGCTCGGAGTCGTTGAAGTAGGCCGGGACGGTGATGACCGCGTCCGTGACCTTCTCGCCCAGGTACGCCTCGGCGTCGCGCTTCAGCTTCTGCAGGATGAAGGCGCTCATCTGCTGCGGGTTGAAGTCCTTGCCATCCAGGTTGATCTTCCAGTCAGTGCCCATGTGGCGCTTGACGGAGCGGATGGTCCGGTCCACGTTCGTGACCGCCTGGCGCTTGGCCACCTCGCCGACGAGGACCTCGCCGTTCTTGGCGAAGGCGACGACGGACGGCGTGGTCCTGGCGCCCTCGGCGTTGGTGATGACGGTGGGCTCGCCGCCTTCCAGAACGCTGACGACGGAGTTAGTGGTGCCCAGGTCGATGCCGACCGCACGTGCCATTTCGATTCCTCCAGCTGACTTGAGTGCAACAGACTCAACCATGACGCATCGCGGCGCGAACGTCAACAGAGCTGAGTCGGATCGACTCAACCTTTAGGCCGTCCTTACGCGCAACCCGTGGCGACTGCGACCCAGGGGCCCCTGCGGCCCGGCCTCCTGGGGCTCCGCCCCAGACCCCGCGCCTCAAACGCCGGCGGGGCTGGATTTGGCTGATGCCGCCCGTCCGGCGCGGGCTGGATTGCCCGGAGGGCAATTTCAGCCCCTCCGGCGTTTGAGGCGGAGCCCCGTGCAGCGGCGCCGCAGCCGAACGGGTCACCACCGCCGCGCGGCGCCCCGGAACCCCTCCAGGCGTACGGCACGGTGCTGAGATGGCAGCAATCTCCCTCATCGCCCGGGCAGGGCACTGGCACTGGCCGGCCCGGCCGTCGGCGAAGCGGGTGTTCGACCTCCTCGGGGCCGCGATCCTGCTCGCCCTGTGCGCCGCACCGCTCGCGCTGGCCGCCGCACTGCTCTACGTGACCCAGGGCGGGCGGGCCTTCGTACGGGAGCCCGCAGCAGGCCTGGCCGGACGGCCCTTCCGCACCCGGCGGCTCCGCACCGACGGCGCCGGCCGCCTCGGCTCGGCCGTGGAGCGGTGCGGGCTCGACGCGCTGCCCCAGCTGCTCAACGTGCTCCGCGGGGAGATGTCCCTGGTCGGGCCGCGCCCCGAGCCTCGTACGGACCCGGCCGACCGGCTCCTCGTACGCCCCGGAATGACCGGCTTGTGGCAGGTCAGCGCGCGTTCCGACCTACCCTGGGAGGAGATGGCCCTGCTCGACCGGCATTATGTGGAGAACCACTGGCTCGGGATGGACCTGGCGATCCTTGCGCAGACCCCGCGGGCGGCCTTGCGGCAAAGGCTCGCCTGAGCGACACAGATCACCGCACGCTCGGCTACATTGCGGCGTCGGGAATGGGTAACCTCAAGCCTTGACTTCATAAGTTACCGCTTAGTAAGTGCCGCCCGAGGAGCCCGCCCATGCAACTCGCCGCGATCATCGTGTCGCTGGTCCTGACCGTGGTCGGCGTCGCGCTGATCACCCGAGCCGTGGCGCAGATCTACCGGTTCGTGCAGATCGGCCAGCCCGTGCCGGCCGGCAGTCGCACGGACGACCCGAAGGCCCGAAGCCTCACCCTTGTCCGCGAGTTCCTCGGCCACAGCCGGATGAACCGCTGGGGCATCGTCGGCTTCGCGCACTGGTTCGTCGCGATCGGCTTCCTGACGCTGCCGCCGACCCTGGTCCAGGCGTACGGGCAGCTCTTCCAGGCCGACTGGATGCTGCCGATCATCGGCGGCTTCCTGCCGTTCGAGCTCTACATCGAGTTCATCGGGGTCATGACGATCCTCGGCATCGCCGTGCTGATCGTCATCCGTCTGCTGTCGCTGCCCTCGCGGGCCGGCCGCAAGTCCCGCTTCACGGGCTCGAAGGCCTGGCAGGCGTACTTCGTCGAGTACGTCATCCTCACCATCGGCCTCGCGATCCTCACCCTGCGCGGCCTCGAGGGCGCGATCCACCACGTGGACTCGTACGAGCCGGCGTACTTCGCCTCGTACCCGCTGGTCCTGGCCTTCAAGGGCCTCTCGCTCGGCGCCCTGCAGAACGCCATCTACTTCACCGCGATGATCAAGATCGGCGTCTCGCTGATCTGGATGATCGTGGTCTCGCTCAACACCAACATGGGTGTCGCCTGGCACCGCTTCCTCGGCTTCCCGAACATCTGGTTCAAGCGCAACGCCGACGGCGCGACCGCGCTCGGCGCGCTCCAGCCGATGACCAGCGGCGGCAAGGAGATCGACTTCGAGGACCCGGGCGAGGACGACGTCTTCGGCGTCTCGCAGGTCGAGCAGTTCTCCTGGAAGGGCATCCTCGACTTCTCCACGTGCACCGAGTGCGGCCGCTGCCAGTCGCAGTGCCCCGCCTGGAACACCGGCAAGCCCCTCTCCCCCAAGCTCCTGATCATGTCGCTGCGCGACCACGCGCACGCCAAGGCCCCGTACCTGCTGGCCGGCGGCGGCAAGGACATGGAGGGCAACGAGAAGGCCACGGCGGAGCAGCTGAAGGACGTCCCGGCCGCGGCCATCGCCGAGGCCGAGCGCCCGCTGATCGGCACCGCCGAGGAGAACGGCGTCATCGACCCGGACGTGCTGTGGTCCTGCACCACCTGCGGTGCGTGCGTGGAGCAGTGCCCCGTCGACATCGAGCACATCGACCACATCGTCGACATGCGCCGCTACCAGGTGATGATCGAGAGCGCGTTCCCGTCGGAGGCGGGCACGATGCTCAAGAACCTGGAGAAGAAGGGCAACCCCTGGGGCCTGGCCAAGAAGGCGCGCGTCGAGTGGACGAAGGAGGTCGACTTCGAGGTCCCGATCATCGGCAAGGACGCGGAGGACCTCTCGGAGTTCGACTACCTGTACTGGGTCGGCTGCGCGGGCGCCCTGGAGGACCGGGCCAAGAAGACCACGAAGGCCTTCGCGGAGCTCCTGAACATCGCGGGCGTCAAGTTCGCGATCATGGGCGGCGACGAGAAGTGCACGGGTGACTCGCCGCGCCGCCTGGGCAACGAGCCGCTGTTCCAGCAGCTGGGCCAGGAGAACGTGGCCATGCTGAACATGGCCTTCGGCGAGGACGACGACGACCCGGAGACGAAGAAGCCGAAGTCGGCGAAGCGGATCGTCTCTACCTGCCCGCACTGCTTCAACACCATCGCGAACGAGTACCCGCAGTTGGGCGGCGAGTACGAGGTCATCCACCACACGCAGCTGCTCCAGCACCTGATCGACGAGGGCCGGCTGACGCCGGTCACGCCGGTCGACGGGCTGATCACGTACCACGACCCGTGCTACCTGGGCCGCCACAACAAGGTCTACACGCCGCCGCGCGAGATCATGTCGGCCGTTCCGGGGCTGCGCCAGCAGGAGATGCACCGCCACAAGGAGCGGGGCTTCTGCTGTGGCGCGGGTGGCGCACGGATGTGGATGGAGGAGCGGATCGGCAAGCGCATCAACAACGAGCGCGTCGACGAGGCCCTGTCCCTGAACCCGGACATCGTCTCGACCGCCTGCCCCTTCTGCCTCGTCATGCTCACCGACTCGGTGAACGGCAAGAAGAACGACGGCCAGGCGAAGGAGCACGTCCAGGTCGTGGACGTGGCCCAGCTCCTCCTGGACTCGGTGAAGACCCCGGGCCCGACGGAGGCGGAACTGGCCGAGGCCGCGGCGGCGGAGGCCGCCGAGGCCGCTGCCGCGGAGGCCGCGGAGGCTGCCGCCAAGGCCGAGGCGGAGGCGAAGGCGAAGGCTGCCGCGGAGGCCAAGGCCAAGGCGGAAGCCGAAGCCGCAACGAAGGCGGAGGCGGAGGCTGCCGCCAAGGCAGAGGCCGAGGCCAACGCGGAAGCCGAGGCCGAGCCGGAGGCCGCGGCCGCGGAAGCCGCGGAGCCCGCGCCGAAGGCGGAGGCTCCGGCCGAGGCCAAGGCCGACGCCGACGCCGAGGCCGACGCCGAGCCCGAGGCGAAGCCCGAGGACGCCAAGTAGGCCCTGGGCCCACGCGCACGCGCACCCGCACGACACGGAACGGCCGGTCCCCCGCTCGGGGGACCGGCCGTTCCGGCGTTCAGGACCGTCAGGCCTGGTCAGAGCTCCGGTTGCGGCGCAGCATCGCGAAGCCGAGACCCGCCGCGCCGACCGCGGCCATGCCGCCGCCCGCGGCGAGCAGCAGCGAGGTGTCGCCCTTCGGCGTGGTGACCCCTTCCGCACCGGCCTTCACGCCGCCCTTCGGGACGACCTTCTCGACGGCCGGCTTGGCGACGTCCTCCTTGGCGTCCTTCTTGACGTCCTTCTTCGTGTCCACGGTGTACTTCTCGATCAGCTTGCCGTTGAAGTCGTAGACCCAGCTGTTCCCGCCGCTCTTGCCGTCGATGACGACGAACTTCACGCGCTTCCCGTCCTGGACGAGCTTGTACGTCCAGCCGTCGTTCCACGTGCTCGCGTGCTTCAGGTCGATCGTGGCGAGGGCCTTGCCGTTCGGCGTGGAGATCTCGACGCGCTTGCCCTTCGGGCCGTCGACGAGCTTGGCGATCCGCCCGTCCGGCATGGTCACCCGGACCGAGCTCTCCTTCTTCACCTCGGGCTTGGGCTCCGGCTTCGGCTTCTCGCCGCCCTCGACCCACGAGGTCACGGTGCCGTTCGGCTGGAGGACCACGTGCAGGCCGTTGCTCTGCCCGTACGCCACACCTCCGCCCTTGCTGACCAGCGTGTCCAGCTTCGTGGAGCCGGAGAAGATGTCCGCTTCGAAGTGGTTGTCGGAGATCTTGTAGACCTTGGCGACGGAGCCGTCCGCGAGCTTCACGGTGGTGACGTACGCACGCACGCTCGGGCTCGGCTTGACCGGCGGCACGGTCGGGTCCACCGAGGGCTTCACGGACGGGTCCACGGACGGCTCCACGGACGGGTCCGCGGACGGCTTCACCGACGGGTCCACCACCGGCTGCTCGATGCCCGGCAGCACCTCCGGCTCCGGTACGGCCGGGGAGTCCGCGAAGGCGGAGCCGACCGGGAGGGCCAGGACGGCGGCCGCGCCGGTGACGACGGCGGCGGTACGGAGGGTGGTACGGCGGGTGCGGCGCATGGCGGGTGGCTCTTCTCGTTCTCGTGCGTGCAGTCGGTCGGTCTTTCGTCGACCCACACGAAGCTACGGACCCGATATGTGCGTATTCAGTCGGGAACGTAACGAAGGCCCGCAGAATCCGACGCAAACGCGTAAACCGGACAGCTCGGGGTTCCCCTAAGGGATGTCACAGCTCAGCCGCAAAGGGTGCGTGTTCCGGCCGCCCGGCCACCAGGCCCCGCAGGACCAGGTACGTTCGATCACGTGGCTGGATTCAGGATCGGACGCGGCCGGGACAACAACCGCCCGCCCCAACAACCCCCGCAGCAGCAGCCGTACGGTCAGCAACAACCACCGTACGGCCGGCAGCCCTACCCTCCCGCCGGCCCTCCGCCCGCGGCCCCGCAGCAGCAGTGGCCGCAGCAGGGCGCCGGGGGGCACGGCGAGCCCGAGTACTTCGACCCGTACGGACAGCAGCCTCCGCAGCAGCCCCCGTACGGCCACGGAGCACCCGGCCCGGGCTACACGAACGACAACCCGGGGCACACCCAGGTCTTCGCCGTCGGCGAGGACCCGTACGGCCAGGGCGCGACCTACCAGGCAGGCGCGGCCGCGGCGGCGCCGTCCGGTCCGCGACTGCCCTGGAAGGAGCTGCTCCGCGGCATCGTGACCCGCCCGGGGCAGACGTTCCTCCAGATGCGCGACTACGCCGTCTGGGGCCCGGCGCTGATCGTGACCTTCCTCTACGGGCTCCTCGCGGTCTTCGGCCTCGACGACACCCGCGAGGACGTGATCAACGCGACCCTGTCGAAAGCCGTCCCGATCGTCCTGTTCACGGGTGTCGCCTTCGTCATCTGCGGCCTGCTCCTGGGCACGGTCACGCACACGCTGGCCCGCCAGCTGGGCGGCGACGGGGCCTGGCAGCCGACCGTGGGCCTGTCGATGCTGGTCATGTCACTGTCGGACGCCCCGCGCCTGCTCTTCGCGCTGTTCCTGGGCGGCGACAACATGGTGGTCCAGGTCCTGGGCTGGGCCACGTGGGTGGCGGCCGGCGCGCTCTTCACCTCGCTGGTCAGCAAGTCGCACGACCTGCCCTGGCCGAAGGCGCTGGGCGCGTCCGCGATCCAGCTGATCGCCCTGCTGTCGATCATCAAGCTGGGCACCCTGTAACCCACGCACATACGCAAAAAAGGGCCCGCCGCGCGATCTCCGCACGGCGGGCCCTTCCGTTGCACTCAGGCGTCGAGGACCTGTCCCTCACGCTTCACGACGGGCGGCTGGACCGACCAGGGGAACTCGATCCAGTCGTCGGTGCGCTTCCAGACGTACTCGCACTGCACGAGGGAGTGCGACTTCTCGTAGATGACGGCGGACCGGACCTCGGCGACGTGCCCGAGGCAGAAGTCGTGCACCAGCTTGAGCGTCTTGCCGGTGTCGGCGACGTCGTCGGCGATCAGCACCTTCTTGTTCGTGAAGTCGATCGCCTCCGGCACCGGCGCCAGCATGACCGGCATCTCGAGCGTCGTGCCCACACCCGTGTAGAACTCCACGTTCACGAGGTGAATGTTCTTGCAGTCGAGCGCGTACGCCAGACCGCCCGCGACGAACACCCCGCCCCGGGCGATGCTCAGGATGATGTCGGGCTCGTAGCCGTCGTTGGCGATGGTCTGCGCCAGCTCGCGCACGGCTCGCCCGAAGCCCTCGTAGGTCAGGTTCTCGCGTACTCCGTCACTCATGCTTCGTGCCTCACCTGGGTGCGGTGGAAGTTCTGGAAGGACCGCGAGGCGGTCGGCCCGCGCTGCCCCTGGTACCTGGACCCGTAGCGGTCACTGCCGTACGGGAACTCCGCGGGCGAGCTGAGGCGGAACATGCACAGCTGCCCGATCTTCATGCCCGGCCAGAGCTTGATCGGCAGCGTGGCGAGGTTCGACAGCTCCAGGGTCACGTGCCCGGAGAACCCCGGGTCGATGAACCCCGCGGTCGAATGCGTCACCAGCCCCAGCCGACCGAGACTGGACTTCCCCTCCAGTCTGGAGGCGATGTCGTCGGGCAGCGAGATGACCTCGTACGTCGAGGCGAGCACGAACTCACCGGGGTGCAGGATGAAGGCCTCATCCCCCTCCGGCTCGACCATGCGGGTCAGGTCCGCCTGCTCGACGGCGGGGTCGATGTGGGCGTACCGGTGGTTCTCGAACACCCGGAAGAACCGGTCGAGGCGCACGTCGATGCTGGAGGGCTGCACCATCGATTCCTCGAACGGGTCGATGCGAACCCGTCCGCTGTCGATCTCGGCCCGGATGTCTTTGTCAGAGAGAAGCACGTCCCGAGGATACGCAGGCGCACGGGCCACCCCCAATCGAGAGCGGCGCCCCGCGCGCCCCGCCTCTCCCAGCTACCGCTTCACGCCGCCCACGGGCACGGCCTGCCGCAACCGCGCACACCGCGGACACCGCAGCAACCGTCCCGGCCCGATCCGGCCGGCACCGAGGTGCTGCAGCGGGAAGGAGGCGGTACTGAAAACGTGCCCTTCGGCACAACGGACGACGGTGTGCTCCATCAAGTCCCTTTCCCCAACGAGCCGTACTACGACGAATCGCCACATTAGGGGATGATCGGGACCTACTCCAGCCGCCGCTCCGAACCCACACGGTACGCCCCAACTCCCGCACGCACACGCTCCGGTGCACGCCACACATGACAGCGACCCCACGGCAAATACACCGGGGGTCGACCATGGGGTACAGTGAGCAACGATACGGCTCCAGGCAACTGGACCGATATGCGGATGTAGTTTAATGGTAGAACATGAGCTTCCCAAGCTTATAGCGCGGGTTCGATTCCCGTCATCCGCTCCACGACAAAGCCCCAGGTCAGCGACCTGGGGCTTGTTTGTTGTCTAGACCTCTCAGGGCCCGCGTGCCATTCGCGTGCCATAAGTGCCGTAACGGGGCGTCAGATTGGGCGCCGAATCGTCACTCGTGGCCACCGAACCCCGAGGCGTCCCGAATCCCGAGACGCATTTCGAGTGACCTGCACCACTAGGGCCTTGATCCGTACTTGGACACGGTGCAGCGGTTGACTCGGGGGTGGGGACGCGCTTCCGGCGTGCTCCGGAGCGCGTGGCGTGCTCTTGTCATGTGCCGTGCATCGAGAGGTATTCATGCGCTGGTTGGGCCGGGTTGCGTTCCGCGGCTGGAGAGGGTGAGTTGGAGGGAAGCGCCGGACCCAGAGGGGGACGGGCCGGGATAGGCGCAGTCAGCGGTGTAAGGCGAGTCGGGGAGCCGGATCTATGGACGCGTCTGTTAGCCGGCCGGTTGTGCCGCGACGTGATGAGGATGACATCGCCGCTGGTCTGTCCGTTTCCTTGCCGCTGCGTGCGGCCGTGGACCAGTTGCCCGGCGCGGTGCGGCATCTTGCCGGGTGCCACTTCGGCTGGTGGGACCAGCGCGGCGACCCCTTGGTCTCGGAGGAGGGTAAGGGGGTTCGGGCCGCGCTGGCGCTGCTGGCCTGTCGGGCAGTGGGCGGTGGAGCAGAGCAGGGTGTACCGGCGGCAGTGGCGGTCGAGCTCGTGCACAACGCCTCTCTCCTTCACGACGATGTCATCGACGAGGACCGATTACGCAGGGGGAGGCCGGCTCTGTGGACCGTGTTCGGTGTTCCGGCGGCGGTCCTGGCCGGGGATGCCCTGTTCTTCCTGGCCTCGCAGGTTCTTCTGGAGGCGGGCGGAGCCCTGGCTAGCACCGGACTCGCCCGTCTGAACGCGGCCGTGCAGCATCTGATCGACGGCGAGTACGCAGATGTCACCTTCCAGGACCGCCCGACCGTGGCGATAGCCGAGGCCCAGGCGATGGCGCAGTCCAAGACCGGTGCGCTGATCGCTGCCGCCTGCGCCTTGGGGGCAGTGGCGGCGGGTGCGGATGACGGCCGCGTGGAGCAGATGCGGGCCTTCGGAGCGCATCTGGGAGCCGCGTTCCAGCTGACGGACGACCTGTTGGGCATCTGGGGCGATCCTCAGGTCACAGGAAAGCCCCGTTGGTCGGATCTGTCCGCGCGGAAGAAATCTTTGCCGATCACGCGTGCTCTCGCCTCTGACAGTGCTGCCGGGCAGGCTCTCGCCCGTCTCTATGCGATGCCCGGATCGCTGTCCCTGCTTCAGCTGGAGCAGGCCGCACGCTTGGTGGAAGAGGCTGGAGGCCGCTCTTGGTCTCAGTCCGAGGCCCAGCGCCACATCGAGGTGGCTTTGCACCATCTGCGGGCCGCTGAACCGGAACCTCGCTCCGCCGCCGGCATGGCCTCCTTGGCGCGCCAGATATCGGGGCGTGATCGGTGACGAAGCGAGTACCGGCCCGGACGCGGAATCGAACCGTCCTACAAGGCTGAACGTTCACCCCTGTATTTCGCGACAAGGAAGAGGCGACGCACCACGTGACAGCCACACCGCCAGACGGAGCCGTCCCGGTCCGCATCGAGGTCCCCGCCGTCTACTGCCCGGTTCCCTACGCCATCCATCCTGAGGCAATCCGACTGGAGAGCCGGTCGGTCGCGTGGCTCGACCGGTTCGGCCTCGGACGCGATCAGCAGTGGGTGGCGGCCATTAACTGCGGCGAGGCCGCGGCCCTCACTCTCCCGGCAGTCCCAGTGGACATCGCCCAGATCTACAGCGACCTCTGCTACCTCGCCCTGGCCATCGATGACGCGCCAGTCGGCTCGGGCCCCCAGGCCCTTGAAGGAGTCCTGGCCTACATGGCCGGCTACGTGCCCCGGGTGGTTTACACCCTCAAGGTGCCGGACGCCGGGGTGCTTGAAGAGGCACATCCATTCGAAGCGCCGTGGATCGATCTGGCCCACCGAATCCATGCGCGAACCACCCCTGGACAGACTGCACACTTCGCCGAAGCCGTGCGGGACTGGCTCGGGGGGATGCTGTGGGAGGAAACGAACCCTGCCGGGCAGGTGCCGAGCATCAACACCTACGTGGCCCGGCGGATCAGCTCCATGGGCGCATTCACAGCGGCGGCACTGGTGGCGGCAGCCACCGCCGTCACCGTCGACGAGCGGGACATGCCGCCCGTCCAGGCACTGCGGGGCGCGGCCACCTTGCTGATCATCATGGACAACGATGTGTTCTCCTTCGGCAGGGAATCCGGCGAGGCGAACCCGGCCTCACGCAACCTTGTCCACCTGCTGGCCCACCAGGGCCTGGCCACTGATCAGGCGGTCGCCGAAGTGCTCGTGCTGCGCGACCAGGTGATGCGCCTGTTCGTCGACCTCAGCGATCAGGTGAAGACCAGCGGCAGTCCGCAGCTTCGGGACTACCTCACCGGCCTGAGCCACCTCGTGCGTGGCGCCCTCGACTGGCATCTTCGAGAACGGACCCACCGCTACGCCGTCGCAGACGGCCCGCTGGTCTCCCATGCCGGGATCACTGACCAGCCCCCAGGACAGGTCGGGCAGCCGCCAGCTCTGCCTGCCATCCGCTGGTGGTGGGACCACCTCGATGCACCGCGTTCCTCACTGCTCCGGTAAGCAACGGGCGACGGCTGCACCTCACCCGCAGGGCCGACTGCGCATGGTCTACGCCCCGACTTCCGGCGGCGTGCTGGCCAACCCATCATTCAACGCCACAACCACATGCCGCAGGGGTGCGGCCCCGGCTGGCTGCCGGAACCACACCCCTGTGCGTCACCTCCGCCGGGCCGCTCCGGCAGGAGCCGCGAGCGGGGGAACGATCCTGTGGACGGTGGCGGTCGCGCTGGTGCCCGACCCACGATCCGCCGACGTGCGCTGGCTGCGGACGGTGGCGTCGATGTCGTCGGCGAGCCTGCGCTGATGCTCCTTGGTGGAGTGCTGATAGATCAGCTGCGCACGCTCGGACGACTGACCTGCGCGGACCATCAGGTCCTTCAGCTTGGCGCCGGTGTCGGCGGCGAGGGTGTTGCCGGTGTGGCGCAGGTCGTAGAAGCGGAAGCACTTCGGCATGCCGACCGCGTCGCGGGCCTTGCGCCACTTGCGGCCGAAGGTGGTGCCCCGCAGCGCCGCACCCCTCTCCCCCACGAAGACCAGGCCGTCGGGCCCGTCCTTGGCGAACCATTCCAGGTGCCGGCGGACATCGAGGAGCACGAAGGACGGCAGCGCGATCTCCCGTTTGCCCGCACGGGACTTGGGATCCCCGATCACCCGGCGGCCGGTATTCAGCTCCGGCGCGGCACGCCGGACCCAGACCGAGCCAGCATCGAGGTCGATGTCGGCGCGTCGCAGCTCGGCCAGCTCCTCCGGGCGCATGGAGGCGAAGGCGCCCAGCAGAACCATCAGCCGCCAGCGGATCCCGATGGCCTCGGCGAGCGCAAGGACCTGATCGACAGTGGCCACCGGCCGCTCGTCCGCGTCCTCGCGGCCCGCTCCGCGGATGGAGCAGGGGTTGCGCCGTATCAGCTCGTCCTCGACAGCCGTCTGCATGATGGCCTTCAGCAGCCGGTATGACTTGGCGGTGGTGGTGTCACCGGTCGCCTTGAGCCGCTCCGCGCGCCAGGTCCTGACCTTGGCAGGGCTGATGGTGTTGACGTGCTGCTCACCGAAGGTCGGCTCCAGGTGGAGGCGCAGCAGCCTCCGGTACAGCTCCTCGGTAGTCGGAGCGATGCCGCGCTCATCGATCCAGCGCTTGGCGTACTCGGCGAACAGCACCTCGCCGGCCATCGGGTCGATCCAGTCGCCTCTGGCCTGGTCGGCCTGGATCTGGGCGAGGAACACCTCAGCGTCGCGCTTGGTCTCGTAGGTCTGCGGGGCCGCGCGCAGGATGCCGCCTGCGCCTGGGTAGCGGGCCTGGTAGCGGCCCGAGGGCAGTTTGCGGATCGCGCCGAAGCTGCGGCGCGGTGCCCTTCTGCGGGATCGCGTCACTCAGACCACCAGCCCGAAGCGCGCCTGTCGGCCGCGCAGGGGTTCGACGGTCTGCTCCTCGATGTACGCGGTCAGGACGCTGTCGGCGATGCGGACATGCTTGCCGAACTTGGCGTAGCCGATGCGGCGTTCGGAGATGAGGCGCCGGATGAAGCGCACGCCGGTGCCGAGGCGTTCGGCAGCCTGCTCCACGGTGAGGAAGGTGTCGGGGATGGTCACCTCCTTCGCGGTGCGGGGACGCTGGGCGGAGATGTGGGGTATCGCCGTGTGGCGCAAGCAGTGCTCCATATCTGGCCTCGGCTGGGTGAACTTGGGCGGGGGCGGCAACCCCCTGATAGCCGGGCCGGTGTGTCGTTCAGGGACGGGACAGGCAGTAGAGCCGCGGTCTGGGGGTTTGCGGGCCCAGGGCGGCGTCTGGAGCGGTCGGCGGCTACCGGCCGGGTGGCGGGCCGAACTGCTCCTGGTTGATCTTCATGGTGTTCTCGGCGATGGCGTTGCTGACCATCACGTCGGCCTCCTCGCGGATCTCTGGGTGCTCGGCGAGGTAGGCGGCCAGTTCATCGGTGGCGCGCCTGTAGGCGTGCTGGGCGCGCTGGGCGGTCGCGTTGGTGGCGATCACCGCGTCGATCAGCTCCAGGGCCGGGCCAGCGGCCAGCGTGGGCGGGCCGACCAGGTTGGACAGGGACAGGTCGAAGATCTCCGCGAAGCCGATGGCCTCGTCAAGGTTGATGCGGCGCTTGCGGTTCTCGATGCGCCACACGGCCGACGGGTTCATCTCGTAGCCGGCCTCGTTAAGCAGGTCGGACACCAAGGTGGTGCTCCAGCCCCTCTTGTCGCGCTCGACCTTGATCCGTGTGGCGACGTTGTCCTCGCCTCTGAGGAGCACACCCTCTGGTGCCTCCTCGTCGTGTTCTTGGTGATCGTCTTGGGCCATCACACCTCCGCGTCGGGCAGCCGTCGGTACCGAGTCGTAGCGACAGGAAAAACCATACCATGGAATCTGCGCTAGGCAGAGATTCCTACATGTCGCAGATTATGGTATGGTTTTGCAGTGCCACCGCATACTTATACATGACCGCTGGAGGACCGCATCGGCCGCAGACACACAAAAAGCCCCTCGGTGAACAGACACCGAGGGGCTCAAAGCGCAAACCTCACGCCGCCCATCCCTGAACGACTGGCTGCAAGACCGGGATTGCCGTCCCGTGTGGCCCACAACCTGAGGAGCTCGTCACCCAGTATGACGGAACCGACCCCGAGCACGCCATCCCACAGCATCGCTCCCACCACCTGGCCGGCGGTCGCTGTGCCCGGCCAGCCTGGCGCCCACCTGCACGACGAGCAGGACTGGCAGCCCAACGCGGCCACTCAGTCCCCCGCCGAGCCGATGCCTCCCGCCGCCCCTGTGATTCCGGCCTCGGAGGGGGCGGCGATCCTGGATGAGCTGCGGACCACGATTCGCCGCTACGTGGTCATGCCCAGCGAGGAGGCTCTGACTGCCGCCACGCTGTGGGCGGCGGCCACGCATCTGCAGACGGTGTGGCAGCACGCCCCGCGCCTGGCGGTGGTCGGTCCCGCGAAGCGGTGCGGGAAGTCGCGGCTGCTGGAGGTCCTGATCGAGGCGGTCCACGATCCGCTGATCACGGTCAACGCATCTGCGGCGGCGATCTTCCGCTCGATCGGCGACGCGAATCCGCCCACGCTGCTGGTGGACGAGGTCGACACGATCTTCGGGTCGGCGAAGGTCGCGGAGAAGAACGAGGAGATGCGCGGCCTGCTCAACGCGGGCCACCAGCGCAACCGCCCCACCCTGCGCGTGTCCGGCCCGAACCACGACGTGCAGAAGTTCTCTACCTTCGCCATGGCCGCCCTGGCCGGCATCGGGGACCTGCCCGACACGATCATGGACCGGTCCGTGGTCATCCGCATGCGCCGCCGCGCCGACGCCGAGAAGGTGACCGCCTGGCGCTACGGCCGCGACGACCTGAAGGTCAGGGCACTGCGGGAGCGGCTCGCGGCCTGGCTGACCAGCGTCCGCGACGAGGCCATCGCCCTGGAGCCCAAGCTCCCGGTCGACGACCGCGCCGCCGACACCTGGGAGCCGTTGATCAGCGTCGCCGACCTTGCGGGCGGACGCTGGCCGATGATCGCCCGCACGGCGTGCAAGGCCATGACGGACTACGAGTCCGGGAGGGACCAGGACGGCGGGCTGAAGATCCGCATCCTGACCGACATCCGCAAAGCCTTCGCCAGCGTGGGCAACCCGACGGCCCTTCGGACCGCCGACCTGCTGAACTTCCTCAACGCCGACCCTGAGGCGCCATGGGCCGAGATCAGCTCCGCCGGGCTCACCCCACTGAAGCTGCGGGCCCTGCTGACCGACTACGGCATCAGCTCCGGCAACCGCCGCTTCCCCGGCGGCAACCAGGCCAAGGGCTTCACCCTCGCGCAGTTCACCGACGCCTGGACCCGGTACTGCCCGCCGGAACGACCCGCCCCCGAAGCAGCACCCGCCACCGGCGCGTAACCCGTCGCGACTCGTCCCACCCGTCCCCGCGCAGGTCAGCGCGGGGACGGGTCAGGACCCTGCAACGGGTCAACCCGACATCACCACGCTGCTGACCTCGCCGAACACGGCAGGCGCGGCTCGCAGCCGCCTTCCGAGGACACTCGGAGCGGCCTGCGGACCAACACCCGTACCGACCCGTCCCCACTCGTCCCACCGACCGTCCCCGAGCCGGACACTCCGGCCCTCGCAACGAGTCGGGCCGACATCAGGCGCCCACCCGTACCTGCCCTGACCAGCAACGGGACGAGTGGGACGAGTCCACGCCCTTCACGGCCACCCGCCCCCGTGCCCGCCTCCACCCTGGAGACCACCCCTTGCACTCCCCTGCCCCAAGCGCCCCGGCAGCCATGCGCAGCATCCACGCTGGCATCGCAGTACTCGCCCCGGCCGCCGAGGACGAGGCCCCCACACAAAGCCACGATCCCGGCGATGCTCGCCGAGCACCCACACCCGCTGGGAGCCGTCGAGTGACCCGCAAGGGACGCATCACCCTCGTCCTCGGCCTGGTGGCCGTCGTCCTCATGGCCTTCCGCGTCTCGTGGAACGCACTGTCCGACGTGGCCCGCGCCATCGGCGCAGACTCCACCGCCGCCCTGCTCTACCCGATCGTGGTCGACGGGCTGATGGCCCTCGCCCTGGTCGCCACGCTCGTGCTGACCGGTCCCGACCGGACGTTCGCGCTACGGGTCCTGGCGGCCTACACGATCGCCAGCCTCCTGCTGAACTACGTGCACGGCCTCGTCCCCGCCCTGCACACCACCGCAGTCCAGTGGGGCCGACTGACCGACTGGGACTCCGCGAACTGGGCCCTCGTGCTGCTGGCGACCTCGCTCCCGGTCGGGTCGATCTACTTCGGATCCGACCTCGTGGCGAAGGTGCTCCACCACAACCCCGAGTCGGCCGACCCCGCAGAAACCGCCCCCGACCAGTCGGTTATCCAGCAAGCCGACGAGTCGGCCGGCGAGCAGGACGCACGGTCGAGGTCTAACCAGGCCCAGTCGGCCCCCGAGCAGCCGACCGAGTCGACCTCCACGAAGGGGGCTGAGGCGCCCTCGACGGGGCCGACCGAGGCCGACAAGTCGGCTCCCGCCGCCCGACCGGCCCGGTCGGCTGCCGTGGCGGAGTCGACCGGAGCCGCCCCGCGCCGGGCGACCGGCCGGGTACCCGTAGCCGCCAAGCCGACCACCGGCCGCACCCGCACAGACGCCGCAATCCTCGCCGAGGCACGCGCCCTGACCGCCGACTGGAGCGACAAAGAGCTGACCGCCGAACATCTGCGCCGCGCACTACGGATCGGCCCGACCCGCGCCCGCCCCCTGCGCGACCAGCTGCAGGCCGACCGGACCGGCCAGGCCGACCCCGTCGCGGACGACGGCTTCGAGGCCGGGCCGCTCGACGGAGTCGGCGAGGCCACCTCGCCCACCGGCGCGGTCTGACCCCCTGCAAGGCAGCGAACACCCGCCTCCTTCCGGCTCATCCCGTGGCCCCGTGCAGCCGAACACGGGGCCACGCACAACCAAGCACCCCCGCCAACACCCCACGGAGAACCGATCCATGCACAACCCGAACCACGAACTCCCCACCGTCCAGCAGCACATGACCACTGCCCCCAACGGCCCAGCAAGGTATGGCGTTGGACCGTCCAAGGGCCGGTCCAACGCAGCCTCCGCCCCGGGGGTGGCAGAGGAAGGGCTCCGGCGCGAGGGCGCACCGGAGGGGGAAACGACCGCCGCCGTGCCCATGCGAGCCGCCGACGAAGCCGCGCTCCGCCGCATCGCACGCCGTCGCGCCCGTGACACCGAGCAGCGCAAGCAGCGTGTCGATGTCCGTTACAGCGTCGACGAGCACACCGCGATCCGAGCCATGGCCCAAAGCATGGGCCTGGCCGGCGCCCACCTCGTCGGCGCTGTCGTCATGGCCTTCATCGAAGGCGCCCACACACTCCCAGGCCAGCGCAACGCCTTCGACGACCTGATCGACGAACTCGCCGCCCTGCGCTCCGAGGTCGGCTACATCGGCCACAACCTCAACCAGATCACCAAGAAGCTGAACTCCGGCGACCGTCCACACCCTGGGGACATCGCCGTCCTCGCCGCGGTCGGGGACGTTCTAGACCGCGCCGGCGCCGCCGCCAAGGCGATCGACACCACCTCGTACCAGACCGCCGTCGAGAAGGCGGCGGCCTGATTGATCGCGAACATCGTCAAGCCCGGCCGCAACACCCGAGGTGTACTGGCCTACCTCTACGACACCGTCCGCTCCAAGGACCACACCGACCCCCACCAGGTCGCCTCCTGGGACGGCTTCGCCCCCGACCCCGGCCGCGACCCGAACGCCACCCTCGCCCAGCTCGCCACCGCCCTCGACCTCCGCGTCAAGCAGGCCGGCGACCGCGCACCCGAGGCCCACGTGTGGCACTGCTCGATCCGCGCCGCCCCTGAAGACCGGATCCTGTCGGACGACGACTGGGCCACCATCTCCCGCCGTGTCCTGAACGCCACCGGCATCGCCCCCGCCGGCGACCCCGACGCCTGCCGCTGGGTCGCCGTCCGCCACGCCGACGACCACATCCACATCGTCGCCACCAAAGTCCGCGGCGACCTCCGCCAACCTCGCAACTGGAACGACTACCCGCGCGCCGACAAGGAACTCGCCGCGATCGAGAAGGAGTACGGCCTGCGCCAGGTCGTACGCGGCGACCGCACCGCGGCCAAGCGGCCCACCCGCGCCGAGCAGGAGAAGGCCCGCCGCAACGGCCACGCCACCACGCCCAGGGAGAAGCTGCGCACCACCGTCCGCACCGCACTGGCCGCAGCCACCAGCACGGAGGAGTTCTTCCAGGTCCTGACCGGCGCCGGGGTGCTGGTCGATGTACAGCACTTCCCTTCGGGGGACGTGCGCGGCTACAAGGTCGCCCTCGACGGCGACACCAACAAGGACGGCCAGCCGGTGTGGTTCTCCGGCTCCGTCCTCGCCCCCGACCTCTCCTACCCCAAGATCGCAGAGCGCTTCGCCGACGCTCCGGCGCCGCCCAGCCCGCAGGCTGGCCACAGGCGTCCGGCGTGGCAGCAGGTCACCGACGCCACCGACCTCATCCCCGACCTCCTCACCCGAAGCGACGACGGCGCCGCGCAAGCTCACATCGCCGTCCTCGCAGAGACGCTCGACGCCCTCCCGCTGATCGCCCCCGACGCCCTACGGCCGCAACTGCTCCAGGCGGCAGCCGCGTTCGAACGGGCCAACCGATCCCGCATCCGCGCCCGCCACGAGCAGGCGCACGCCACCCGGCGGGCCGTCAAGGCGATCCTGCGGGAACCCGCCCCGAAGGATGCAGCCGCCCTGGCGATCATGCTCGACGTGATCTGGCTCGCGGTCATCGCGGCCCGGCACTGGCACCAGGCACGGCAGCACGACCAGCAAGCCGAAGCCGCCCGCCAGACCGCCGAGCACCTGCGCGCCGCCTACCAGCAAGCCTCAGCCCAGCCCACGGCCGTGATCGCCCAGCGGGGCCAGTTCCTGGCCGTACGGGTCCGGGAACTGCAGGTGGCCCTCCTGCGCCAGGTCCTGCCGGGACTGGCGGAACAGATCCTGGCCGAGCCCGGCTGGCCCGCCCTCGCAGCCACCCTCGCCGACACCCAGGCCGCCGGCCACAACCCAGCCGTCCTCCTGACCGAGGCCGCCACCCGAAGGGAACTCGACACCGCCGCCGCCATCAGCGACGTCCTCGTCTGGCGTCTCCGCCGCACGGCCGACCTGCCCACCACCGACAACCCCGGCACACCCGCCCGAGGCGACCGCGCCGCCTCGACCCCGGCTCCCGCCGCGCAGCCCACGAACCAGGCCGCGAACGGTTCCACACGTCGGCGCTGAGCCGGCGAAGCCGACAGAAGTTAGCCGACGATCCCCGGTTAGCCAAACCGGGGAACCTCCAGACCATTGATGCCAGGGCCCACGCCCCGACCCCACCCACCAAGCCGCACTGCACACCCATGCCGTCGGCACCCCGCCACCGCAAGGAGCACACCCTGAAGGTCCACCCCTTCGCCGATTCCCTCCCGATGCTCGACCAGGACGAGCTGCTCGACCTCGCTGAGTCCATCAAGGCCGAGGGCCTGCACCATCCGATCGTCCTCGACCGCGACGGCATGCTCATCGACGGCCGCAACCGCCTCGCCGCCTGCAAGATCGCCGGAGTCGAACCCCGCTTCACCACCGACGACAGCGATCCGCTCCGCTTGATCGTCTCGTACAACGTGATCCGCCGGCACGTCAGCAAGGGCCAGCAGGCCATGATCACCGCGATGGCGTGTTCCTTTTCGGGACACTCCCTGCGCACCCTGGCCAAGCAGCACGGACTCAGTCGCAGCCGCCTCTCCGCCGCCAACGTCGTCCTCCAGCACGCCCCCGACCTCGCCGAACGAGTCCGCGTCGGAACACTCGGACTCGACGCCGCCCACACAGCCGCCCTCGAACGCAAAGCCCACATCGAAGCCAGCACCGCCCAGCACGAACACCTGCGCCGGCACGCCCCCGACCTCGCCGAACAGGTCATCGAAGGCCGCCTCAGCCTCGACGAAGCCCGCCTCCGCCAGGTGGTGAGGGACACCGACACCATCCGTGCCGCCGACGGGGACACCGCGCCCGCCCTCACCCAGCTCGCGGATCGCGGAGAGATCACCTGGGACCAGGCGGCTCAGCGCGCCGAGCAACACCGCACGGACCGGCATGAGGCCATCCTTCGCGCACAGCAGGCCCTCCAGCTCATCGCCGAGAACTGGACCACCGTCCACGACCTCACGACCCGACCCGGCACCCCGTACACCCAGGCGATCATCGACGGCCTCACCCCCGAAGCCCGAGCCCTCATCACACAGCTGACGACCCGATCCTGACCCCGTAAGCACCCTGGGGGCCAACGGCGAAACGCCTTGGCCCCCAGAGGCGTTGTGACGTCGACAGCCCGTATCGACGCCCAGCGCGCCGATCAGCGGAAGAGCCGGATGCAGTCAGGCAGCCCGGCTATTCCCACAGGCACCACGTCGGCGTAGACCTGCCAGTCGGCCGCCTCTATGACTTCCTCGTGGGCGTCGTAGGGATGGCCGTCGACGGAGATCCGGTGGACGCCGTTCGGGCGGTAGCCGAACTTTCGGGACACCGCCCGGGAGGCAGCGTTGTCGGCGAAGGCGGTGGAGGTGACGCGTGCGGCGCCGAGGCCGTCGAAGGCGAGGGCCAGGGCGGCGGCGCGCATCTGGGTGCCATAGCCCTGGCCTTGGAAGCGGCGGCCGAGCCAGAAGCCGGTGCGGGCCTCGCCGGTGGTGGCGAAGTCACGGGCGGAGAGGTTCTGCTGGCCGATGACCTGGCCGTCGTGGAAGACGGCCAGGAGGAGGCGCCAGCTCTCGCGGGTCCAGTCGCCTCGCGCCCACCAGTGGTTCTGTACGACGTTCCTGGCCCTCTCGGCCGGCGGGGCGGACGCCCAGGGCTGCGGGAAATACACGGCGCCGTCGGGGACGACCCCGTCGGCGGCCACCTGGGCGAGCACGTCGAGATCGTCGTCCGAAGGGAGGCGCAGGACGAGGTCGGCGGTGGTGAGCTGTAGGGCGGTGAGGGGCCAGTGGCGCATGCGTGGGCTCCGAGGGGTCAGGGCCCGTCGAGTCCGAAGACGGTGCCGAACGGGTCGATGAGCTGGCAGATGCGTCGGCCTGGCTCCACGTCGAGGGGGCCGCGGTGGTGGGTGCAGCCCGCTTCCAAGAGGCGCTTGCGTTCGGTGTCGAGGTCCTCGACGGACCAGTACGGGACGGTGCTTCTTCCGTGGGCGTTGGCTTTGGGGGATGCCTGGTGGAAGCCGAACTCGAGTCCGTCGAGGTCGAGCCAGGCGTAGACGGCGGTGCCGTTGATGTCGAGCTTGACCTCGGTTTCGAAGATGTCGCCCCACCAGCGGGCGGCGGCTTCGGGGTCGTCGACGAAGACCATGACGGTGCGGATACCGCGCACTTGGGATTCTCCTTGCGTCGGGAAGTGGCACGGTACCGCTGGGGTGGTCACTCGTGGGCGCCGTGCAGGGAACGGAGGCCGGTGGCTGCGGCGAACGCCGTCAGGGCGCGTATGAGGTCGTGATCGTTCCAGTGGGCGCCGAGTTCGCGTGCGTGGTGCAGGTAGGCGTGGCGTATCCAGCGCGGGGAGGGGTGTCCTTGCTGGGCCGCCATATGGGCGAGGGTGATCAGGTCGGGCAGTCCGGTGATGTCCGGGCGGAGGGTTTCTGCGTCGATGAGGGCGAGGTGCCCGTCGGCGCGGCGGCGGACGTGTTCCGGCTTGAGGTCCAGGTGGCCGAGCGGTACGTGACCGGGTCCGTGGGCACCGGTGACGAGTTGGAGGAGCCGGCGCCAGTCGCCGGGGCGGGTGATCCAGTCCGGGGACTGGGCCTCCAGGGCGGCTGCGGTTTGCCAGAGAACCATGGTTTCGGCGACCTCGGGCTGCCAGCGGGCGGACGCGGTGTGGATGCGGGCGACCGCCCGGACCAACTCGTCGAAGGCGTCGGTGCCCGGAAGGGTGACCTCCTCGTCGAGGTGGTCGACCAGCAGGGTGCGGGAGGTGTCGCAGGCGCGGTGGAGGTCCGGCAGGACGTTCTCGTCGGCCAGGAGTTCGTAGGCGAGGACTTCGCCGAGGTAGCCGGCCTCGTCCGCGTGGCGCTTCAGGACCCGGCGGGGAGGGGCGCCGAGGGCGAAGACGGCTGTGCGGTAGCGGGCGGTCAGGCATTGCACCGGTCCCGGCTCGCCCGTGTGGTGGCGAGCGAGGATCACGTACGCCTGGCGCTCGGCGGTGGCGGGGTCGGTGGTGAGCGGGTTGGCCAGCCACCCGTCGGGCCGCGTGCGGGCGGCGCCGTCCAGCGGCCCGTCGGGGGCCGGGGTCATGCCGCGCTCTCCTGCGGGATGCCGAGCGCGGCGAGGCTGTGGGCGTAGCAGCGGGCGGCGAGGTCGGGCCGCTGGTGCTCGCCGTAGATCGCGAAGAGGGCGTAGACCGGGGAGTCGAGGTTCTCGCCTATGTGCCAGCCCTGGTACGAGCCGCCGACGACGTCCCAGATCTGGGCACGACCGAGGAAGACGGCGGCGAAGTCCTGGAAGTAGATCTCGACGCCGAAGGGGTGGGCGGCCATGGCCTCCTCCCGGCTGGTCGTGGCGATCTTGTCCCATGCAGGGCCGGTGATGTTCCAGGCGTACGAGTCGATCTCGCCGGGCCGGCCGGGCGGGTCGAGCAGGCGCAGGACGGCGCGGTGCGCTCCGAGAGGGCCGGCGAGGTAGTCGTGGATGCTGGTGGCCAGGGCGCCGGTACGGGTGGCGATCAGCTCCCGGGCGAGCCGGGGCAGCTCCTCGGCCACCAGGGCGTCGGCCTTCTCCCAATCCTCCTCGGCCAGGGCCGGAGTGACCGGGGTCGGCTCGACGTGCTGCGGGGAGTCGAGGAAGCCGGCGAGTGCGGCGAGCGCGGACTTCTCCGCCACGGGGTCGGGTGTGACCCAGGGGACGCGGGAGGTGGTGAGCGGGCCGTCGCCCGCCGGGACGGTGAGGCGGTCGCCGGGGCGGGGGCCGTGGACGCGGAAGAGGTGCTGGAGTTCGTTCGCGGTCGCGGCCAGGGCCTTGTGGTCGGCGTAGAGGAACGGGCCGTGGGGGCTGCGGGGCGCGGTGAAGCCGTTCCCGCACAGGGCGACGTCCCGTACGCCGTCCAGGGGCTTGAGGTAGTCGATGAGCAGGCCGTTGAGGATCTGGAGGCCGGTGGTGCGGTTTCGGGGGCCGTCCATGCCGGGCAGCAGGTTGTTGTCCGCGCCGAGGGCCCCGTACGGGACGGTCTGGGCGTTGTTGGAGACCACGGCGAGCCGGGGCGGAGTGAGGGTGCCCTGGGCCAGCTGCTCGATGTAGAGGTCGGAGACGTCGGCGTCGACGCCGATGAAGACGTCGTTGTCGGTGGTGCCGGACAGGCGGACCAGGGGCTGGGAGACGCGCTTCTCCCAGAAGAGGGTGCGGGCGCCGGCGGGGTAGAGGGTGATCTCGATGTCGCCGACGTTCAGCGGCTGGGTGTGGTCCACGCGGTGCACGGTGAACCCCAGGGCTTCGATGGCGTCGGTGACGGCGGCCGGGGTGGTGGTGCCGGTGTAGACGGGCACCGTGCGGGCGAGAAGGTCGAGCGAGGGGAGGTGGAAGTGGTCCAGGTGCTCGTGGCTGAGGATCACCGCGTTGGGGGTGGGCATGCCCTCGATGTCCACGGCGCGGGGCGGCCAGATCTCGAACTCCAGGCTCCCGGCGCCGAAGGCGGGCGCGAGGATCGGGTCGAGGAGGACGGAGGAGAGGCCGTCGGTGATGTGCCAGGTCTGGTGGCCGAGGAAGGTCAGTTCCAGGCCGACGGGGGCTGCTGCCATGACGAACTCCTTTGCGCGGTCAGGAAGGGTGCGGGGGTGGTGCGGAGGGGGACAGCGGACGTCCCCCTCCGCACCTGTCTGCGGACCGGCAGGGCCTACCGGTGGTAGGTGGTCGGGGAGTTGTGGGTGGTGCCGGTGGCGGCGAACGCCGTCACGCGCTGCTGGAGCCGGCGGACCGCCTCCGCGGTCACGGGCGCGCTCGGCTTCGTCTGGGGCTTGGGTCGGTTCATGACGTGCCTCCATCACTTCGGTTTCTCGACGGTGCGGATGCAGCCGCCGTGCCCCGCCGCTGCAAGCGGCGGGTGGTCAGTGTTCGGTGGCGAACAGGAGACTGCCGACGACAGCACTGCAGAGGATCACGTAAACGATCACGGCGATCCGCTGCCTCACTGCGTCACCACCAAGTCCGGGTCCTTCGGCGCCTGGTCGGCGGCTGCTCTGTTGCGCCGCTGCCGCACCTGGCGCTCGATCAGCAGGACACGACAGACGCGGGCGAGGGCCCGCATATGAATCCAGGCCCCGAGCCGCCCCTCGCCGGGCCCGTGCGACAGGAGCCGCTCGGCATCCGTACAGGCTTGGCTGACGTCGCCCTTCTCGCCGAGCAGGAGCCGGACGTAGCCCTGCAGCAGGGCCGTGGTCTGCCGTACTTCACTGCCCGGTATCCGGTAGGTGTCAGGAGTGAGGACACGAGCGCACAGGGCGCGCACGGCGTCCGCGAGTACCGGCTGCTGGGTATCGGGCGTGGTCGTCATGCCGGATGCCCCGCAGCCGCCTCCCGCATCCCGATCGCCCGGTCCATCTGCGCGTACAGGACCTCCAGCTGGGCAGGGTCGAGGACCAGGGTCGTGGTCTCGGTGGTGCCGTCGAGTCGGTGCAGCGCGATCGGCAGGGTGGCCTGCTGCTCGTCGTGGTCGTACGTGATGTCGCGCCGGACCGGAGTTGCGTGGGTGATCACGAGGGCTCTCCCGGGGCTGTCTGAGCGGGGCTGGAGTTCAGTCAACTCCGCTGCCAAAGCCCCGAACAGGGCATTCCACTAGGCACGTTGTAGGCACGGAGTAGGCAGAATCCCGCTAGGCTTCCGGGCGCCCAACTCGACCAGCGGACGGCGGGATGATGGCGAACGAGACCTTGCGCGGACTCAGGCGCAAGCAGCGGTGGACACAGGCACAGGCCGCCCAGCGCGTATGCGCCCAGGTCCAGGCGGCCACGGGCCGCGACCCCGAGCTCGACGCGAACTGGATCTCGCGGCTGGAGCGCGGAGTGATCACCTGGCCCTCGGGCGACTACCGGACAGCGCTGTGCGTGGTGTTCCAGGTCGGCAGCGAGGCAGAGCTGGGTTTACACCCGAAGGGAGATGCGGCAGGCGCATCTTCCGCCCAGGACGCGGCATCGGCGCCCGCCGATGCCGCGAGCAGCCTCTCTGCCGACACCGAGCTGTCGGCCCGGCTCGCGCGACACGCTGCCGCGACCAACGTCAACGGCTTGGTACTGGAGCAGTTCGACGCCGACGTGGAACGGCTCGCCAGGGACTTCGTCAGCCGGCCCCTGACCCTGCTGGTCCCCGAGATCCGAGCCCTGCGCACGGACGTGTTCCGATTACTCGAAGGCCGCCAGCACCCAGGTCAGACGCGGCACCTGTACGTGCTCGCAGGATGGCTGTCCGGCCTCGCGGCGCACGTGTCCCTCGACCTCGGCCACCAGCCGTCCGCCTCCACCCATGCGCGGACCGTGGTGCAGTGCGCGGAGATCGCGGAACACCCGCGGCTGCGGGCCTGGGCCCGCTCGTTCCAATCGCTGGCCGCCTACTGGACAGGCGACTACCAGCGGGCAGCAGATCTGGCACGGGCCGGCCGCGATGACGGGCGGGGGCCGGGCTCAGGAACGCTCACGGCACGACTCCTGAGCCTGGAGGCCCGCGCCTTCGCAGCCGGTGGAGACGGCCGCAGCGCGTTGCGCTCCCTCGCACTGGCCCACGAGGCTCGCAGCAGCGCGGACCGAGACGAACTGCCAGGCGTCTTCGCCTTCCCCGAGGCCAAGCAATGGGCTTACACGGGCACCACGCTGCTGGCCGTCGGCGGTGACGGACAAGTCCAGCGGGCGATAGCCGCGTCCAACCGTGCGGTAGAGCTGTATCAGGCCGGGGCCGAAGGCGACCGGTCCTCCGGAGACCTGCACGCCGCGCATCTGGACCTGGCCACCGCATACCTAGCGAGCGGCGAGGTGGAAGGAGCCGGTACAGAACTCGCCGCGGTCCTCGGCGCGGATCAGTACACCGCGAGCATCACCATCAGGCTTCGCAAACTGGACACGCTCATCGGCAGCGGGCCGTACCGTGACTCACGGCCGGTGGTCGATCTCCGTGAGCACATCCACGAGGTGACCGCCCGGCCCGCTCTCGTCAGCACACCCACGGAGCCGCGATGACCACCCAGCCCACGAACGACCCTTCCGTGACCGACCGGCGCCTACTCTCCACCCAGGCGTACGGCACCGGCCAGCACCTCGCAGCCCGCCAGTCCCTCTACCAATGGCAGACCCCACGACACGACCTCCCCGGCATCGTCGTGGGTGAGCTGGCCGGCATACGCGGGGCAGTAGCGGACGTGGGCTGCGGCAACGGGAAGTTCATACAGCGGGTGCGCGCCGACCGCCCGGACCTGACCGTGCTCCCCATGGACATCTCCCCCGGCATCCTGGCGGGTATCGCGGGAGCCGTGGCAGCAGACGCCCAGCGGCTCCCTATCGCGGACGGAGCCTTGGGCGCGGTCCTGGCCATGCACATGCTCTACCACGTCGAAGACCAGGCCCGAGCCGCCCAGGAGCTGGGCCGCGTCCTGGCCGGGGACGGCATCGCCATCGCGTCCACCAACAGCAGGACCGATAAGCGCGAACTGGAGGACCTCTGGCGACGAGCCGCCGGGGATGTCCTCGGCATCCCCGAGGGCCCCGCACGGGTTCAGCTGTCCGCCCGCTTCACCCTGGAGGACGCCCCCAGCATCCTGGGCACAGTCTTCGACGATGTCCGGACGATCCCCCTCCCGGGAGTAATCGAAGTGACCGACCCCGGGCCCGTGGTCGCCCACCTGGCCTCGTACGAGGCATGGGCCGACCGGATGGGCGTGCCGTTCAAGGAAACGATCGAACGGGCCCGAGAACGCGTGCAGGAGACCATCCAGTCAGAGGGCGCGTTCCGCGTCACCTGCCTCGGCGGCATCCTCGTGTGCCGATGAGCAGCGCGTAGCACCGGCCCCAAGACACAGCAGGAGAGAGAAGACACCGCAACTCCTTGCCCGTGGTGCGAAACCCCGAGCGGTCACGACCACTCTTCGCCCTTGGGCGCTGCTTCGACAGATGAGCTGACCAGTTGGGGTGAACACGGCGTTTTGTCGGCCTGTGCCGGCACTTCCCCATGACGAACAAATCGCGCTCTGGAACACCGCGGGGGCGGAGACCTGCCCATCGACGCCCAGAGGAATGGTCAGCAGCGGTGAACGAGTCGAAGTAAAACGAATCTGCGGTTGTCACGAAACGATTTTCCATCACGATTCACTCGATTGGTGCTGCTCGGTGGGCTTTCGCAAGGAATAACTTGCCATCAATCCACCCCTCCTCCGATCGGAGTTCGATGCGCAAGACTATGACTCTGGCAATTGCTGCCTGTGCCCTGGCCGGTGCTCTCGTCAGCCCGGCCGCCGCCGCGAATCCGGCACAGGCCCCCGCTGCTGCCGTCCATGCCGCCGCCGCGGCGCCCTTCGCTGACGACCCGTTTAGCGACCCGCGTCTGAAGCCCCTGACCTGCCGCGGCGGATTCATCCAGATCGGCTGGGAGGGACAGCCGTTCAGCGACAAGGACTGGTACGGCCTCTACTCGGAGAAGCCGGACCCGAAGGACTGGTCCAAGGGCCTCGTCACCGGCCAGTGGGAGTGGGTGACCACGGCGCCCGACTACCGGACGAACCAGGTCAGCGGCCAGTTCTGGAGCGCGTACTGGACCCCGAAGCCCGACGGGACCTACGACCTCGTCGCGAAGGAAGGCCCCGAGTACAAGCACTGCAAGCTGTAGCGGCCCCTGGGCGGGCCGTGCGGTGGATCACCACCGCACGGCCCGCCCCTGCGGAAGGATCCTGATGCATATGGAAAACGACGGCCCTCCGGATCTCGGAGGAGAGGAGTCCAGCCGGTACTTCCTGGCGGGAATCCGCGGAATGCGCGCCAGGAAGAAGATCGTGCTGTGCGAGCGCACGGCAGGCGGAGAAGCCAAGGAGATCTGGTCGTGGGCGCCCACGGCACACAGACTGCGGGGCCTCCCGGACGCCGTCGTGACTGCTCTGCTTCACGGCGAGTCCGTCACCGAGGTGCGTGTCGCGGACGGCGGGAAGAAGCTTGCCGTTCTGATGGGTAACGCCGCCATGGTCCTCAGTTACCCCTCGGGGGAGGTCTACTTCGCCACCGACTGCCCCGGCACGGGTGTGCACTCCCTGGAGGTCCTGCCCGGCAACCTCCTCGCCACCGCGGATACCGGAGGCGTAGAGGCCGGCCTGCGCATCTTCTCCATGAACGAGCCCTACACCGACGAGTACCAGCAGATCACCGGTCTGGCGTCCTGCCACTGGCTCCTGTGGGACCGTATCGACGGTGTCGTATGGGCGGTCGGGACGAACAGGTGGCCCAACGGCAGCCACCCCGACAACGAAGTCTTCGGCCGAGTGCTCGCCTACCGGCTCCAACCGGAAAACGAGCAGGAGCCGGTGAGCCCCGTTCCCGTGAAGGACATCGCCCTGCCGCGGTCCCAGATCGCGTGGGAGTTCGCCGGAGGACGGGATCTCTGGTTCGACGGTCCGCACGTCGTCTGCCCCGTACCCGGCAAGCGTGTCTTCCTCATCGCGAGCGATCTCGGAGTACGCGAATTCGACCTCACCACGCAGCGGCAGAAGCCTCTCGACACGACGCTGACCGAATACTTCGGCAGCGCCTTCAAACCGACGGCCAGGCAGCGCGACGAGTGGCACAAGACGGGCAACCCTGCGGGGAATCGCGGTATGCGCACATCCAACATGAAATCGCTCAGCGTGAGCGAGGACGGATCATTGCTCTATATCCAGGCCGCCTGGAAGGCAGGCGATTTCGCGAAGAGCGTCGATGTCCTCGACAAGGGCAGTGACCGAGCGAAGGGATATCCGCTGGGCACCGTTTACAAGGCAACTTGGTTCCAGGAAGTGTCCGGGTGGGAGACCGCCAGGATCTGACCACCTGTGGGCCGAGCTACTCCACCGGGCGAGGAGGCGCACCCGATCGCGACCGTTGATCACATAGCTTGAGCCGGACGGATGACCTGAGTCGCGTAACCCTGTACGAGGCCCGAACGGTTGCGCTTGCCTGAATCGCGACAAGGCCGTCGGCCTTGTCGCGACGGGATGGCAGTGAGGGCTGGAGGCTCGATGGGCAGCGACGATCTCATCTACTACGCGTACGTCGAAACGGTGGAGAATGGGAAGCAGTACATCCGGTTCGCCAAGGACGAGAAGCTCGACGCGAGCTTCACCGGACCGTTCGCGAAGGCGTGGAAGGGTCCCGCGGACGCGGTGCGCTGGCTGGCCGAGGCGGAGGCGTCGGGGGCGACCATCCCGTCGCTCTACCTGTCCAAGACCGGCAAGGTCTACTTCATGCACGGCAGCACTTATGTGCGCTGCACCATGGCCACGCACACGATCGACGAGGGCTTCCCGAAGTCGATCGGCTCGTACTGGGGGGAGATGAAGCCGGGCGGCTTCGACGCCACGATGGACTCGGCCATGGCGTGGGACGAAAACAAGGTGTACTTCTTCAAGGGCGACAAGTACGTCCGCTATGACCTCGCGGCAGACAAGGTGGACGCCGGGTACCCCAAGGCCATCGGCTCCTACTGGGACGGGTTCAAGGAAGCCGGCTTCGGCAGCGGCGTCGACGCCTTCATCCGCTGGGACAAGGACTGGGCGTACGCCTTCAAGAACGACAAGTACGTCCGCTTCCACATCCCGACCGACAAGGTCGACCAGTCCGCGCGCAAGTCGGTCGACTACTGGAACGCGTTCTCTCAGGCCGGCGTGCGCCGCGTGCTGTCCATGTGGCCCGCCCCGGCCGTCGAAGCCCCTACCACCAGCGGCACCCAGACTCCCCGGACCACCGGGTTCCCCACCGGCAAGTTCAAGATCCGCAACGAGGCGACCGGAAAGTGCGCGCAGGCGTTCGTCACCAAGGAAGGGGACCGGGCGTACGACAAGGAGGGCAACCGCATCCCCAACAAGAACGAGGGACGCGACATCAGGTACGTCGAGCTCCGGCCGTGCGGTGACACCCAGGACCAGGTCTGGCGCTACAACCCCAAGACCCAGCAGCTGGAGAACCTGGGCGTCGGCGGCAAGAACTGCGCCATGATGAGCATCGCCACGGGCATCACCGGCCTGTTGGGGAGGGACACGTTCTTCGCCGGAGAAGAGGCGGAAGCACCACAACAGGCGCAAGGCCCCACCTACCGGGTGTCGCACCACTGGCGCGACACCGACCCCTCCGTGACCTCCGCCAAGCTGTCGAAGTTCCGGACCGAAGACGGCTACATCGTCCTCTCCGACGTCGACACCAGCAACAGCAGCAAGCGCACCTACTGGACTGCCTACGAGCGCGACACGATCGCCGGGGACGCCAAGGGGAAGCCCGGACAGAAATGGACCTTCCCCACGGTTTCATAGCCCCCGCATCGCGGGCACTGAGCCGGGCAACGCAGCCCTTGGCGCCGACGCCCCGCGAAGGGCCGTGCCATAACGTGCCAGTAGGGGCGGTAAACAGCGGACAACAAGGGCTCCAACGAGGCAGCCAGAGCGGGGACGTCGGCGGACGTTCCCGCAGGTCAGAGCCTATGTACACATCCAAGTGCTGGGTGATTCCCAAGCTTATAGCGCGGGTTCGATTCCCGTCATCCGCTCTTGCAAGAAGGCCCAGGTCAACGACCTGGGCCTTCTCCGTTGTCTAGACCTATTCAGGAGTCCTGCACCACTTGCGCACCACTTGACTCCTGCACGGCCTGCTCAGCGGCCTTCTGCCGCGCGGCCCGCACCATTCCGTCGAGCCCGCCGGCGACCTCCTTCTGGCGCTCGTGGTCCGAGTGTTGGTAGATCAGCGCGGCCTTCTCCGAGGACTGGCCGGCGCGGACCATCGTGTCCTTGAGCGTGGCCCCGGACCGTGTCGACAGGGTGTGCCCGGTGTGACGAAGGTCGTAGAACCTGAACGACTTCGGCATACCGACCTTCACCCGCGCCTTGGCCCACTTCCGACCGAACGTCGTACGCCGGAACGGCGCCCCCTTCTCCCCCACGAAGAACCTCGGCAATGCCGTCGAGCTCATGTCCGAGGACGAGAGGGCGAATTCGAGCGGCTGCTTGGCCTCGTGATCGAACCCCCTCGCTCCTTCGCCCCGTACACCTTCTGACCAACGCCGCCGGGGCCAACGCATTTCAGCGTTGGCCCCGGCGGCATGTCCGCACGGCCGTACGGCTAGACCTGCGCACTCCGGGCATCGCGCCGCCGCGCCACGTAGCGGAGCAGGGCCCAGATCGCCACGGCGTTGACCAGGGCGCTAACCAGGACCGCACCGTAGAAGCCGGATTCGGACCACATGTCGAGCTTGCCGTCGATGGACGTGTCCGGTGCCACCCAGTCCGAGGGGCGCGGGGCGTCCGGTACGAACTCCGTGGGCAGCGGCTCGGGAGGCGGCTGCGAGCCCTCGTGAATGGGCCCCTCGACCGGGGCCGACTCGTCCAGGGCGTCCGCGGCGGGTCCGAAGGTGCTCAGCAGCAGGAGGCTGACCGGCGCGGTGACCAGGATCGGCAAGGCTGCGAAGATCCCGATGTCCCCGGTCCGGCTGCCGATCGCGATGTAGACCAGCATCGCGAGCACCAGGGCCAGGTATCCACCGGGCACCCACATCTCAGGCTTCGACCAGCGCCGCACCATGACGTTCCCCGTTCCGTTCCGCTTCGTTCGACCTGCGCCCAGTCTCGAAGCTGCCGAGGACCGCCACCTGAGTACGCCTACTCATCCTGTGCAGCCCTGAGTACCTGGTCAGAGCCGTGCACGGCAATCACGCCGGGGACACCCGCAACGTATCCCCCATGTCCGGCACACGGCGCCAGAGGATTCCGCGACTAGACCACGACCCCAGCCCCGAGTCCGCCGGCACCGATGGCGCCCCGCAGGACGTGGGCGATCTCCTCGGGCTTGAGGTCGATGCTGTCCAGCCCCTCCACGGTCAGTGGGATCTCCTCCAGCGCGTATTCGCCGCGGCCCTCCGCGCTGAACTCGGGGCCGGTCCGGTCCTCGAAGGACCACGTCGCGATACGGGCTAGGTAGAAGATCTGACGCTCGTCGTCGGACTCCATCGTGTGCAGGAGTCGGATGATGACGGCCTTCCCCGCGATCTCCTCGTGGATCTCCCGGTGGAGAGCGGCCTCCCGGGACTCGTCACTCCACTCGACCCCACCGCCGGGCAGTACCCAGTACACGGGAACTCCAGGCTTGGTGCGGCGGATGACCAGCATCGTGTCGTCCGCGGTGACGAGGACGGCTCGGACTCGTTCGATCATTTCGCTCTTTCTCCTTGCTTGTTGACGGTCTCAGTGCAGCAGCCAGCCACCGTCGACGTGGACGGATTGCCCAGTGATGAACGACGCGGACGGGCCGACGAGGAACGCCACCAGGGCTGCCACGTCTTCGGGGCGTCCGCGTCGCGGGACGCACTGGCGGTTGATCTGGTCTTCCGGGCGGGCGCGGTGGTGGGCGGGGATGGCGGTCTCGGCTTCCACCTCGATGGCGCCGGGCAGGACGGTGTTGACGCAGATGCCGTACGGGCCGAGCTCGCGGGCCAGGGAACGGGTCAGGCCCAGGAGGCCCGCCTTGGCGGTGCTGTAGGCGACGAGATTGGTGCGGCCGGCGCGGGCATTGACGCTGCCGATGTTCACGATCCGGCCCCAGCGGCGTTCGATCATGCCGGGGGTCAGGGCGTGGCAGGTGCGGTAGTGCGCGGTGAGGTTCACGTCGAGCGAGTAGTTCCAGGCTGCCTCGTCGGTGTCCCGCCAGGGGACGCGGGGGTAGGAGCCAGCGTTGTTCACGAGGATGTCGACGGGGCCGATCTCGGCGCGGACGAGGTCGGCCATGGTCTGGAGGGCGGTGGGGTCGGTCAGGTCGGCGTTGACCGCGATGCCGGGGCTTCCGTCGCGCTCGAAGGCGGCGAGGAGGGCGTGGGCGTCGGAGTCCTGGCCGAGGTGGTTGACGGCGACGGTGGCTCCAGCGGCGGCGAGCGCCCGTCCGATCTCGGCACCGATGCCGGTGGCGCCGCCGGTCACCAGGGCGGTCCGGCCCTGAAGCGGCCGGGCCTGGAGGGGGATCTCAAGCAGGGGCAGGGACATGGCTGCTCCGTTCACCGGGGTTGGGGTGAGGTGCCTGTGTGGTGGTGAAGAACGTGTCGAGGGTCGTGAGCGGGTCCTGGCTCTCGGCGAGCTTGATCAGCACGAGCAGGAGGTCGTGTCCGGTCAGCCGGGCTGCCGGAATGACGCCGAGGATGCGCAGGGCGAGGAAGGCGTGGATCTCCTCCAGGGCGGTATCGCCCTCTCCCCGGAGACCGTCCAGGGCCCGGGTGATGGCCGCACCGCGGCCGGGGCCGGTGTTCCAGGAGTACCGGACGTCGACGTGTCGGCGGCTCTCGTGGAGCTCTAGGTGTTCGATGCGGGGGCGGGTCTGTGGCGGGAGGGTGAGGCGGAGTGTGCGGGCGTACACGTCGGGTTGGTAGTCCGGGACGAGCCAGCCGCCCAGGGCCATCAAGTACCAGAGCAGGTTGGCGGCTTCGCCGACGGCGGTGTTGCGGCCGGCGAACTCGAAGTCGAGCCAGTACAGCGGATCGGCGATGTTGGGTTCTGTGGGGTCGCCCTGTGTCAGACCGGCGCATCTCAGGAGTCCTCCTCCATACCAATGGCCTCCTCAAGTGAGTCGAATGCCTCACCGGTAGTACGTCGGCGTTCCTCCAGCAACGCCAGCGCAATCGCGTCGAGTTTGCGCTGGATGGCACGGTCTGCCCGCCGCTCGGCATTCTTGAGGAGGGCCAACAGCAGCAGAGTCACCGCCACCATGGTGTCCCCGACAAGAAGCTGCCAGCTCAGTGGCAAACCCGCTGCATGGACCCCGATGAAGGCTCCGACGAGCAGCAGACAGAACGAAAAGAACACAGGGGAGCTCGTCAGATTCGACGCTCGCTCCGCGAGGCGCTCGAACGGGCCTCGCCCTTTACTTCCCCGTTCGGAAGGGTGCTGCAGGGTCATACCCCGTGAGTACCGCAGGAGGACCTGGACCGCACCTCGCCAGTGCACCCAGAGCGGGACATTCATCCTTCCCGCCGACACCCCGCCCGGGCCGGTCAGCGTGGTGGGCGACTTCAACGACTGGCAGCCCGGCGTCCACACCCTGCGGCAGCGCAAGGACGGGAAGCAGGTCGTCATGGTCGAACTGCCGAGCGAGAGCACGCATTCCTTCCGGTACCTGGCCGCCGGTGACTACTGGTTCAACGACGAGAGCGCCGGCGGCCAGGACGGCCGCAACAGCCGCCTGCACGCCTAATCCGGCCCAACCGGCGTGACGCGGGGCGGCCGCGTTGAGAACGGCGACACGTGCCGCTGCCCGGCCCGGTGATGTGGGCGAAGAATGCGGTAGATCCGAGCCTCACCCTCGGTGTTTCAGCGCACGTACCAGGCGGGGTAGCTCGTCGTGGAGCAGTCGGCCGGCCAGCGCGCCGCCGAACACGACGACGCCCACGCCGACCAGCCAGGACTGGATGACCAGGACGGTTCCGAACGGGCCGTAGGAGACGGCGCTGGATGCGATGAGTGGTGAGAACACGAGTCGGGAGAAGAGTCTGAGGCCGAGCAGCCCGAGCATGGTGGCGACCGCCCCGGGCAGCAGGGTGGCCCAGGCGATGCGGCCGCCGAGCAGGAGCCGCTGGGACCACCAGAAGAACAGGGTGCCGATCAGCACCGTGACCACCCCGCGGGCCGAGGATTCGCGCCATAGGGGTGTGATCGCGGACAGGAAGAGGACCCCGATGAGGACTGCGAGCCACATCACGTGCCGCCACCGGGCCCACCAGCGGGCCGGAGGCAGATCCCAGATCTTCTCGTAGCCGCTCTGCACAGCAGCCCCGAACGACAGACCGAATACGGCGAGCACGGCGAGGCCGAACGCCGTCGTGGTCCGCCACGCCTGGCCCGGCAGGGCGAACAACCGCTCGATCTCCCCTCGGGCGACCGTCGATACGCCGAGCCCGTCTCCCAGCCACTGCGCGAACCCCCGCCCGCTCGCCGGATCGGCCGCCGACACGATCAACAGCGGCACCAGCGTCAGGAACCCAAGCGCCGCGAATCCCAGTGAAAGCTGCCACAGGTCGATATCGCTGCCCCGCCCCCACCTACGCCCGGCCCGCGAACGGCGGATCGCACTGCGCAAGCGCCCAAAGGGAGACAAGCGGCCCACGGCATCGGACGAGATGCCCTCGCTAGGGCGCACTGGGGCGCGTCTCCGAGCCCGAGGCCTCGGCCGGCTGCTCTGCCGAGGCGCCGTGCTCAGGGGCTTTGCGCCAGCGGGCTTCGCAGAACGAGTAGAGGCCGAACAGCAGGAGGCCCACAGCCGCGGCGATCAGCAGCACGGGTCCGGCGGGTGTGGCGGCGAACGAACGCAGCGTCTCGTCCATGCCCTTGGCCCGGCTGGGATCGAACTGCACCGCGGCCAGCAGGACGAACAGCCCGGCAACCGCCGCGACCACGCCGCACGCCACGCCGCCGACGATGCCCAGCCCCGCCACGATGCGCCGCGTCGTCGGGCTCATCTCGCCCGTTCGGAGATTCTCCTCGAACTTCCGCATCAGGCTGCGCACCACGATTACCACGCCGACAACGACAAGGACGGCCCCGAACACACCGACGAGGACCCGCCCGAGGGGCCAGTTCAGAACCCTCGCGGTGTAATCCTTCGACGTCTCGTCGCCGGGCCGGCCCCCGGCGGACCCGCCGACCAGCGCGGTCTGCACCACGCCGATACAGATCACGGTGTAGAAGACGGCCAGCCCCAGAGAGCCCAGGCGCCGGGTCCACTTGTCGCCGCCCGTCACCGCCTGCCCGAACGCGGCCTCGGACAGGCGCCACAGCGCCATCGCCGCCAGCCCCAGCACCAGGGCCCACAGCAGCACCCGGCCGAACGGCTGCTCGCCGATGGTCCGCACCGCACCGGACCGGTCGGCCTCCTTGCCACTGTCGCCACCGAAACCCATCTGCACGGCCAGCAGCCCCACCAGCACGTAGATCACACCCCGGGCGCAGAGCCCGACCCTGGACAGGACCTCCATGGCGCGACTGTTGGACATGCGCCGCCCCTGGGACCTGGCCTGGGAGACACTGCCTTTCCTGATGGCCATACGTGGCACCTCCGGGGCCCTGCCGTGAGGCCGACAGGGCGGGCGCAGTGGTCAGTGCTTGAAGGCGTCCTTGATCTTCGCCCCGGCCTGCTTGGCGTTGCCCTTGAACTGGTCACCACGGCCTTCGGCACGCAGGTGCCAGCTACCGGTGACACGGCCGACGGTCTTCTTGGCGCCGCCCTTGACCGCCTCGGCCTTGTGCGCGATCTTCTTGCCGATACTCATCGGTGGCCACCCTTCGTAAGTTGTGCGCCGGTATGTGGCGGCCTACCGGGGCTCCGATCGGTGCTTGAACGGGTTGAGCCCCCGCCTGTGCTCGCCGTCCGGGTTGGGCTCTCGCTCAGGCGTCGTCTGCGGGCGGGCGATGCCGCGCTGGTCGACGACGTCTTCGCGCCCCTGGTCGGCAGCAACCGCCTCTCGACGCGTGGTGCGTCGGGGGCGTGCGTCGTGGCCTCGGTGAGAGGTCCGGCGGGCACCGGCCAGGAGGAGGCTCAGCCCGAGCAGGGCCACGGCCCCGACGATGATGCCGTAGAGGAAGAGGGTGCCGGTGGAGCCGGTGACCTCGTAGCCGAATACGGAAAATCCGCCGGTCAGCTCGTGGGCGCCACCATCATTGGTGACGACGCCGGCGACACCGACGACCAGCGCGGCGATCAGGAGGACGAGTCCGAGGATGACGAGCATGGCACGCTCCAGAGGTCTGCTCGCTGTCTCTCCACGGTAGGACTGTCCTGCCCGGGAAGCCACCAGCAGAGGGCGGATCTACCTTGGGAGCAGGGGCTTTGCATCACTCCGTGAGATCGGCGGACATCATGATCGTCCTCGGAATCATCCTGCTGGTCGTCGGCTACGTGGCCGGCATCGCCATCCTGTGGACCATCGGGATCATCCTGGTCGTCATCGGCATCATCCTGTGGATCCTGGGATCCGTCGGACACAAGGTTGGCGGACGACGGCACTACTGGTAGCCGTCCCTGACCCTCCTTCTTCGACCGCCTGCTCAGCACCTGACCACAGGCCCGGACCGCGGCGAGTACCGTCCGCTGTGGGCGCTTGGACGCAAAACCCGGCCGGTGTCTCCCTCACGCACAGATGATCGCGTGGGCAGCCACCGGCCGGTACAGGTGCAGGGCCGTCACATGGGGTCGACGTCCCCGAGGCCCCGCTCGCTCTCCTTCTTGCTCTGGTCCAAGATCCGGCGGGCCTTTTCCTTCAGCCGCTGGCGCTCCGCCGGGTCGGTGGCACGCTCCGCGGCCTGCTCCATTTCCTGCGCCTTGGCCCGCATCTGCTGGGCACGGCTACCGGACTCGCCTGCAACGCTCATGATCACTCCTGGGATCTGGGGGGAGGGCGGATTGCACCAGCGAAACAGCACCCCCACTCCCGCGCATCCCGAACGATCACCCACCGCTATCCCCGCAGCACAGGCCAGGTGCAGAAGGTCACCTGGCCTTCTCAGCGTATGTGGCGGCGTCCGGAGCGACGCCCGTGCACGCCCAGGTACACCAGGGCCGCCACGAAGACCATGATGCCGATGACCAGCAGATAGAACATGCCTTCGGCGACAGCGCCGATGATGCCCAGCACCATCGCCACGATGACCAGAATCAAGAAGACCACCACGACGTGGACACCTCCTCGGGCGAGTGGGGGCTCAGCGGCGGGCGAGCTGCCGCTCGCCGCCCGCACCGGGCTTATACGTGAGGTCGTAGTACCGGAAGACGGCTTCCTCCTCCTCGGCCGGCAGGACGTCGTCCGTGCCGATCGAAGGGCTCTTCTTCACCAGCGCCTTGTCGTAGTCGACCTTGACGTACCCCGGCCCGACGATCGCGCCGTCCAGCGGAACGAAGACCAGCCGGTGCCGGGTGGGCAGCCCCACCAGCACAGTGGCCATGGCCGACTCGTCCGTGCTGGTGTCCACGTAGATGGCGTCCAGCGCACCGATCCTGTGCCCGCCCACGTCCACCACGTCGTGGGTACGCCACTCGCGAACGTCCGCTGCCTGGATCACCCTCAGGTCCCTTCGCACGATCACAGCCCGGCCGGTGCACTTCCTAGCCTGCCCCCGCCCGACCGAGGAAACCAGCTCGGCACACCCCAACAACGCCCCGCCCGTCATACCGGTTCTGTGAGTCCGCTCCGATGGGACTCTCGCCAGACGAACGACCGGGTGAGGCAGCCTTGTACGCAATAGAAGATTGCTTGGGCATCGGCAGCGTGCCGGTTGCTCGCGCAACACCGGCGTGTGCCGCCGCCGGGGCGACCGGACTTACAGGGGTGTAAGTCGCCCAGGGGGCGCCCCGGCCCGGCGTCCGGCGAGGGCGTGCCCCATCCGTGCCCTTCAGAGCGGTAAACAGCGGTCATCACGGGTACGGAATGACCGCAGTAGCGACCCACTTCGCAGGGAAAACGCGCAGGTCATACGGCCTATCCCTGTGCCAGGCGGCATTGATTCCCAAGCTTATAGCGCGGGTTCGATTCCCGTCATCCGCTCTTGAACGAAGGCCCAGGTCAGCGACCTGGGCCTTCGTCGTTGTCCAGGCCTCTCAGCCCTTGCCGTGCCCTCCGCGTGCCCCAACTCGCAGCAACGCCCCGGCCAAAGGGCCTTTCGCGCACCACTTGCACCACCTGGGCGCAGAGGCGTAGCCGAAGCACAGACCCGCACACCTCTAGATGGCCACGTGAGGCGTCAGGTTGAGACCGGGAGCGCTACTCGATGTTCGAGTGCCTGTCGTCAGTCGACTTTCACCGTGAGGCCTACGTGCCGCGCCGGCCGGTGCCCGGTCACGCCGATGGGTCCATCAGGTGTGCAGACGGCTGTTGGGGCCGTCCTGGTCGCCGGCGCTCTCGTCAGGGACGGGCGTCACCCGCGTGCCTCGCCTCGCAGTCGAAATGATGCGGTCGGCGGCGTAGCGTGCCACCTCACCACCGACCGCACGTGCTCACGGTCCGGGTCGGCCGGGGTGCGCCCCGTGGACTCACGGTCAAGGATCGGGATTCCGTCGGCCAGAACCTCACGCATCGCGGACTCGATGGCCTCGGCGTCCAGAAAGGGCAATGCCTCGCGAATGTTCCGGCCGACGTGCTCGGCAGCCGGCAGGCCGTTGATGCGTTCCAGTGCCGGATTGACGGTCACGTACCGCAGATCGGTGTCTATCACCGCCAGCCCGATCGGGGACTGCGAAATCAATCGAGTGGACAGCGCACGATCCCGCTCCACCCGCTTCAACGTCGCCTGGTCGGTAGCCAGGCCGAGGGCATAGACGCCTTTCCGGCCGTCCTCCAGCCGTATCCGAACAGTTCAACGAGGGGCTATGCGTCCGCAGGGTCGTTGGTGGGGGCGATGAGGATCTGGGCGGCCTGGGTGGTGTTGTCGGCGCGGACCGCGCGGGCCATCGCTTCGCGGGCGGCATCGGCGGTTGTGTCCGGGGGAACCACCAGCAGCGCGAAATGGTCGTTGTGGCCACGGGTGATGAGCACGGTGTCGTCGCCGACCGGGTCGGAGTCGAGGTGCACGACCTGGTCGTCGATGACCAAGCGGGTGGGGATGTCCTGCCAGGCGGTGGCGTCCAGACCGACCCGCGTGATGGGCCCGAGGTGCCCGGTCAGTGCCGTGATCAGGGCGGGCAGCTCGGTCGTGAGGTCCCGGGAGCGCGGCCACCAAGCGCCGTCGAGAACACCTTGGCGGGACCGTGTGGTCTCCAGCCGAAGCAGGGCGGTGCCGGGCTTGACGGCTTGATGGATCGCGTCCGGGAGAAGCTTCAGAGGGACCGGGACGGGGGTGTCGGATGCGGCCATGATGGTCCGCCTGTCTCGCGGTGCGGCGACGCCCCGTCCGGCCGACCGGCGCGGCGTCGGAAGGCTCTTGAGCGGGGAAGTGCCTCCGACGTTTCACGGTACTCCGTCCGCCCCCGCAGTGAAGCTCTCTCCAACCGAACCGTCGCTGCCGGAAAATACCTGGTCAGAACCTGCTTCCGAGACCTCGAACCGGAGTACGGTGGAGGAACCGGGAGTATTTCGCACACCCGCTCCGCTGCGGACGTCGTTTCCGGCGATCACTGCACCGGGCCGTTCGCGAACGGCCCGGGGACGGGTCCGCGACATGACTACGACCCTTGGCCGCGCCGAGTCCCGCGTGGGTGCTCCCGTCGTTGGGGCGCGCCTGTCCCTTACCCCGAAGACCGCTCTCGCAGGCCGGCTGGACGGCGCCTGGTGGCCCCGTTCCCGTGACCTCGAAACTGAGCTCCCCGCGCTGGCCGCCGCCCTGGAAGAGCCTTGGGGGCGCATCACCCGCGTCACCGTGAACCCCACCCGCTGGCCCGTCGTCCCGCACACGATTCCCGTGACCGGGCGGACGCTGCACGTGGGCTGGTTCACCGAACAGGACCCCGACAAGCTGATCCTGCTCTCCTACACCGTCGGCCGCTGGGACCTCCTCGTCATCCCGCCCGAAACCGAGCCCACCGCCGCGGCCCGGCTGATGGCCGCCGCCGCGACCCCCGGCAGCGTCCTCACCGCCAGTGTCCTGATGGCCAACGAAGCAGCCATCGGGCGCGGCATCCGCGACACCCAGCGCCAGGAAGCCGGCTGGGAGAGCGAAGGCGGAGCCCGCATGTCCCCCTTCGGGAATCCGATCGACCGACGCACCCTCCCACTGCCCGGGAACGGCTGGAGGTGAGCTCCATGGAGACCATCGTCCTCATCGCGGTGATGATCCTCGTGACCGGTATGGGAATCCACCTGATCCACCTGCTCAACGCGCAGCACGACGCACGGATCGCGGCCTACCACTTCAGCGATCCCCTGCCGAGACCTCCCGGCCTGCCGGACGACACCAGTCGTCGAGCCCACCGCACGGATGCCGACCGGTGAGGAACAGACCTTCCTCCGACCGGGAGCAGCGGGCGGGGCGCGTACAGCGCCCCGCTCGCCGGCTCCTCGCCCCCTCCGAAAGGGAACACGCCCACGTGAAGTACATCGAGACCCAGACACTGCCATCGCTCGGGCACGCCGAGGTACGGATCATCGCGCACACGCCCGAAGCCGCCCGAGCGGTCGCAGAAGCTCTCCGCGGCTGCTTCGCCGGCGCCGAACAGCGCAGCTATCCCGGTCTCGACGGCGACACCCGCCTCCACCTCACCGTGGACACGGCAACACCCGCCGGCCCCGCCCGCCCCTGGCTGGCCACCAGCAGGACCCCCGTCGGCACCGGCGCCCACTCCGACGAGACCTGAGAGCCCCGGCCCCGGCCCCGAAGCCCACCCTGCACACGAGAGGACGCGGTCATGGCCACACTGCGCGAACGCAAGACCTACCGCGATCAGGTGCTCCGGGTCCTGTACGAAGCCGTCGAAGGCAACCGCCTCCTCGGCATCACCGGAGCACAGCTGCGACGCGACCTCCACGTACCGGAACAGGATCTGGCCGCCGCCTGCACCTACCTGGCGGGCGAAGGCCTGATCACCGTCGACTGGGAACCGGGCAACACCCCCGCGATGGTCACCCTCACGCACGAGGGAATCCGGCGCATGGAGGCCGAGGAGGAAGAGCGCGGCTGAGCCCGCGTACCGACCGGTCCGTCCAGTCAAGGGCCCCCGTATGGCGCCATGTTCTGCGGCCAGGAGGACTTGGCGTGCCGCAGGACGACCAGGGCCGCGAGGTGCCCGAAGTCATGGCGTCGCCGGGTGCTGGTGGCCGACTTGGCGCGCGAGGTCCAGCCCGAGTACGCGGTCGAGAAAGGCGAACGTCTCGAACTTGGCACCGGCCGGCACGTCGGCGCGCTTGGCCACGCTGACCAGCATGTCCAGGACAGCTGGGACGCCGAGATCATCGGCGAGCGCGGCATGGGCCTGTCGCAGCACGTCGGCGGGGATCGGCCTGGACGGCTCCTGCGCCCAGTCGGCCACCTGCTGCCGCCAGTGCCTCAGCATCCGCCGAGCCTCGTCGAGCGCGGCGCTGGTGACCGTGACCGGCGTGCTGTGGGCGTGGCCGAGCAACAGCATCCTCACAGCCAGCGGGTCGGTCCCCTCCGGGGCGAATGCGTCCGGGAGATCCGAGGCGAGGAGGTGGCCACGGTCTGGGACGCCCCCGTCCGGGGGTGCCGGGCTGACCTGGCCCACGTCGATCCGGACCCCGCCGACGGCGTCCTGCACGGAGGTGCCGTACGCCAGCACGTGCACGTCGGCAGCGGCGCACATCGCCTCGGTCAGATGGTGAACGCCTACGGTGGCGGGCGGGTGGATGCCGATAACAGCCATGGCCTGTTCGAGCGTCTGGGCCGGCTCAGGCGGCAGGTCCGGCGTAGTGAGGACCGTGACGGTCTGCAGCCCATGGAGCTCCGCCGTGCGCGCCAGTACGTCACCGACCAGAGGCGCCCGCAGGTGCACCTCGCCGATCCCGGTGTCGATGACCGGCAGGTGGACGCAGATGCGCAGCAGGTGGCGGTGTGCGGAGGGGATCTCCACGAGGCGGCCGGTGCGAGTGTCGGCGATACGCAGCATGATGCGGAGGCTAGTCGTGGAAACCTCCGGCACGGGGGAGGACCTGACCAGGACGCCAACGTTGTGGAACACCTGGCGTCGCACGGTGGTAGGGCGCGGGCCCCATCCGTGCCCTTGGGCGGAAGCGTCGCTACGGGCGCACTATTGCCAGGATTTTCACGGCGATAGGTGGCCTGTACCGCCGCGAAACATCACTGGTGCCGGAGAAGCGCCAGGGGCATATCATGATGAATGGGTCGGTGCACTCTCACGTGCAGCGCCCGGAAGGGCGGCCCCGGCGTGTGAATGTGCCGGGGCCGTTGTGTCACCCTGGCTCGCTGGGCCAGAGGGCGGCCACCACCCACGCCGGCCACCGTCACCATCACCCGGCAGGGCAGGGGCCAAGTCACCGACATGGGAGCTAAGGGCGGTGCCGGGGGCTCAGCCCGTCCTCCCGCACCCGCAGGGCCAGGTCGATCTTCGTGTACGTCGGGCGACCGGCCCGCCGGTACTTCTCCTTGACCTGGTCCAGGTAGTACTTGGCGGTGTTCGGACTGACGCCCGCCCGCCGCGCGGTGGCCTTCAGGGTGAGCCCGGAGGCGTAGTCGAGCAGGACCTGGAGCTCGCGCGGCGCCAGCTGCGGCCGGGCGGGGCCGGTGTCGTGCGCCCAGGCGAAGGCCAGCTCGGCGGAGTGCGCCGTACCGCCCCGGGCCACCGTCTCCACGGCGCCCACCAGCGTCTCCAGGGAGTGGTCCTTGGTCAGGTAGCCGTCCGCCCCGGCCGCCACCGTCCCGACGATCCGGGCCCGGTCCGCGACCGTACTGATCACCAGCACCCGGCCGCCCGCCGCACACAGCCGCCGGACGTTCTCCTCGGGGACGGAGCCGTCGCGCAGCACCAGGTCGAGCAGCACCACGTCGGCGGACCGGCCGCCCACCGCGATCAGCTCGTCCACCGTCTCCACCGCGGCCAGCAGCCGTAACCGCTCCACCCCGGCCAGCCAGGAGCGCAGGCCCTCGCGCAGCATCCGGTCGTCGTCCACCACGGCCACGGTGATCACGCGGGCCACCGCAGCTGCACGCTGGTGCCCTCGCCGGGGGCGCTGTCGACCTCGGACCGTCCGCCTATCTCGGCCAGCCGGGCGTGGATGGAGCGCCGCAGCCCGGTCCCTGACGCGGACCCGTCCGGCGTGCCGCCCCCCAAGGCTCCCGGGTCGAAGCCGGCGCCCCGGTCCACCACCGTGACGGACACGCCCTCGCCCACCCCGACGGCCGTCAGGAAGGCCTGTCCGGTCGCGGCGTGGCACCGTACGTTGTTCAGGGCCTCGGACACGGCGGCCGCGAGGGCGGTGGCCACCGGGCGGGGCACCGCGGGCAGTTCGTGGTACTGGGCGGTGACCTTCAGGCCCAGGCACTCGGCCGAGTGCACCGCCTCCTCCAGCGCGGTCCCGACGGCCACCTCGGCGGCCTCCGCACCGGCGGCCTCCGGGTCGTCCTCGCGCTGGATCAGCCGCCGCAGGTACGCGGCCTCGCGGGCGCACCGCTCGCGCACCAGGGGTGCGTTGGCGTCCACCCGGCCGGCGGCGATGGTGGTCAGCGTGGCCAGCACGGTGTCGTGCAGGGCCCGGTGGTGCGCGATCCGCTCCGTCTGCCGGGCCCGCGCGGCCTCGGCGGTCAGCGCCCGCTCCTTGGCCTCGTCCAGCTGGGTGCCCTGGCGGCGCAGGTACCACCAGAAGACCCTCGCCATCACGGCCGAAGAGACCACCGAGTTGAGGTGCCCGACGAGCGCGAACCCCGGAGCCGCCTCCTGCCCGATCACCCACAGGTACGCGGCCGGCGTGGTGCCGAGCAGGAGCAGTACGGCCCCCACGGCCGGTCGCGGCGCCAGAGCGACGCCCGCCACCGCGCTCACCGACCCGCCCAGCAGGAACAGCCATCCGTACAGGGCCACTTCGGTGCCCCCGGGCACCCAGCCGCCGCCCGACCGCGCGCCGGTCGCCAGGCACACCAGCAGCGGCACCGAGCAGCCGGTCACCAGCACGTCGGCCCACACCCAGCGCCGATCGAACCAGCCCCGTGCGTACGCGTTCCCGTACAGCCACGCACTGGACGCGAGGATTCCGCCGAACACCACCCAGGGGAGGACCTCGCCCGGCGCCTTCCGCAGCACGGCCGCGAAGCCCGCCGTCAGGTGGCTGGCCCGGTACAGGCCGGTCGCCAGCATCATGAACCGCTGGGCACGCTGCAGACCCGAGCCCACCCTCACCACAGCCTCCGCAGTGAACACACCCCCCTGAAAGGGTGGGTACCGGAGGTTCAGTGGATCTCGGTAGCTTCTCCGGCGTCAAGCTCGTCCCCGGTCAGTTGTTTCCAGTCAGGAGAGAACGTGCCGCAAAAATTCCGCCGGTTCGGCAGCGGGGTCATAGCCGCTCTCACGGCGTTCTTCGTCATGCTGCTGCCCGCGTCCGCGCAGGCCGCGGAGAACCCGACCATCCGCTACACCACCACCCCGTACAACGCGGCCATCTACGAGGTGCGGGCCGGGTACAGCTGGCAGTGCCTCGACATCCGGGGCGAGTCCACCAGCGCCGGTGCCATCATCCAGAGGTACGACTGCAAGGGCAGGCTGCACCAGCGCTTCACCTTCCACAGCGTGGGCAACGGCAACTTCATGATCGGCACCTGGGGCGGCGCGCGCTGCCTCGGCGCGCAGGGCGGCGGCGTCTACCAGGGCGCTTCCCTCATCCAGACGGACGGCTGGGGCTGCGCCACCTTCACGTGGGTCTTCCAGGGCGGTGAGAAGGGCGACCACTGGGAGATCCAGGAGGTGGGCACCGGGCTGTGCCTGAACGACACCGGCCGCCGCTCGCCCGTGGTGTTCGGCGCCTGCAACGTCTCCGGTGTGCCCTGGCCCAGCATCTGGGTGCCGCGCTTCGACAGGTACTACAACTACGCCCAGTTCTAGCAGTACCGCGCGACACGGCTACACCGCGGTGCGGAGGCTCATCCCCTCCACAGCAAAGCCCCAGGTCAGCGACCTGGGGCTTTCGCGTTTCCACGAGCGACGGTTGCTCCGGGCACGGCCGGGCCGAAGCGGCCAGGATCCTACCCAGGTGCCGTGGCGGGAGGTCGGGACAGCGGCGCATGAATCCGTGTCAACGTAACTGCCTCGCCACCGCGTTGTCCGGAGGGAGACGGACAACTACCGGAGGAAACATGGATCCAGCCACGCAGGAGGAGTTCGCCGACTTCGTACGGGGGCGATGGGTGCCGCTGATCCGGTTCGCCCACAGCCTCACGCTGGACGCGGGCCGGGCCGAGGACCTGGTGCAGGAGAGCTTGGTCCGCTTGTGGAAGGTGTGGCCACGGCTGCGCCAGGAACAGCCCGATGCCTATGCCCGGCGGATTCTCGTCAATCTCGCGATCTCCTCCCGCCGCCGCCGGTGGTGGGGTGAGAAGGCCACCGCGTACGTGCCCGACCTCCCGGAGAACGCGGTGGCGGGCCCCGGCGCCGGCATCGGCGACCGCGACCTGCTGCGTCGGGCGCTCGGCCGGCTCCCCGCGAAGCAACGCGTGATCGTGGTTCTCCGGTACGTCGAGGACCTGCCGGAGCGGGAGGTCGCCGAGCTCCTCGGCTGCTCGACCGGCACGGTCAAGTCGCAGGCGTCCCGGGGACTGGCCCGTCTCCGCGAACTCCCCCTGTTCACCGATTCCACCATGCCGGTTCCGGCAACCTCCACGCTAGGAGCGAGCGCCTGATGCCCAGCACCGAAGACCTTCTGAAGAACGCCGTGGGGGACCTCCCCACCACGTACCTCCCGCCCCACGACCCCTACCAGAGGGTCGCCGAGGGCGTACGGCGACGCCGCAACCGTAGGCGGCTCTCCGCCGCCGGGGCCGGGGCGGTCGTGGCCGCCCTGGCGGTGGCCGTCCCGTTGCTGCTCCCCACCCGGGCGCCGGACGGTGCCGGCGCATCCAACGTGGCCGCACCCCCGGCAACCATCGACGCAGGCACCCCCCTACCCGGATACGACGCGGTGCCGGCCGGACCTGTGTACAAGGTGGGCGCCGGTACCCACCGGGGCGTCGACTGGACCGTCGGCTCGGTTGCGGGGAAGGAGGGCCAGTCCTGCCTCGTCTCGCGCAACGTGATGCTCGGCAAGATCGCCGCCTGTTTCGTCGAGGCCGAAGGGGTGCAGCGCGTCCACTGGGCCGCGACCCAGCCCTTCGATGACAAGCAGTTCGCCGTCGTAGGCATCGCACCACGGTCGGTGGCTTCCGTGCGGGTCACCCTCGCCGACGGCTCCGTGACACAGGCCCCCGCCGTGACCACCCCCACCTCGGGAGCCGTCCGGTTCTTCACCGTTCTGGTACCCACGACCCCCCGCCAGGACGCCGGCGTCCAGGCGCTCGACACGGCAGGCAAGCCCCTCGGCGGCCCCGTCTCCGTGGACCCCAAAGCGAGCTTCAAAAACAACACCCCGCCCTTCTGCGCGACCGGCGGGGCCCACCCCGAGAACGGACCCACGGGGAACGACAGCAAGGCCCCGGGCATCGGCGATGTCACAACCGGCGTCCCCTGCGGTGTGCCCTGGACGTACATGCGTGCGCCCGACCCCTGGCCCAGCGGCAGTCCGACACCCACCAAGTAGCGTGCCGGTCAGGACGGTGGATGCCCTCGCCGCTCTCGCGCGGCGGTCGACCTCGTCACCGACGTCATCGGCACGCGTTCCCGGAACCAAGCTGTCCAGAGAGCCGAGTTCGCGGATCGTCGATATCAACCGTGATCTCGTAGCCCGAGGTTGAGCTGAAGGTGGCTACGTTTCCGGAGAGCTGGATCCGGTCAAATGGATTGGATTCCATGAAGAAAATTGCCCAGATGAGCCCACGATCAACGGTCAACCGTGCTATGAACCCATCCGAGCCGTAGGAACCTTCGCCGCCCCACAGCAGCCCCTTGCTCCCCAGGTCCACTGCGACCCGCCCATCGACCGAAGAGACCCAGGATGGATCGCTCGCGAGCGATTCATCCAGGTCGAACGGGGCGAGCACCCTCAAACCGCTCGGCACATCGGAGTCGAGCTCGACATCACAGGAGCTCCCGTCCGCAAAATGCAGGGCATCTCTGATGGGAAGCTGAAAATCTTCCCATAGGTGTTCGATTATGGTCACGCGACCTGGGTCTGTTTCGGCGTCCGTCATGGTCAGCGCGCCAACTCAGCCAGGGCCCGGACGCCTTCGAGCACCTCCGCTGCGGTGGGGGCGCTGGAGGGGTCGCTGAGGCACTGGAGCATCACACCCGACACGAGCGCCAACTGCACGGTGCCGAGGGTGCGGACGGAGGCGTCCGACACCTCCTCCTCGCGGACGCCGTCCAGGATGGCCGCCATGCCACGCCGCCCCTGAGCGGTGCCGTCGGCCAGAGCGGCGCGCAGTTCCTGCTGCCGCTGGGCCTGCATGAACAGTTCCACCGAGGCGAGCCAGAGGTCGGGGTGCGCACCGAAGTCCTCGATCAGGCTCTCCCAGATGCGCTCGAAGTGCGCCCGGGAGGAGCCGTCGGCGTCGGGGACCAGCGCCCGGCCCATCGCGTCTCCCCACTCGTCGAGGATCTCGAACAGGGCCTGGTTGAGCAGCGCCTCGCGTGAGCCGTAGTGGTAGCCGACGGCGGCCGTGCTCACGCCGGCCGCCGTGGCGACGTCACGCACGGAGGTGCGGTCGTATCCCTTTTCCCGCAGGCAGGCCTTGGCGCCGATGAGCAGGGCTTCACGGTTTCCCATGCTCAGGAGCCTAGCGCCCGTGTCATACGAACGCCTCATACGATCGAGTTAGACAAACGTATTGCACGATCGTGCAAGCCTGCGTAGCGTTCGTGCCATGAGACACACCAGGAACGTTTCCAAGGGGTTGGTCGCCGCCGCCCTCACGCTGACCACACTGGGCCTGGGCCTTGGCCTGGGCGTCGGGCAGGCCACCCCCGCACGAGCGGCAGCGGGCGGCACCGCCGGGACGGTCGCCGGCACGGTCGTCGGCACCACCGGCGGCGCCGTGCGCGGCACCGCCGACCACGAGGGCATGCGCAGCTTCCACGGCATCCCGTACGCCGCCCCGCCGGTGGGGGAGCTGCGCTGGGCCTCGCCGCGGCCCGCCGCGCCCTGGACCGGGATACGCGAGGCGACCGCTCCGGGATCCCCCTGCGCGCAGCCGAAGGGGCTGCCCATCGGGGTCCCCAGCGAGGCCGAGGACTGCCTCTACCTGAACGTCACCACCCCCGCCACGCGGACCGGCAAGCGGCCGGTGATCGTGTGGATCCACGGCGGCAGCCTGATGTTCGGCAGCGGCGACCTCTACGGCCCCGAGCGGCTGGCCGCCGAGGGTGCCGTCGTCGTATCGGTCAACTACCGGCTCGGCGTCATGGGCTTCCTGTCCGACCCGGCACTGGGGACCTCCGGCGGCCTCGGCCTGGAGGACCAGCAGGCCGCGCTGCGCTGGGTCCGCGCCAACGCGGCCGCCTTCGGGGGCGATCCCGGCAACGTGACGATCATGGGTGAGTCCGGCGGCGGGTACAGCGTCTGCGGCCACCTCGCCTCGCCGAGGTCGGCCGGACTGTTTGACCGCGCCATCGTGCAGAGCGCGCCCTGCGCCACGGGCGGCTCCCGCACCCGGGAGGAAGCCGAGGCCGAGGCCAGGGCCACGCTCGCCGAGCTGAAGAAGCTGAAGTCCGAGGAGGGCGAGGACTGCGATGACGCCGAGTCCTGCCTGCGCGGCACGGATGCGGCCACGCTCATGAAGGCGTACGGGACCTGGAACGAACCCCGCCCGATCGCCGGTACGGACCTCATGCCGCTGGCCCCCGCCGAGGCGCTGCGCACGGGCAGGTTCAACCGCGTCCCGGTCCTCATCGGGGTCAACCACGACGAGGAACGCGGCCGGATCCTCGGCCAGGAGCTGACGGGCGATCCCATGCCGCCCGAGGCGTACGAGCAGGAAATCCGCAAGGAGTTCGGCGACCGGGCCGACGCGGTACTGGCCCGCTACCCGCTGAACCGCTTCGGCTCCGCCGGCGAGGCCCTGGCAACGGTCCTGACCGACCGCACCTGGTCGGTTCCGACGCTGGACACCGCCCGGCTGCTAGCGCAGTGGACGCCGACCCGGATGTTCGAGTTCAGCGAGCGCGAGACGCCGACGTGGGCGGGCGACCCGAAGCTCAGCTTCGAGCCGCGCGCCTCGCACATGTCGGAGCTCCCCTACCTCTTCGACCTCAGGCTGCCCCTGTTCGAGAAGCCGACAGAGCAGCAGGAACGCCTCGGCAAACGAATGACGGACACCTGGGTGGACTTCGCCGAGTCCGGGAAGACGGACTGGCCGAGCTTCCGCAGCGGCGGCTACGTGCAGTCGCTGGCCTCGGGGCCGTGGAAGCGCACGGAGTTCGCCAAGGACCACAACCATGCGTTCTGGAAGAACCTCCGCTGACGTCGCACGAAGTGGGGCGTCATCCGTGTGCCTCGCTTCGCGGTCGACGTGGTGCGGACCTTCGCCGTGCGTGTCAGCGTGATCCGAGAGGAATCCGTACCCCCGCATGAAGAGGAGTCGCCGTCATGGACGGTAGGCAGGACAAGCGTCAGCAGCCGGGCAAGGGCCGTGAGGCGCAGGAACACCATCGCCCCGGAGACCCCGCGCAGCCCCAGCCGGGCAAGGCGTCCCGCGAGAAGGGACAGCAGCCCGGCCAGAAGGAGACCTCGCGCCGCCGCGAGGACGACCTTCTGCGCGAAGAGGACCTGCACGACGAGGGGCTTCTCTGACCAACGCACCACTCGCCCGTCGCGGTACTCCCGCCGCCCGCTCCGGCACCTGGCGGAAAACACCTGGTCAGAACGGCCACGGACCGCCGAGCGGGCGTACGGCGAACGCGCCGGGAGTACTTCGCGCACCTGGGGCATGACAGCGGATTTCAGGACTCGCGGCCGTGCGGCCGGTACCGGTGGTCCGGGGCCTTGTCGCCCTCCCGGTGTTCACGAGTCTGTCCGAGGTCACCGAGGGTGCGGAAGGGATCACTGCCGGCAGGAAGCGCGTCCGGCACGCTCATGCCTCAAGGGGATCCGCATATCGCTCATTTGGTCCTGATCGAGGACGCGCGGATGCCGCGGAAACGAACACGCCAAAGGGCCCGGCACACGTCACGTGTGCCGGGCCCTTTGGCGTGCTGTTCAGTTCAAGTGGTGGATGTCGTTGAGGGCCTGCACCGTGCCGGTGCCGTCCTCGTCGTACGTCACCGTCGACAGGGAGGCCGCTGCGACCTCCATGCGGAACAGGCTGTGCGGTGGGGCCTGGAGGGCGAGGCGGATCAGGGCCCGGACCGGTACGACGTGGGAGACGACCAGAACCGTGGCGCCGGCGTACCGGGCCAGGAGACCGTCCCGCACGGCCGCGACCCGGCGGGTGACCTGCTGCATGGTCTCGTCCGCGCCCGAGGGCGGGCTCTCGGGCGAGGCGAGCCATGCGCTCAGGTCGTCCGGGTAGCGTTCGCGGACTTCGGCGAAGGTCAGCCCCTCCCAGGCACCGAAGTCCGCTTCCCGCAGGTCCCGGTCGACCTGGACGCTCAGGCCCAGGCGATCGGCCACGGAGCGAGCGGTCTCGTGGCAGCGCCGCATCGGTGAAGTGACGACCGCCTCGATGCCGCCGCGGTGGGCGAGGGCGTCCGCCGCCGCCTGGGCTTGGCGGCGGCCGGCCGGTGAGAGTCCCGGGTTGGAGCCTCCGCTGCCGGAGAGCCGCCGCTGCGGGGTGAGCAGGGTTTCGCCGTGCCGCAGCAGTACGAGCGTCGTCACGTCACTCACTTCGCGGTCGTCGCGAAGTGGTCCCGTACGGCGTCGGTCTGCTTCTCCATGACGTCGATGATGCGCTCGACGATCTCCAGGTCGGCGTCGTCGGCGATGTCCAGGGTCCGCGACCAGTCGAAGAAGCTGCGGGTCGGGTCGTTGGTGATGGGGAACACGCGGATGGTGGCCTCGTACTTGGCGACCCCGCTGGTGGGGGCGACGGCCCGGTAGGACTGGGTCTTGTTGATCTCGTCGCGGGCGGCGATCTCCTGCTGGACGAGGCGGCCGTTGAGCGTGAGCTTGAAGTCGTAACGGGCCGGGACGGTGTCGACCGAGCCGCCCTCCACCCAGCTGACGTCCCGGTGGATGTCGAGGTCACCCGGGGACACGATGTCCAGGATCTGCATGGCGTCGCGGACGGTCGTCCACACCGTGTCCGGGTCGGCATCGAGGATGGTGGAGTGGTACATGGTGTGCTTGCGCTGGATCGGCACGGGGTGCTCCTTCTTCTTCTACTGGTTGACGCGGTCGGTCTTGGCGATGACGTGGTTCCCGAGGATCAGATAGTCGATCTCGGTGCCCATGAAGCAGTTCAGGGCGTCGGTGGGCGTGAGGACGATGGGTTCGCCGGCGACGTTGAACGAGGTGTTGATCAGGCAGGGCGTGTCGGTGAGTTCGATGAACTTCCGCAGCAGTGCCGTGAGCCGAGGGGTTCCCTCGTCCGTCAGGGTCTGGATGCGGGAGGTGCCGTCCACGTGTACGGCGCCGGGGATGCGGTCCTTGTACTCGTCGCGGACGGGGAAGACGAACGTCATGTACGGGGAACTGGTCTTGCGCCCCATGTCGAAGATCTTCGGCGCCTGCTCCTCGAGGACGAGGGGAGCGAACGGGCGGAACGGTTCGCGGTGCTTGACCCGCGTGTTGATGATGTCCTTGATGTCGTCGAAGCCGGGGTTCGCGAGGATGCTGCGGTGCCCCAGCGCGCGCGGCCCGTGCTCCATGCGGCCGTCGAACCAGCCGATGACGACCTTCTCCCTCAGCAGCTGCGCCACGTGCCCGATGACCTCGTCATCCTCCAGGCGCGAGACGACGACACGGTCGGTGAAGCCTTCGAGGGCCTCCTCGATCGCGGCTTCGTCGTACGCCGGGCCCAGATAGGGGGAGACCGGTGCGGAGGCGGCGCGGATGTCCTCGGGGCCGGTGTCGGGGTGGCCCAGCCAGGCGTGGGCCGCGGCTCCGATGGTGATGCCGGTGTCCGAGGCGCCGAAGCTGACCTGCATGTCCTCGAACCGGGAACCCTCGAACATCGGGGTGTTGTTCAGGCAGTTCAGGGCGACGCCGCCCTCGAACAACAGCCGGTCGAGATCCGTCCTCTTCTCCAGGTGACGGACCTGGTGGGCGGTGGCGACGTTCAGCATCTCCTGCGCGGCGGCGGCGACGCGGGACGTGTATTCGAGGGTGTCCTCGAACGGCCCGAAGTACTCCTCGAACAGGGCGTCGTGACTGTGGAGGTTGTCGGTCTGAAGGGGCTTGGTGAAGGTGTACCGGCCGTCGTCGTGGAGCCTCAGCAGGTTCTCGACGAACGGGTTCGGAGTCGGGGGCTCGGCGTATCCGGCCAGACCCATCACCTTGTACTCGTCGTTGTTCGGGACGAAGCCGAGGAAGCGGGTGATGGAGGAGAACAGGGTGCCGATGGAGTACTGGGCGCCGGTGACGGTGTCGTCGAAGACGGTGATCCGGCCCTCGCGGATCTCGCCCGTCAGGGTCGAGAAGCGTTCGGCGCGGCCGTCGCTCACGAGGAACGCGGCGTCCTTCATGCCGGCGAGGTAGTAGCCGGTCGTGGCGTGGGCCAAGTGGTGGGGAACGAAGCGGACCTTGGCCGGGTCCGGGCGGTGCCCGGTGCGGGCTTCGAAGTCCGCGAGGATCGCTTCGTGGCTGACGACCTGGTCGAACAGGTCGGCCATGTCGGCGATGAGGCGGGTCTTCGCGTCCTCCGGGATCGGCGAGCTGCTGATGCCGTCCCGGATCTCGTCCAGAACCTGGGCGGACCAGTTCCAGGGGAAGGCGAACAGGTCGACGTCGTCGAACGTGATCCCGGCTTCCTTCAGGCACCAGTCGATCGCGTTCGCGGGGAAGTCGGTGGTCTTCTTCTCCCGGTTGAGGCGCTCTTCCTCCACCGCGGCGACCAGGCGGCCGTCCACCAGGACTGCGGCCGCGGCGTCGTGGCCCAAGAGGTAGTGCTTGTTGATTCCGGTCGCACCGAAGCGTTCGGAGAAGAACTCCGACACCCGACTGAAACCATTACATCCGAGAACGATCACAGCATTCTTTCCTGTTATGGGACTACTTGACGATCAGCAGGTCGCGGAGCTGCTCCCCGGCCGCGGGTGCCTGGCACAGGCCCGCGCCGGTGAATCCGGCCGCGTACAGGAAGCGGCGGGTGGGGTCTTCGCCGATGAAGGCGGTGTTGGTGGGGCTGGCGTCGAAGTCGCCGGTCCACGCCCGGTGCAGGCCGATGCCGTCCAAGGCGGGGAACAGGGTGCCGAGATGGCCGGAGATCCGGCCGAGCCAGGCTTCGCGCGTTTCGCCGGCCTTGGGCGCACCCATGGCGAGGAGGATGCGGTCCTTCCATGAGCGGATCCGCAGGCCGGATGCGGCGTGCATCGTCATGGGCAACTCGCCGTGCGGCGAGGGCGGGACGTCGGTGAACAGCATCTCCATCGTGTGGGGCGTCATCGGCAGGTCGACCGATGCCATGGACGCCACCTCGCCGGACCAGGACCCGGCCGTGCACACGATGCCGTCCGCCTTGATGCTGCCCTGCGGGGTGTGGACGGTGTTGTCGTCGTCGATGCGCGTGACGGGCGTGTGGGTGAACAGGCGGGCGCCGTGGTTGCGGGCGGCGGCGGCGTACCCGCGGACGATGTCGAGGCCGTCCACGTGGTACGCCTCGGGAGACCAGGCGGCGGCCAGCACGGCGCCCTCGCTGATCAGCGGGTTGAGCTCGGCCGCTTCGCGGGCACTGATCAGGCCGACGTCGACGCCTGCGGCCTGCTGGGCCGGCCGGCCCGCCTCGAATTCGGCGATCTGCTGCTCGTCGGTGAACAGCACCATGAACCCGAGCCGCTTCAGGCCGAGGGAGACCCCGGTGTGGCGGGCGAAGTCGTGATAGGCGTTCAGGCTGCGCACGGCCATCTCCCCGGTGCGGGGCGCGCCGGGGAAGTAGGTGCGGACCATGCCCGCCGTGTGCGCGGACGACCCGCCGCCGAGGCTTCCGCGTTCCAGCAGAACGGTGTTCACGCCGGCTTCGGCGAGGTGGTAGGCGGCGGAGGTTCCGATCACTCCCCCGCCGATGACGACGGCGTCGGCGCGGTCAGGCAGGGCGCTCAAGGTCTTCCTTCTCCGGTGGTGTGGGGTTCGGGCGGCGGGGACGAGGGCCGGCGCCGCCGTCTCTTCGGCGGACTCCGGTCCGGACTCCGGTCCGGGCACGGCTAGGCGCCGGCGACGGCACCCTGCTGGCGCAGGTGGTCCCCGGTCTCCCACGGGTACAGCTGGAGGTTCCAGCCGCCGAGGCAGTTGATGTAGAGGGCCATCTGGCCGGCGACGGCGTAGAAGTCCTCACGGTCGAGGTCGTCCAGGACGGCGAGGAAGCGCTGGGTGAACGCCCACAGCTTCTCCAGGCCGCAGTAGCCCAGGAACTCGGCGGGGACGCCGACCAGAAGGCGGGTCATGTGCCGGAGGGAGTCCATGGGCATGCCCTGGACGGCGGCACGGACTATTCCGCCGTAGGCGGCGTAACCCAGCGGCCGGGTCTCGCCGTTGACGAACAGCAGGGTGGGGAGGACGGTGCCGAAGTTGCCGGCCCGGGAGGGGATGACGCCCTGGTGGAGGCCGTCCAGCTCGACCGGCGGTTCCAGCCAGATCCTCTCGGTCTCGGCGAGGATGTCGGCGATCAGGAGGGCGGCATCCGTGTTGCCGGCGTGCAGCATCGGGATGCTGTGGCCGCCCGGCTCGCCCGCGCGGCGGACTTCGGCGCGGATCTGCTTCTTCGTGGAGTAGACGGCGTCCCAGATCGCGGCCCCGGCTTCCAGCAGGGCGGGCATGTCCGCCTCACGGATCTGGCCGACGGGGGTGGCGGGCATCGGCTCGGTCAACTCGCCGTACTTGATGCCCAGGTGCTGCAGACCGGAGCAGAAGACGGTGCCGTTGGGGGCCACGCGCCGGTCCGGGATACGGGTGTCGTGGGGGGTGTGGAGCAGCGCGGGGATCGGCGCCACGTGGTAGAGGTGCTCACCCGCGATGAGGGCGTGTCCCTGGAGGCTCTGGTAGGGCAGGGACTCCCACAGCACGTCGGCGAGTGCCGGGTTTCGGTCGTCAAGGTCGGCGGTGACCGTGATGCCGAGGTCGGGCCAGGAGATCTCGATCTGACGGCCAGGCAGCTTCTCGGACAAGACTTATCCCGTTCGTTGGTTCGGCTTGTCCGAGGAGTACATCGCCAACGGGCCTGTTTCAGTCAGGCGTTGAAGACATGAAACCTTGATCGTCTTCAGATCGGTAGTTCGTGCGTTTCTACGGGAACCGCAGCTCAGGCGGGCTGCTATGCAGCGGCTTCGCGATCGGGACGAGCCGGTCGAGTCGGAACTCTGCGGCCTCACTCGGAGAAATCGACAGGGATTGCACCCGGTACCGTCCCTTCGGGACATGAACGCGGAGGACGTCCGACTCATTGACGTCGCTCCCGCCCATCGCGGAGTCCAGGAGCGTGTAACGGCCTTCGAGGGTCAGCTCGAAGAGGTCCTGCCAGTCCGTCGATCGGGCAGCGGCCTCCACCGCCTGCTCCAGCCTTCGTCGTCATCACCGGCCACCCATCGGACGAAGGTCATGACGTTCTCGACACAGGCGATGGGGAGGGGCTCACCTCCCAGCGTCAGGACGTCGCCATGACCGGGCAGAACGAGCCTTCCCGCCGAATCGGCCGCGGTCGCGTCCGCCTCGGTGCCGTCCCAGTCGGCCACGTACGCATCCGGGCACAGGGCATACAGGCCGAAGTCCGTTTCGAGCCACCGCACCGGCGGTCACCTCTTCTCGTGGCGCGTGGCGGCCCCGGACGCTCCGGGTGAGCGTCCGGGATTGCCCGGCCCATGGCGCAGGCGCAGGTCAGAAGCCCATCAACCACTTTGGCAAGGACGAAGGCCCGGGTCGGCGACCGTCTGGGCCAGTTCGCGCACCGTGGCCATATCGCTGAAGGGGAGCAGCTCCTCGCCGACGATCTGGTGCGGCTCGCTGCCCTTCCCCGCGATCAGGACCGTGTCGTCGGGACCCGCCTCGGACAGGGCGAAGGCGATCGCCTGACGCCGGTCGGCGTAGCGCCGGAAGGGGGTGCCGGTCGCCGTGAGGCCCGGGGAGACCTGGTCCAGGATGGCCTCGGGGTCCTCGTTGCGGGGGTTGTCCGAGGTCAGGACGCAGAGGTCGGAGTGGGTCCCGGCGATCCGGCCCATCTCGGCCCGTTTGGTGGTGTCGCGGTCCCCTCCGCAGCCGAAGACCGTGATCACCCGGCCGCGGGCGAAGTCCCGGATGGTGGTCAGGACCTTGTCCAGCGAGTCCGGCGAGTGGGCGTAGTCCACGATCACCGACGTGCCCAGCGGAGTCCGGAAGCGTTCCAGCCGGCCCGGGACCGGCGGCATCCGGTCGAGCGCGTCGACCAGCGGGCCCAGCTCGTGCCCCAGCACGTGACAGGCGGCCACGGTGGCCAGCGCGTTGGCCACCGAGAAGCGGCCGGGGACGGGGATCGAGGCCGGGTAGGCGCGTCCGTCGTGCCGGAGGGTGAACCGCGTGCCCGAGGCACTCACGACGAGGTCGGTGGCCCGGTAGTCGGCCGGGCGGTCCAGGGCGTACGTGGTCACGGCGCCCGGCATCATCGCCACGATGGACGCGCCCACCGGGTCGTCGGCGTTGACCACCGCGCGCCGGCACAGGCCCTGGAAGAGCCGCAGCTTGGCGTCCCGGTAGTCCGCCATCGTCCCGTGGTCGTCGAGATGGTCCTGCGTGAGGTTGGTGAAGACCCCGACGTCGATGAACGTACGGTCCACGCGGTGCGTCAGCAGCGCCATCGAGGTGGCCTCCAGCACCACGCCGGCGGCCCCGCGGTCGCGCATGTACCCCAGCAGGTACTGCAGGTCGGGGGATTCCGGCGTGGTCAGCACCGATGGCGGCATGGGGATCGGCTCGTCGCCGATCCTGCTTCCGGCGGTTCCGATCACCCCCACCCGGGAGCCCTCGGCGATCCGCAGGACGGACTCGACCATGTACGAGACGGAGGTCTTCCCGTTGGTGCCGGTGATCGCCACCATGTCCATCTGCCGCCCGGGCTCGCCGAAGTAGCGGGAGGTCACCACCGCGGCGGCCGTCCGCGTGTCGGGTACCCGGACGGCGCAGGTGCCCGGCGGCCATACCGCGGCCGGCAGGTCGGGTTCGCTGCCGTCGACGAGTACGGCGGCGGCGCCCCGGGCCAGGGCGGGCGGGACGGAGCCGGGGCCGCCTTCCCGGTGTCCGGGTACGGCGATGAAGAGCGAGCCCGGCGTCACCCGGTCGGCGTCGAAGGTCGTTCCCGCGGTGATCAGCGTCGTGTCCGGATCGCCCCGGAGGACGTGGTGCTCCTGCCCGGCCAGCAATGCGCTCAGCTTCACAATGATCCCTTCGAGGGGGCTCGGGCCCGGGCGTGCGGCCGTAGCCAGGCGGCAGCGCCGGCGGCATGCCGGGAAGCTGCTGTGGTGATGTGGAGCGGAGGAGCCGGCGGAACCCGAAGGAGCCCGGAGAAACCCGGACGGGCCGGAGGCGCGAAGCGCTAGCCGTGGCCGTGCAGGGCGGTACGGCGGGTCTCGGGCACCGCGGCGAAGGCCGTGCCGGCCGGGTCGACGACGGTCGGAACCCCGGCGGTCGGGCGCATCCCGGAGGCGGCCTGCTGCAGGCACTGCCTCGAGGAACATGTGCGACCCATGGGCCGAGTGTACGGCCCACCCAGCGGCCCGGGGATCGCCGCTGCGGGCACGTGAAGGCCGCCGGCCACCCTGCTGACGGCCGATCCGGACAGCGGGACGGCAGCGACGGGGGCGGGTGGCATCACGCGGGGACGGTGCGGTCGGACCGCCCCGCCTCACATTTCGTGGGCCTGCGTCGTCGGACTGTCGAGACGGTACGGAACCACCGCCGCCAGGCAGAACAAGGGGACCACGACATGGCCACACAGACGACGACCGCACCGAGCCGGATCACGTTCCCGCAGATCGCGATAGGCCTGCAGACCCTCGCCCTCCTCTTCCAGGCCGTCACCGCAGGAATGCTCCTCGACTCCTCCCTCGGCGCGACCCTCCACGACATCGGATCGAGAGTGATGTACGGCGCGTCCATGCTCTACGTGATCGCCACGATCCTCGCCTGGAAGCCCGGCGGCGGCTCGCCCCGCCCCATCCTCTACTCCACCGGCTTCCTCGTCCTCGCCTCCATACAGGTCGTCCTCGGCATCGCCCACATGCCCACCCTCCACGTCCCCCTCGGCATCGTCATGTTCGGCCTCAGCCTCGTCGCACTCGCCCAGATCCTCACCACCACCCGCGGCATCAGCCCACTGCGACGCACCCCGTGACGTTCAGGCGCCGTGCCCGTGCGGGCGCCGTACTTTCCGCCGCGGGAGGCCAGTTCCTTGATCACGACCGCCGTGCGCAACCCGGAGTAGCTGACGCGCATGGAGCGGGAGACCGTCGTGAGCCGGTGAATTGCCGGTCGCGGGTGCGTCGGCCTCTTCGGAGGCCGGCGGAGCGAACGTCTCAGCCCCACATGAGCGAGCGGCGACGCCCGCCTTGCGCCCGGATGAACGGACCGACGGCCCGGCGGGCTCCGGCTCCCGACTTCGGCCCCCGGCTCCGGCTCCCGGCTCCCGGCTCCCCCTTTCGGTAGAGGCGCGGATCCACCCTGCGGGTCATGCCCTCGGGAATTCGGGCGTAGATACTGGTCAACGTGGCACGTACCAGCCCTTTCCGGCGTTCCGTCCGCCCTCGCCCGGCTGCCGGAGAGGGCTCGGGCTCGGTCGTGCGCGGGATCGTGGAGACGGCTGCCGTGGGGCTCGCGGGGCTGTGTGTGTACGGCGCGCTCGGCCGTCTCGGGGATCTGCCGCACCCCGGGTTCCAGTTGCTGGTGTTCGCGGCCGGGGTCGGGCTGTTCCCGCTGCGCGGCCGGTTCCCGTCCGCCGTGCTGCCCGCGCTCGCCGCGCTCACCGGGCTCGTGCCCGCGCTCGGGCCGGTCACGGCGGCGACCGCCTACACCGTGGCGCGCCGCTCCGCTCGGGCGCGCCGGCGGACGCGGCTGCTCGCGGCGGCCGGCGGGCTCGTCACGGTGGTCGCGGCGGCGGCCGGGCCCCGGCTCGGGCCGGGATCGGCTTGGTACGGGCTCGCGGCCGGCCTGGTCCTCGCGGCGGCCGCCGTGATCGTCCCCGGCCTGGTGGGCACGGTACGGGGGCAGCAGCAGCGCCTGCTGCGGGCCCTGCGCGAGCGCGGCGACGCCGCGGAACGGTCCCGCCGGCTCGCCGACAGCGAGGCCCGCATCCACGAGCGCTCCCGCATCGCCGCCGAGATGCACGACCTGGTGGGCCACCGGCTCAGCCTCATCTCGCTCTACGCCGGCGGGCTGGAGCTGTCGCTGGAGCGGGCCGAGCCCGGGCTGCGCGAGGAGGCGGTCCTCGTACGGCGGACCACCCGGGACGCGATGCGGGAGCTGCGGCAGGCCCTCGGGGTGCTCGGGCCGCTCGGCCGGGACACCGGGTCCGAGGTGCTCACGGACGCCACCGGCACCCGGGCCGACATCGAGACGCTGGTGGCCGGATCCGGCGACGGGGGCATCGCCGTGGCGCTCGACTGGACGGGCCCGGACCTCGACGCCCGCCCGGCACGGGTGCGGCGGGCCGTGCACCGGGTCGTCCGGGAGGCCCTGACCAACGTGCACAAGTACGCCCCCTCGGCGCACGTCACCGTGACGGTCGCGCACGAGGACGAGGAGGTACGGGTGGCCGTGCGCAACGGCGCACCGCCCGGGCCGGCGGCGCCCGGGCCCGTGGCACCCGCGGGCGAGGAGGGCACCGGGCGCGGGCTCACCGGTCTCCGGGAGCGGGTCGAGCTGCTCGGCGGGACCTTCGACGCCGCCCCGCTGCCCTCCGGCGGGTTCCGGGTGGAGGCGGTCGTCCCGGCCGAGCCCGGCGACGCCCCCGCCCAGGTCTCCGCCCAGGTCTCCGCCCGGCTCTCCGCTCCGGAGGCCCCAGCCGGGTCCGGCGCGCCCGAGCGGCGGACGGCCGAGGTGCTGACGCTCGCCTGCGGGCTGGTGACCCTGTGCGTGCTGATGATCCTCGGGCTCGGCTTCGTGTACGCCGCCCACCCGACCGGCCACCGCGGACCGGCCCCGCTGCCCCGCGTCGGCGACACCTACCTGGACGTGACCGGGGCGGGAGTGTCGGACAACAAGGCGGTCCGGGCCGCGGCCACCGGCCACGAGCCGCCGCGCCCGGCCGGTGCGGTCGGCTGCGTCTATCCGTTCAACGGCGCCACCGAGACCCGCCCCGGCACCCTGACCATCGCCCGCTACTGCTTCGACGCCTCGCAACGCCTGATCGCCATCGACCGTTTCGACGTCCCGTCGGTCCGGGACGCCACGCCCTGGGAGACCCCGTGACCGAGCCCGCCCGCCCGATCCGTGTCCTGCTCGCCGACGACGAGACGATGATCCGCCACGGTGTCCGCCTGATCCTCCGGCACGCCGAGGACATCGACGTCGTCGCCGAGGCCGCCAACGGACGGGAGGCCGTCGACCTGGCCGCCGCCCACCACCCCGATGTGGCGCTCGTCGACATCCGGATGCCGGTGTGCGACGGCCTGAACGCCATCGCCCCGCTGCTCGCCCTCGATCCGGCGCCGCGCGTGGTGATGCTGACGACCTTCGGCGACGAGGACAACGTCGTCCGCGCGCTGCGGGAGGGCGCCGCCGGCTTCCTCCTGAAGGACGACGGCCCGCAGGAGCTGATCAGCGCCGTACGGGCGGCAGCCGCGGGCGACGCCGTGCTCTCACCCGGCGTCACCGGGGCGCTGATCACCCGGATGCTGCGGGGCGGTGACCCCGACGCCGCCGACGCCGCCCTCACGGACGAACGGATCGCCCGGCTCACCACCCGCGAGCGGGAGGTCCTCACGATGCTCGGCGCGGGACTGTCGAACCAGGACATCGCCGAGGGGCTCGGCATCGGGGTCGGCACGGTGAAGACGCACGTGCGGGGCGTTCTGGAGAAGACCGGTTCGGCGAGCCGGGTGCAGGCGGCGCTCCTCGCCCACCGCACGGGCCTCGCGCGCTGACGCTCCTCTGCCCAACGGTAGGGACCGCCCGCGGGGGCTCTCTCCGGGGGCAGAGGAAACCGGCCCGGGCCACCCCCTCCGGCAGAGCTCGACTCCAGCCCGCAGCACGATGTTTCCGCAGCTCAGGGCGGCAACGATGGTCCCCATGCCAGCACTCTCCCCCTCCTCCGCCTCCCCCTCCCCCACCGAACCCGCTGCCCGGGCCACGGGCCTGACGAAGGTGTACGGAAAGGGGGACACCCGGGTCACCGCCTTGGACGCGGTGTCCGTCGACTTCCCCCGGGGCCGGTTCACGGCGGTCATGGGCCCCTCCGGCTCCGGCAAGTCCACCCTGATGCACTGTCTGGCCGGGCTGGACCGGCCCACCGCCGGTTCGGCGCGCATCGGCGGCACCGAGCTGACCTCCCTCACGGAACGGCAACTCACCGCCCTGCGGCGGGACAAGGTGGGCTTCGTCTTCCAGGGCTTCAACCTGCTGCCCACCCTCACCGCGCTGGAGAACATCACCCTGCCACTGCGCATCGCCGGGCGCCGGCCCGACGCGAAGTGGCTGGAGGTGGTCGTCGCCACCGTCGGGCTGGCGGGCCGGCTGGGCCACCGGCCCGCCGAGCTGTCCGGCGGGCAACAGCAGCGGGTGGCGGTGGCCCGTGCGCTGGTCTCCCGGCCCGAGATCGTCTTCGCCGACGAGCCGACGGGGAACCTCGACTCGCGCTCCGGCGCCGAGATCCTCGGCTTCCTGCGCGATTCCGTACGGGAGTTGGGGCAGACGGTGGTGATGGTCACCCACGATCCGGCGGCCGCCGCACACGCGGACCGGGTGGTGTTCCTGGCCGACGGCCAGGTCGTCGACGAACTGCACGAGCCGACCTCCGGCGCCGTACTCGACCGAATGCTCCGCTTCGAAGCCCAGGACCGTACGCACTGAGCCGCGCCGGTCCGGGCCGTTACGCGCTGAGCCGCTTGGCGCCGGTCCGCGCCAGTCCGGACCGGACCAGACCGCGCCGGACCGCACCGCACCACGCCAGGCCGGTCCGCGCCGCGTCGCCAGACCGCGTCAAGCCACGCTGGTCAGGATCGCGCCGGTCCCGACCGGACCAGACCGCGCCGGACCGCACCGCACCACGCCAGGCCGGTCCGCGCCGCGTCGCCAGACCGCGTCAAGCCGCGCCGGTCAGGACCGCGCCGGTCCGCGCCATGCCGAGCCGGACCGGGCCGCACCGAGCCGGACCGCGTCAAGCCGCGCCGGACCGGGCCCTGCCAGACCAGGCCGGGCCGGGCCGGGGCCGGCGGCGCTGAGCCGCACCGCTGCGCGCTTGGCCCCGCCGGTGCCCGCTGACACCCGCCGGCGCGTCCCCGTACCCACCACCGCATCCCCGTACCGCCCGCCGCCCGCCCCTACTCGAAAGCCCCCCATGCTGCGAACAGCCCTGCGCAACGTCCTCGCGCACAAGGCCCGGCTGGCCATGACCGTTCTGGCCGTCTGCCTCGGTGTCGCGTTCGTCTCCGGCACCCTCGTCTTCGCGGACTCCTCCGCCGCCGCCCACCGCGCCGCCGCCTCGAAGAGCTTCGCGGACCTCGCGGTCACCGTGACCCCCCGCCACTCGCCGGCCGAGTCCGACGCCGAGCAGCGTACGAGCGTGCTCGACGACGCCCTCGTACGGAAGTTGGCCGAGGTGCCCGGAGTCGCCTCCGTCCGGCCCTCGGTCGACGGCTCCGCCACCCTGGCCGCCTCCGACGGGACCCCGCTGCGCTCCGGGAAGGCCTGGGCGAACCTGGCCGCCGCCTACGTGCCGGGCAAGGACGGCGGGGACAGCCGCCATCCGCTGGTCGAGGGCCGCGCGCCGGCCGCCGAGGACGAGGTCGCGGTGGACAGCGGCACCGCCGCCGCGGGGAGGTTCCGGATCGGCGACACGATCACCCTGGCCACCGACGGCGCGGCCATGAGGAAGCGGCTCGTCGGCACCGTCCGCACCGAGGACACCCGGGTGACCGCCGGCGGCACCCTCACCTTGTTCGACAAGGCCACCGCCCAGAAGCTGTTCGCGGCCCCGGGGCACTACACCGCCATCGATCTGGCCGCGGCGCCCGGCACCACCCAGGCCGAACTCGCCGGCCGGGTCACCGCGATGCTCCCCGCCGAGCGCGCCGAGGCCACCACCGCCGCCGCCCTAACCGCCCAACAGGCCGTCTACGTCGACACGTTGACCCGCGGCTACACCAAACTGCCGCTGGTCTTCGCCGGGGTCTCCCTCTTCATCGGCTCCTTCCTCATCGTCAACACCTTCACCATGCTCGTGACCCGGCGCACCCGCGAGATCGCGCTGCTGCGCGCGATCGGCGCCTCGCGCCGCCAGGTGGCCGGCTCCGTGCTGGCCGAAGCGGCCCTGATCGGCCTCTTCTCCTCGGCGGCCGGATTCCTGCTCGGCCTCGGCATCGCCTCCGCGCTGCCCCGGCTCCTGAGCACCGCGCAGGACACCCTGCCCGGCGGGCCGTTGGTGGTCGGCCCGCTCCCCGTCGTGGCCGCGCTCGCCGTCGGCGTCGGCGTCACCGTGCTCGCGGCGTGGCTGCCGTCCCGCCGGGCCGCGAAGGTCGCGCCCGTCGAGGCGATGCGCGGCGCCGAACAACCACCCTCCGCCGCCCGGTCCCGGATCCGCGGCGCGGTGGGGCTGGTGCTGCTCGTCCTGGGCTCCGGGCTGCTGGTGTCGCTCACCGGGGCCGAGGACGCCTCCGTGGAGAACCTGCAGAGCGCGATGCTCGCCTGCGGTGTCCTCGTCGTCGCCCTGATCGTGCTGGCGCCGCTGCTCGCCGGCCCGGTGATCGGCCTGACCGGCCGGCTGACCTCCCGTTTCGGCGTCGTCGGCCACCTCGCACGGGAGAACGCGCTCCGCGACCCGCGGCGTACCGCGGCCACCGCCGCCACCCTGATGATCAGCACGGCGCTGGTCGCCGGGCTCGCGGTGATCGGGAGCTCCACCGGTCGGGCCCTGGACCGCCAGGCCGCCGACGGCCTCGGCGCCGACTACGTGATCAGCACCGCCACCCCGACCACCGGCATCGACCCGGCCGCCGTGCGCCGGATCGGTGACACCGCCGGCGTGCGGACCGCCGCGGCCGTCGCGGACTCCACCCTGATCGTCGGCGGCCATGTCCGGCAGATCTCCGGGGTCGACCCGGACACCCTGGGCACGGTCATGAAGCTCGACTTCGTCAGTGGCTCCGCCAAGGACCTCGGGCCGGGCCGGATCGCCGTCTCCGCCACCGTCGCCCGCGAGCACGGTCTGAGCACGGGCGCGCAGATCGACGCGAGCATGGGCCGCGTGCAGGAACCGAAGCCGTACACCGTCGTCGGCGTCTACCGGGACAACCCGGTGGCCCACGACGCCCTCGGGGCCCGCGCCGAGGTGCAGGAGCACGGCTACCTGTCCGGCTCCGTCCAGCGGGTCCTCGTACGCACCGACGCCGGCGCCGCCTCCGAGCGGGCCGGGCTCGCGCTGCGCACGGCGGTGGGCGACAACCCGCTCGTCAGGGTCCAGGACCGGGCGGGCCTCGTCCACGAGGCGGCCGGCAGCCTGGGCGACCTGCTGACCCTGATGTACGGGCTGCTCGCCATCGGCGTCGTGATCAGCGCGCTGGGCATCGTGAACACCCTGGCCATGTCCGTGTCCGAGCGCACCCGGGAGATCGGGGTGCTCCGCGCCATCGGCATGGACCGCGCCGGGATCCGGCGGATGATCCGCCTGGAGTCCCTGACCGTGGCCGCCTTCGGCACCCTGCTGGGGCTGGCCGGCGGGGTCTTCGCCGCCTGGGCGGTCGGATCGCTGGCGGCGGGCGCGATGGAGCAGTACGAGCTCGTCGTCCCCTGGGGGACCCTGCTGCTCGTCTGCGCGTCCTCGCTCGCGGTGGGCGCGGCGGCGGCCGTCGTCCCGGCCCGCTCGGCGTCCGCGATGGGCCCGCTCCAGGCCGTCGCGAAGGCGTAGGGCGCGTCCGTGCCGGACCGGCCCCGACCCGACCCGACCCGGCACAGCCCGGCACGGCACAGCCCGGCACGGCCCGACCCCGGCACAGCCCGACCCCGGCCCGCCGCTCAGGGCTGCAAGTAGCCGAACCCCACCTCGAAGCGTTCGACCGTGATGATCCGCTGCCCCTCGCGCCGGGCGGATTCCGCCCGGATGGCGGCGGCGCGGTCCTCGCTCGCCAGCATGCTCTCCTCGTCCTCCCACAGGGTCAGCGACTTCGCCTTCCCCGAGGCCCGGTCGACGAGGTAGTAGGCGCCCCGGAAGCCGGGGGCGTCCCGGATCTGCTCGACGATCGCCTCCGAATTCGCCGCCAGATCCCCCTCCGCCGGGAGCGGGGATCCCTGGTAGGTGCTGAGCCTCGCGAACATCTACGGCGTCCTTCCTGGCCTGGCTGCCCGGCTGGGGACGGGCAGCTCCACGACCAGGGTGCTCCGGCTGTCCGCCCGGCGCATGCCGAGCGGACAATGGGGAGCGGGGGAACGCTGCCGCACAGGAGAGGCGGGACGTCGTGGTGTCGTACGTAGCCGTGACCGCCCTGAGCCACAGCGGACTGGTGCGCGATCACAACGAGGACAGCCTGGTCGTCGGCCCGTGGACGCTGTGCGGGACGGTGACCGAGAGCCCCCAGACCTTCCTGTTCCCGCTCGGCCGTCCGCTGGTCGTGGCGGTCGCCGACGGGCTCGGCGGGCAGCCGGCCGGCGAGGTGGCCAGTGCGCTCGTCGTACGGCAGCTCGCCTCGCTCGGCCCCTCCCTGGTCGGCGAGGAGAGCGTCGGTGACGCGCTGAAGCTGTGCAACGGCATGGTGTACTCGGCCGCCGACGGCCGGCCGGAGCTGACCGCCATGGGCACCACCGTGGCCGGCGCACTCCTCCTCGGGGAGTCGCTGCTGTCCTTCAACGTCGGCGACAGCCGGGTCTACCACGCCGACAAGGGCGGGCTGTGCCAGGTCAGCGTGGACGACAGCCCGCCCCCGGAGCCGGGCCACCGCACCACCTCGCTCGTCACACAGGTGCTCGGCGGCAGCCGCGCGTACAGCCCCGTGACCCCCCACATGGCGTCCTTCCCGCTCGCCGGGGACGACCGCTACCTGCTCTGCAGCGACGGGCTCACCGACCCGCTGCCCGACGAGGAGATCGACGGGCTGCTCCGGGTCCACGACGACGAGAAGGCCGCCTACGAGCTGTGGAAGGCCGCCATCGAGGCCGGCGGCCCCGACAACATCACCCTCGCGCTCGTCCGGATCAACGCGTAGAGGGGCTCAGAGCTGGTCCGTGAAGCGTTTCAGCGCCCGGGCGGCCGGCGGGGCCAGCAGGGGGCGCAGCGCCCCGTCCGCGAAGCGGACGCCCGGCAGGCGCAGGCCGCCGAAGAAGGCGAACCGCGTCCCCTCCCCCTCCGGTACGGCAGCCATCCCGCCGAGTACGAAGCGGCTCTGCATCAGGCACCAGCCCGGGCGCAGCACGACGTCGAAGCGCGCCCGCATGCCGAGCGGGCTGCGGGCCCGGGCTTCGAGGCGCTCGCCGCCGGCCGCCGCCACGGTGAAGGAACGGATGTCGGTGATCAGCATCGGCAGCTGCCGCTCCAGATCGGAGGCAAGGGCCCAGACCTGCTCGAAGGGGGCGTCGATCAGCTGCTCCGCGTAGCCCGTGCCGGGTGTGGTGCGGGCGATCACGCGGAGCCTGCGGACGGGGTCGAGTGCGGCGACCGGCCAGGAGTCCGTCAACGTCCCCACGCCTTCCGGAAGTTACGGCGGGCCCGGAACAGTCGGGTCCGCACGGTGGGTTCGGGTATGCCGAGGAGCGCGCCGACGGAGCGCTCGTCCAGCCCTTCGAGGTCGCGCAGGACAAGTACCGCCCGGTGCGCGGGAGTCAGCCGCTCCAGTACGTCGCGCACGTCGGCGGCGAGCTCCGGATCGTCCCGCGCGGGAACGTCGTCGAGCGGATCCGGGACCGTCCGGGCCGCCTTGCGCGCGATGCGGACGGCCTCCCGGACGGCGATCACCCGCGCCCAGCCGAACAGGGCGCCGGGCTCGCGCAGTTGGCCGAGACTGCGGAAGATCACGATCAGCGCCTCCTGGGTGGCGTCCGGGCCGTCTTGGAGGGCGATCGGGCCGCAGAGGCGGCCGATGTAGGGGGTCAGCAGGTCCAGCAGGTCCGAGGCGGCCATCCGGTCGCCGCGCTGGGCGGCCCGCACGAGCGCGGCGACCTCGGCCTTGGCCGCGTCGGCGACCTCGGCCGTGCCCCATGAGCTGCTCATCGCTTCCTCCTTGACGGTGCCTCGGGAGGAAGGAGGACCCGGACCGGCCGGACGTTCCCCGTGACCTACGTCACGGCGCTCACGGCGTCCCGGTGATGGTCTCCACCTTGCCGGTGTCGAGCGAGTAGTACGCGAGGCCGCCGGAGAACAGGGCGCGGCGGGCGGGTCCTGCACGGTCTGCACGGAACATGGGGCGTTCCCCCTCACACGGGTCGTTGGCGAGGGGGACTGTCCGGTGGGCGGCGGCGATCAGGCGGTGATCCGGCGGCAGGCGCGAGCGGACGCGGGACCCTTTACCACCGACAGCCCAGTTCATCCGACTTTCACACGCGGATTTTAATTATGAGCGGTGCGGAATTTCGCGGCTTCGGATTTCTGTGCCCGCCCCCCTCTCCGTGCTAGTGTGCTGACAGTCGCAATCGCGGCGCGAGAATAGTTACCTTGTATTTAACGCAGTGGCCATGAGCGCACTGCGTCGAAGGAGAATTCATATGGCATCTGGCACCGTGAAGTGGTTCAACGCGGAAAAGGGCTTCGGCTTCATCGAGCAGGAGGGTGGCGGCGCCGACGTGTTCGCCCACTACTCGAACATCGCCGCGTCCGGCTTCCGTGAGCTTCAGGAAGGCCAGAAGGTCACCTTCGACGTCACGCAGGGCCAGAAGGGCCCGCAGGCCGAGAACATCGTTCCCGCCTGAGCCACCTGTACGACGGGCCGGGGTCCGCACCGAAAGGTGCGGGCCCCGGCCCGTTTTGTGCTTCCCGTTCCCGCGAATCCCGCTAGAGTGCCTGGCCATGTCGATTCCTGATGAGCTGCTCATCGATGTCGCCGCCATGGTCGAGTCGGAGCAAACCAATCAGATGTCCCTGACCGTCGTGGTCCACGGCGCCGTCATCACCGGCCGGCTCGCACCGGAGCGCGTCTGGCGCCAGCGCGTCGCGGAAGTCCTGCGGGACTCCGACCAGCTGGGTCCGTTCGCCGAGATCTTCAGCACCCCCGGCGAGGCCGACCGCACCGGGTCTCCGCCCTCCCACCTGCACTTCCACGTGGCCCGCATCCTCCAGGGCACCCTGGGCATCCCGGAGACGGGCGGCATGTACCGGATCGCCGTCGCGGACGTCGGCGCCTGGACCGTGGGGGACTTCAGCTATTCCGATCATTGACCGCAGAATGTCCGCATGCGGATCTCGGTGCTGGGCCCCCTGGACGTACGGGGCGAAGACGGGGGCGGCATCGGGGTCGGGGGGACGCGACTGCGGGCCCTGTTGCCGGCGCCTTCCGGGGTCTTGAGGTGGAGGTCCGCCATCAGGAGGAGGTTCTCCTCGGCGGTGAGCAGCTTGTCCACCGCCGAGAACTGGCCGGTGACGCCGATGGCGGCGCGGACGGCGTGCGGTGCGGCGGCCAGGTCGTGTCCGGCGATCCGTACCCGGCCGGCGTCCGCCGCGATCAGAGTGGAGAGGATCTGCACGGTGGCGGTCTTCCCGGCGCCGTTCGGGCCGAGCAGCGAGAAGATCGTGCCCGCCGGGACGTGCAGGTCGATGGCGTCGAGGACGGTCTTGGTCCCGGACTTGTCCTGGTAGGCCTTGCGGAGCCCGGTGGCCTCGATGGCCGCCGGCCGGGTGGATGTCTCGGTCATGGTGTCCGCTCGTTTCGTCGTCGTCCCTCTTGACGACGTCACCGTCTCCGGGGGACCTGACATCCCCCGGAGCGAGCGCTGACAGATCGCCGACAGCCGCCGAGTCGGTGCGAGGCGGTGCGGCTACCGCTGACCGGCGAGGTCCTTCAGGGCCGTGTTCAGCTCCAGGACGTTGACCCTCGGCTCCCCCATGAAGCCCAGCGTGCGGCCCTCGGTGTGCTCGGCGACCAGCTTCTCGACCCGGGCCGGCGGGAGGTCGTTGCGTACGGCCACCCGGTGGGCCTGGAGCTCGGCGTAGGCCGGGGAGATGTGCGGGTCGAGGCCGGATCCGGAGGAGGTGACGGCGTCGGCCGGGACCTGCGCGGCCTCGGGGGTGTAGCCGGGGACGGTGTTGTCGGCCAGCACCTTGGCCTTGGCCTCGTTCACCGCCTTCACCAGGTCCGGGTTGTCGGCGGCCTTGTTGGAGGCGCCGGAGACCAGCAGCTCGTACTGGGTGTTGTTGGTGTTCTCACCGAGTCCTGCGGAGGGGCGGGGCTGGAAGAAGCGCGGGTCGTCCCCGTAGGTCTGACCGATGAGGGCGGAGCCGACGACCCGGCCGCTCTTGTCCGTGATCTCGGAGCCGTTGGCCTGCTGGGAGAAGGCGGCCTGGGCGATGCCGGTGACGGCGAGGGGGTAGAGGACCCCGCAGAGGACCGTGAGGACGAGCAGGGCGCGCAGGCCGGCGCCGAGCAACCGCGTGGTGTTTCCGAAGGAGTTGTTCATCGCAGATCAGCACGTTCCTAATTCAGGAGAGCCCGGGGATGAGGGAGATGAGCACGTCGATGAGCTTGATCCCGATGAACGGGGCGATCAGGCCGCCGAGTCCGTAGACCGTGAGGTTGCGGCGGAGCATCTTGTCGGCGCTGGTCGGCCGGTACCGGACGCCGCGCAGGGCGAGCGGTACGAGGGCGATGATCACCAGCGCGTTGAAGACGACGGCGGACAGGATCGCGGACTGCGGGGAGTGCAGGCCCATGATGTTGAGCTTGTCGAGGCCGGGGTGGACCACCGCGAACATGGCCGGGATGATCGCGAAGTACTTCGCGACGTCGTTGGCGATGGAGAAGGTGGTGAGGGCTCCCCGGGTGATGAGGAGCTGCTTGCCGATCTCGACGATCTCGATGAGTTTGGTGGGGTTGGAGTCCAGGTCCACCATGTTCCCGGCCTCCTTGGCGGCCGAGGTGCCCGTGTTCATGGCCACGCCGACGTCGGCCTGGGCGAGGGCGGGGGCGTCGTTGGTGCCGTCGCCGGTCATCGCGACGAGCTTCCCGCCGGCCTGCTCCCGCTTGATGAGGGCCATCTTGTCCTCGGGGGTGGCCTCGGCGAGGCAGTCGTCGACACCGGCCTCCTCCGCGATGGCCTTCGCGGTCAGCGGGTTGTCACCGGTGATCATGACCGTCTTGATGCCCATGCGGCGCAGCTCGTCGAACCGCTCGCGCATGCCCTCCTTGACCACGTCCTTGAGGTGGATGACGCCGAGGATGCGGGCGCCCTCGTCGTCCTTGACGGCGACCAGGAGCGGGGTGCCGCCGGCCTCGGAGATCGTGTCGGCAAGGGTGTCGGCGTCCTCGGCGACGGTGCCGCCCTGCTCCCTGACCCAGGTGATGACGGATCCGGCGGCGCCCTTGCGGGTCTGCCTGCCGTCGACGTCGACACCGGACATCCGGGTCTGGGCGGTGAAGGGGATCCATTCGGCGTGGGCGAGTTCGCCCTGGTGGCGCTCGCGCAGCCCGTACTTCTCCTTCGCCAGGACGACGATGGAACGGCCCTCGGGGGTCTCGTCCGCGAGGGAGGACAGCTGGGCGGCGTCCGCCAGCTCCGCCGCCGTGGTGCCCTTGACCGGTACGAACTCGGCGGCCTGGCGGTTGCCGAGGGTGATGGTGCCGGTCTTGTCGAGCAGCAGCGTCGAGACGTCTCCGGCGGCTTCCACGGCCCGGCCCGACATGGCGAGGACGTTGCGCTGGACCAGGCGGTCCATGCCGGCGATGCCGATGGCGGAGAGCAGCGCGCCGATGGTGGTGGGGATCAGGCAGACCAGCAGCGCGGCCAGCACGATCATCGACTGCTCGGCGCCCGCGTAGATCGCGAAGGGCTGGAGGGTGACGACGGCGAGCAGGAAGACGATCGTCAGCGAGGCGAGCAGGATGTTCAGCGCGATCTCGTTGGGGGTCTTCTGCCGTGACGCGCCCTCGACCAGGTTGATCATGCGGTCGATGAAGGTCTCGCCGGGCTTCGTCGTGATCTTGATGACGATCCGGTCGGACAGCACCTTGGTGCCACCCGTGACCGCGCTGCGGTCGCCGCCCGACTCCCGGATCACCGGGGCCGATTCGCCCGTGATCGCCGACTCGTCGACGGACGCGACGCCCTCGACGACGTCGCCGTCGCCCGGAATGACGTCGCCCGCCTCGCAGACCACCAGGTCGCCGATGCGCAGATCCGTACCCGGGACCTGCTCCTCGCCGGTGCCGTCCCTGGCCAGCCGTCGGGCGACCGTGTCGGTCTTGGCCTTGCGCAGGGTGTCGGCCTGGGCCTTGCCGCGGCCCTCGGCGACCGCCTCCGCGAGGTTCGCGAAGATCGTGGTCAGCCACAGCCACGCGGTGATCGCCCAGCCGAACCAATCCGTCGGGTCGGCGATCGCCAGCACGGTGGTCAGGACGGAACCGATCTCCACCACGAACATGACCGGCGACTTGACCATCACGCGCGGGTCGAGCTTGCGCACCGCGTCCGGGAAGGACCTGACCAGCTGCTTCGGGTCGAAGAGGCCCCCGCCGACCCGGCCCTGGCCGGGCTCCTCGTGGCCGGAGGGAGCGCCCTGGCGGGGCGCGCGAGTGGGGGTGATGGTGCTCATGAGGAGAGCCCTTCGGCAAGCGGTCCCAGCGCGAGGGCCGGGAAGTAGGTGAGACCGGTGACGATGAGGATCGTGCCGACGAGCAGGCCCGTGAACAGCGCCTTCTCGGTGCGGAGCGTGCCCGCCGTGACGGGGACGGGCGTCTGCTCGGCGAGCGAGCCGGCCAGCGCGAGGACGAAGACCATCGGCAGGAAGCGGCCGAGGAGCATCGCGATCGCGGTGGTCGTGTTGAACCACTGGGTGTCGGCGTTCAGGCCCGCGAAGGCCGAGCCGTTGTTGTTCCCGGCGGAGGTGTAGGCGTAGAGGACCTCCGAGAAGCCGTGCGCGCCACCGTTGGCCATCGAGTGGGCCGGTGTGGGCAGGGCCATGGCGAGCGCCGTGAAGCCGAGGACGATCGCCGGGGTGACGAGGATGTAGCAGGCCGCGAACTTGATCTCGCGGGTGCCGATCTTCTTGCCCAGGTACTCGGGGGTGCGGCCGACCATCAGGCCGGCGATGAACACCGCGATGATCGCCATGATCAGCATGCCGTAGAGGCCGGAACCGACACCGCCGGGAGCGATCTCGCCCAGCTGCATGCCCAGCAGCTGGATGCCGCCGCCGAGGCCGGTGTAGGAGGAGTGGAAGGAGTTGACGGAACCGGTGGAGGTGAGGGTGGTCGCGACCGAGAAGATCGCGGAGGCGCCGATCCCGAAGCGGGTCTCCTTGCCCTCCATGGCGCCGCCGGCTGCCTGGAGCGCGGGGCCGTGGTGGGCGAACTCCGTCCACATCATCAGGGCGGTGAAGCCGAGCCAGATGGTGGCCATCGTGGCGAGGATCGCGTAGCCCTGCTTGACGGAGCCGACCATGCGGCCGAAGGTGCGGGTCAGCGAGAAGGGGATCAGCAGGATCAGGAAGATCTGGAAGAGGTTCGAAAAGGGGGTCGGGTTCTCGAAGGGGTGGGCGGAGTTGGCGTTGAAGTAGGCGCCGCCGTTGGTGCCCAGTTCCTTGATGACCTCCTGCGAGGCGACGGCTCCGCCGTTCCACTGCTGCTGCCCGCCGGCGAACTGCCCCACCTCGTGGATCCCGGCGAAGTTCTGGACGACCCCGCACGCCACGAGGACGAGCGCGCCGACGACGGCCAGGGGCAGCAGGATGCGGAAGGTGCCGCGCACCACGTCCGTCCAGAAGTTGCCCAGTTCGCCGATGCGGGAGCCCGCGAAGCCGCGCACGAGGGCCACCGCGACGGCCATGCCGACCGCGGCCGAGACGAAGTTCTGCACCGCCAGGCCACCCGTCTGCACGACGTGGCCCATGGTCTGCTCACCGGCGTACGACTGCCAGTTGGTGTTGGCCACGAAGGAGACGGCGGTGTTGAAGGCCTGGTCCGGCTTGACGGAGGCGAAGCCGAGGGAGCCGGGCAGGATGCCCTGCACGCGCTGGAGCAGGTAGAGGAAGAGGACGCCCGCCGCGGAGAAGGCGAGGACGCTCCTCAGGTACGCCGGCCAGCGCATCTCGGCGTCGGGGTTGGCGCCGATCGCCTTGTAGATCCACTTCTCGGGTGCGCAGTGCTTCTTCGAGGAGTAGACGCGGGCCATGTACTCGCCCAGCGGGCGGTGGGCGAGGGCCAGTGCCGCGACCAGCGCGAGCAGCTGGAGCACCCCGGCAAGAACGGGACTCATCGGGGCTCAGAACCTCTCCGGGTACACGAGGGCGAGAACGAGATAGCCCAGGAGGGAGAAGGCGACCAGCAGACCGACGACGCTTTCGGCGCTCACAGCTTGGCCACCCCCTTGGCGACGAGGGCCACCAGCGCGAACAGCGCGATCGTGGTGACGACGAAGGCCAGGTCGGCCATCGTGAGCTCCCGGAGGTGCGAGGGATGAAAATCGGACAACTCCGAGTGGACCCCCTTTTCCGGCCCTCACAGCTCTCCTTGACGGGCCCCATACGCCCGCGCACCCGCCCTTGACGGCTCTCTAACGCCGATCGCCAAACTTTCACATGTCGGAAATCAAATTCCGCGATGCGACAAGTTACGCTCGCGTTCGTCCGTCACGATCAAGAGCTTCAGGAGGAAGACCCATGGCCGAGAGCCGCGTCGCACTGATCACCGGTTCCTCGTCCGGAATCGGTGCCTCCATCGCTCGCCGGCTGAGCGCGGAGGGCATCCGCGTCGTCGTCAACTCCGCCCGCAGCGAGAGCGCCGGACGGGCACTGGCCGCGGAGCTCCCCGGGGCGGTCTACGTACAGGGCGACGTGGCCGACGCGGCGGACGCCCGGCGGATCGTGGAGAGCGCCGCCGAGGCCCACGGCCGGCTGGACATCCTCGTCAACAACGCGGGCGTCACCCGGTTCATCCCGCTGGACGACCTGGAGGCCGCGGACGCCGACGCCTGGCGCGAGATCTTCGACGTCAACGTCATCGGCGCCTGGCAGATGATCACCGCCGCCGCCCCCCACCTGCGCAAGTCCGAGTCGGCCTCGATCGTCAACATCTCCTCCGTCTCCGCCACCCGCGCCCTCGGAAGCTCCGTCCCGTACGCCGTCAGCAAGGCCGCGGTCAACCACATGACCCGCCTGCTCGCCTCCCAGCTCGGACCCGCCATCCGCGTCAACGCCGTGGCCCCCGGCCTCATCGACACCCCCTGGTACGAGGACGCCGCTCAGGTCTGGGAGAGCTCGCGGGACTGGATCACCGAGAACACCCCGCTGCGCCGCGTCGGCACCCCCGACGACGTCGCCGAGGCCGCCCTCTACCTGGTCAACGCCGCGTACACGACGGGCGATGTCCTCACCGTCGACGGCGGACGCCACATCGTCTGATTCCCCGGGGCGTCCCGTGGTGTGGACACTGCACCGTGTCCACATCCTGGACGACTACCCTCGTTTTATGAACACGCCAGCCGACGCCTTCGCCGCCGAAAAAGACGCAGTCAAGGACGCAGACCGGAAGCACGTTTTCCACTCCTGGTCGGCGCAGGAACTCATCGACCCGCTCGCCGTGGCCGGGGCCGAGGGGTCGTACTTCTGGGACTACGACGGGAACCGCTACCTCGACTTCTCCAGCGCCCTCGTCTACACCAACATCGGCTACCAGCACCCCAAGGTCACCGCGGCCATCCAGGAGCAGGCGGCCAAGCTGTGCACCGTCGCGCCCGGCTTCGCCGTGGACGTGCGCTCCGAGGCCGCGCGGCTGATCGCCGAGCGCACCCCGGGCGACCTCGACAAGATCTTCTTCACGAACGGCGGGGCCGAGGCCGTCGAGAACGCCGTCCGCATGGCCCGCGTACACACCGGCCGGCCCAAGGTGATGTCCGCGTACCGCTCGTACCACGGGGCGACGTCCACCGCGATCAACCTGACCGGTGACGCCCGCCGCTTCGGCAACGACACCGCGACCGCCGGCGTCGTGCACTTCTGGGGGCCCTTCGCCTACCGCTCGCCCTTCTACGCGGCGACCGAGGCCGAGGAGTGCGAGCGCGCCCTGCGCCACCTGGAGGACACCATCGTCTTCGAGGGCCCGCAGTCCATCGCCGCGATCGTCCTGGAGACCGTCGGCGGCGCCCCCGGCGTGCTCGTCCACCCCGACGGCTACCTGACCGGCGTGCGCGCCCTCTGCGACCGCTACGGCATCCTGCTGGTCCTGGACGAGGTCATGGTCGGCTTCGGCCGCACCGGCGCCTGGTTCGCCGCCGACCACTGGGGCGTCGTCCCCGACCTGCTCTGCTTCGCCAAGGGCGTCAACAGCGGCTACGTGCCCCTCGGCGGCGTCGCCATCTCGCCCGCCGTCGCCGCCACGTTCGCCACCCGCCCCTACCCGGGCGGGCTCACGTACTCCGGGCACGTGCTGGCCTGCGCCGCGGCCGTCGCCACGATCAACGTCATGGCCGAGGAGGGCATCGTCGAGCAGTCCGCCCGCACCGGCACCGAGCTGCTGGGCCCGGGCCTGCGCGCGCTCGCCGAGCGGCACCCCTCGGTCGGCGAGGTCCGCGGCCTGGGCACCTTCTGGGCGCTGGAGCTCGTACGGGACAAGGAGACGCGCGAGCCACTCGTCCCGTACAACGCCGCCGGGGCGGACAACGCGCCGATGGCCGCCTTCGGGGCCGCCTGCAAGAAGGGCGGGCTCTGGCCGCTGATCGCGGGCAACCGCATCCACGTCGCGCCGCCCTGCAACATCACGGCCGACGACGTCGCCAAGGGGCTGGAGATCCTCGACGGCGCCCTCTCGGTCGCCGACGCGCACCTGGCCTGACCCGCCCGACCTGCACGAATGCACGGTCGCCCAATCCGTGGGTGCCTGTCTTGGACGTTCCGCGCCATTACGAACACCACGTGAACGTGCTGAAATCCGACAGAGCACCTACGGACCGGGATGCACGTCAGTCCCGGGGCGGTCCTCCGTGACCGAACGGCGGGGAGCGGGCCTTCCGCTGGACGCCGGGCGTACGGGATCCAGTCAGTCGGACTCCGTGTACCCGAAGGAAGACAGCCATGAGCAAGCACGTCCTGGCCCAGAACCAGTACGGCAAGGCCGAGAACCGCATCGTCAAGGTCACCCGCAAGGGCAGCGACGGTTCCTGGGCCGAGATCCGTGACCTCAACGTGTCGGTGGCGCTCCGCGGCGAGTTCCGCGACGTCCACCTGACCGGCGACAACGCCAACTGCCTGCCGACCGACACCACCAAGAACACGGTGTACGCCTTCGGCAAGGAGCACGGCATCGAGTCGCCCGAGGCCTTCGGCATCCTGCTCGCGAAGCACTTCGTCTCCTCCCAGTCCCCGATCCGCGAGGCGCAGATCCGCGTCGAGGAGTACGCCTGGGAGCGGATCCCGGTCCCGACCCGCAAGGAGCAGCACTCCTTCGTCCGCAAGGGCCAGGAAGTGCGCACCGCGCAGATCACCTACAGCGAGACCACCGGCCTGCAGGTCATCTCGGGGCTGAAGGACCTGACGGTGATGAACTCGACCAACTCCGAGTTCCACGGCTACATCAAGGACAAGTACACGACGCTGAAGGAAGCGTACGACCGCATCCTGGCGACCAAGGTCACCGCGCGCTGGGCGCACTCGGCGCTCGCCGCCGACGACTCCTCGTACGACTGGGACCAGTCGTACAAGAAGGTCCGCAAGAACATGCTGGAAGCCTTCGCGGAGACCTACTCCTACTCGCTGCAGCAGACCCTGAACCAGATGGCCGAGCGGGTGCTCGACAACTGCCCCAAGGTCAACGAGGTTCGCCTCAACCTCCCCAACAAGCACCACTTCCTCGTCGACCTGGAGCCCTTCGGCCTCAAGAACGACAACGAGGTCTACTTCGCGGCGGACCGCCCGTACGGCCTGATCGAGGGCACCATCCACCGCGACGGCGTGCAGCCGGTGATCGCCACGTCCGACTGGATCGTCGCGTAACACGGCTTGCTCCCCACGTCAGTTCGGCCCGGACCGCGTCGCGGGGTCCGGGCCGTTCTGCCGCCCGCCCTCCTGCCCGCCCTCCTGCCCGACCAGCAGGTTCCAGCGCCCCGCCCGGCCTGTGAGGGTGGTCACCGACTCCGGCCGTACGTCGAGCCGCCAGAAGGCCGCGGCCGGCAGGTCGAGCGCATGCACCACGGCCGCGCGGACGACGGCCTGTTCGACGACGAACCGGTGCGTGCCCGGCGCCAGGCCGGCCAGCTCCGCCCCGACGCGGGCGATCAGTCCGTCCACCGACTCGCCGCCCGGCGGCGCGTACCCGGGATCCGTCAGCCAGGCCCGCACGCCCGCCGGATCCGCGGCGGCCACCTCGTCCAGCGTCCGCCCCGCCCACTCCCCCGCGTCGAGGCCGCGCAGACCTTCGTGACCGGCGCGGACGGGCGCGTTTTCGGGGTTTCCGAAGCGTCCCTGGCGGGCAGCCGCGTCCAGCGGGGGTCTCACGAGATGAACTCGTACCAATGGGGGGTTCATAAGGGGAGCGTAAGCGCGGTACGGTCTCGGACGACATAACTACATGACGACGGTACGACGGAAGCATCGGTGAGAATCCGGCACGGTCGCGCCACTGTGAATCCTCCCGGAGGGGGAGGTAAGTCAGACCCGCCACCGTCGTCGCGAGCACCACTGACCGGGACGCGTGTTCCCTCTGGAGGTTTCAGCCATGGCCCACTCCGCCGTGCCCACGACGGCTCCCGCCGTCGCCCCGATCTCACTCTCCGCGCTCGCCCCCTGGGCCGCCTTCGTCGCCGTCCTCACGCTGGTCCTGCTGTACTTCGTCGGCATCGAGCAGGGCGCCACCGCCATCTTCGAGGGCGAGACCGTCCACGAGTGGCTGCACGACGGCCGCCACCTGCTCGGCTTCCCCTGCCACTGATTCCCCTGCCTGATCCCGCTCTCCGCAAGGGAACGCAAACACACATGAACACTGTCTCCCCCCGCATCCTGCTGGTCCGGGGCATGCTGGCCGGTGTCCTCGCCGGCGTGGCCGCCTTCCTCGTCGCGTACCTGCTCGGCGAGTCCAAGGTCGACGCGGCCATCGCCATCGAGGAGGCCGGCGCCGCCGTGGGCGGCCACGACCACGGCGAGGAGGCCCCGGTCAGCCGGGTCCTCCAGGCGACGGCCGGCCTCGGCACCGGCGTCCTGTTCTACGGGGTCGCGCTCGGCGGCATCGCCGCGCTCGTCTTCTGCTACGCCTTGGGCCGCATCGGCCGCTTCGGCCCGCGGGCCACGGCGGCGCTGGTCACCGCGGGTCTGTTCGTCACCGTCACCCTGGTGCCGTTCTTCAAGTACCCGGCCAACCCGCCGGCCGTCGGCGACCCCGACACGGCCGCCCGGCGGACCGCCCTCTACCTCCTGATGATCGCCCTGAGCGCGCTGCTCGCGGCGGGTGCGCTGATCCTCGGCCGGCGACTCGCGCCGAAGCTCGGCAACTGGAACGCCTCGGCCGTCGGCGGCCTGGGCTTCGTCCTGCTCGTCGGAATCTCGTACGCCGTCCTGCCCGGCATCAACGAGGTCCCGGCGGACTTCCCGGCCGCGCTCATCTGGGACTTCCGCCTCGCGTCGCTGGCCATCCAGACCGCACTGTGGACGACTTTCGGCCTCGCCTTCGGTTTTCTTGCCGAACGCGCCCTTGTGCCGCCGGTCGCACCCAAGGAGGCTTTGCAGCCCACGAGTTGACGATCTGACGACAACTCCACATCGAGGGGGCCGGTAGTACATGCCGACGGCGATCAGGGAATGGCGAGGATGGACGGGCGCCGCCCCGTTCTGGCTGAACTCGCTCCTGCTGCTCCTGGCCCCCTTCACCGCCGTCACGCTGTTCGGCCAGATCGGCGTCATCGCCTCCCTGGCCGCCCTCGGCGGCCTGGCCCGCCACCTCTGGTCGGGCGACTACGGCCACCCGGCCATCCACCTGGCCGCGGTGGCGATGGGCGCGGGGGCGGCGGCGCTGGTCCTGACCTGAGCCTGCGGGGCCGGCGGGATCCTGCGGCGTGATCCCGAACCCCTGGTAGGGGCTCTGGACGCGCTAGTGCTGATGTGAGCCGCCCGAGGCGGGCGGTTTGGGGGTGCCTGCGGTGGCGCCCGGGTCCACGACCACGAACTGGCCCATCATGCCCTGGTCCTCGTGGTACAGCAGGTGGCAGTGGTACATGTACGGGACGTCCGGGTCCGCGGGGCCGTCGAAGCGCATCGCGATGCGGACCGTCGAACCGGACGGGATGAACACGGTGTCCTTCGGGCCCCGCAGCGGCGGTGGCGGGGCCTTCCCGTCGATGTCGAGGATCCGGAACTGCACGTCGTGGACGTGGAAGTTGTGCGGCATCCCGTCCTGGTTGCGGAGCGTCCAGGTCTCGGCGGTGCCGCGGGTGACCGTCTCGTCCACCCGGGCCATGTCCATCTTCCGGCCGTTGATCCCGGACAGCTTGAGCTCGAAGAACCGGCTGCGGGCCGAGTCCTCCCCCGTGGGGAGCGCGAGGCGGGTCAGCGCCGACGGGACGTCCGGCGAGGGGCGCAGGGTGGGGGCCGCGCGGAGCTCCATCACGTCGAAGGAGTCGTCGCCGCCCCCGAACCGCTGGTTCCAGAAGTCCAGTCCGGCGTCCAGGGGGTGGGAGCGCAGGACGGTCCGCTCGCCCGGCTGCATCCGTACGACGACCTCCGCGCGCTCCCCCGGGGACAGCCGCAGCCGGTCGGTGGTGTGCGGGGCTTCGAGGAGGCCGCCGTCGGAGGCGATCTGCCGGAACTCGCGTCCGTCGTCGAAGCCGAAGGTGTACACGCGGGCGGTGGAGGCGTTCAGCAGCCGCAGCCGGACCAGCTCGTCGCCGACGGTGAAGTACGGGTCCAGGGTGCCGTTGACCATCGTCCGGTCGCCGAGGAAACCGACGTTGCGCATCAGCTTGTGGTCGTGGTCGAAGCGGGCATCGCCGTCGAACCGTACGTCCTGGACGATGACGGGCACGTCGTCGATCCCGTACCGGTCGGGCAGGTCGAGCGCCCGGCTCTCCGCGTCGTCGAGGAGGAACAGGCCCGCGAGGCCCCGCTGGACGTGCGTCTCGGTCGCGCCGTGCGGGTGCGGGTGGTACCAGAGGGTGGCGGCCGGCTGGTCGACGGTCCACTCCGGCGCCCAACTGCCGCCCGCCGGCACCATCTGGTGCGGCCCGCCGTCCATCGCGGCGGGCAGGTGCATGCCGTGCCAGTGGACCGTGGACTCCTCCGAGAGCCCGTTGGCTATCCTCACCCGCACCTTCTCGCCCTTCGCCGCGCGCAGGGTGGGTCCGAGGCAGCTGCCGTTGAACCCCCAGGTCGGGGTCGGGGCACCCGGTGTGAACTCCGTCTGCCCCGCCTGCATCCGCAGGTCGAAGACCCGTGTCCCGTCCGCCTCGACGGTGGACGGGGCGAGGGGCGGCACGCGGAGGGCGTTGGTGAAGTCCACGGCCCCGACGGTGGACAGCTTGGCTCCGGTGTAGAGCCAGGTGAACAGGGAGCCGATGGTGAGGACGAAGACCCCGGCGACCGCGCCGAGGATCAGCGACACCCGCTTCCACCGGGGCATCCGGCGCTTGTCGTTCCCCTGGTTCTTCCCGCTCTTCGACATGTCCACGACGCTACGGACGCGGACGGGCCCGGCCATCAGGGCCCGTCCCGGATCCGTCCCCGATCCGTCCCCGGTCCGTCCCTGAGGCGTCCCTGAGCCGTCCCCGGGGCTCGGAGCGGCTCAGAGGCGCTCCGCGAAGGCCCTCGCCATGGCCAGGGTCGGGACCGCCTCGCGGACGTGCCGGTACGGGGTGAGGTCGCGCAGCAGCCGCCCGAGGGCCTCCCTGGCCGCACGGGAGTGCACGGCGGGGAGCGCGGTGAGGAAGGCCTGCCAGTGCTCGCAGGCGCCGGTGAGGTGGCCGAGCCGCAGGACGGTCTCCGCGAGCAGCGCGTGTGTGAGCGCGGTGGGCCGGTGGTGGCCGGGCGGCCGGGCGCGCAGGGACTGTTCCAGGGCGTCGGCGGCGGCCGAGTACTCGCCGAGCGCGAGGTGGGTCCTGGCCCGGGCGAAGGCGAGGTCGGCCCTGCCGTACGAGTCGAAGGGGCCCGGGTCCTGCGGGGCCGGGGTCAGCAGTTCGTCGGCGGCCGCCAGATCGGCGAGTGCGGCTGCGCGTTCCCCGGCGTGGGCGCGGGCCGCCGCGCGCTGGGCGAGGAGGTAGGCCCGTACGGCCGGGTCCCCGTCGCCGGGGGCGGTGTCCACGGCGAGCAGGGCCAGCCGGACCGCGTGCGCGGGCTGCCCGAGCCGGCCCGCGTGCGCGCTCATGGCCCGCAGGGTGATCGCGTACATCCGCCGGTCCCCGGCCTGCCGGGCCAGCCCGAGGGATATGACGTGGTACTCCTGCGCGAGCCCGTGGTGGCCTGCGTCGGCCGTCATGTCGGCCAGCAGGTGCGCGAGTTGGGCGTAGCAGCACAGCACCTCCCGCGCATCGGACCACTGCGCGGCCGACCCGACGGCGCCCGCCAGGCCGCCGGGACCGGCTCCGTGACCGCCGCCGGCTCCGTGCGCGTCGGAACCCGTCGGCGGGACCGGGCCGGCAAGACCCCGCGCGGCGTCCCGAGCGGCCGTGGCCGCGGCCCCGCCCCGGGCCCCCGGGGCGACGGGCCCACCCGGGCGCACGGCGGAGCCCGCCGGCGGCACCGGGCCGCCCCGGCCCCGGACGGCGTCCGTCCCTGCCGCGGGCCCGCCCCGGGCGCCTGGGGCGACGGGCCCACCCGGGCCCGTGGCGGAACCCGCCGGCGGGACCGTGCCGCCGAGACCCCGGGCGGCGTCCCGAGCGGCCGCGGCCCCGCCCCGGGCGCCCGGGGCGACCGGCCCACCCGGGCCCGCGGCGGCATCCGCAGGGAGCACCGGGCCGCCCCGGCCCCGCGCGGCGGAACCCGCCGGGAAGGCCCCGCCGCCCCGCGGGGCGCGGTCCGCCGGGGCGAGTACGAAGCGTGCGGCGAAGGCGCCCGCGTCCTGGGCCAGCCAGGCGGCCAGGGCGGCGCGGGTGTGTACGCCGCCGTGCGTGAGGTAGAGCCCGGCGAAGCTGTGGACGAGGGCGCGCAGTTGCTCCGCGTGCCCCGCGAGTTGGCGGCGGGCCGCGAGCTGCGCGACCGAGGTGCCGGGCAGCGGGCCGGGGCCAGGGGGCGCCGGCGCGGGGCGCCAGGCCTCGACCGGTCCCGGCTGGTACGGGTTGCGCAGCAGCCCGGGACGGGTGCGCGGGTCGGTGTCCGCGAGGGTCTGGACGGCCAGCCGCCGCAACCCCTCGGAGTGGGAGTCGGAGTGGGCACCGGGGAAGGCGGCGACGGCCGGGGAACCGGGGGCGGCGCCGTCCGCCCGGCCGGCCGCGGAGCCGCCCGCCGGTACCGCCCCGGGCCCCGCCCCCCGGCCGCCTGCCGGCGCGGGCTCCGCGAGGCCCGCTTCCTCCAGGGTGACCAGCCGCCCGCACCGGTCGGTCAGCGCCGCCGCGATCAGCGTCGGAACGGGTGGCCGCGGCCGGGTCCCCGACAGCCAGTGCGCCACCGCGGTGCGGTCGTAGCGCAGGGCGAGCCCCTGGAGGGTCCCGAGGGCGTTGACGCTCCGGGCGAGTTCCGCGCCCGTGCACCCCGCCTCGGCCAGCAGCGCCGCCAGCCTGTCGTTCGGCGGCCGCCGCCGGCGCCCACCGGCCCCCGCACCTCCGCCGTTACCACCGCTACCGCTACCGCTACCGCCGCCGTCGCCGTCGCCACCGTTCAACGCTTTCACCATTCCGGTCACGCATTTCCTTCTTCCGGTCCGCGCCCTGGTGTTCCCTGAATCCGTCCCCATCGAAATCGACGGACCGGAGAAACATGACTTCCGCGACGACCCACGCGTACGACTTTCCGTACCGGATTTCCGGAATCGGAGCCCAGATCGGCGAGATCATCTCCGTGGACGACTGGGCCCGGCTCGCCCACATCCCGCACCGCCGCCGCCTCGGCGAGGAGCTCCGGGGCGAAGACGTCGAGCGGATACTCGGGGTCGTCTCCAAGAGCTGGGACCGGGAGCGGTTCGGGGCGCTCGACGCCGTCGTCACCGTGGCCCAACAGGCGCTGCGCTCCGCCCACGCCGAGCCCGACGACATCGACGCCGTCTTCGTCGCGACCTGCACGCCGTACGAGATCATGCTCGACCAGGACGCCTTCAACCTGCTGCGACGCCTCCGCATCCCCGACAGCGTGCCCCCGTTCCAGCTCGGCGCCGGCTGCGGCGGCCTGTCGCGGGTGGCCGCGCACCTGGCCCGGACGGACGCCAAGCGGGCCCTCGTCGTCACCTACAACGCGGCCAGCCCGATCGGCATCGACGACAACGGGATCATCGCCTCCTACGGCGGTGAGAACGGCGAGCACCCCTTCGCGCACACCCTGTGGTGCTCCGGGGCGCTGTTCTCCGACGCCGCCACCGCGCTCGTCCTGGAGCGGGACGAGGATTTCGACGGGGTCGGCTTCTATTCGCGCGATTCCCTCGAATTCGGCGGCGAGCCGGGATTCAGCGATCCGCTCATCCATTACCCGGGCGGCGGCGCCGCGCACCCGCCGGGCTTCCCCGGCTCCGCGGAACTCTCCGCGTTCGGCCTCAACGGCCCGGAATTGGCGCCCGCGCCCTGGCCGATGCCGGCGAGGAAGCGGACTGGTCGGGGCTGCGCCGCATCGGCTGGGTGCACGCGCGGCCCACCCCGACCGCGGTACTGGCCGAGGCGGTCGGCCCGGAGCTGGGTGCGCGGCTGCTGCGGCGGCTCTCGGCCCTCCAGCCGACGACGCCGACCACCGCGATCACCCTCCCGCCGGTCTCCGCCGGGTACCTCATCCGGGCCGCTGCTCCGGCTCTGCCGTCACTGCCTTCGGCGGTGCCTTCATCGCTGCCTGCCTCCGGCCCGAGTTGAGGCACGCCCATGGCAAGGGCATATGCAAAAGGATCATTCATGGCTCAAGGCAAAGGGGGTGGACGGAGCCCCGCAACTCACGTCAACAACGTTCCCCGTGACCTTGTTTGACAGGTTTTCGCATGTGGCAGAACGTGCCGCCGCCCCGACACGCCCGAAGGCCCCTGCCTGCATCTCACCCGTTCGGGCGTACGCCCCTCGCCGCCCGTCCCGACGGGCGGACCGGCCGCCATCTGCGAAGACGCCCGCGTTCCGGCGCCTCGCACCCGTGACGCGCCGTCACCATCCGGTGTTTCACAGGGTGCGGATGGGCAGAGGAGGTGTCCACTGCTCATATGACCCGGCCCCCGGGCCGGACAGGAGGGATCGCCATGCCCCGCGCCAAGTGGGTCGTCGCCGCGTTGACGGTGACTCTGCTGTCCACCGGCATCGGGGTGTTGCAGAACACCGAGGGCGCCCGTCCCACGGCGTCGACCCCGACCACCGACGACTCCCTGCCCTCGCGGGCCCTGGGCCTGTCCGGCCACCGCCGCCTCGTCCGCCAACTGGAACGCTCCGACGAACACCGCCCCGCGAAGGGGGCGGCGGCCCGGTCACCGAGGACCGCCCACGGTGCCCCCGGGCCGCTGCGGGCGGTCACCGGCCCGCTCCTGCCCGCCCGGCCCCTGCGGCTGCGCATCCCGAGCCTGCGCGTCGACCTGCCGCTGGCCCGCACTGCAGGAGCAGCGGCCTCCTGGGAGCTCGGCGGCCCGACGCCCGGCACGACCGGCACCGCCGTGGTCACTGCAGCGGGGCTCCGCCTCGGCGAACTGCGGCCGGGCTGGACCGTGGAGATCCCGCGCGCGGACGGCCGGACGGCCGTGTTCACCGTCGTACGCGTCTCCCCCGGCGAGGCCTCCGGGGACACACCCGAGGACACACCTGCGAACACCTCCGCGGACATCCCCGGAGGCGAGGACCCGGCCGGGCGGCCCCAACTGCTGCTGCTCGACGGCGAGACCGCCGCGCTGGCCCGGCTGACGGGGCAGCGCCGCACCCGCTAGGGGGGTCTTCGTCCCCCGGTCGGGGGCTTCTCGCGGCGCGGCCGGGAGCCGCCCCGGCTGCCGGGGCACACCCCTCGCATGAACGGGAGGCAGCTCGCGCGAACGGCATTGGCCCAGGTCCTGACCGTGGCCTGCGTCGTGCTGCTGTGCGTGTTCGGCGCCGGTCCGGCCGCCGCGATGGCCGCCGAGTCGCGGCCCGCCTCCACCGCCCCGACGGAGCCCACCGAGGGGCCGTCCGATCCGGCCGCCGATCCCGAGGCGCGGGCCGCCGTACGGCCGGCCACGCGCGGGATCTCGGGCGTACGGCTGAGGCCGGCTCCGGTGTTTCACGTGAAACATGCCGGGGCCCGCGGGTGCGGGGCGACCGGATCGGCGCCGTCCGCGGGGGCGGCGCGGAGCGTGGTCCTGCGCTGCTGACCGGGCCGAGCCCCGACGCAGCCCCCCACCCCGCACTCCCCCACACCGTGAGGTTCCGTCATGCCCATCGACCCGTACGCCGCGCTGAACGCCATGCTCCGTGCCGAGGCCGCCCGTTTCACCCCGCCGGTCCGACAGACCGAGCCAGTGCGCCCGGCCGAGCCCGTCGCGTCGGAGAGTGAACAGCCGCAGAAGGCCCCCGCGGACCCCGCCGCGTAGGCCCGCCGTCGAAAGCGCCGCACGCGAAGAAGCGCCGGTTCCCGTGCCTCGGCAACGGAGAGTGGTCACGTGAGGTTCGACCACGGCACGGGAACCGGCGCCACTGTCCAGTCTGGGCGGTGCGACCCCCCGGCCGCCTCGGGCGGAAGTACCGACCCGGCCCGGCCGAAAGTACCGCCGTCCACAAGGACGGTCTCAGTCCTCGCGGGTGTAGTAGCGGTAGAACGCGGCCGCGCCGACACCCACGGCGACGGCCAGGCCCACCACGACGGCCTTCAGGATCGACTGGTTGGTGAGGCTGTGCAGGTAGCCCACGGCGATGCCCGCGAAGGCCCCGTACGCCGCCGCGTGGACCTCGCGCTTGAGGCGCGGGCCGATCCGGGCGAGCGTGAACATGATCCCGGCGAAGAGCACGCCGCACAGGATCCCGTAGAAGACGTTGCCCGCGTCGACCGGGCCGGTCTGCCGCTGGATGAAGGCGGCCCAGACCCCGTAGACGAGTCCGAGGAGCAGCGGCCGGACATAGGCGCCACTGCTCAGGTGGGTCATGTCCGCCATCTGCCAGTGCTGCCGCCCGAGGGCGGTGGGTGCCGCATGTGCCATGACGGGCTCCTCTCTCCCATCATCCAGGGCACACCCGCCGCCCCCGACCGGCAAGTGGATCAACCGGGCGGGTCAGCCGCGCACGGCGACGGCGTCGATCTCGAAGAGCATGTCGGGCAGGGCGAGGGCGGCGACCCCGATCAGGGTCTGGGCGGGCAGCTCGATGCCCCAGGTGGCGTGCAGCTGCTTGAGGAGGACCTCCAGCCTGCCCTGGTCGTGCCCGACGACGTAGGTGCCGATGCGGACCACGTCGGCGGGGCCGAGGCCGACGGCCGCCAGTGCGGTGAGGAGGTTGGCGAAGGCCCGCTCGACCTGGTCGGCGAAGTCGTCGGAGACGACGTGGCCGTTCTCGTCGGAGCCGTACTGGCCGGCTATGAAGACCTGCTCGCCGGGTGCGGAGACGATGTGGCTGTAGCCGTAGTCGGTCGGGGTGTGGAGTCCTGCCGGGTTGATGATGCTGCGCGTCATGCCGATCTCCTGCTTCCGTATCCGTGCTGTCTGACCACGTGCTCTGAACTGCTGCTCGCTCGCTCTGACTACTGCTCGGCGAGCCAGGCGCGGAGCCGCTCGGCGGCCCGGGGGGCCTGCCGTTCGGCCTGCTGCCGGATCTCGTCGAGGTTCTGGGCGGCGAGGGCCCGGCGCCAGGCCAGTTCGGCCCGGGTCATGGCGTGCGCGATGGCACACTCCGCGCCCTGGCCGGCCTCTGCCGCCGCCCCCGGAGCCGGTTCCGCCCCGGGGCCCTGCTCCCGGATCTCCGCGCACCGGAAGGCCTCCTCGGGCCCCTCGACGGCGGCGACCACGTCCATGAGCGAGATGGCGGCGAGCGGGCGGGCCAGCCGGAAGCCGCCGCGGGGGCCGGGGCTGGAAGTGAGGATGCCCGCCCGGGCCAGCGCCTGGAGCTGCTTGTTCAGGTAGGCCGCGGGCAGTTCGTGCCAGGCGGCGAGCCGCGCCGCGGACACGGCCCGATCGGGGCCGATCCAGGCCAGGTTGACGCAGCTGTGCAGCGCCCACTCGACGCCCTCGCCCATCTTCATATTCTGGATATTAAATATCCAGGATTCTGAACGCAAGGGCGCCACGCCACCCGCCCGCAGCAACACCGCTCGCGCCCGGGCCCGCGCCCGCTTTCCCTGGTGACGTGCGCACCATCCTGTCGACGGTACTCATCGTGCTCGTGACCCTGCTCGTGCCCGCGAGCGCCGTCGCGTACTGGGCCGACCGCGAGTTGGCGGACGCCGACCGCTACACCGCCGCGATGTCCCCGCTCGCCGAGAACCCGGACGTCCGACACGTCGTCGTCACCCAGTCCACCCGCGCGCTCTCCGGACAGATCGACGCGGGCCCCTTCCAGAGCGGGGTGGACGCCCTGCTCGGTGAGGCCCTGCGCTCCTTCGCCGGCACCCCGGCCTACCGGACCGCCTGGGACGCCGCCAACCGCGCCGCGCACGCCGCCTTCCTCGACGCGCTCACCACCGGCCACGGGGACGCCGTCACCATCGACCTCGCCCCCGTCATCGCGCAGATCAAGGGGGAACTCGTCGAGGACGGCGTGCCCTTCGCCGACCGGATCCCGGTGACCCACGTCTCCGTGGAGGTCATGGAGTACGACAACCTCGGCGCCCTCCGGAAGGGGTTCCGCATGCTCCAGATCGCCGGCGTCTGGCTGCCCGTGCTGACGCTCGTCCTGGCCGTGGCCGCCATCGCGGTCGCCGTCCGGCGACGGCGCGCGGTGATCGCCACCGGGCTGGGGCTCGCGATCGGTGCGGGCCTGCTGTGGATCGCGGTGGACCTCTGCCGCGGGCTCACCCTCGACGATCTGCCCGCCGACGTCGACCGGGCGGCCGCCGGGGCCGTGTACGACGCCCTCACCGCGTTCCTGCGCACCACCGCCTGGGTGGTGCTGGCCGTCGGTCTCGCCGCCGCGCTGGTGGCCTGGCTGACGGGCCGACTGCGCCGCACCCCATAAGCTCGGAAGGTACCGACAAGAACCGATTCGCGAGCGGCGGCACGGAAACGGGAATGAGCACCGAACGCACCGAACACATAGCGTCGCGGCGGGCCCGGCACCATCCGCTGGCCCCGCCCGCCTGGCTGCTCTCGGCACTGAAGCCGACCTCCGCCCCGATCCCCTGGGCCGCCGTGGCCCGGGCCGCGATCGCGCTGGCCGCCCCGCTGGCCGTCGGCTTCGCACTGGACGAGCCCGAGTACGGCGCGCTCGTCTCCATGGGCGCCCTCTCCGGGGTCATCGGCGACACCGCCGACGCCTACCGGATGCGGATCCTGAACATCGCCGTCCCCCAGCTCTTCGGCGCCGTCGGCATCGCGCTGGGCACCCTGGTCTTCGGGCACGGCTGGCTCGCCGTCGGCGCCCTCACCCTGGTCGCCCTGGTCTCCGGCATGATCTCCTCGATCGGCACGGTCGCCTCGGCGTGCGGGCTGCTCCTCCTGCTCAACGCCGTCGTCGGCGCCGGGCTCCCCATGCCCCAGCCCTGGTGGACGGCTCCGCTACTGCTGAGCGCGGGCGGGCTGTTCGTCCTCGCGCTGACCCTGCTGGGCTGGCCGCTGCGCGGCCGGCAGCCTGAACGGGCCGCCGTGGCCGCCACGTACCGGGCCCTGGCCGACGCCCTGGAAGCCGCCGGCGGGCCGGGCGCCACCTTCGACGAGCGCCGCCAACAGGTCACCCAGACCCTGAACCAGGCCTACGACCTCGTACTCGGCCGACGGGCCCGGATCCACGGCCGCAGCCCCGCACTCGTGCGGATGCTGGCCCAGCTCAACGTGGTGATCCCACTGGTCGAGGCTGCGCCCGCCGCACACCTGCGCCGCCGCCCGATGCCCCCGGAGATCCCGGCGGCCGTCAGAGAACTGGCGACGGCCGTGGAGGAAGGCCGCACCTGTACTCCCGAACTGAACCTGCCGGAACCGCACACCCCCGCCGAGCGGGCCGTCGACGCTGCCCTGCGCCACGCGGCGAACATCGTCCACCAGCCCGAACCCGACCCCTTCAACGTCGACGACCGCCTCGGCCGGCCCGCCGCCCTGCGGGTGCGCGCCCGGCACGCGGTCCGCGACATGATGCTGTCCGGCGCCTCCTGGCGGTACGGCCTGCGGCTCGCCCTGTGCATCGGGCTCGCGCAGTCCCTCGTCTCCCTGATCGAGGTGGAGCGGTCCTACTGGGTCGCGCTGACCGTCACCTTCGTCCTCAAGCCCGACTTCGGCTCGGTGTTCTCCCGGGCCGTGCTGCGCGCGCTGGGCACCGCCGCGGGCCTGGTCATCGCGGCCGCCGTACTCGCCGAAGTCCCGCGCGGCTGGTGGGACGTCCCGGTGATGATGGTCCTGGCAGCCCTCATCCCCGCGTTCTCCGCCAAGGGCTACGCCTTCCAGACCGCGGCGATCACCCCGGTCATCCTGCTCCTCTCGGACCTGCTCAACCACTCGGGCTTCGACCTGATCCGCCCCCGGCTGTTGGACAGCCTGATCGGCTGCGCCATCACACTGATCGCCGGCTACCTGCTGTGGCCCGAGAGCTGGCACACCCGGATCGGGGACCGGCTCGCGGAGGCCGTGGACGACGCCGCCCGGTACGTGGAGCGGGCCTTCGCGCCGGTCGCGGACGAAGAGGCGCTCCGGGTGGCCCGGCAGTCCCGCCTGCAGGCCCGGCGACGGATCTACCGGGACCTGTCGGGCGTGCGCAGCGAGTTCCAGCGGGCCCTGACCGAACCCCCGCCGACCGGCACCCGCGCAGCCGCCTGGTGGCCCCTGGTGGTGGCCGTCGAACGCATCGTGGACGCGACCACCGCCGCCCGCGTCCGCGTCAACCACGGCGCGGTGCCGCCTGCGGCGAGCGAGGTGGACTGGATCGCGCGGGAGCTCCGCTCTCTCGCCGAGGGAGTACGGAACTCCACGACCCCGGTCCACGTGGAGGTGGAACCGCAGGCCGCCGAATCGAGCGTGCTGGGCCCGGTCCACCAAGAGGTGGCAGCAGCCCGGGCCATCGCCCGCCCGAACCCCTGACGCCTCCAGCCCGCCCGGCGACCTTTCCAGCCCGTCCTGCGACCTTTCCAGCCCGTCCGGCGTTTGAGGACCGGGGTCTGGGGCGGAGCCCCGGGAAACGGAGAAAGGGCGGGGCGGGGAGCAGCTCCGCGCAGCGGCCCAGGCTCCCCCGAACAGCCCCATGACCAGGCCGGAGGCCACCGGCCGGGGGAGCATCGGAGCATGCGCCCCACCCCGCAGCGCGCCGCAGGCGTACTGGTTCTCGCCGTCGCACTGACGGGCTGCGCCGACGTGGAGGGCCTCACCGACAACGGCGACCTCGGCACCGCGCACGCTCCGCAGACCCTGTGGAAGGAGTTCCGCCCCGACCCGCCCGGCCCCGGCCAGCAGCCGGGTACGGCCGCGGCCGTACCGGGGCTCCCCAAGGTGGCCGGCCTGAGCATGCGCGGCGTGAACGCCCTCTCCGTCGTACGGGCCGACGTGAACGCCTCCATCACCCAGGACGGCGGCACCGGCCGGCTCGTCGACCCCCGCGCCGTGCAGCGGCTGGCGCTCTGCACACAGGCTGTGGACGGCGGTCCCGACTGCCCGGTGCGCCCACCCGTGCTCCACGATCTGACGGGTGACGGCCGGGAGGAGCTGATCACCGCCCTGGACCTCGACGGCCGGCTCAGCGAGCTGCGCGTCTACACCGTCCAGGACGACGGCCGCGTGTCGCGGATCCTGTCCCGGCGCGCGGTGCTGGAGGGCGTGGAGGTGGCCGCCGAGCACCTCGCCGTGCGCGAGCCGACCTCGAACCCCGAGTACGTCGCCGTCTCCGACTACGTGTGGGATCCCGGGACCGGGACCATGAACCTGTCCCAGCTGACCCTCGACACGTGCCCCGGCATCAGCGACGACGCGCTGGCCGGCGGGAGCGGGGTGCGGTGCGCGCCCTGAGCAGCCTGCGCTGGCGGATCGCCCTGACCACCACGATGGTGTGCTGCATGGTCGCCGCCGCGCTGGGGATCCTCGTGCACAACGTGGTCTCCCGGCAGATCGTCGGCGAGGTCCGCAAGGAGGTGGATCGGGAGCTGGACCACGCCCTCGGCCACTACGAGTACGGCACCGCGCACGGCGACGTGAACGTCGCCCTGGACCCGCCCGACCTGCCCGGACCACTGCGCGCGCTCGTCGCGCGCGGGGATACCGGAAGCATGGTCGGCTCGTACGAGGGCAAGCCCGTGATGTGGGCCGCCGGACCCGCCGACGACAAGACCCTCGCGGTCTGGATCCCTTACGAGCACACGCGCAACCGGCTCCGGGACATCGACACCGCGATCCTCGCCTCCTCGGTGGTCGCGGCCGGGGTGGTGGCGCTGGCCGGCCTGTTCCTCGCCAACCGGATCAGCCGGCGGCTCGCGACGACGGCCGCCGTGGCCCGCCGGATCAGCGCCGGCGACCTCGACGCCCGCGTGGACTTCCCCGCCGACGGCGCCGATCCCCGGCAGCCCCGATCCCGGGACGAGGTACGGGACGTGGCGCAGGCGCTGGACTCGATGGCCGGGTCGCTCCAGGAACGGCTGGAGGCGGAGAAGCGCTTCACGGCGGACGTCGCGCACGAGCTGCGCACGCCGCTCACGGGCTCGCTGGCCGCTGCGGCGCTGCTGCCGGAGGGACGGCCCAAGGAGATGATCAACGACCGCCTCAAGGCCCTGCACCTGCTGACCGAGGACCTGCTGGAGATCTCGCGGCTGGACTCCGGCGTCGAACGGGCCGACCTGAGCCGGGTGGAACTGGGCCCGGCGGTGGAACGGGCCGTCGCCGGGGCCCACGCCGGCACCCGGCTGACCGCCTCGGTCACGGTGCTCCGCGACGCGGCGGTACTGACCGACCGGCGACGCCTGGACCGGATCCTGGCGAACCTGCTGGCCAACGCCCACAAACACGGCCTGCCCCCGGTGGAGGTGACCGTGGACGGGCCCGTGGTGCTGGTCCGCGACCACGGGCCCGGATATCCGGCCGAACTGATCGAGCACGGCCCGCAGCGCTTCCGCACCGGGGACCCGGGCCGGGGACGCGGCCACGGGCTGGGCCTGACGATCGTGGCCGGGCAGGCGGCGGTACTGGAAATCGAGCTGAGCTTCGCCAACGCGCCCGACGGGGGCGCGATCACCACGTTCAGACTTCCGGTGGGCCGCCTGCCCCAAGGAAGTTGAGGAATGTTTCACGTGAAACACCCACCGGAGCGGATGTTTCTCCCCCAGCTACCGCTGGGAGGTGCCCCCAGTGAAACGGTCAACCGTCACTCATCAACGCATCGGTCAGACGCCGATGTTCTTGCCGTCCTTGCGCCAGACCGACACGACCGACGGGCGGACGATCTTGCCCGGTCCGTCGGGCCACACCGACTGCGGCTTCTCGACGGACGCGCCGTCGATCTCGCCCGGGTGCTGGACGGCGACCAGGACGCGCTTCTCCTGGATGATCGGGCCGCAGGTCTCGGCGCCGCGCGGGACCGTCAGGAACTGCTTCAGCTCACCGCGGCGCTCACCGGCCGTGGCGACACCGAACAGGCCGTCGTGGGAGCCGAGCTGGTTGCCGTCCGTGGAGATCCACAGGTTGCCGTGCGGGTCGAAGGCCACGTTGTCCGGGCAGGAGATCGGGCTGACCTTGTCCTTCGGGAAGCCCGCGAAGTAGGTGGACGCGTCGTTCGGGTCACCGGCGACCAGGAAGAGCCGCCAGGCGAAGCCCTCGCCCGCCGCGTCGTCGAAGTACTCGGCGAGCTCCAGAATCTGGCCGTGCTTGTTCAGGTTGCGCGGGTTGGCCTCGGTGGCGCCTTCCTTGCCCGCCTTGCCGCGGTCGGTGTTGTTGGTCAGCGCGACGTAGACGCGGCCGGTCCGCGGGGAGGGCTCGACGTCCTCGGGGCGGTCCATCTTGGTGGCGCCCACCTTGTCGGCGGCCTGCCGCGTGAAGACGTACACCTCCTCGGCGGTCATGCCCTCGACGTGCGAGACGTTGCCGGTGGCGAGCTTGATCCACACGCCGGTGCCGTCGAACTCGCCGTCGGTGGGGAGCTTGCCGGTGCCGTCGATCTGCGCGGCCGGGGAGTCACCGGTCAGCTTGGCGACGTAGAGGGTGCCCTCGTCGAGCAGCGTGAGGTTGTGCTCCTTCGCCGCGCGCGAGTCGCCCTTCTTCATCCGCTTCGAGGAGACGAACTTGTAGAAGTAGTCGAAGCGCTCGTCGTCGCCCATGTAGACGACGGGACGGCCGTCCTCGGTCAGGCGGGGCTGCGCGGCCTCGTGCTTGAAGCGGCCCAGCGCGGTGTGCTTGCGCGGGACGGAGTTCGGGTCGTACGGGTCGAGCTCGACGATGTAGCCGAAGCGGTTGGCCTCGTTGGGCTCCTGCGCCACGTCGAAGCGCTTGTCGAACCGCTCCCACTTGCGCTCGGAGGCGGCGCCGCCGATGCCGTAGCGCTTGAGGCGCGCGGCCTGGACGGGCTCGGTGACGCTGCCGCCGTTCGCGAAGTACTGGTTGAAGTTCTCCTCGCCGGACAGGATCGTCCCCCACGGGGTGGTGCCACCCGCGCAGTTGTTGAGGGTGCCGAGGACCTTGGTGCCGGTCGCGTCGGCGGAGGTCTTCAGCAGCGCGCTGCCCGCGGCCGGGCCGGTCAGGCGGAACTCGCTGGTGGTGGTCAGGCGGCGGTTGAGCTGGTGCCGGGTGACCGCGGTCAGCTTGCCGCTGCGGTGGTCCTCCTGGACGACGACCACGGACAGGCCGTGCGCGGCCCAGGCGATCTCGACCTGCTCGCGCGTCGGGTTGGCCGAGTCGTACGCCTTGAACATGAGCTGCTCGTCCGTGTACTCGTGGTTCGCCACGAGCAGCTGCTGGCGCTCGTACTTGCCGCCGAGCGGGAGCAGGCTCAGGAAGTCGTTGTTGTAACCGAACTGACCGGCCTGCGCGGCGGCGGTCTGCTGGTCCGAGTTGAAGCCCGGGGCACCCTTGAGGATCGGGTCGCCCCAGCGGATGACCACGTTGTGCTCGTGGCCCGCGGGGACCGTGATCTGGTCCGCGGTGTTCGGCGCGACGGGCGCGAAGCGCAGACCGCGGGCGGCCTGGCCGACGCCGCCCTCGGCGCCGGCGGCGGTGGCCTCGCCGGCCGGAGTGGCGTTGGCCGTCTGGCCGGGGCCGCTGAGGGCGATGGCGGCACCACCGGCGGTGGCGACCGTCACGACGGCGGCGGTACGCAGCATCGTGCGACGCGAGTAGGCGCGGGCTATGACGTCGCCGGCGTACTCGTTGTCGCTCGTGTTCGGCACCTCGTGGAAGCATGCGTCGCCACAGCGGTAGCGACAGGTGAGAGCGGAACGGCCGCTCCCATGCGGGTTGCCGATGAACGGCAGAAGCTTGCGCACGAGTTTCCTCCGAGTAGCTGCGAGGGCGCCGACAACCTGTCGGAACGATCCAGCGGTGACGCTAGGCGCGGGTTGCGCCGAAGCGGCGGCGGCGGGATGAACGACTGGTGAACCCGGCACGTCGGAGCGGGAGTTCGACGACGGTATGGGTGTGCTTGGGGGGCCGGGCGCCACGAAGGGCGCCCCTCCCGAAGATCCAGCCGGGCGGCCGATAACCTTACGTGTCCACTCTGGGCAGGGATCATCCGCGCAGCACGGACAAATGACGCACGCACTCATGCGAAAGGCCTGGCCCATGGGTATTCGGAGCTTGTTGCGCAAAGTGTTCGGACGGTCTGCGGAACCCGTTCCGGCGACCTCGGACGCCCCTTCGGCGGCTGTCCCGAACCAGGCGGAACGCACGCCACTGGACGCGGCGGCCGAACTGGTTGCGGCGTCCTTCGACAACCCGTCCGTTCCGCCGCAGTCCACTCCGCGGGACCGCGAACCGGGAACCCTCCTGACGGCCCCCGCGCCGGCGGCGGACCCCACGGTCCCGGAAGCCCGCCGGTCGCCTGCGGCGAAGCCCGCCAAGAACACCCCGGACCCGGCCGCCAAGGCCGAGCCCCTGACCCCGGCCGCCCCCGAGGCGCCGCAGGCGCAGGACCCGGCTGACACCGAGGCGAAGGCCGAGGCCGAACCGATTGCGGCCGCTGCGGACCAGCCGGAGGCCGAGGCGCCGAAGGCACAGGCCGAGGCCGAGGCGCCGGAGGCGGACACCACCGCTGCCGAGCAGCCGGAGGCCACCGCGCCCGAGGCGCAGGACCCGGCCGAGGCCGAGACCCCTGCGGCGGAGCCGCTCGCCGACGCTGCCGAGCAGCCCGCGACGGAGGCGCCGGAACCGGCTGCCGCCGAGACCCAGGTCGAGGTCGCGGCCACGGCAGCGGAGCCGGTCGCTGCGGCCGCGGAGCAGCCCAAGGCGACCACGCCGGAGGCGGAGTCGGCCGCGGCCGACGCGCCGCAGGCGGAGGAACCGGCTGACGCCGGGGCCCAGGTCGAGGTCGCGGCCCCCGAGGCGGAGGCCCCCGCCGCCGAAGCCCCGGCGGCGGAGCCGGTCGCTGCGGCCGCGGAGCAGCCCGAGGCGCCGGCCGCCGAGGCCGAGGCCCCGGAGGCGGACACCACCACTGCGGAGCGGGCCGATGTGCACGCCGACGCCGCCGTGCCGGAGGGCGAGCCGTCGGCCGCCGAGGCCCCCGCCGCGGAGCCGGCTCCGGCCGCTGCCGAGCAGCCCGAGACCGAGGAGCCGCCGGCCGCCGAGGCCACGGAGGCGGACACCACCGCTGCCGAGCAGCCGGAGGCCGACGCGCCGCAGGCACAGAAGCCGGCCGAAGGCCAGGACACCCCCGCGGCGGAGCCGGTCGCGGCGGCTGCCGAGCAGCCCGAGGCTCCCGCGCCACAGGCGCAGGACGAGGAGCCGGCCGCTGAGGCCGAGGCGCCTGAGGCGGAGACCACCGCTGCGGAGCAGCGGGACGCCGACGCGCCGCAGGCGCAGGACGCTGCCGAGCCGTCGGCCGCCGAGGCCCCCGCCGCGGAGCCGGCTCCGGCCGCTGCCGAGCAGCCCGAGACCGAGGAGCCGCCGGCCGCCGAGGCCGAGGACCAGGCGGCCGCGCCGGAGGCGGACGGGCCCGCTCACGCGGTGGACGCCGTGAAGCGCGGGGCGCCTGCGGTGCTGGGGGCGTACAAGGCCGTCGGGCAGGTGCTGCGCGGCAAGGGGAAGGCCGGGGCGCGGGCCAAGGTGTACCTCGTACTGGACCGGTCCGGATCGATGCGCGGGTTCTACAAGGACGGCAGTGCGCAGCACCTCGCCGACCACGCCCTCGCCCTCGCCGCGCACGTCGACGAGGAGGCCACCGTCCACACGGTGTTCTTCTCCACGGAGCTGGACGGCACCGCCGACCTGACCCTCGAAGCCCACGACGAGGCCTGGGTCGAAGCCCGCCACGCCGAGCTCGGCCGGATGGGCCGCACCAGCTACCACGTGGCCGTCGAGGCCGTCCTCGAGCGCTACCTGAAGGACGGCGGCGAGGGCCGGGCCCTGGTCGTGTTCCAGACGGACGGCGCGCCCGACAGCGTCCGCCCTGCCCGCCATGCGATCACCGTGGCGGCCGCCAGCGCCCCGGACCTCCACTGGCAGTTCGTCGCGTTCGGCGAGCACGACTCCAAGGCCTTCGACTTCCTGCGCAAGCTGGACGCCGAGAACGCCGGCTTCTTCCACGCCGGCCCGGCCCCCGCGGAGCTGACCTCGGCCGCCCTGGCCAAGGGCATCCTCGAACGGTTCTGAGCAAACGAGGCACGTAAAAGGGAAGGGGCCCGGGATCTGATCCCGGGCCCCTTCCTCATGCCGTGTGAGGACTACCGCGCCGCATCCGGGTGCACGGCCTCGGCGATCGGCTTGGCGTCCGCCGGCTTCGTCTCCACCGGCTTGCGCAGCGCGATGTTCAGCTCGCGCAGACGGGCCTCCTCCAGCACCGTCGGCGCGCCCATCATCAGGTCCTGCGCGTTGCCGTTCAGCGGGAAGGCGATGGTCTCGCGGATGTTCGGCTCGTCGGCCAGCAGCATCACCATGCGGTCGACGCCCGGGGCGATGCCACCGTGCGGCGGGGCGCCGAGGCGGAACGCGCGCAGCATGCCCGCGAACTCGCGCTCGACGGTCTCGGCCTCGTAACCGGCGATCTCGAAGGCCTTCAGCATGACCTCGGGCTCGTGGTTGCGGATGGCGCCCGACGACAGCTCGATGCCGTTGCAGACGATGTCGTACTGCCAGGCCAGGATGTCGAGCGGGTCCTTCTCCTCCAGGTCCTTCATGCCGCCCTGCGGCATGGAGAACGGGTTGTGGGAGAAGTCGATCTTGCCGGTCTCCTCGTCCTTCTCGTACATCGGGAAGTCGACGATCCAGCAGAAGCGGAAGACGTTCTCCTCGAACTGGCCCGCACGCTTGGCCGCCTCGACGCGGACGCCGGACATGATCTTGGAGACCTCATCGAACTCGCCCGCGCCGAAGAACACGGCGTGGCCGGCGGCCAGACCCAGGCGCTCGGTGAGGACCTTGACGTTCTCCTCGGTGAGGAACTTGGCGATCGGGCCGGTCAGGGCACCGTCCTCGCCCACGCGGACCCAGGCCAGACCCTTGGCGCCCAGCGAGATCGCGTACTCGCCGAGCCCGTCGAAGAACTTGCGCGGCTGCCCGGCGGTGTCCGGGACGGCCAGGGCGCGCACGTGCTTGCCGGCGAACGCCTTGAACTCCGAGGCCTCGAACACGTCGGTGATGTCGACGAGCTCCAGCTTGGCGCGCAGGTCGGGCTTGTCGTTGCCGTACTTCAGCATCGACTCGCGGAACGGGATCCGCGGGAACGGCGAGGTGACCTCGCGGCCCTTGCCGAACTCCGTGAAGATCTCGGTCATCAGGCGCTCGATGGGCTGGAAGACGTCCTCCTGCTCGACGAAGGACATCTCCACGTCGAGCTGGTAGAACTCGCCCGGCGAGCGGTCGGCGCGGGCGTCCTCGTCGCGGAAGCAGGGCGCGATCTGGAAGTACCGGTCGAAGCCGGAGATCATCAGCAGCTGCTTGAACTGCTGCGGGGCCTGCGGCAGGGCGTAGAACTTGCCCGGGTTCAGGCGCGACGGCACGACGAAGTCACGGGCGCCCTCGGGGGAGGTCGCGGTGAGGATCGGGGTCGCCATCTCGTTGAAGCCGAGGGCCACCATCTTCGAGCGGATCGAGGCGATGACCGCCGAGCGCAGCATGATGTTGTCGTGCATGCGCTTGCGGCGCAGATCGAGGAAGCGGTACTCCAGGCGCCGCTCCTCGTTCACACCGTCGTCGGTGTTGATCGTGAAGGGCAGCGGGGCGGCCGCGCCGAGCACCTCGACCTCGACGGCCTCGACCTCGATCTCGCCGGTCGACAGCTCGGTGTTGATGTTCTCGGCGCCGCGCGAGACGACCTTGCCGTCGACCCGGACCACGGTCTCCTTGGAGAGCTTCTCCAGGACCGCGGCGGCGGCCGTGCCCGGACGGGCCACGATCTGCGTGATGCCGTAGTGGTCACGCAGATCGATGAAGAGGATGCCGCCCAGGTCTCGACGATTGTGCAGCCAGCCGCTCAGCCGGACGTCGGTCGCGACGTCGGAGGCTCGGAGCTCGTCGCACTTGTGGGACCTGTACCGATGCATCAGTCATCCAGTTCTTCGCGGATACCAGGGTGGATTCAACCGTCCCAAGGTTACCGTCCGGGAAGCGACCGGGTCGGGCACGCCCGGCGGACCCGGTGAACAGGCACGGCGGGCGTACGACCTGTAAAGATGACCGGGTGCGCACCGAGGATGTCCTGGCCGCCATCGCGACGGGCCTGTGGCGATGGGACAACGCCTCCGGGAAGGTCTCCCTGGACAGCGAGGCCGCCCGGCTCCTCGGTCTGCCCGCGGAGCCGGTGGAGCTCGCGGAGGTCGCCGTACGCTCCCGCTTCCACCCCGTGGACTGGAACGAGATCAACGGCATCGTGAACCTGGCCGTCGCCGAGGGCACCCTCGCCGAGGCCCGGCTGCGGATCATGGACGAGGACGGCCGTGTCCTGCGCACCGTACGCAGCCGCTCGAAGCCCCTGGAGAACCGGACCGCGGACGGCCGCGTCGACTACGAGCTGATCGGCACCATCCAGGAGATCGCCGAACCGCAGCCCGGCACCACGGCCGCGCACACCCCGATCACCGGCGACTGGCGCCGCTCCCGCGAGGCCTTCCTGCTGGACGCGGGCCGGGCGCTGGCCGAGGCCCGGTCCACGGCGGAGGTGCTGCGGGTCGCGGCCTCGCTGTCCATGCCCGGCTTCAGTCCGGACGGGCTGGCGGTCTTCGGCGTGGCCGGGGACCGGCTGTCGATCATCGGACACCACGGGCACGGCCCCGGCGACGAGGGCCCCTTCTCCGACATGCGGCTCGACACCGCCTACCCGGCCGCGGAGGTCGTCCGTACCGGCCGGGCGATCTACCTGCCCAGCCCCGAGGACTACAAACGGCGCTTCCCGGCCACCTGGCCGCTCGCCCAGCGCTTCGGCCGGACCTCCTGGGCCTTCCTGCCGCTCATCGTGGCCGGCCGCACCATGGGCGCCTGGATGGCCGCCTTCAAGCACCCGGTGTCCTTCTCCCCCGACGAGCGCTCCGTCCTGACGACGGTGGCCCGGATGCTGGCCCAGGCGCTCCAGCGCGCCGGCGTGGCCGAATCCGAGCGGGAACTCACCACCGGCCTGCAACGGTCGATGATGCCCCAGCTCGGCCCGGAGATCCCCGGCATGCAGATCGCCGCGCGCTACGTCCCGACGGGCGGCGGGCTCCAGGTCGGCGGCGACTGGTACGACATGATCCCGCTGCCCTCGGGACGGTTCGCCCTGGTCATCGGTGACGTCCAGGGCCACGACGTGCGGGCGGCCGGGCTGATGGGCCAGCTGCGGATCGCCGTGCGCGCGTACGCCTCCGAGGGCCACCGCCCCGACGCGGTGCTCTCGCGCGCCTCCCGCTTCCTCGCCGGGCTGTGCTCCTCGCAGGAGGCCGACTCGGACGAGGACTCCGACCTCCAGAGCCCGCGCTTCGCGACCTGCCTGTACGCCGAGTGCGACCCGCGCACCGGGATGCTGGAGGTGGCCCGCGCCGGCCACCCCGATCCGGCGATCCGGATGACCGACGGCACGGTCCTGATGCGGCCCACCGCGGGCGGGCTCCCGCTCGGGATCGTCCCGGACACCGACTACCCCACGACCCGGTTCACCCTGGAGCCCGGCGAGACGATGATGCTCTGCACCGACGGCCTCATCGAGACCGGCGGCCACGACCTGGACACCGGCTGGGCGCGGCTGCGCGCGATCCTGGAGTCCGAGACCCCCGGCCCCGACGGTGCGCAGGACGGTCACATCGACGGCGGCCACCTCGAAAAGCTGGCCGACCTGCTGGTCCAGGCCGTGCACGGGCCGTCCTCGCACCACACCACGGGCCCGCTGGCCGACCGCCGCGAGGACGACATAGCCGTGGTGCTGCTGTGCCGCGAGGGCGAGGGCTGCGGCTGCGGGACCCCGCTGCTGCACCCGGCCCGCCCGGCCCGCCGCACGATGCTGACGGTGGCCCAGGCCGAGCCCGAGCGGATCGCGGGCGCCCGGCAGCAGATCCGGGAGCTGCTGCACGACTGGGCCGACGAGGAGCAGGTGGACTCGGCGGTGCTGATGGTCTCCGAGATGGTGACGAACGTACTCATGCACACCGACGGCGACGCCCTGCTGGTCGCGGAGGCGGTCGGCGAACTGGGCACGCGGCGGCTGCGCGTGGAGGTCGCGGACGCCAGCGACGAGCTCCCCCACAAGCGGCACCCGGGCGAGATGGCCTCCAGCGGGCGCGGGGTGCTCCTCATGGAGATGCTCGCCGACACCTGGGGCGTGGATCCGCGGGGCGAGGGCAAGTCGATCTGGTTCGAGCTGTACGAGCAGTCCAAGCAGCCCGACGCCGACTGACCCGCCAGGCCGGACTGTTGAGCCGAACCGATCATCCGAAGTGGTTGGATGACGGCGTGTCGAACTCCCTGCTTCCCGAGCCCGTGAGGCGCCTCGCCGCCTGGTGCGCCGTCGTCCTGCTCGTCACGGCCGTCCTGGCCCTCGTCGTCTGGCTGTGCACCGTCTTCCGGACGGTCGTCACGCCCGTGCTGCTCGCCGTGCTCGGCGCGGCCCTGCTCGGGCCGATGCACCGGCGGCTGGTCGGCATGAAGGTCAACCGCTCGCTCGCGGCGGCCCTGACCTGCCTCGCGGTGGTCGCCGTCGTCGGCGGGGCGTCGTACATCGTCGTCCTCGCTCTCATCGAGACCGGCGACCAGATCATCGACGCGCTCCGGCGGGCCGGCAAGAGCCTCGCGGAGCACTTCGGGGCGCTCGGCACCTCGGTCGAGGACATCGCGAAGAACTCGAAGGACCTGCTCACCAAGTTCGGCGGGACGGCCGCCTCGGGCGTGGTGGCCGGGCTCAGCGTGGTGGGCACCATGATCGCGACGGCCCTGCTGGCCCTCATCCTGATCTTCTTCTTCCTCCGCGACTCCGACCACGCGGTGGGAACGCTGCGCTCGATCGTCCCGAACCGCTCGGGCGACCTGATGGAGACCATGGGCCGGCGGGCGTTCGGGGCCGTCGAGGGCTTCATGCGCGGGACCACCTTCGTGGCGGCGGTGGACGCCGTGCTCATCGGCGCCGGCCTGCTCGTGCTCGACGTACCGGGCGCGGTGGGCCTGGCCGCGCTGGTGTTCGTCACCGCCTACATCCCCTACCTCGGCGCCATCCTCTCCGGCGCCGTGGCGGTCCTCGTCGCCCTCGCCGACCGGGGCTGGGTGATCGGCCTGTGGGTGCTGGGCCTGGTGCTCCTGGTCCAGATGATCGAGGGGTACGTCCTGCAGCCCATGGTGCAGAGCCGCACGGTGCAGATGCACCCGGCGGTGGTCATGCTGGCCATCACGGCCGGGGCGAGCGTCGCCGGAATCCTCGGGATGCTGCTCGCGGTACCGCTGGCGGCGGCCCTCTTCGGAGTGATCTCGGAACTCCGTGCCCGGTACGCCCAGCCGGAGCCGGATCCACAGCCGGGGCCGGAGCCGGAGCCCGGGCCCACGGCCTAGAGCGGGCGTTCTTCCTTCAGGACCCCGTAGACGACCGAGTCCCGCCGGCGCCCCCGTACGAGGACGTGCCCGCGGATGCGGCCCTCCTCGGTCATGCCCGCGGACAGCAGGGTCCTGGCCGAGGCCTCGTTCTCCGGGGCGCGGGCCGCCCAGACCCGGTGCAGGTCCAGGTCGTCGAAGGCGAGGTCGAGCAGGAGGCGGACGGTCTCGGTGCCGTGGCCGACGCCCCAGGCGTCGGGGCGCAGGGCGAAGCCCATGGTGGCGGCCCGATGCTGGTGGGGATCGAGGGCCAGGCGCGCGAAGCCGATCATCGGGCCTTCGCCGCCCTCGGTGACGGCCGGCGCGTACTCCTCGCGGGGCGCGGCGCCGGCCGAGGCGATCGAGCGGGCGACGATGCCGGCGCACTGCTCGCGGGTGCGCGGCTCGAAGGAGAGGTGCCTGGTCGCCTCGGCGCTGCCGTGGACGGCGTGGACGGCGTCCACGTCGGCGGGCCCCAACTCGCGCAGGGCGAGGCGGGATCGGCGGCGAGCGACCGGGTGCATGGGCAGGACCCCATGGAGGTCCGGCGGGCAGCAGCAAGGGCGCGGCCCCGGGGAAGGCCGCGCCCCGCCGGAGGCCCCGGCTCCCACGGGGGAGGGAGACGGGGCTGCTGAGGGGAGTCCCAGGTCCGGGAGCGCTACTCAGGAGCGCTGCTCAGGAGTGCTGCTCCGCCGACTTGGTCCGCTCCCGGGCGGTGGTGGGAATGGTGCCCAGCCGGCCGGCCTGGAAGTCGTCGAAGGCCTGCTGGAGCTCGTGCTTGTTGTTCATGACGAACGGCCCGTAGTGCGCCATCGGCTCCCGGATCGGACGCCCGCCGAGGATGACGACCTCCAGGTCCGGGGCATTGGAGTCCTGGGACTCGTCCGCCCGCACCGTGATCGAGCCGCCCTCGCCGAAGACGGCCGTGTGCCCGGTCCGGATGGGCCGGCGGTCCTCGCCGACCGAGCCGCGCCCGGCCATGACGTACGCGAGGGCGTTGAAGTCCTCGCGCCACGGGAGGGTGATCTGCGCGCCCGGGCTGACGGTCGCGTGGATCATCGTGATCGGGGTGTGGGTGATGCCAGGGCCCTGGTGGCCGTCGAGTTCACCGGCGATCACGCGGAGCAGGGAGCCGCCGTCAGGGGTGGTCAGCAGCTGGACCTGGCCGCCGCCGATGTCCTGGTAGCGCGGGGGCATCATCTTGTCGGAGGCCGGGAGGTTGACCCACAGCTGCAGGCCGTGGAAAAGCCCTCCGGACACGACGAGGGACTCCGGCGGGGCCTCGATGTGCAGCAGGCCCGAACCGGCGGTCATCCACTGGGTGTCACCGCCGTTGATGACTCCGCCGCCGCCGTTGCTGTCCTGGTGGACGAAGGTTCCGTCGATCAGGTACGTGACGGTCTCGAAGCCTCGGTGGGGGTGCCAGGGGGTGCCCTTGGGCTCGCCCGGCGCGTACTCCACCTCGCCCATCTGGTCCATCATGATGAACGGGTCGAGGTACTGGTAGTTGATCCCGGCGAACGCGCGGCGCACCGGGAATCCCTCGCCCTCGAACCCACCGGGGGCGGCGACGACGGCCAGCACCTTGCGCGCGACGGCGGCCTGCGGCTCGGCCACTCGCGGAAGGGTCAACGGGTTCTCAACAGTCACTGCGGGCATGGTCAGGACCTCCTTCTGCGTCGAGTTTAGTTGAAACTCGAACTTTCTGCCACACCCCTCTGAACAGAGCACACCGCGCGTCCATTCCCGGGGCAACCCGAGGCCCCGGGCAGACGTCCTCAGGAGCGACACGTACGGAGACAGACACACGCACACCGCAGGAGCCCGATCAGTGATCACCCCGACCGGCCAGACCGACGGCGCGCGGACGGGCGAGGAGGCGGAGGACGGCGCACAGACCGGCACCGCGCGCCCGAGACCGCTCGCCGCGCTCGTCGCGCTGGGCTGGTCCGCCGCCACCGCGGCCGGCCTGGTGGCCGCCGGCTACGCCGCCTACCACTGGGCGGCCACCGACCTCCCGCTGGATCCGCTGCCCGGCTCCCCCTGGCCCTACCTCGCCGTCTGGGGGGTGCTGTGCCTGGTCGGCGGCCTGCTGTTGCGCTGGGCGACCCGGTTCCAGGGCGTGGAGGGCAGCTACGCGGTCTTCGCCCTCGCCCTGGCGGGCACCCGCACCTCGCTGGCCCACCGCCCGGACCCCGCGCTCCTGTGGACGTACGGAGCCCTCGCGCTCGCGCTGGCCGCGGTGGGGGCGACCGTGTGGCGGCGCCGCAACCGGCCCTGAAACGGGCCACGCCCGCCCCGGCCGCGGTGCGCGGCGGGACGGGCGTGGCAGGAGCAGCGGCCGTGGGTGGTGCGACTAGCAGGGGTCGATGTAGTGGATCGGGCCCCAGTTGACCCCGCTGTACGCGACGGAATAGGCGCCCGGCGTGTAGGAGCTCGTCCCGTTGGACCACTGGAACCGCGCGCGCGTCCCCGCGGTCTGGTTGTTGATCCACGACCCGTTCGTCGTGGTCCACGGGACCCATCGCACGTCATTGCACTGCCACACCTTGATGGAGCGGCCGGTGTAGCCGGGCCCCTCGTAGGCACAGAAGTACTCGTACGGGCAGTCGGCGGCCGCCTGCGCGGCCCCCCTCGCCGCCGCCTGCGCGGGCGATGCCGCCAGGACCCCCGTGCCCAGCGCCATCACCCCCGTGGCCGCCACTGCCGCGAGCTTCGTGCGTAACGACGTACGTGACATCGCAATCTCCCCTGGTCGTCGAGCGGGTTCCCCGCACCACCGATACTCGGGAGCCTCCGCCACGGCCGCGATGGTTTCGGGTCTCGCCGAAACGTTCAGCCGCCGCTGTGCAGCAGGTCCACGCCCAGGCCCGTCGCCGAGTGGAGGACCGCCTTGCCGTCCCGCCGGGTGGTGATCAGGCCGGCCGCGCGCAGGGTGCGGGTGTGCTCCGAGACCGAGGGGAGGCTGATGTCGAGGTCCCGGGCCAGCTCCGAGGTGGTGCGCTGCTGGACCAGCAGCTGGAGCACCGCCGCCCTGGTGCGGCCCAGCAGCGCGTCCAGCGCGCCCTCCGCCGGGCCCGCGCCGATCAGCGGGAGCGGGGTCAGGGCCGGGTACATCAGCAGGTACGCCCCCGACGGGCCCTCCGGGCCCTCCGCGAGCAGCGGGCGCCCCGTCCAGAACGGCGAGGGCATCAGCACCAGCCCGCGCCCCGCGAGCCGGACCTCGTAGTCGGGTCGCACGCCGACCTCGAAGGCGCTCCCCGTCCAGCCGGCCCGCGGATGCGTACTGGCCAGGCACGCCTTGATGCCGTGGGCGGCCAGCAGCCGGGCGCGCCAGGCCACGTCCGCCTGGAAGGACTGCCGGATGCGCGGCCAGTGCGGGGCGACGAGCACCTCGTACGCGGCCCGTATCGCGCCGTCGAGCTGGTCCCACGCCTCGCGGTCCTGGCCCCACAGCGCGCGCAGCCAGGACGCGGAGCCGGGGGCCCGGGCCGCGGTGCGGCCCAGCTCCTCGGCGGTGAGCCGCGGGCCCGCCCCCCGTACGGCGGACAGGCCCTCCTCCAGCGTGCGCTCGTACGGCTCGACGAACTGCGGGTTGTCGCCGTCGGGCCGCAGCAGGTCCAGCAGCGGCCGCACCCGGGAACCCGGCAGCTCCCGGGCCGTCCGGCCCCGCCAGCGGCCGAAAACCGCCTGCTCGTCGGTGCGCTGGCAGGCGACCAGCGCCATGGCCAGCTCCACCAGTGGCAGCGGCTCGCTCGCGAAGGTGACGTTGAGCAGGTCCTCGGTGGTGAAGTGCACCCTCAGCAACGCGCCCCCCGTCAGGCGTCAGCCAGCCACCTACGCAGCAATGGCGTCTGGCCACCTGCGCAGCATTGGCGTCTGGCCACCTGCGCAGCAATGGCGTCTAGCCATACATGCGACGCATCGCGAAGTCGACCATCTGCTCGACCGCCTTCGCGTCGAAGACCATCCGGTGGTCGCCCTCCATGTCGAGGACGAAGCCGTACCCGGTCGGGAGCAGGTCGATCACCTCGGCGCCCGTGATCACGAAGTACTTGGACTCCTTGCCGGCGTACCGGCGCAGTTCCTTGAGCGTGGTGAACATGGGGATGACCGGCTGCTGCGTGTTGTGCAGCGCCAGGAACCCGGGGGTCTCGCCGCGCGGGCAGTAGACCTTCGAGGAGGCGAAGACCTGCTGGAAGTCCTCCGCGGACAGGGATCCGGTGGTGAAGGCCCGTACCGCGTCCGCGAGCGACGGCGGCGAGGGCTCGGGGTACAGCGGCGGCTGCTGCTGCGCGTAGCCCTGCTGGGGCTGCGCGTACTGCTGCTGCCCCGCGCTCACGTTCTGGTCGTAGCCGTACATGGGCCGAAGCCTACCGAGACGGGCGACCGCCGGGACGTCGAGTTCCGGTCAGCGGGAGTCGAGGGCGGCGGCGCCGGGTGCCCGGGCGGTTTCGGGGACCCGGGGGACGGGCTATTGCGGGGCGCCGGCGGTGGGGCGGGGAAGCTTGTGGTCCGGCTCGGGTTCGGTGACCAACGGGTTGTCCAGGACGAACCAGAGGACGAGGGCCGCAAGGACGGCGGTGACCGCGGCGCCGGCTTTCAGGTAGGTCCGCATGCGAGGGGCTCCTCGGGAAGGGGAAAGGGCACGGGGGGCGTGCCTGCGCCCCCGACCGTAGTGCGCGGCCGCGGCGCCGGAGGGCGCACTACGGTCGCCGAGAGAGTCGTCACAGTCCGGGCGGTAGGGGTTGCGCCTTATTACCGGCGGGTAGCATCATTACGTTACCGATTGGTATGTACGAGGAACCTGTCTCCCCGAGCCTTAACGGAGCCGTCGCCATGGGGCACTACAAGTCGAATCTCCGCGACATCGAGTTCAACCTCTTCGAGGTGCTCGGCCGCGACAAGCTGTACGGCACCGGTCCGTTCGAGGAGATGGACTCCGAGACCGCCAAGGACGTCCTGTCCGAGATAGCCCGTCTCGCCGAGAACGAGCTGGCCGAGTCCTTCGCGGACGCCGACCGCAACCCGCCCGTCTTCGACCCGGAGACCAACACCGCGCCCGTCCCGGCGTCCTTCAAGAAGAGCTACAAGGCCTTCATGGACTCCGAGTACTGGCGCATGGGCATCCCCGAGGAGATCGGCGGCACCGTCTCCCCGCGCTCCCTCGTCTGGGCCTACGCGGAGCTCCTGCTCGGCTCGAACCCGGCCATCTGGATGTACTCCTCCGGCCCGGCGTTCGCCGGCGTCCTCCACGACGAGGGCAACGAGGCGCAGAAGAAGATCGCGCAGATCGCCGTCGAGAAGCGCTGGGGCTCCACCATGGTCCTCACCGAGCCGGACGCCGGCTCGGACGTCGGCGCCGGCCGCACCAAGGCGGTCCTGCAGGAGGACGGCTCCTGGCACATCGAGGGCGTGAAGCGCTTCATCACGTCCGGCGAGCACGACATGGAGGAGAACATCCTCCACTACGTCCTCGCGCGCCCCGAGGGCCACGGCCCCGGGACGAAGGGGCTCTCGCTCTTCCTCGTGCCCAAGTTCCACTTCGACTGGGAGACCGGCGAGCTGGGCGAGCGCAACGGCGTCTACGCGACGAACGTCGAGCACAAGATGGGCCTCAAGGCCTCCAACACGTGCGAGATGACCTTCGGCGACCAGCACCCCGCCAAGGGCTGGCTGATCGGTGACAAGCACGACGGCATCCGCCAGATGTTCATGATCATCGAGTTCGCCCGCATGATGGTCGGCACGAAGGCCATCGCGACGCTCTCGACGGGCTACCTGAACGCGCTGGAGTACGCCAAGGAGCGCGTGCAGGGCCCGGACCTGGCCAACTTCATGGACAAGACCGCGCCCAAGGTCACCATCACGCACCACCCCGACGTGCGCCGCTCGCTCATGACGCAGAAGGCGTACGCCGAGGGCATGCGCGCCCTCGTGCTGTACACCGCCTCCGTCCAGGACGACATCCAGGTCAAGCAGGCCGCCGGCGAGGACGCCTCCGCCCTGATCGGCCTCAACGACCTGCTCCTGCCGATCGTGAAGGGCTACGGCTCGGAGAAGTCCTACGAGCAGCTCGCCCAGTCCCTGCAGACCTTCGGTGGCTCCGGCTACCTGCAGGAGTACCCGATCGAGCAGTACATCCGCGACGCCAAGATCGACACCCTCTACGAGGGCACCACCGCGATCCAGGGCCAGGACTTCTTCTTCCGGAAGATCGTCCGCGACCAGGGCGCCGCCCTGAACGTCCTCTCCGAGACGATCAAGAAGTTCCTGGCCGAGGGCGTCGGCGGCGAGGAGCTGGCCCCGGCCCGCGACGCGCTCGCCAAGGCCGCCGTGGACCTGGAGGCCATCGTCGGCCAGATGATCGTCGACCTCACCGCCACCGGCGAGGACGTCAAGAACATCTACAAGGTCGGCCAGAACACCACCCGCCTGCTGATGGCGTCCGGTGACGTCGTCGTCGGTTACCTGCTCCTCAAGGGCGCGGCCGTGGCCGCCGAGAAGCTGGCCGGCGCCGCCGCCAAGGACGTGCCGTTCTACACCGGCAAGATCGCCGCCGCGAAGTTCTTCGCGGCCCAGGTCCTGCCCGGCGTCTCCGTCCAGCGCGCGCTGGCCGAGGCCGTCGACAACACGCTGATGGACCTCGACGAGGCCGCCTTCTAGGCTGCGCCGCCTCGCCGATCCCGCAGTACGCGGTCTACGCACGCCCGACGGCCGGGCCTCCGCACGGAGGCCCGGCCGTCGCCGCGTCCGGAGCCTCGTCCACAGCCCTGTACTGCGGCTTTACCCGATGTCGGTCGTTCATGGGACGCTCGTACGCATGAGTCCACAGGATCAGCACGGCAGCAGCAGGGGGTACTCCGTCCCCACCGGGCGGCCGTACGCCCTCAAGGAGCTGCAGGCGAGCCTGGGCAGCCTCGGCGACCACCTGCGCGAGCTCTACGACGGCGCCCACCCCGCCGAGTACGACGGCATCGCCGACGCCCTCTACGTGGCCTTCCAGACCGCCGCCGGCCTGGCCCCCGCCCGCAGCTACACCGGCTGCCCCGAGCACCCCAACGGCGCCCTGGACCCCGAGGCCCCCGAGGGCTGGGGCCGCTGCCTCATCTGCAACGACCGGCGCCGCCTCGGGCAGCGCCTGCAGGGCGCCCGCCCGGCCGCCGCGGCGGCCGGCGAGCAGCGCCGCCTCGGCTACCCCGTGCCCGAGGGCCCGTACACCCTCGATCTGCTGCGCTCGTACCTGCGCACCGTCGAGGACCAGCGCTTCCACCTGGGCCTGTCCTCGCCCCCCGACGCGTTCGTGCGCATCGCGGACGACCTGCACCGCGCCTTCATGGTCGCCCGCGAGCTGTCCCGCCCCCGCAACGCCTCGGGCTGCTCCGAACACCCCGGAGCACCCATCGACCCCGACGCTCCCCCCGGCGAGGCCTGTATCTTCTGCGCCGGACGCAAGAGACGCGCGCAGCGCTCCGCGCAGACCCCGGAGATGCTCCCGCGCATCCGCCGGGGCGAGCGCAGACAGCTGCAGCGCCGCTTCGAGCGCCCGCCGGGCTGAGAGGTCCCGAGCCCGCAGATCACCCGCCCGCGGACCCGGCCTCCCGGCCATCCGCCGCAGTCCGGCCATGGCGTACACGACCGTCGTTAAGGTGAACCACATGAGCTCTCCCGCCCGCTTCGACCGCGGCCACACCGACGACCTGATGACCTTCCTGACGGCCAGTCCGTCGCCGTACCACGCCGTGGCCAACGCGGCCGAGCGGCTGGAGAAGGCAGGCTTCAGGCAGTTGTCGGAAACGGACGCCTGGGACGCGGGCACCGGGGGCAAGTTCGTGCTCCGCGGCGGCGCGCTCATCGCCTGGTACGTCCCGGAGGGCGCGGCCGCGCACACCCCGTTCCGGATCATCGGCGCGCACACCGACTCCCCCAACCTGCGGGTCAAGCCGCTGCCGGACACGGGCTCCCAGGGCTGGCGGCAGATCGCCGTCGAGATCTACGGCGGCACCCTCCTCAACACCTGGCTCGACCGCGACCTCGGCCTGGCCGGGCGGCTGACCCTGCGCGACGGTTCCGAGCGCCTGGTCAACGTGGACCGCGCGCTGCTGCGCGTGCCCCAACTCGCCGTGCACCTGGACCGGTCGGTGAACAGCGACGGGCTCAAGCTCGACAAGCAGCGCCACATGCAGCCGATCTGGGGCCTCGGCGAGGTCCAGGAGGGCGACCTGATCGCCTTCCTGGAAGAGGAAGAGGGCCTGCCGCAGGGCTCGGTGGCCGGCTGGGACCTGATGGTCCACTCGATCGAGCCGCCCGCCTACCTGGGCCGCGACCGCGAGCTGCTGGCCGGCCCGCGCATGGACAACCTGCTGTCGGTGCACGCGGGCGTCGCGGCGCTGGCGGCGGTCTCCGCCGCGGGCAAGCTGGACCACATCCCGGTGCTGGCCGCCTTCGACCACGAGGAGAACGGCTCGCAGTCCGACACGGGCGCGGACGGGCCGCTCCTCGGCAACGTGCTGGAACGTTCAGTCTTCTCGCGCGGAGGGACGTACGAGGACCGCGCCCGCGCCTTCGCCGGCACCATCTGTCTGTCCTCGGACACCGGCCACGCGGTGCACCCCAACTACTCGGAGCGGCACGACCCCTCGCACCACCCGCGCGCCAACGGCGGGCCGATCCTGAAGGTGAACGTCAACCAGCGGTACGCGACGGACGGCAGCGGGCGCGCGGTGTTCGCGAGCGCCTGCGAGCGGGCCGGCGTGCCGTGGCAGACGTTCGTCTCCAACAACTCGATGCCGTGCGGCACGACGATCGGCCCGATCACGGCCGCCCGGCACGGCATCCAGACCGTGGACATCGGCGTCGCGATCCTCTCGATGCACAGCGCCCGCGAACTGTGCGGCGCGGACGACCCGTACCTCCTCGCCAACGCCCTGGTGGCGTTCCTGGAGGGCTAGTCATGCCGGGCCGCCCCGCGTCCGTCGACCCCGCGTCCGGCGACCTCGCATCCGGTGACCCCGCGCGTCCGCGTCCCGCCCTCACCGCGGACCTCACCGGCGCCGAACTGCTCCGCTGGTACTGGACCCTTGCGGAGCTGACCGGGCTGGCCCGCTCCATGGGAGTACCGGCCGGCGGCGGCAAGGCGGCGCTCACCGGCCGTCTCGCCGACGCGCTCGACGGCCGGCCGCTGCCGCCGCCCGCCCCGGCCGCCCGCCGGCGCACGGGCGGCGGCGGGCAACTGGCGGCGCCGGTCCACGGCGACACGGTGATCCCCGAGGGGCAGCGGTGCAGCCAGGTGCTCCGCGCGTGGTTCCGCGAGGAACTGGGACCGTCGTTCCACTTCGACGCGTTCATGCGGACGTACATCGCCGAGAACGCGGGCCGCACCCTGGCGGACGCGGCCCGGCACTGGCGGGAAACCCGGGCGGAGGCGGCCCGCCCGCAGGAGATCGGCACCCAGTTCGAACTGAACCGCTTCCTGCGGGACTGGCACACCACCCACCCGGCGGGCAGCCGCACCGACGCCCTGGCCTCCTGGCGGGCCCATCGGGCGCGGCCGCGGTCCTAACCCGGCTGCGCGTCCTCATCCATCCCGGCGAGGACGAGCGGCAGCCGGCCGGCCCCGTCCGCGGTGACGCGGACGGGCACGCCCCAGTCCTGCTGGTGGACGTGGCAGGCCGGGTACTCGTTCTCAGGGTCGTCGTCGCAGGACGCGGCCATCGCGGAGACGTGCAGCACGCCCTCGGTGACGGCCGGGTTCAGCGCGAGCTCCCGGAACAGATCGGTCCCGGCGCCCTCGCCGCCCGCGAGCAGTTCCGGCGGGGTCGAGGAGACCAGCAGCCGTGTCGAGGGCCCGTAGCGGGTGTCCAGCTTCTGGCCGCTCGGGGCCTGGAAGACCACGTCGAGCCGGAGCGTGCCGGGGGCCACCTCGGTGGCGGCCCGCTGCGTGCGGTGGGCGACCGCGTCCACCCGTACGGCCTCCTCGGGGAGCCGCAGCCGGGTCAGCCGGTGCCGGGCGGACTCCACGACGACGATGTCCTCGCCGACCAGCACGGCGTCGGCGGCCTCGCGCAGATCGGTGGCGAGGGTGGACACCTGCCCGGTCGCCGGGTCGAACCGCCGCAGCGCGTGGTTGTAGGTGTCGCACACCGCGACCGAGCCGTCGGGCAGGGCGGTCACCCCGAGCGGGTGCTGGAGCAGGGCCTGGCCGGCGTCCCCGTCGCGGTGCCCGAAGTCGAACAGACCGGTGCCGACGGCCGACTTGATGACGTAGCCGGCGTCGGTGGCCTCGACGTACCGCAGGGCACTGGTCTCGGAGTCGGCGATCCACAGCCGGTCCCCGGCGGCGGCGAGCCCGGACGGCTGGGCGAACCAGGCCTCGGCGACGGGCCCGTCGTGCAGCCCCTCGTTGGTGGTGCCGGCCGCGACCTCGACGGTCCCTTCCGCCGGGTCCCAGGTCCACAGCTGGTGCACGCCCGCCATGGCGATCCACACCTTGCCCTGCCACCAGGCCACGTCCCAGGGCGAGGACAGGTCGACTTCGAGGGCCGGCCCGGAGGTCGGCGAGCCCTGCCACCACTGCCGCCCGGTCCCGGCGACGGTCTCGACGGCCCCGCTCTCCAGGTCGAGGACGCGCAGCGCGTGGTTGACGGTGTCCGCGACCACGACCCGCCCTCCCCCAGACTCCGTCCGGGAGGTGCCCCCAGGCAGCAGCGCGAGCCCCTGCGGCTCGCTGAAGCTGTCCGCGGTGAACCCGCGCGACCCGCTGCCGATGCGCCGTACGACGCTCTCCCCGTCGGCGGCCAGCTCGACGAGCTGGTGCCGCGTCGAGTCCGAGACCAGGAAGTTCCCGCTCGGCAGCAGCAACGCCTTCCCGGGGAACCGCAGGTCGCTCGCTACCGGCTCGGGCGCCACGTACGGCCCGTCCCCGCGCCGCAGCGTCCCCTTGGCCTCGTGCTCGGCCTCCAGCTCCTCCACCAGCCGCGCGATGGCGTGCGCGTGCCCCTCACCGGCGTGCTGGGCGACGATGTACCCCTCGGGGTCGATCACGACGAGCGTGGGCCAGGCGCGGACGGCGTACTGCTTCCAGGTGGCGAGCTCGGGATCGTCGAGCACGGGGTGGTGCACCTCGTACCGCTCGACGGCATCGACGACGGCGGCGTGCTCGGCCTCGTGCACGAACTTCGGCGAGTGCACCCCGATGATCACGAGGGTGTCGCGGTGCTTCTCCTCCAGCTCGCGGAGCTCGTCGAGGACGTGCAGGCAGTTGATGCAGCAGAACGTCCAAAAATCGAGAATCACGCACTTGCCTCGCAGCTCGGCGAGGGTGAGTTCCTTCCCACCGGTGTTCAGCCAGCCCCCCTTGCCGATCAGCTCGGGGGCGCGGAGGCGGGCACGGCGGGGCGCGGGCGCGGGGGTGTGCGCCGGGGCTGCATCGTTCATGGTTCAAGCTTGCCACTCGCGCACATGTGCACTCGCCGGGGTGACGACGGGCGGCGGACGGTCGTAAGCGCCTGGCCGCAGGCAGCGAACCTCGACGCCAGCGGGCTCCGGATCGTGTCACCCGGTAGCGTGCTTGCACGTGACAGCCACCACGCCGCCGCCGAGCGGGCGCATATTCGAGGCGCTGAGCGCCACCGCCGTCCGGAGCACCGCCGAGTTGAGCGGGTTGTACGAGGAGCCGAGCGAGCTCGTGCGGCGGAAGGCCGTGGATCGGATCCACGACGTCTCCCGCGCGGTCATCGGGCGGTCCTCGCTGGTGTTCGTCGCCAGTGCCGGCGCCGACGGGACCTGCGACGTGACCCCGCGCGGCGGGCCGCCCGGGTTCGTGGCCGTGCTGGACGAGTTCACCCTGGCCATCCCGGACGCCACCGGCAACAAGCGGCTCGACAGCAGCCGCAACATCGTGGAGACCGGCCGGGCCGGGCTGATCTTCGTCATCCCCGGCCGGGCCACCACCCTGCGGGTGAACGGGCGGGCCTGCATCTCCGCCGACCCGGGTCTGTTGGAGCAGCTGACGCCGGTCGGCAAGCCGCCGCGCAGCGCGATCGTCGTGGAGGTCGAAGAGGCCTACCAGCACTGCCCGAAGGCGTTCCTGCGCGGCAACGCCTGGAAGCCCGAGCAGTGGCTCGCCGAGGACGCCGTCCCGAGCTCCGCCGAGGTCACCCTCTCCCACCTCGCCCTGCCCGGCCTGACCATCGAGGGCATCCGGCAGAGCGAGCGCGATTCGCTGCTCCACCGCTACGAGTGACTAGTCGAAGAGGGCCGAGAGGCGGGGCAGGCGGGCGGCCGTTTCCTCCGTGTCGTCGAAGTCGAAGTCCCAGGAGGGGTCCAGGGGCGGGTAGCTGATCGTGAAGGAGTCGGCGGGCAGTTCATTGCCCGTGGCGGACTCGTAGGCCGTCCAGGCGATCGAGAGGGCGTCCTCGTCCCACAGTTCCAGGCCCTCCGCCGCGGCCTCGCGGACCCCGGGGTGGGCGGAGAGTGAGTCCGGGTCGGCCAGGGCCGCCTCGAAGGCCGCCTGCCCCTGCGTGAGGAGCCAGCCGCGGAAGTAGTCGAACCCGTCGTCCGAGCAGCCGCCGTTGATCACGTAGGCCGCGGCCCAGAGCGGGGCGCGGTACGACTCCGACAGCAGGTCCCACAGCACCTGCTGGGCCTCGACTATCTCCGCCTCCGGGAGCTCGGCGAGGAGCTGCGCGGCGCGGTCCGCCACCTCGTCCGCCGCCGTGTCCGCCTCCGCGCGGGCCGATTCGATCAGCTTCCAGAACGTCTGCTTGTCCATGGGCAAAGCGTGGCAGCCGGGTCTGACATCAGGTCGTGGTGGAGCCGAGGAAGGAGTGCAGGGATCTGGTGAGCGCCGCGACGAAGGAGTCCTGGACCTCGGGCGGGAGCAGGTCCAGGGAGAGGTACGGGTTCAGGTCCTCCAGCTCGACGAGGAGGAGCTCGCCCGACGGGGCCCGGCAGGCGTCCACGCGCTGGATGCCGTGGCCGAGGGTGTTCCAGCCGACGAAGGCGCGGGCGAACTCCAGGTCCGCCGCGGTGGGTTCGTAGGGGACGAGCTCCCAGCGGCGGGCCGGGTCGGGGGCGTACAGGGCGTACTGGAAGGCGTCGTCGACGAAGTAGAAGGACACCTCGTACGCGAAGTCGATGCGCGGCTGGATGAGGATCTCCCCCGCCGGGCCCGTCGGGTTCGCGGTGAAGGTGAGGCCGATGGAGTCCGCGCCCTGCTTGGGCTTGACCGCGTACGAGGGGACGCGGGGCAGCTCGGACAGCCGGGCCGGGTCGTCGACGGTCGGGATGACCGGGTAGCCGGCGACGGTGAGGTCGAGGAGGTACTGCTTGCCCGCCATGTCGCCGCGGCCGGTGAGCGGGTTGTAGACGCGGGTCCCGGCGGCGAGGGCGGCCGCGCGGAAGGAGTCGTAGGCCTGCTGGTAGTGCAGGACGGGGCCGCTGTTGCGGACGACCACCGCGTCGAAGCCCAGGGGTGCGAGCGCCTCCGCGTCGGCCGGGTGGCACAGGGCGAGCTCGAAGCCGGCGGCCCGCAGCCGGGACGTGAGGAATATGTCCTCGTCGCAGTAGCGGCGGCCGCGCGCCGGGTACGCCAGGTCGGTCACGTAGAGGAGAGGCATGGCGGCAACCTATCGCGGGCACGGATCAGCGCATGAAATACCTCGTACGGGACAAAATGCTGGCCATCGGGGACGACTATTGGATCGCGGACGAGGACGGGCGCCACGCCTTCCTCGTCGACGGCAAGGCGCTGCGCTTCCGGGACACCCTGGAGCTGAAGGATCCGGACGGGCGGATCCTGATCACGCTGCGGGAGAAGATGGTCGGCTTCCGGGACTCGATGACCCTGGAGCGGGACGGCCGGCGGCTCGCGCTGGTCCGGCGCAAGCGGTGGTCGCTGCTGCGCAACCACTTCCTCGTCACCCTCGTCGAGGGCACGGAGCTCGACGTCAGCGGGCGGATCCTGGACCGGGAGTTCAAGGTCGAGTACGACGGGGAGCTGCTCGCGCTGATCTCCCGGCAGTGGTACCGGATCCGCGAGACCTACGCGGTGGACGTGGTCCGGGAGGACGCGGACGCGGCGCTGCTGGTCGCGGTGGCGGTGTGCGTGATCCGGATGGCGGAGAAGGAGCGGGAGGGGGCCTGATCCGCGATCTTCTGCTTGATCTCGATGGTGCCAGCGCAGCCCTGCAGCGCGGCGATCAGGTTGAGGCAGAGCACGATCCAGGAGACCACCCTGAGGACGGGGGCCGGCGACCCGTTCCGATGGAGCCAGCTGGGCAGCGCGCCCAGGGCCCCGACCGCTGCGACGCCCATCATGGCGTACGCCAGCCAGAGCACGTTGTCCTGGAACGCCGCGGTACCGACCCGGTACGCCGCCACCAAGAGCAGTACGCAGACGCCCAGCCGGACGGCGTGCCGGACGCGCACCCGCAGCGGCGGGGGCGGCGGCGCCCAGACGGGGGACGGGATGTGCATCGGCGCGGGCTGGGCGGCCATAGGGACGGGGGCGAAGGCGGGGCCCGGGACGGGGGCAGGAGCGGAGGCCGGGACAGGGGCAGGGGCAGGGGCAGGGGCAGGGGCAGGAGCGGAGGCGGGGACAGGGGCGGGGCCCGGGGCGGCCACGGGCGCCATCACCGCCGCCCGCAGGGCCGCACGCATGTCCGCCGCGTCGCGGTAGCGCCCCTCCGGCAGCTTCGCCAGTGCGCGGGCCACCAACGCCTCCAGCCCCGGCAAGCCCTGCACCCCGTACGAGGCGAGCGTCGGCGGCGGGTCCTTCAGGTGCTGGACGGCGATCGCGAGCGCCTCGGCCCCCTCGAAGGGGCGTCGTCCCGTCAGCATCTCGAAGAGCAGCACGCCGACCGCGTAGAGGTCCGAGCGCCCGTCGAGGTCCGGTGAGGCGCGGATCTGCTCCGGGGACATGTAGTGCGGGGTGCCGATCGCCATCCCCCCGGTGGCCGTCAGAGCGGTCGCCGCGCCGGCGACGGCCCGGACGATCCCGAAGTCGGCGACCTTCGTGATCCCGCCCTCGGCCAGCAGCACGTTCCCCGGCTTGATGTCGCGGTGCACGAGCCCCTTCCCGTGGCTGACCGCGAGCGCGGACAGGATCTGGTCGACGACGTGCACGGCGGCCGGCACCGGGAGCGCGCCGCCCGTACGGAGCTGGTGCGCGAGCGAGGGGCCCGTGACCAGCTCCATCACGAAGTACGGCACCGGCGGCCCGTCCGGGCGCGGCTCCTCGCCGGTGTCGTGCACGGCGACCACGTTCGGGTGGCCGAGCGCGGCCATCGCCCTTGCCTCGCGCCGGAACCGTTCCGGGGCGCCCTCGTCGAGGGCGAGCCCGGGCAGCATCGTCTTGATGGCCACCGAGCGCGCGAGGCTGAGGTCGTAGGCCTGGTAGACCTGCGCCATTCCACCGCTGCCGAGCAACCGGTCGATGCGGTACCGGCCCCCGGCCAAGGTCACACCCTGCGCGAACACGTCCCCCATACGACTGATCGTAGAAGCAACTCGGCGACGGAAGAAGGGCGTTGATGGCCGACGGGCACGCTGCCCGCCGGTCCGGACGGGGCCGGGTGTGCGGTGGGGCGTCCCCGCAGGGCGTCGAACACAACCACCCTCGGCCCACCGACCCCCCGACACGTTCGACGTCCGAGGAGACGCCCCGGCGCGCGCCCGGACCCGGCCGGGCCGGCAACCACCGACCCCGCACCCCCCGACCCCGCCCTAGCGCGGCGGTCGCAGTCCCAGCACGCGGTCCTTCAGGGCCGGGAACTGGGCGCGGGTCTCGGCGACCTTCGCCGGGTCGAGGTCCACGGTGAGGACGTCCTCGCCGGGGCCCGCCTCGGCCAGGACCTCGCCCCACGGGTCGACGACCAGGCTGTGCCCCGACTGCTCGACGCCCGCGTGGGTTCCGGCGAGGGCGCACGCGAGGACGTACGACTGGTCTTCCACGGCGCGCGCCCGGTTCAGCAGGGTCCAGTGTGCGCGGCGGCGCGCCGGCCAGCCCGCCGCGACGACCATCGTGGTGGCGCCGGCGTCGACCAGGCCGCGGAAGAGTTCCGGGAAGCGCAGGTCGTAGCAGGTGGCGATGCCGAGGGTCTGTTCCGGCAGCTCCACCGTGGTGAGGGAGTCGCCGGCGGCCATCAGCACCGCCTCGCCCTGGTCGAAGCCGAAGCGGTGGATCTTGCGGTAGGTGGCGGCGAGCTCACCCTCCGGGGAGAGGACGAGGGCGGTGTTGTAGAGCGAGCCGTCGCCGGCGCGCTCCACGACCGAGCCGGCGTGCAGCCAGACACCGGCGTCGCGGGCGGCCTTGGACATGGCCTCGAAGGTGGGGCCGTCGAGCGGTTCGGCCTCGGTCTCGAAGAGTTCGTAGGCGAAGGCTCCGACCGTCCAGAGTTCGGGCAGGACGACGAGATCGGACCCGGACTGCTCCCGTACGAGATCGGCCACCCGGGCACGTCGGGAAGACACCGACTCGCCCTCGTTCACTGCGATTTGGATCAGCGAGGCGCGCACACTACCACCGTCCTGGCGTTCAAGCCGTCATCTCGGGCCTACGATCGTCACACGAAAGCACTGCCGGGGTGCTCACCGGCAGCGTAGTTTTGGAAAGCGAGCCACTGCTTCCGAACGCGCCACTGAACAGCACCGCGAGGGGTCCCGTTGACCGTCCATCCGCATCCCAGCCTCCAGCCCTATGCCGACGCGTGGACGCATTCCATCGAGGCGATATCCGAGCTGGTCCTCCCCTTGGCGGAGGGCGACTGGAACCGGGCGACGCCGTGCCCGGGCTGGTCGGTCCGTGACGTTGTGTCACACATCATCGGCATCGAATGCGAGCAGCTCGGGGACCCCCGGCCGATCCACACCGTGGCGCGGGACCTGCGGCACGTGGTGGACGAGTTCAGCCGGTACATGGAGGTGCAGGTCGACGTACGCCGTCACCACACCGCGCCGGAGATGACCTCGGAGCTGGAGTACACCGTCATCCGCCGCTCGCGCCAGCTGCGCAACGAGAAGCGGGATCCGGACACGATGGTGCGGGGGCCGCTGGGCGACCAGGTGACGCTGGAGCAGGCGCTGCGGCTGCGCGCGTTCGACGTGTGGATCCACGAGCAGGACCTGCGGGCCGCGTTGGGTGCACCGGGCAACTGGGATTCGCCCGGCGCGTACGTCGCGCGTGACCTCCTCCTGGCCGGGCTGCCGAAGGTGGTCGCGAAGCTGGCGGGGGCGCCGGCGAACTCCGCGGTCGTCATCGACGTGCACGGCCCGCTGGAGTTCATGCGGACCGTACGCGTCGACGCGGAGGGCCGCGGGACCCTGGACAAGGCGCCCTCGCTGGGCCCCGCGGTCACGCTCACCCTGGACTGGGAGACGTACGTCCGCCTCGCGGCGGGCCGCGTACGCCCGCGGAGCGTCGCGGACCGGGTGAAGATCGAGGGAGACCCGGAGCTGGCGGACGCGATCCTGGCGCACTTCGCCGTGACGCCGTAGCGGGCCCGCCCGTCACTGGCCGTCGTCGTCGCCGCGGCGGGACAGCCGCCGCCAGGCCCAGGCGGCGGCGGCCCCGACGAGGGCGGCGGCGAGCGCGCCGAGGAACTCCGGTACGGCGGCCAGCAGAAGGTGCTGAGCGAGCGGTGCGAGGTGCATGTCGGTCTCCTTCACGGGAATCGGTGTGAGGAGACGATGGGCGTTTCCGGTCCTGTCCCCACCCGCGTGCGGGACCGGCTGGGGCGCCCTGGGACGGGCTGGGACGACGCGCAGGCCGGGGCGGCGGGGCGGTACGCGATTCCCCGCGCGGCCCGGGACCGTCAGGGACGTCCGGAGGCGGCGCTGCGGGAGGGTGCGATGGGGTGGGAGCGGTACGGGGCGTTCCTGCGCGCGCAGGCCGAGCAGGCCGGGATGGGCTCGCGGGACGTCGAGCGTGCCTTCAGGGCGGCGGCCGAAGCGGATCCGGGCGGGCCCGTCGGCGCGATGGCCTGCTCCAAGTCGCACATCGACCGCGTCTTCGGCGGGCAGGCCCAGCCGAAGCCGCCGTGGCCGTTCACCGTGCAGTTCCTGCGCATCACCAGCAAGGCCGCCGGCCTCAGTCGGGAGGAGTACGAAAGCCGCTGCGCGCAGGCGAAGTCGCTGCTCCAGGCCGTGGCCGAGGCGCCCCTCCCGGCTCCCCGCAGCACTCCGGCCGCCGTGCCCGACACGGTCGCCGTCCTGACCCTGAAGCTGGAGCTCGAACGCGTCTTCCACACGGAGACCCGGCTGCGCTACGCCCTGCGGGACGCGGGTTTCCTGATGCAGACCCTGCTCCAGATCATCGACGCGCTGCGCGAGATCATCGCCGGGACGGACGGCCCACGCGAGGAGAGCCGACAGGCCCTGGCCCACAGGTCGACCGCGCAGCAGGAGGCCGACCGCGTGGCCGCCCGGATGCGGGTCCTGGAGGACCTGTGGGACCGCGCCCGCGCCGAGATCCAGCGCCTCGCCGCGCACCCCGACGCCGCCGACCTGGCCCTGGCCCGCCCGGCCGCCGGAGCCCCCGCCCAGCCGCTGTCGGCCCCCGACCTCCTCACGCGGCCCGCCCTCGACGACATCGCCGCAGCCCTGGCAAAGGCGCACGAGGTCAACACCCGCGAGGAGGAGGCCGTCCCGGCCCTGCGGCAGGCCGCCAGCGGGGAGGGGTTCCTCCAGCCGGACGGCGAACTCGATCTCCTCCTCGCCTCGACCCGCCTCAGCGATCCGGACGCCCGCTGTGCTGCGGTCGGCAAGCTCGCCTCCCAGTGGTCCCTCAACCGTGAGGCCCGGTCAGCCGTCCTCCACCTGATCGCCGACGAGGACCCGGCCGTCCGCGCCCATTCCGCCGAAGCACTTGGCCAGGGGTGGCCTGGCGATGCCAAGGTCCTGGAGGCCGTACTGCGGCAGAGTGACGACAAGGACCCGAGTGTCCGCGACTCTGTCATCACCGCCCTCATGGTTGGTTGGCCCGGTGACCCCGGGGCCCGGAACACGGTCCTCCATCTGACCGACGACCCGGAGACGGACGTCCGTTGGAACGCCATCGAAGCGCTTGGCCAAGGCTGGCCGGGCGACCCCACAGCCCGCGATGCCCTTCTCTCCCTGGCCGAAGACCCCGATCCGGGAGTCCGCATGTCCATCGCCGACGCACTCGCGATGGGTTGGCCGGGCGACCCCGCGGCCCGGGATGCGGTCCTTCGCCTGGCCGGCGACCCGGACCCGGACGTGCGCCGGTACTCCGCCGAAGCGCTCGGCCGGGGCTGGCCAGGTGACCCCGAGACCTGGGAGATCGTCCTCTCCCTGTGTGACGACCAGGACGTGTACGTCCGCTGGAAGGCGTCGGAGACGCTCACCAAGGGCTGGCCGCTCGAACGTGCCGGTCGCTATGTCCTCCTCCGCCTGGCCGCCGAGAAAGCGCATCAGATCCGCCGGTTGGCAATCACTGCGCTCGGAACGAGCTGGCCGGACGACCCCGGCGTGCGGGACACGCTCCTCCGCCTGGCCGCCGACCCGGACGCGGGGGTCCGCGCGTCCGTCGCCGAGGCGCTGGCGAAAACCTTGCCCGGCAACGCCGCAGTCCGCCATGCCCTGCGCCTGCTGGTCGCCGACCCGAACGCGATGGTCCGGCTGAGTGCGGCGGAAGCGCTCAAGCCATGGCGGGAAGCCGGAAGCGCCTGACGGCAGGCCAGCCCAGCCCGCCCCCTCAGGCCAGCGCCCGCCCCGGCTCCGGCTCCGCTTCCGCCGCCACCGCCCGGGGTCCCGGGGCCTGCCCCGGGATCGTCGCCCGGGCGCGCTCGCGCTCACGGGCCAGCGCCCGCCCCCGTAGCCGCAGGATCTGGCTGATGCCGAGCGCTTCCAGTACGAACACCGTCGAGAACGCGATCCGGTAGTCGTCCCCGGTGGCGTCCAGCAGGATCCCCACCGCCAGCAGCGTCGTCATCGAGGCGAGGAAACCGCCCATGTTGGTGATTCCCGAGGCCGTGCCCTGACGCTCCGCCGGATTCGCCGGCCGGGCGAAGTCGAAGCCGATCATCGACGCCGGGCCGCAGCCGCCCAGCACCAGGCACAGCGCGATCAGCAGCCACATCGGCGCCCGGTCCCCCGGGTAGGCCAGGACGGACCCCCACAGCAGGGCGGTGAGCCCGACGGTGCCCAGGGCGAGGGGGATCCGCGAGGACTGGCGGCGGCCGATGATCTGGCCGTAGACCAGCCCGAGCGCCATGTTCGAGGCGACGACCAGCGTCAGGAGCCCGCCCGCGGTGGTCCGCGACAGCCCCTGCGCCTCGACCAGGAACGGCATGCCCCACAGCAGCAGGAAGACCATCGCCGGGAACTGGGTGGTGAAGTGCACCCACAGCCCGAGCCGGGTGCCCGGCTCGCTCCAGGACTCCTTGATCTGGCGGCGTACGAAGCCCCCCGCGCCCCGCGAGGTGACGGCCGGCGGCTCGTGCCCCTCCGGGTGGTCCCGCAGGAACAGCACCAGCGGCACCAGGACCACCAGCCCCGCCACCGCGCTCCCCGCGAAGGCCGCCGTCCAGCCGACCCCGTGCAGGACGGGCGCGAGGACGAGGGTGGAGACGAGGTTGCCCGCCATGCCGACCAGGCCGGCGAGCTGCGCCATCAGCGGCCCGCGCCGGGCGGGGAACCACCGGGTGCCGAGCCGCAGCACCGAGATAAAGGTCAGCGCGTCGCCGCAGCCGAGCAGCGCCCGCGCGGCGAGCGCCATCCCGTACGAGGGCGAGAGCGCGAAGCCGAGCTGCCCGACGGTGAACAGCACCGCGCCCAGGGTCAGCACCTTCTTGGTGCCGAGCCGGTCCACCATCAGGCCGACGGGCACCTGCATGCCCGCGTAGACGAGGAGCTGGAGCAGCGAGAACGTGGAGAGCGCGGAGGCGTTGACGTGGAAGCGGTCCGCCGCTTCGAGGCCGGCCACGCCCAGGCTGGTACGGAAGATCACCGCGACGAAGTAGACGGCGACGCCGATGCACCAGACGGCGACGGCCCGCCTGCCGCCCGGAGGGTCCTTGACCACGAGGGCGGAGCTCACCGGCCCGTCCCCCGCACCAGCGCGTCGACCCGCCCGATGTGCCCGCGTACGGCCGCCGCGGCCGTGTCCGCGTCCCCGGCGCGCAGCGCGTCCAGGATCTCGGTGTGCTCGGCCAGCGTCCGCTCCAGCCGGTCGGGGTGCGCGTGCAGCAGCGCGACGCCCATCCGCAGCTGCCGGTCGCGGAGTTGGTCGTAGAGGCGGCCCAGGATCTGGTTGCCGGTGGCGCGCACGATCTCGGCGTGGAAGGCCCGGTCGGCGGCCATCATCGCGGGGAGGTCGCCCTCGGCGGCGTGCCGGCGCTGCTCCTCGACCAGCTCGGCGAGCCGGTCCAGCAGGCCCGGCGGCGCGGGGACGGCCCTGCGCACGGTGAACTCCTCGACCAGCAGCCGGGTTTCGAGCACGTCGTTGATCTCTTGCGCGGAGACGGGCAGGACGAGCACGCCCTTCTTCGGGTACAGCTTCAGCAGTCCCTCGGTCTCCAGGCGCAGCAGCGCCTCGCGGACCGGCGTACGGGACACCCCCACGGCCTCGGCGAGTTCACCCTCGGTGAGGAGGGTGCCGCCTTCGTAGCGGCGGTCGAGGACGCCCTGCTTGACGTGCCGGTACACGCGCTCGGCAGCGGTGGTCGTGGTGGTGGCGGCTGACATGCGCACAGCTTAGATACAACAGAGGCGCGCTCCGGGCGGCGTCCGGGATGTGGACGCCGACTGCTCACCGCTGCATCGAAGGGTGTACCGGCGCTTCGTCCACCGGCAGGACGTACGGGGCCGCGCGCGCCGGGACCCTGAAGTCATGGCCGACACACTCACCGCCGGCACGGCCCGCACGACGGCCGCCCGGCTGCCGCTCCTCGACGTCCTGCGCGGCGCCGCCGTCCTGGGCACGCTCATGACCAACGTCTGGATCTTCGCCTCCCCGGGCTCGGAGTGGGGCGTGCTCCAGGGCGGGCTCGGCGGACCCGACCCTCTCGCCGACCCCTCCGCCGCCACCATCGCGGAGGCCGTGTTCCGCTTCCTGGCCGACGGAAAGTTCCTGGCCCTGCTCACGATCCTCTTCGGGGTGGGCCTGGCCATCCAGTACGACTCCGCCGCGCGCCGGGGCCTGGCCTGGCCGGGGCGCTACCCGCGCAGGGCCGCCTTCCTCTTCCTGGAGGGGACCCTCCACTTCTTCCTCGTCTTCGCCTGGGACGTGCTGATGGGGTACGCCGTCACCGCGCTCCTCGTCGCCTGGCTGCTGGCCCGCTCCGAACGGGTGCGGCGGGTGGCCATGTGGACGGCCGCGGGGGTGCACCTCGCGCTGGTCGGGCTGGTGACACTGGGGGCCCTGGCCGATGGGGATGCCGGTTCCGCGGCCCCCGCCCCCGCTCCCGAGGCCGTGCGCCTCTACGCCGACGGCAGCTACCTCGAACAGGTCGCCTTCCGGTTCGACCACGTCGCCGCCCTGCGCATCGAGCCCGTCTTCTCCTTCGGGCTGCTCGTCTTCCTCTTCCTCCTCGGGGTCCGCCTCCACCGGGCCGGCGCCTTCACCCCGACCGCCGCCGGGCGGCGCGTCCGCGTCCGGATGGCCGCTTGGGGGCTCGGCCTCGGGCTGCCGCTCGGCGCCGCCGCGGCGCTCGGCGGCCCGGACCTCTTCTTCCTGGGCCGCTACGGCACCGCCCCGCTGATCGCCGTCGGGTACATCGGCCTGATCGGCATCGCCCTCGACCGCTTCGCGGTGCCCGGGGCCGCCGCCCTCGGGGCCGTCGGGCGCACCGCCCTGTCCTGCTACGTCGCCCAGAACCTGATCTGCATGCTGCTCTGCTACGGCATCGGCCTGGGTCTTGCCGACCGTCTCGGCGGCAGCGGCCCCTGGTGGGTGATGGGCCTGTGGGCGGCGGTGTCCCTCGCGCTGGCCGCCGCATCGGGGCTGTGGCTGCGCCGCTTCGAGCGCGGCCCGCTGGAATCCGTACAGCAGTGGGCGCTCAGCCCTCGTGCTCGGTCCCGGTCTCGGTCCTGCTCTCGGTCTCGGTCTCGAAGTGGAACACCTTCGCGATGATCTGCCAGCGGCCGTCCACCCGCAGCAGGGTCAGCAGGTCCGTGTACCGGCGGGGCCCGATCGCGCACTCCACCCGGGCCAGCGCGGTCACCGGGCCCGCGAACTCGACCGAGACGATCCGGTCCCGCCGGACCTCCCCCCGGGTCGCGGGCGACTCCCTGCGCGCGACGATCGGCAGGTACTCGTCCATCCCGAGCCGCAGCAGCGGCCCTTCGGTGGCCGTGGCGTAGACGGCCTCGGGGTGGAAGACCCGGGCCAGCAGCTCGGTGTCGCAGTGGTAGAGCCCGTCGAAATAGTCGGCGAGGACGGAACGGACTTCGCGGTCGGACATGGGGAGGCCTCCGGGGTTCGGCTCACGGCTGTTGCTCTCCCCCGAACCTAGGAGCACCGCCCGCCCGGCACCACGACGAAGATCGAAGCGATCGATAACCCCCCGTGATGCATGCCGGTCACCTCACCCACCTCACCCGCCCCTGACCTCCACCTCCAGCACGAACTCGTCGTACGGCGCCTCCTCCGGGTACGGCGGCCGCACCTGCGCGAAGCGGATGCGGGCCCGCCCGCCCGGGCAGCGCCCGTGGACCACGTACGTCCGCTCCAGGGAGCCGCCGGGCAGCACCTCGACCGGGGCCGGCGCGGCCTCGCTCACCGAGACGGCGTCCGCGTCCCCGGTCACCTGCCAGATCCACACGTACCCGCGCGCCCCGCGCCCGGTGAGCCTCAGCTCGTACGACTCACCGGCGGCGAGGGCCACCTCGCGCACCTCCACCCGCCACGACCTCTCAGACGGCGCCGATCACCGACCCCTCGTGCCAGCCCGCGCCGTCGCGCCAGTAGTGCTGGAGGCGGCGGTCGGTGCGCAGCACGATCACTTCCAGGTTGAACCCGAAGCTGCCCTGGAGCATCCCGGTGACCGAGCCGACGTCGTGCCCGAAGACGGCGCTGCGGCTCCAGGCGGAGCCGGCGGCGTTCCCGCGCCACCAGTGCTCGACGCGGCCGCCGGCCACGGCCACGCACAGCTCGTAGTTCCCGGCGGTGTCCTCGTCGGCGGCCCCGTACTGGGCCTCGATCAGGCAGGGCGCGGAGGTGGCCGGCGCCGCGCTGCCGAAGACCTCCCCGGGGCGCCAGGCGAAGCCGTTCGGGTCGTCGCGCCACCACAGCTGCATCCGGCCGTCCGTGCGGGCGGCGACCAGGTCGAGGTGGCGGCTGCGGGTCTGGACGAGGGCGGGACCGAAGTGGGCGATGCCGGAGGCGAAACGGCCGCCGTCGTTCCAGGTCCAGGGGGCGCCGTTGATCCGCCACCAGTGGTTCAGGCGGCCGTCGGCGGTCCGTACGACCACCTCGAAGTTGCCCGGCTTGCCGTAGTCGCTCTGGATGAAGGCCGGGGTGGATCCGACCGCCGCGTCGCCCGGCCCGAAGGCGCCGCCGTCGCGCCAGACCCGGGCCGACTGCTCGTAGTACCAGTGGCGCAGCCGGCCGCCGGTGGTGACGTGCAGGGACTCCATGTTGCGGTTGTAGGTGGTGCCGGTGAAGGCGGGCCGGCCGGAGGCGTCGTTCGCGAAGGTTCCCCCGCGGGCCCAGGGGAAGGGTGCGTCGCCCTCGCGCCACCAGTGCTGGAGGCGGCCGCTGCCGTCGGGGGTGGTCGCGAGCAGCTCGAAGTTGCGGTGGGCGCGGCCGTTGCCGCTCTCGTAGACGTTCCCTGTGTGCAGGCGGCGCTTGCTCCAGGGGTCGATGTTGGTGCCGCGCAGGCCGCACTTGGCCCAGTAGTCGATGTTGACCTCGCCGTAGGCGATGCGGCCGTAGCCGCCGACGTGGTAGCCGGTCCCCCAGGAGTTCTTGAAGAGCCAGCACCCGGCGGCGTCGTCGTACCCGACGATCAACACACAGTGCCCGCCCGCCAGTTGATCGCTCGTACGGTGGTACACCCCCGCCCCGAGCCCGAAGAAGTCGTCGTAGACGTCGAAGCAGGCGGTGAGCGGGCCGACGGTGTCCAGCCACACCTTCTGCTGCTCCACGTCGCCGAGCCGGACGTAGTCGGGGATCCGCACCGTGCGGCCCGAGCGGTCCCAGCTGGGCGTGTACTCGGCCCGCCAGGCGTCGCGGCGGGAGGCGGGGAGACCGGCGGGCGGGGTGCTGTAGGGCCAGCAATCCGGGTCGGCGAGGCCGCCGTTGGTCTTGATCCAGTCGAGGGCCGTCTCCGGATTGGACCCCTGCCCACAGGTGAACCGCAGCCCGTCGTGGACATCCCCCTCGGAGCGCTCCGCCCACACGCCGTGCTCGATGCGGGCCATGGACTCCACCAGGCCGGCGGCACCGAAGGCCCAGCAGGAGCCGCAGGGGTTCTGGTCCTTGACCTTGGTGATCCACGGCCACCCCCAGCGGCGGCGCCAGTCGACGGCGGCGGGCCGGGCGGTGAAGGTCTTCGTCCCCTCGGCCAGCAGCCCGTGTGCGGCACGGCGCCGGGTGAGGTGCGGATTGCCGCTCTCGTGCCCGATGAGCCCCCGCAGGTCGACGGCCCCCACCGCCTCGGCGGGCGTCAGGTTCGTCCCGGGCTCCAGACCGAGCGAAGGCCTCGGTACGGGCTCCTCGTCGGCCAGGTGCTCCGAGACCGACCACCGCGCCCCGCGCTCCGCGAGCCGCGCCCGCAACTCCCCCGCCGACTGGACATGCTCCTCCGGCATAGCGCCCCCCAGCTGCAACCGTACGAATGCCAGACCCGGGAGCGTCCCCCCGGCACGGGGGCCCGTCAAGGGGGTCCGCGCGGTCGCGCGGGGGCACGCGGGGGCACGTACCGTACGGGCATGAACATGCCGCGGGAACAACGCCAATTGGCGATGATCGCCGAGGTCGTGTCCCTCGGCGTGGAGGTCTGGCTGTAGGGCGGCTGGGCGATGGACTTCTGGCTCGGCGAGATCACCCGCCCGCACGGGGACGTCGACTGGTTCGCGTGGTCCCGGGACGCGGAGCGGCTGAGCGGACTCCTCACTGCACGCGGGTACGAGGTCCTGCGCGCGGACGCCCAGCAGCTGGACCTGGTACGCGACGGCGAGGAACTGAGCTTCGCGCTGATCGCACGGGACGCGGACGGCCGGGTGGTGGCGGCGGGCGGCCCGTGGGCGGGGACGGCCTGGCCGGAGGGGATGCTGTCCTCCCCCGAGCCGGGCCGGCTGCGCGGGGTGGAATGCCCGGTGGTCTCGCCCGAGGCACAGATCGAGATCAAGCGGATGATGCCGGTGTGGGTGCCGGGCCGTCCCCGGCGCCCGAAGGACGCCGGGGACGTGGCGCGGCTGGAGGCGGCCCTCGCTGCCGCTAGGACACCGGCAGGGGCGCGGGGACCGGGACGGGCAGCTTCGGCGGGTCGACCGGGAGCGGGGGGAGACCCGGCAGGCCGGCCCCGGTGAGGAGCGCGACGAGGGCGGCGACCAGGTCGGTGACGACGCTGGTGACCTTGTCCTTGGCGTCCGTCGAACAACCACAGGGCCCGGCGGTCTTGGTGAGCGCGTCGACGGAGGCCTTGAGCTTGTCGAGGGCGCCGGTGACGAGGTCCAGGGGTCCGTCGGCGGCCTTGGTGTTGGCCTGCATGCTGGCCTGGGTGTTGGCCTTGGCGTCGGCCTGGGTGGCGATGGGCAACTTCGGTGCGCCGACGGGGAGCTTGGGCGCCTCCACCGGGAGCTTCGGGGCCTCGACCGGCAGCTTCGGCGCCTCGACCGGCAGCTTCGGCGCCTCCACCGGCAGCTTCGGCGGCTCCACGGGCAGCTCCGGGACCGGTGCCGGCAGGTCCACCGGCGGCTTGACCGGCGCCTCGGGTACGGGCACGGGCAGGGCCGGCGCGGGCGGGAGGGTCTTCTTCACGTCGGCCAGAGCCGTGTCGATCTTCTCCTTCAGCGCGGCCAGATCCGCCTCCGGGATCTTCCCGTCAGGCGACTTCAGCACGGCCGAAAGCAGATCGGTGACGGGTTTCAGCAGCCCCCCGACGGCCCCCAGCGACTGCACCTGCGCGAGCAGCGCCTCGGTACCGGGGATCGCCTTCCCCGCAACGGCGACGGGAGGCCGCTCGGGGGCGTTCGCGGCGCCCGCGAGGCCGGGGGACGCGGCCAGCAGGGTCACGCAGAGGGCGGCGGGGACGGTGTAGCGGGTGAAGCGGCGCAACGGATCTCTCCTGTCCAGAGACGGCAGCGGTGGGTGACATGGGACGTGTCCCGCTCCACGTAGGGGCCACCCGTCACCCCCCGCAACCGGAAGCCCGGTTACCGCTCCCCTGACACGCCGCGCAACCGGCGTACACACCCCGCCGACCTGCGCGTTCACCGTCACCCTCGCGTGATGCCCCGTCAGACTGGCTGCCGCTCCGTCCCGCACGCCTCCCCCGCACGGGGGAAACGGATGCTCCCGGAGCAGGACGCGGGGCGGCGGGGGCGGCGGCCAGCATGGGCACATGAGCATTGAGGGGTACGTGCCCCCGGGGCGCGGGGTGCGGGTGGCCGGCTGGCTGGCGGCGGGCGGGATGCTCGTCTACGCGGGGCTGAAGGTGTACATGGCGCTGCGCGGGGAGATCGGCATGCCGGGCAGCCCGGCGCCGCCGGAGGTACAGGCCCGCTTCGAGCATCCCGCCCTGGCTCAGGCGGGCAACGCGGCGCTGGGGGTGGGCGCGGCGGCGGTGGCGTGGGCGGCCGTCGCCCGCTGGGGGGCTCGGATACCGCGCTGGTTGCTGCTGGGGGCGCTCGCGCTCGCGGTGGTGATGCAGCTGGCGGGGGCCGTGGTCACCGTGGCGCGCGGGGGCCCCGGGATGTCGCTGTCGGACTGGGCGATGAGCGGGGTGCAGCTCGCGGCGTGGTGCGTGGTGACGGTGTCGTACGCCGCCCGCACGCGCGGCCCGGCACGGGTTCGCCCATGGGCGGCGTACGCGGCGTACGGGGCATACGGGGCATTCGGCTGCGCGCTGGCGTACGGGCTGATGAAGCTCAACTGGGCCTTGGGCGGCGCCTTCCTGGCCCGCGAGACCCCCTTGCCGCCGACCCTGCGGGAGGATCTGCTGGCCCGCACCGACGGCATGGTGGCCGGTCACTGGCTCTCGGTGGCCCTGGCCGTCCTGGGCATGGCGGCCGCCCTCCACCTCGCCGGCCACTTCGGCCCGCACGGGCGGCTGCGCCGCCGGGTGCTGCTGGTCGGCGCGTGGGCGGGCTGCGCCTTCATGGCCGCCCGCGCGGTCGGCCTCCTCGGCTACGGCTTCGCCGGTGACCTGCTCGTGTTCTCGGGCCGGGCTTCCGTACCCGCTGAGTACGCCACCTTCGCCCGCGAGCAGGCCTGGTGGGACCTCCTGCTGTGGTCCCCGTACTGGCTCCTGTTCGGCGCGTGCTGGGGAGTTGCCGCCCGGCGCTACCGGCGCGCCGACGGGCCCGGGCGGGCGGCCGTCAGCCACGCGGGGCAGGCTGTTGGCGCCTGACTCCACGTCCACACCTCAGTCACCACCGCCACCGCCACCACCGCAGGACGCGCCCCCGCCGTGGTCGTCGTCCCGGTGGTCGGCGCGGTCCAGGGCGCGGCCCATCCGGATCAGGGAGCGGCCGAGCCCGGTGGGCAGCGGGTGCGCCTGCTGGACGACGCGCCGCAGCAGCCGGTCCGGCACCGCCGGCGGCCCGTCGAAGACGTACGCGGGCCACGCGCCCGACGCCCGCGCCGCGGCCCGCTCCCGTCGTCCGGCCGCCGTGGGCCGGGCCCGGACCCGGCCCAGCATCCCCGCCGCCCGCAGCCGAGTCCGTACCTCCGCGACCTCCGGCCCCGCCGCAACAGCCGCCAGCACCGCCCCCACGCCCTTCCCACGCGGGCACAGCCCGGCGAGGGCCCGCTCGACGGGATGCCCGCCGGCAGCCTGGGGCCCGGACTGCACCCTGGGCCCCACCAGCGTGACCAGCCCCCGCTCCCGCAGCCCGAGCAGGGCCACCTCGGCCGCCCGCTGCGGCCCCCCGGCCAGGTACGCGATCTCGTACACGTCCATGCGTACGTGTTGTCCGCGCACCGGAGCCCGAACCCCTGCGGGCCCGGGTTCAGAGCTACATCTGAGCTTGCGGACGACCTATTGCTCCGGCAGCAGCGCGAGGTCGGACAGCGGTCCGAGGTGGCCGAGCTTGTCGGGGTTGGAGACGGAGTGGATCCCCCGGACCACCCCGTCGGCGATGTCGAGTTCGACCACGCTGGTCACGCGACCCTCGGCGTCGTAGATCACGGCGCCCGGTCGGCCGTTGATCCAGGCCGCCCGAGGCCCGGCACCCAGCTTCCCGACCCTGCGCAGACCCCCGACGAGCAGCTGCACCACGCGCCGCGCACCGGTCAGCGGCTCCCTGAGCGCCCGCGCCTTGCCGCCGCCGTCCCCGTGGAAGACCACGTCCGGCGCGAGCATGCCGAGCAGCGCGTCCAGGTCGCCACCCTCGGCGGCCTCGAAGAACCTGCGGGCGAGCTCGTCACCCTCCGCCTTCCGCGCCGGGGCCGGGGGTGCGGGCGCGGGATCGTCGACCGCCTGCCCTCCCGCCGCGATGCGCTTCCTGGCCCGGGCGAAGATCTGCCGGCAGTTCGCCTCCGACTTGCCGGTCGCGCCCGCCACTTCCGGGTAGCCGTACCCGAACACCTCGCGCAGCATGAACACCGCCCGCTCCACCGGCGACAGCGCCTCCAGCAGTACGAGGAAGGCCATCGACAGCGAGTCGGCCAGCTCCGCGTGCTCGGCCGGTCCCGGCCGCTCGGTGGTCACGACGACCGGCTCGGGCAGCCACTCCCCCACGTACGTCTCGCGCCGCACGCGTGCCGAGCCGAGGTAGTTGATGCCCAGCCGGGTGACGGCGGTGGTCAGGTATGCCTTCGGAGCGGCGATCGTCGTCCCTGCCTGGTGCGCCCGGGTCAGCCCGAGGAACGCGTCCTGGACGATGTCCTCGGCGTCGCCCACCGATCCGGTCATGCCGTAGGCGATGGAGAAGAGCAGCGGCCGGTAGCCGGCCTCGTCCGCCAGAACCGTTGCTCCCGACACGGAACCCCTCCCCCAACTCGCCTGCCAAGGCGCCCAGTCGTACGAAGATCCACACGACGCCGAGCAGCGTATCCGAGCCGTCCGACCCCAGTCCGAGGTCGAGTGACGCGGGTCACACCCTCTGCCGTCACAGGCTGCCGTGGTGCCCTGTCTTAGAGGGGCAACAGCGTCTCTCGCCCCGAAGGAGAACCCGATGAACCTCGCCCTGTGGATCGCCACCGGACTGCTCGCCGCCGCCTACCTGATCGGTGGCGGCATGAAGGTGATCCTGCCGAAGGAGAAGATCGCCGCGACCGGTGACAGCGCGAAGTGGACCGAGGACTTCAGCGCCGGCGGCATAAAGACGATCGGAGCCCTGGAGGTCCTGGCCGCGGTGGGACTGGTCCTGCCCGCCGTGCTCGACATCGCTCCGGCCCTGGTCCCGCTGGCCGCCCTCGGCCTGGTGCTGCTCATGATCGGCGCGGCCGCGACCCGCTTCCGGCGCCAGGAGTACAAGCTCGTGGCGGTGGACCTGGTCTACGCCGTCCTGGCCGGCTTCGTGGCGTGGGGGCGGTTCTTCGGCCCCGAGTCGTTCATCGGCTGAGGGCGTCGCGGACCTGTCGGAGACTTGGGTTGACCATGGCGGGATGGTCCCCGACGACCACCGTCGGCACGGTCTCGTTCCCGTCGGCGACGCTGCGCACGAAGGCCGCCGCGTCGGGGTCCCGCCAGATGTTGACCTCCCGGTACGGGATCCGGGCCAGCCGCAGTTGCGTGCGCAGCTTGACGCAGAACACGCACCCGGGCCGCCAGTACAGGGTGACGGCCTTGTTCACTGCGCCGCCGCGAAGGCCGCCCACGCGGTGTCGGTGACCCGAATGACCGGTCCGGCCGCCTGCTTGCTGTCCCGGACGGCGACGGTCCCGACCACGTTCGTCGCCACCTCCACGCACTCGTTCATGTCCTGGCCGCTGTATGTGGACTTCACGAAGTCGAACTCCGGCATGCCTACAACCCCTTGCTGATGCTGGCGATCAAGTTCACAGAGTCGCGCGGAGCGAGACTCAGACGAGCAAGCCTGTCGAACGTGCGGGTGTAGACGGCGGTCCCGTCCTTGGCTTCCACCCACACGGTAGACGAGATGCTCTCGTTGTAGCCGACGTCGACCGCACCCGACTCCGCGAACGAGATGACGCTGAACGCCCCCGAGAGTCCCGGGTGCGCGCCGGTCCGGAACGGCAGTACCTGCACATGGACATTGGGCAGTTCTGCCGCTGCGAGCAGGTGGTCGAGCTGGCCCCGCATCACGGCGGGACCCCCGATCTCTTGGCGTAGCGCCGCCTCCGAAATGACCGCATGGAAACGCAGAGGCTCCTCTCCCGAGAGCCTGGCCTGGCGCTTCATGCGCACCATCACGATGGGCTCGATCTCATCCGGTTCTCGCCACGTCTCGGAGACCACACACATGGCCCGGACGTAATCGGCCGTCTGGAGCAGGCCCGGAATGAGCGCCATCTGCCACGTGCGGACGTGAGTGGCAACGTCTTCCATGGCGATGTACTCCGCAAGGCTGCCCACGTCAGGGTCGTGGCGCCACCAGCCTCGGGCCTTACGCCGCTCGCGGTCCAGGCGGGCCAGTTGGAACAGGCCTCCGATCACGTGCTCGTCGTCCACGCCGTAGAGGTGACACAGGGCTCGAACATCCGGGTCACGCATGGGCACAAGCCCGCGCTCCATCTTCGCCACCTTGGCCACAGACGCAGTGAGCGCTTCGGCGGCATGCGCCTGACGGAGCCCACGGGCCTCGCGCAGTCGGAGTAGCTCACCACCCAATCTGCGTCCGAGGACAGTTGACACCGAGACTCCACGATCCGGGTCCCTGTTCGGCATCCGTTCTCCCTCCCTGCTGCGCCCCAGTCTGCTCGCCGGGCAACCTCCGATCAACTCGGTTCGGTAGAAATTTCTGGCCCGTTCGATTGCTGCCCGAGAAATCACCTCGCTACGGTGTGTACGTAACCGCTCACCCGGCAAAGGGAGTTGGCGGAAGGCACCGTCCTGCGCGCAGGCCGGCAGAGCCACCGCCTGCACAGGAGGTGCACGGACATGAACGAGCTGACCCGGTACGACGTACGCAACTACCCACCCCGGCAGGACTCGGTACCCACGGCCCGCCGTCGCGCCGCATGGCTCGCCGTGGCGTGGGGGCATCCCCAGGCGGCCGCCGACGTGGCCCTACTGACCAGCGAGTTGACTACCAACGCCCTGCTCCACGGCTCGGTGTGGGACCGGTACCTCCGGGTCGAGGTCCAACTCACCGGAGCAGTGCTCCGCATCGCGGTCACCGATCCGAAAGGCGAGCGGCGGCCCGACCCGCGAGCGGCCGCGCACGACGACCAGTACGGCCGCGGCCTGCACATCGTGAGCGCGGTCTCGGAGCGGTGGGGGGCCGCAGAGCGCGTGGTCGGGAAGACCGTGTGGGCGGAGCTCGCCGTAGACGACTCGGCGCCCCGGCCCTGAGAGGCCGGGGCGCCGCGCGACCTGATCAGTAGGAGACGCGCCCCGTCGAGTACCGGTCGAAGTCCAGGTAGAACTTCGTCCCGTCCTTGACGTCGGTCGCCGCCAGGCCCCACACCCCGCCGCTGATCCAGCGATAGGAGTTGCAGTACCAGCCGCCGCTGGAGGGGACGAAGCAGGTGCGCACGTACGTTCCCGCGCTCGGCTTCACGTTGATGTCGTAGCAGTTCGAAGTGGTCGCGGCCAGCGAGGCGTGCGGCCAGCTGTTGACCTCGTCGGTCACGTAGTTCCGGGCGGTGTCGTTACAGGCCAGGGCGCCGGCCTGGGCCGTACCCGCCGATACGGCGAGCAGGCCGGTCGCGGTCAGGGCCAGGGTCGCCAGGGTGGCGGCGGCCTTGCGTCTGAACATCGGGATCCTCCGGGACGTGGGGACTGGCATGTCCACGCCAGGGTGATGGCTCCGGCGACGGCGCGGCAATGGTCCGGACTTGGTGACCGTGACGTAGCCCGGCCTCGACTTCGTGTAGTCGGAAAGCCGAAACCGACCCCGCCAACTAGCCTGGCCGCATGACTGTTGAGCTGACGGAAAAAGTGCGTCACCTGCTGGACGCACCGCATCCCGCCGTCCTGTCCACCCTCAACCCCGATGGCAGCCCGCAGAGTTCCGTGGTCTGGGTGAGCCGGGACGGGCACGACATCCTGATATCCACCGAACAGGGCCGCCGCAAGGAGCGGAACATCGTCCGGGACGGGCGGGTCGGCGTGACCGTCTTCGACCTGGCCAACCCCTACCTGTACGCGGAGATCCGCGGCACCGCCACCGTCACCGAGGACACCGGCCGGGCGGTCGCCGTACGCATCGCCGAGGAGTACCTGGGGCCGGGCGGCGGCAAGGAATACGCCGAGGGCACCGGCGGGGGCCTGCGGGTGGTCGTGCGCATCACCCCGACCAAGGTGCTGGGCAACGCGGCCCGCGCCGACGGCTGAAGCCCGCACACGCCAGAGCCCCGGCCTCCGCGGTGTGCGCGGGGGCCGGGGCTCGGACGGGCATCAGCCCTGGGAGAAGTACCCCAGCAGGTCGGTGATCACGTGCGTCGAACCGCCCCACGGGCCGTTGAAGACGCTGATCTTGCCGTCTGCGACGGGGGTGGTCACGTGGTTCGGGATGGTCAGACCGGGCAGCGTGTTCAGGCTGCTCGCGTCGGGACGGGTCGCCCCGAATCCGTACGCCGTCAGGTAGCCCGCACCCGTCGACTCGGTCGCCGTCAGGTTCACCACGGCACCGACCGCGCCGGCCGGCACACCGGCCACCGTCGCCGTGGCGCCCGCGCCGAGCTTGCCCGTCACACGGGTGTCACCCAGACGCTGCGGCACCACCGGCGTGAACAGCGCCTTGCCGCCCTGGCCGTAGAAGCCCACCGCGTCCACGATCAGGTGCGCGGAGCCGGAGTGGTTGTACAGGGTGATCGTGCCGTTCGGGTTGACCGGGACGATGGCCTGGTTCGACTTGGCCTTGCCCGGCTCCGGGTTCAGGTTCGACACGGCGGGACGGTTCGCCGGGTCCGGATAGGCGACCACGAACGAGTTCGACGTCGCGTCCGTGCTCGTCAGGTTCACCGCGACGGCCTTGACGTCCGCCGGAATCCCCGCCACACCCGCGACGTGGACCCTACGGGTCGTACCACCGGCCACCGCGACACCCTCGGTACGGGTGTCCACGAGCCGACTCGGCGCGATCGGGCTGAACTTCTGGCCCGAGTTCGGCTGGTAGTGGCCGACGAAGTCCACGATCACGTCGGCCTGACCGGCATTGAGCCGGAGCCACACGAAGCCGCGTTCATCGACGGGGACGGTCACCGTGTTGGACACCGTTCCGCCGGCCCGCGCGTTGAGGTTCGAGGTCGTCGGGTTGTCGTTCTGCTGCGGCGACACGCTCAGGAAGGCGTCCTGGGTGACGTTCGTGAGGGTCACGTTGACGACCGCCGAGGCCATCCCGCCCGAGCCCTGGCCCTCCGGCCCCTGGAAGGTGATCCCCGGCATGGTGAAGAGCCTGGATTGGCCGCCCTGCAGCGTGCGGCCGCTGACCCGGGTGTCCTCAAGGCGGAGTGGCACGGCGGCGGCCACGTAGCCGGACGGCGCGTAGTCCACCCGCACGGTCCGCGTCGTCGTGGCCTTGCCGCCCTTGGTGTCGAAGAGCGTGACCGTCACCTTGTGGTCGCCCGGCCTGGCGAAGGCGTGTCGGGCGGTGGTCTTTCCGGGGAACCGCTCCCAGCTCGTGTCTCCGAAGTCCACGTCCATGTGGGACACCGGCCAGGGCGTCACCGAGGACGAAGCGTCGAAGTCGACGGTCAGCGGACGCACCGGCGCCGACGGGTCGTCCGCGGTCGGCAGGACCGGCGTGTCGGTGAAGGACACCGTTCCCGGGCCGTCAGGGGTCACCTTGGTCGTCTGCGTGGTGGCGACCTTGACGCCGGCGGTGTTGGTGGCCGTCACCTTGACCGTGTATTCGCCCGGCTTGCCGTAGGCGTGCTTGGCGAGGAGGGCGTTCCCGGTGGCCGGCTGGCCGGCGACCGGCGGCGTCCCGTCGCCGAAGTCGATCTGGTAGTTCATCGCCGTGGGCCAGCGGCTGTCGGAGGACGCCTGCACCTGCACCTCGGTCCCGACCGGGGCCCAGGGCTGGTCGATGCCGATCGAGGCGTGGGTCAAGCCGTCCTGAAGCTCGGTGGACCCGCGGTCGAGGTGTCCGCCGTTCTTCCCTGTGTTGGGAACGAGCGGGTTGTCCACGACCGGCTTCCCGCGGAGGTCACTGGTCAGTACTCCAGGCGCCGTCGCGTCGGCGGAGTCGACGCCGGGGGACCCGTCCCACAGGCCGACTTCGGTGGCCGACGGGAGCAGGATGTCGTGCGCGCCCTGGCCGGTGGCGGCCCGGAAGGCCGGCAGGTCCTTGTACGTGGTGCCGGACCAGCTGTAGGGCACGGGAGCGATGTTGGGGTTGCCGGCGATCAGGTTGTAGTCGGCGAGAGTGCCCGCCGACGCGCTCTGCGCCACGAGGACGGCGTTTCGCGGATCGGTCGACGTGCACGAGGCGTTGCGGTCCTCGGTGATGAGCACGTTGTTGAACAGCCCGGAGCCGGTCGAGCCGCCGCTGACCGACACGACGGCCGCACAGGAGCCCTTGACCGTGTTGTTGGTGATGACCGTGCCGGGGGCGTCCACCACGGCGACCGCCGACGCGGAGGCGCTGCTGAGGTTGTTGTTGCTGAGTACGGTGCCGCGGGCACCGCCGTTGACCAGGATCCCGCTCACCGTGCTCCGGCTGAGGCGCACGTCCGTGCTTCCCCCGCCGATCACGAGCGGGTTGACCGGGCCGGGCCTGCTGTAGATCCGGTCCAGCTCGATGTCGGAGGAGCCCGTGACCTGAACGCCGCCGCGAGTGATCAGGCGCTGAACCAGCACGTGGGAGGCACCGCTGATGGTGAGCTTGCCACCCGACAGATCGGTGAACGCACCGCCGACCAGCTCGGGGACGAAGCTGATCGGCTTGCCCGGCTCCCCGGAACGGTCGAGGGTGACGCTCTCGTCGTACACCTTGCCCGTCCTGATCCGGACGGTCTGGCCCGGCTGCACGACCTTGGCAGCGGCCGAAATCGTGCAGTACGGGACGGCCTGCGTGCCGGACCCGGCGTCGGAGCAGTTGGAGCCGGTCCCGTTGTTGACGTAGAGGCTGGTCGGGGCCTCGGCGGCCGCGGCGGCCGGGGCTCCGAAGAGGGTGACGAGACCTGCGGTGAGCAGGACCGTCGTGCGAGTGGGACGCACCAGGAGGGTTTCCTTCGTGAAGAGGACTGCGTGGAGTCACGAAGGATTCAGCGGCGCCGCACGGCTGGTAGACGTTTCGTTCCCCACGAAACAGCCGGGCGCACGCGTCCCCCCGCGTACTCCGGCCATCATCACATTGTCTGAAAGTCGATGTCACCCCCCATTCCCCAATTGCAAGGAGCCCCGGCTCCCGCGGTGTGCGGGGGCCGGGGCTCCGGGGTGTGGCGGGGTGTGATCAGCCTTGGGTGAAGTAGCCCAGCAGGTCGGTGATCACGTGCGTCGAGCCGCCCCAGGGGCCGTTGTAGACGTTGATCTTGCCGTCGCCGACCGGGGTGGTCACGTGGTTCGGGATGGTCAGACCGGGCAGCGTGTTCAGGCTGCTCGCGTCGGGACGCGTCGCCCCGAACCCGTACGCGGTCAGGTAGCCCGCACCGGTCGACTCGGTCGCCGTCAGGTTCACCACAGCGCCCAGCGCGCCCGCCGGAACACCGCCCACCGTCGTCGTGGTGCCCGCGCCGAGCTTGCCCGTCACACGGGTGTCACCGAGGCGCTGAGGCACGACCGGGGTGAAGAGGCCCTTGCCGTCCTGGCCGTAGTAGCCCACCGCGTCCACGATCAGGTGGGTGGAACCCCAGTGGTTGTAGAGGGTGATGGTGCCGTCCGGAGCGACCGGGACGATCACCTGGTTGGCCTTCGCCTTACCGGGCTCCGGGTTCAGGTTCGACACGTCGGGCCGCTTCGCCGGGTCCGGGTAGGCGACCACGAACGAGTTCGACGTCGCGTCCGTGCTCGTCAGGTTGAACGCGACGGCCTTGACGTCCGCCGGGATCCCGGCCACACCCGCGACCTTGACCGTACGGGTCTGGCCGCCGCCCAGCGCGCCGGCTTCGGTACGGGTGTCCGCCAGGCGGGCCGGGTTGATCGGGCTGAACTTCTGCCCGATGTTCGGCTGGTAGTAGCCGACGAAGTCGACGATCAGGTCGGCCTGGCCCGCGTTGAGCGTGAACCACGTCTGCCCGAGGGCACTGACGGGAACGGTGACCGTGTTGGAGACCGTGCCGCCCGCCGGAACGTTCAGGTTCGAGGTCGTCGGACGGTCCTGGGCGTACGGCGACACCGCGAGGAAGGCGTCCTGAGTGGCATTGGTGACGGTCACGTTGAGGACCACCGAGGCCATGCCGCCGGACGTCACCCGACCCGGCATCGTGAGGCCGACCGGCATGGACGCCGCGGCGGGCACGCCGCCGCGCAGCCGGCCGCCGGTGGGCCGGGTGTCGAGCAGCCGGAACGGCGTGCTCGACACGTACCCGGACGGGGCGTAGTCCGCCTTCACCGACTTGGTGACCTTGGACTCGGCGCCCTTGATGTCCTTGAGGGACACCGTCACCTGGTACTCGCCCGGCCTGTCGTAGGCGTGCTGGATGCTGCCCAGTTGGTCGTCCTGGCCGGGGAAGGAGCCGTCACCGAAGTCCACGGTCACGCGCTCCACCGGCCACGGCGTCGCCGAGGCTCCAGTGTCGATGGCGACGGTCAGCGGAGCGATCCGCCCGATGGGGTTGTCCGAGGTCGGCAGGAGCGGCGTGGCCGTGAAGCCCGCCGTCAGAGGGCCGGCCGCGGTCACCTTGATCTGGTTCTCGGTGAACACCTTCTTGCCGACGCCGTTGACGGCCGCCACCTTGACCACGTAGTCGCCCGGCCGGCTGTAGACGTACTTGGCCAGGCCGTGCGGTCCGTTGCCCTGCTTCGTGACGACCGGGGTCGAACCGTCGCCGAAGTCGACCTCGTAGGCCATCGCGGTGGGCCACTTGCTGTCCGAGACAGCCTGCACCTCGACCTCGGTTCCGACCGGCGCGTGGGCCGGGGCGAGGTGCATCAAGACCCGGCTCAGGGCGTCCTGGAGTTCGTACGCACCGCGGTCGAGGTGCCCGCCGTTCTTGCCCGTGTTGGGAACGCGGGGGTCGTCCGCGGTCGGGTCCCCGTCGATGTCGGTCGGCAGGACGCCCGGCGCCGTCGGGTCGGCGGAGTCGATGGTGGGCGAGCCCTCCATCTTGCCGATCCCGTCGGAGGTCGGGGGGAGGATGTCGGCGGCGCCCTGGCCGGTGGCCGCCTGGAAGGCGGCCTGGTCCTTGTAGCCGTTTCCGGACCAGCTGTAGGGCAGGAACGGGAGAGCGGGATTGAGGGCGATCAGGTTGTGGTCGGCACGCGTGCCCGCCACGGCGCTCGCCGACACCGCGATGGCGTGGCGCGGATCGGTCGACTTGCAGCGGGTGTTGGCGGCATTGGTGAAGAACACGTTGTTGAACGCACCGGAGCCGGTCGAGCTGCCCTCGATCGAGACGGTCGACCCGCAGTACCCCTCAAGGTCGTTGTTGGTGACCACGGTGCCGGGCGCGTCCACCGCGCGGACCACCGGCCCGGAGCCGCTCCAGAGCATGCTGCGGCTGATCACCGTGCGCTGGGATCCGCCCTCGACCCGGACACCACTCAGGAGGCTCCGGCTGATCCGCACGTCCGAGCTCGCCTCACCGACCACGACGGCGGCGAGGGTGCCCTTCGAGGCGCGGATCTGGTCGAGCTCCACGTCGCTGGAACGGGTGACCTGGACCCCGCTTGAGGAGAGCACGCCGCGGACCACCACGTGGGACGCGCCGCTGACGGACAGCGTCTTCCCTTGGCCCAGACCCACCTCGGCGGAGCCGATCTGGTCCGCGACGAAGGTGATCGGCTTGCCCGGCTCCCCGGAGCGGTCGACGACGAAGTCCTCGTCGTACGTCCTGCCCGTCGCGATCCGCACCGTCTGACCCGGCTGCACGACCTTGGTGGCCGCCGTGATCGTGCAGTACGGGGCGGCCTGCGTACCGGCCCCCGCATCGGAGCACTTCGTGTCGTCTTGGTTGTTCACGTAGAGATCGGTCAGGGTCTCGGCTGCGCTCGCGGCGCCGGCCGGGAAACCGAGGAGGGAGACGAGACCTGCGGAGAGCAGGATCGTCGTGCGAGTGGGACGCACCAGGAGGGTTTCCTTCACGAAGAGGTGATGTGAGCCCTCACGGGCGCGGCGCCGCACGACTGGTAAACGTCCTGTTACCCCAGCGACAGTCGGGCGCACACAAACCCGCGAAGACTACGATCATCATCCTTTGGCCGAATGCCGTTTGTCACCCTCATTCGCCCCGCAAGAACCGGAGCCCCGGCCCCCGCGGTGTGCGGGGGCCGGGGCTCCGGGGTGTGGCGACGTGTGATCAGCCCTGGGTGAAGTACCCCAGCAGGTCCGTGATCACGTGGGTCGAGCCGCCCCAGGGGCCGTTGAAGACGCTGATCTTGCCGTTCCCGACCGGGGTGGTCACGTGGTTCGGGATGGTCAGACCCGGCAGCGTGTTCAGGCTGCTCGCATCCGGCCGAGTCGCCCCGAAGCCGTACGCCGTCAGGTAGCCCGCACCGGTCGACTCGGTCGCCGTCAGGTTCACCACCGCGCCCAGCGCGCCCGCCGGAACACCGCCCACCGTCGTGGTGGCACCTGCGCCGAGCTTGCCCGTCACACGGGTGTCACCCAGACGCTGCGGCACCACCGGCGTGAACAGCGCCTTGCCGTCCTGGCCGTAGTACCCGACGGCGTCGACGATCAGGTGGGTGGAACCCCACTGGTTGTACAGGGTGATCGTCCCGTCCGTGCCCACCGGAACGATGGCCTGGTTCGACTTGGCCTTGCCCGGCTCCGGGTTCAGGTTCGACACATCGGGACGCTTCGCCGGATCCGGGTACGCGACCACGTACGAGTTCGACGTCGCGTCCGTGCTCGTCAGGTTCACCGCGACGGCCTTGGCATCCGCCGGGATCCCGGCCACGCCTGCAACCTTGACCGTCCGGGTCTGACCGCCGGCCACCGCGCCGCCCTCGGTACGGGTGTCCGCGAGGCGGGCCGGGTTGATCGGGCTGAACTTCTGCCCGATGTTCGGCTGGTAGTAGCCCACGAAGTCCACGATCACGTCGGCCTGACCGGCGTTCAGCGTGAACCACGCCTTCCCGAGCGCACTGACCGGGACGGTCACCGTGTTGGAGACCGTGCCGCCCGCCGGAACGTTCAGGTTCGAGGTCGTCGGACGCTCCTGCGCGTACGGCGACACCGCGAGGAAGGCGTCCTGAGTGGCGTTGGTGACCGTCACGTTCAGGACCACCGAGGCCATGCCACCGGACATGGGGTGATCGTGCAGGCTGAGGCCGACCGGCAGGTGCACCGCCGCAGGCACGCCGCCGCGCAGGGGGGAGTAGCCGTGGCTCCGGCTGTCCATCAGGCGGAACGGCGCGGTCGCCACGTAACCGGACGCGGCGTAGTCCACCTTCACCGTCTTGGTGACCTTGGACTCGGCGCCCTTGATGTCCTTGAGGGAGACCGTCACCTTGTACTCGCCCGGCCTGGCGTAGGCGTGCTGGACGCTGCCCAGGCTCCGGTAGCCGGCGGAACCGTCACCGAAGTCCACGATCGTGCTCTCGAGCGGCCATGGCGTCGCCGAGGACGTCGTGTCGACGGAGACCGTCAGCGGAGCAATGCGCGACGTCGGGCTGTCCGAGGTCGGCAGGACCGACGTGGCCGTGAAGTCCGCGGTCAGCGGGCCGGCCGGGGTGACCTTGGTCTTCTGCTCGGTGGAGGCCTTCCTACCGAAGTCGTTGACGGCCGTCACCTTGACCACGTACTCGCCCGGAGACGTGTAGACGTGCGCGGCGCCGTACTCCTTGGTGACGACCGGAGCCGTCCCGTCACCGAAGTCGTAGTGGAACGTCGGGCTGCTGGACCACGTGCTGGACACGATGGGCTTGGCCGTCACCGAGGTGCCGGCCGGAGCGAAGACCGGTTCGAGCTGCAACGAGACGCGCAGGTCGTCCTGGGTCTCGCGGGCACCGCGGTCGATGAAGCCGCCGCCCTTGCCCGTGTTGGGCACGCGCGGGTCGTCCGCGGTCCCGAAGCCCCGGTTGTCCGTGGGCAGCACGCCCGGCGCCGTCGGGTCACCGGCGTCGACAGCCAGGGATTTGTCTCCCCCGTTGAGGGTGCCGGGGGCGGACGGGGTCACGATGTCGTGCGCGCCCTGCCCGGTCGCGGCCTGGAAAGCCGCGGCGGTCTCGTAGGCGGTGCCGGCCCAGTTGTAGGCGTTCAGCTGGCTCGTGGCGCCGTCGACCAGCAGGTTGGAGTCGGCGCGCGTACCCGCGGCGGCGCTTTCCGACACCACGATGCCGGAGAGCGCACTGCCGGCCGGGCAGGGGGTGAACTGAAGCGGGTGGATCACGTTGTTGAACACCGCGGACCCCGTGGAAGCACCACTGAGCGAAACGGCCGTCACGCAGTAGATGGGGAAGGTGTTGTTGGTGACCACCGTGCCGGGTGCGTCCACCACCGTGAGAGCCGTCTCGGTGTGGCCGCGGAAGTAGTTGCGGCCGAGGAGGGTGCCCCGGGCACCGCCTTCGATCCGGACGCCGTAGACGTCGCTCCGGGTGAGGCGCACGTCGGTGCTCGCGCCGCCGACCACGATGTCGTCGTTTCGCGCGTTGATCCGGTCGAGCTCGACGTCCTTGGAGCCGCCGACCCGGACGGGGCCGGTCGTGACCAGCCCGCGGAGCACCACGTGGGACGCGCCGGTGACGGTCAGGGCGCCGTTGCCCAGTGACATCTGGGCCGGGAGTCCGGCCTCGTCGATGCCTTCGGTGACGAGGGCGATCGGCTTGCCGGGCTCGCCGGAGCGGTCGATGGTGACGGACTCGTCGTACGGCTTGCCCGGCTTGATCTGCACGGTCTGGCCCGGCTGCACGACCTTGGCCGCGGCCGAGATCGTGCAGTACGGGACGGCCTGCGTACCGACCCCCGCGTCGGAGCAGTTGGAGCCGTCGAGATTGCTTACGTAAAGGAAATGCGGAGTCTCAGCGGCTGCCGCGGCGCCCGCCGGAACGCCGAGAAGGGTGACGAGACCTGCGGTGAGCAGGACCGTCGTGCGAGTGGGACGCACCAGGAGGGTTTCCTTCGCAAAGAGAATGACGTGGAGTCACGAAGGGTGATGCGGCGCCGCACGACTGGTAGACGTTCTCTTCCCCCAGCGACAGCCGGGCGCACGCTTCCCCCCGAAAACTACGATCATCATGCAATGTCCGAAAGCAAATGTCACCCGCGTTGACCTACGGCCCTACGGCAACTCCGGCCGCACCGCCGCCCACGCGTCCACCGCCCCCGCCAGCGGATCGCCCTCCCCGAGGTGCGGGCGTACGAGGACCAGCCACGGGATCAGGAACTTGATGCGCCGCAGGTGCAGGATCTCCGCGTGCGGCAGGTCCCGCCAGACCCGGCCCCGCTCCGCCGCCTCCCGCGGGGTCAGGTCGATCAGCGCGAGGAGCTCCCGGCACAGCTCCGCCGGGTCGCCGCCGCGCTCCGGGCCGGGGCTCGGGCCGAAGGTGCGGATCAAGTAGCCGCGTACGTAGGCCACCTCCGGCGCTCTGACCAGGTCGCTCGTCCCCTCGGCCCGCGCGCAGCGGTACACCGCGGCCAGCGCCACCCGCCCCCAGCGCAGCCGGATCCCGTCCGGCAGCCCCTCGTCCTGCATGCGCGAACCGGCCATGACCCGCAGGGGCCGCGGGGCCGGCTCGTCGAGCAGCGGCGGGTCGGTGGCCAGCCAGGCCTCCAGGTCGGCGAGGGCGTGCCCGTCGGGCGGTACGGAGGTCAGCACCTGGCCCCGGCTGAGCAGCGCGACCACGGCGCCCGTGAGGTGGACCTTCGCGGTGTGTCCGGCGTCGAAGGAGCCGACGGGCCGCCCGTACCGCTCTATGCGGCGCAGCCAGAGCCGGAGCTCCCCGACCGCGTAGACCTGCCCGGCCCGTGCGACTCCGCCGACGCAGCGGACCACGCACACCCCGCCCGTGACGTCGGCCTCCTCGACGGAGTACACCTGCAGTTCGGCGAATGGCACCCCGACCCCCCTCCCGGCGGGAGGCTACCGGGCGCCGGGGCTCCTCAGGCCCCGGACGGCTCTTCGAACACGAGGCGGATCTCGCTGACCCGGTAGCCCGCGCGGTCGAAGGCGGCGGCCATCGGGGCGTTGACGGTGTCCGTGGTCGCGGTGATCCGCTCGGCGCCCTCGGCCGCGTGGAAGCGGGTGATCTCGCCCAGGATCTCGTCGATGAGGCCATGACCGCGCTGCTCCGGTACGACGCCGAGGTAGCCGACGTTGCGGTGGTACGGGGTCGCCGAGGGGATCGCCATGCCCGCCAGGGTGCCGTCCGGCAGGTGGGCGAGGCGCCACCAGGAGCGCTCGCCGGGGCAGTCCTGGTAGAACTCGATGTCCTCGCGGGCCAGTTGCTCGGCGTCCATCGACCGGAGCTCGGTCTGCGTGTGCAGATCGAGGCTGCCGGACGACAGCCGGACGAAGGCGTCCAGGAACTCCTCGTCGGTGCCCTCGCGGAAGACGAGCCGGCCGCCGGGCTCGGTGGTTCCGGCCTCCTGCGTCCACTCGTAGCGCAGCCGCTCGATGTCACTCGTCAGGCCGGCCTCGTGCGCGGCCTCCTGGCGCCAGGCGACGGCCGCGGCGAGCTCCGGGTCGGTCCGCCAGTCGCGGGGCAGGGAGATGTTGTAGACCGGCAGGTTCCCGAAGGCGGCGTGCCCGGCGGCGAGCAGCCCGGCGGCCAGGGCGCCCGGGTCGGCCACGGAGGCCCGTACCTGGAGGCAGTCGAGCGCGATGGGCCGCTCGCTGTCGGCGCGGCCCCACCACAGGGCGCGGGCGAGGACCTCCCCGCCCTCGTCCTCGGCGAACCAGATCCACTCGGTGCGGAACTGGTGCGCGTCGAGCTCCTCGCGGATCCTCTCGGCGGTCAGTGCGGCGACGGGGCCGTCGGCCGGGTAGGCGAGGGCACGGTCGATGTCGGCGGGGTCTGCGGTGGCAGCACGAAAGATCATCCGGAGATGGTCACACGCACCCGCCCCGCCGCCCAGCGATTTCCTCGGATCGACGCCGCGGCCGAGGGCGGTCGTGCCCGTCCGGATGCTCCGCCGCGATGCCGGTCATCCGAAGCTAACGCTCCAGACGTCCCCGTGCCCCGGCCAGTCGCTCCGTTCGCCCTCCGCGCCGACCACCAGCACGGACACCTTGTCGGCCGGGTTGCGGTACTCCAGGTGGTCGTCCGGGTCGGTGCCCTCCAGCGCGAGCACGGCCGGCTGCCCGGAGGGCGGCAGTGCCTCCGCCACCTCCGACCATGCCGTGTACGGCGCGAAGTCCACGCCCGTCGCGGACCGCCACTCGGCGGCCATTTCCGGGGCGCAGGGCAGTCGGTGCAGCTCCAGCACGCCGCTCGTCAGGAGCCGGTGGGGTCCGGCCGTGAAGTACAGCTCCAGTAGTCCGTAGTCCCTCCGGAGCGAGCCTCCGGGGCCGTCCCGCTCCTCCATGAAGCCCACCTTCAGTGCCCGGTCGACGTCCGCCGGGGCGGCGCCGGGCCGCAGCCCGAGCAGGCTTCCGGTGGCCAGGAACCCCGCGATGAACTCCGCTCCGGTCACGGCCCGTTCTCCGATCCGCCGACGAGGGCTTCGAGGTGTGCGCGTAGGCAATGGTCCGCCATGGCGCTGCTCTCCTGCCACAAGGCCTGCCCGTACGACGGCCGATGGCCGGGCTCCTGGAGGGAGACCGGCCATCGGGGTTGGTACTACGGGTGCCGCTACGACCAGGTGATCAGGCGGCGGGGGTGTTCCAGGACCGCCGCGATGTCGGCCAGGAAGCGGGAACCGAGCTCGCCGTCGATGAGACGGTGGTCGAACGACAGCGCCAGCGTGGTGACCTGGCGCGGCTTCACCTTGCCCTTGTGGACCCACGGCTGGAGCTTGATCGCGCCGACCGCGAGGATCGCGGACTCGCCCGGGTTCAGGATGGGCGTACCGGTGTCGACGCCGAAGACGCCGACGTTGGTGATGGTGATGGTGCCGTTCTGCATGTCGGCCGGGGAGGTCTTGCCGTCGCGGGCCGTGGCGACCAGCGAGGACAGGGACTCCGAGAGCTCGCCGAGGGTCTTGGCGTGGGCGTCCTTGATGTTCGGGACGATCAGCCCGCGGGGGGTGGCCGCCGCGATGCCCAGGTTGACGTAGTGCTTGAGCACGATCTCCTGGGCCGCCTCGTCCCAGGACGCGTTGACGTCCGGGTTGCGGCGGATGGCGACCAGGACGGCCTTGGCGATGAGCAGGAGCGGGTTGATGCGCAGGCCCGCGAGGTCCGGGTCCGCCTTGAGCTCCTGGACCAGCTTCATCGTGCGCGTCACGTCGAAGGTGATGAACTCGGTGACGTGCGGCGCGGTGAAGGCCGAGCCGACCATGGCCTGGGCGGTGACCTTGCGGACGCCCTTGACCGGGATACGGGTCTCCCGCGCCGAAGCCTCGACCGCGACGGCCGGAGCCGCGGCGGCCGGGGCCGCGGTCGGAGCCGGTGCGGCTGCCGGGGCAGCTGCCGGGGCGGCCTGCGGGGCGACGGACGCGGCGGCCGCCGCGTGGACGTCCTCCCGGGTCACGACCCCGCCGTCGCCGGTGGGGACGACGGCGGCCAGGTCGATGCCGAGGTCCTTGGCGAGCTTGCGCACGGGCGGCTTGGCCAGCGGCCGCTCACCGCTCGGCTGCGCCGGGACCGCGGGCAGCACCGGAGCGGCCGGAGCCGGAGCCGGAGCGGCCACCGGAGCCGCCGTGCCGTTCTGCGCGGCCACGGCGGTCGCCGGGGCGGCCTTGCGCGGGCGGCGCTTGGTGGAGGCCTCGGAGACCCCGTAACCGACCAGGACGGGCTGGCGGGCGGCCGGGGCCGCCTCGGCGGCGGGCTCGGCGGCAGGGGCAGCAGCCGGCGCGGCCTCCGCGGCCGGGGCCTCCTCGGCGCCGCCCTCGGTCCGTACCGAGATGATGACCTGGCCGACGTCGACCGTGACGCCCTCCTCGAAGAGGAGCGCGTGCACGACACCGTCGAACGGGATCGGCAGCTCGACGGCCGCCTTCGCCGTCTCGACCTCGCAGACGACCTGCCCGTCGGTGACGGTGTCACCGGGCTGGACGTACCACTTGAGGATCTCGGCCTCGGTGAGGCCCTCGCCCACGTCGGGCATCTTGAATTCGCGGATGGTCATGAACGTGGCTCCTCAGTACGCCAGCGAGCGGTCGACGGCGTCGAGCACCCGGTCCAGGCCCGGCAGGTACTCGTCCTCCAGGCGGGCCGGCGGGTACGGCGCGTGGAAACCGCCCACGCGCAGGACCGGCGCCTCCAGGTGGTAGAAGCACCGCTCCGTGATGCGAGCGGCGATCTCCGAGCCCACGCCCAGGAAGACCGGAGCCTCGTGGACGACGACCAGGCGGCGGGTCTTCTCGACCGAAGCCTGGATCCCGTCGAAGTCGACCGGGGACATCGACCGCAGGTCCACGACCTCGATCGACTTGCCCTCCTCGGCGGCCGCGGCCGCCGCCTCCAGGCACACCTTCACCATCGGACCGTAGGCGGCCAGGGTGACGTCCGCACCCTCGCGCGCCACCCGCGCCTTGTGCAGCTGGTACGGGATCGCGTCGGTGTCGACCTCGCCCTTGTCCCAGTAGCGGCGCTTCGGCTCGAAGAAGATCACCGGGTCGTCGCTGAGGATCGCCTGCTGGAGCATCCAGTACGCGTCCGACGCGTTCGACGGGGAGACCACCTTGAGGCCCGGCACGTGCGCGAAGAGCGCCTCCGGGGACTCGCTGTGGTGCTCGACCGCGCCGATGCCGCCCGCGTACGGGATGCGCACGACGACCGGCATCTTGATCTTGCCGAGGGCGCGCGCGTGCATCTTCGCGAGCTGCGTGACGATCTGGTCGTACGCGGGGAAGACGAACCCGTCGAACTGGATCTCCACGACCGGCCGGTACCCGCGCAGGGCCAGGCCGATCGCAGTGCCGACGATGCCGGACTCGGCGAGCGGGGTGTCGATGACCCGCTCCTCGCCGAAGTCCTTCTGCAGGCCGTCGGTGATCCGGAAGACACCGCCCAGCTTGCCCACGTCCTCACCCATGATCAGGACCTTCGGGTCCGTCTCCAGGGCCTTGCGCAGGGACTCGTTGAGCGCCTTGGCGATCGACATCTTTTCGGTGGCCATCAGTGACCCTCCTCGAAGGACGCGAGGTAGGCGGCGAACTGGGCGCGCTCCTCGTCGACGAGCGCGTGCCCGTCCGCGTAGACGTTCTCGAAGATCGCCATGGTGTCGGGGTCGGGCATGGCGCGCACGACCTCGCGCACCCGCTTGCCCAGGACCTCGCTCTCCGCCTCCAGCTCCGCGAAGAACGCCTCGTCGGCGCCCCCGGTGGCCAGCAGGTGGGTCTTCAGGCGCAGGATCGGGTCCTTCGCCTCCCAGGCGGCCGTCTCCTCGTCCCGGCGGTACTTCGTCGGGTCGTCGGAGGTGGTGTGCGCGCCCATGCGGTACGTGAACGCCTCGACCAGGGTCGGGCCCTCTCCCCGGCGGGCCCGCTCCAGCGCCCAGCGGGTCACGGCCAGGCAGGCCAGGACGTCGTTGCCGTCGACGCGGACGCCGGGGAAGCCGAAGCCCTGCGCGCGCTGGTAGAGCGGCACGCGCATCTGGCGCTCGGTCGGCTCGGAGATCGCCCACTGGTTGTTCTGGCAGAAGAACACGACCGGGGAGTTGTAGACGGCCGAGAAGGTGAAGGCCTCGGCCACGTCGCCCTGGCTGGACGCGCCGTCGCCGAAGTAGGCGATGACGGCCGAGTCGGCGCCGTCCTTGGCCACACCCATCGCGTAACCGGTCGCGTGCAGCGTCTGCGAGCCGATGACGATCGTGTACAGGTGGAAGTTGTTGGTGTTCGGGTCCCAGCCGCCGTGGTTCACACCGCGGAACATGCCGAGGAGGTTGGTCGGGTCGACGCCGCGGCACCAGGCCACGCCGTGCTCCCGGTAGGTCGGGAAGACGTAGTCGTCCCCGCGGAGCGCCCGGCCGGAGCCGATCTGCGCCGCCTCCTGGCCGAGGAGCGAGGCCCACAGGCCCAGTTCGCCCTGACGCTGGAGCGAGGTCGCCTCACCGTCGAAGCGGCGGGTGAGCACCATGTCGCGGTACAGCCCGCGCAGGTCCTCGGTGGTGATGTCGGCGACGAAGGGGGCGAACTCCGCGTTTTCCGCGTTGTCGACTCGTTCCCCTTCGGGCGTCAGCAGCTGTACGAGCTGAGGTTCAGCGTCCTGCGTCTGCGCGGTGGCAGCGGCGGGCTTGGCGGCGCTTGCCGCGCCTGCAGCCCGCTTGGTGCCGCTGCTGCGTCGCGGCTTGCGCGCGGCAGTGCTCTCCACGGTCACTTGGTGCTCCTCCGTCGGTCCGGCACCCGGGTTCTCCGGGGTCCAGTGCGGCTCACCTGGATCCGTACCAGCGCACGGGGTGGGTGCGCGTCGTGTACGGGATTCAGGCGTGACAGGTGCCCCGGCGAGTGCCCTGCGCATTGCACGTTACCCAGTGCGCCGCATAACTGCGAAACCCCGCCTGACCTGCGTTTTTGCTTGGATTTCCAAGTAAATCGCCGCAGGCGGGAACAACCACTGGTCACAGCCTTGCAGGGGGCCGGAACAACGGCACGTTATCCCGGGTAACTCCGGCAGGGAAGAGGTGAGTGTGTGAAACTGACTTCGTGCGCGAAGACGGAAAAATCAAGGTATTCCTCCTGGACGACCACGAAGTGGTACGTCGGGGTGTCCATGAGCTGTTGTCGGTCGAAGAGGACATCGAGATCGTGGGCGAGGCCGGTACGGCCGCCGACGCGCTGGTCCGGATCCCCGCCACCCGCCCGGACGTGGCCGTGCTCGACGTCCGGCTGCCCGACGGCAGTGGTGTGGAGGTGTGCCGCGAGGTGCGCTCCCAGAACGAGGACATCAAGTGCCTGATGCTGACCTCGTTCGCCGACGACGAGGCACTGTTCGACGCGATCATGGCCGGCGCCTCGGGCTACGTCCTCAAGGCGATCCGCGGCAATGAGCTGCTCAGCGCCGTACGGGACGTGGCGGCGGGCAAGTCCCTGCTGGACCCGGTGGCCACCGCCCGGGTGCTGGAGCGGCTGCGCGACGGCAAGAACGGCAAGGGCGACGACCGGCTCTCCAACCTCACCGAGCAGGAGCGGAAGATCCTCGACCTGATCGGCGAGGGCCTGACCAACCGGGTCATCGGCGAGCGGCTGCACCTGGCCGAGAAGACGATCAAGAACTACGTCTCCAGCCTGCTCTCCAAGCTGGGCATGGAGCGCCGCTCCCAGGCCGCGGCCTACGTGGCCCGCCTCCAGGCGGAGAAGCGGCACTGACCGCCGGATCCCTCACACAGCGTGACGCCCCGTGGAGTCGCACTCCTTCGCAGCGCACTTCCACGGGGCGAGCTGTTTAATTCGGGACCAACGTCCTCGATCATGGGGGCGGGCTCCTCTTTTCCGGCACGGTGTCGTACCGGAAAGTGGGACGCATGTCCCCAGAGGAACTGCACGCCATCGAACTGCTGCGCCGGGTGCCGTACGGCCGTGTCGCCACCAGCATGCGCGCGCTGCCCTTCCTCGCCCTCGCCCGCCACATCGTGGTGGAGGACAAGGTCGTGCTGAGAATGCACGCCGGCTTCGGCTACCACCAGGCCTGCAACGGCAGCGTGGTGGCCTACGGAGCGGACAACTTCAATTCCCAGGACACCCGGCTGTGGTCCGTCCAGTTCACCGGAACGGCCGAGATCGTCGAGCCGACCACCGCCGAACTGGAACTGTTCGGCCCGGGTCCGCATTTCGTGGACGGAGCGGTCTTCGACCCCGTCTACATGCGCATCGAACCCCAGTTCGTCAGCGTGCACTCGCTCGCCGGAAATCCCGACCGCGCATACCAGCACGCGCTCTGACGCTCCGGGATCCCCGTCTTCCGGGATCCCGGTCTTCCGCTATTCCTCGTCGTTCGGGTTGGCGGGGCCGCCGGGGCCGGGGCCATCGGTCTTCGACGCCGAGGGCGAGGCCGAGGGGCTGCGCGTCGGCGTGGCCGTCGACGAGCCGCTCTTGGACTCCGAGGGCGACGCCGAATTCGACGTGGACGAGGACGCCGACGCCGAGCTCGACGGCGTGTGGCTCGGCGTCCTGCTGCGGGTCGCCGTGAACGTGGACTCGCTGAACGAGGGCGTGTTGGTCGGGGTCGGCTGCGACGGCGTGTCCCCCGTCGCTCCGGGCGTGCTCGGCTGCCCGCCGGGCGTGCTCGACTGGGTGGCCGGCGGGGTCTCCTTCTGCTTGTCGACCACGGAGGTGACCGCGTAGGCCACGCCCCCGGCGACCGCGACGACCGCGAGCACCGCGAAGAGCCACATCTTCCAGCGGCCGCCGTTGCCGCGGTCGTCGTAACCGTCGTAGCCGTCGTGGCCGCCCCGGCCACCCCGGCCGCCGGGGAAGGCGGAGCCGTCGTCCGGGTTCAGCGGCGGCACCATCGGCTGCTGGAACTGCGAGGTCATGGAGTTCGAGCCGTAGGCCGGCTGACCACCCGTCCCGCCGCCCGCGGGCATGACCGTGGTCTGGCTCCCGCCGCGGCCGTGCGGCAGGGCCATGGTGACCGGGCCGGTGTTCCAGGTTCCGGTGTTGGGGCCCTGGTCGTGCAGCATCCGGAGCGCGTACTGGACCAGTCCGCGCATCTCCTCGGCGCTCTGGAACCGGTCGTCCGGGTCCTTGGCGAGGGAACGCATGACGAGGCCGTCGAGCTCGTGGGGGATGGTGTGGCCCTCCGGCAGCTGCGAGGGCGGCACCGGGGCGTCCTGTACGTGCTGGTAGACCACCGAGAGCGGGGTTTCGCCGGTGAACGGGGGCCGCAGCGCGAGGAGTTCGTACAGCAGGCAGCCGGTCGCGTACAGGTCGGAGCGGTGGTCCACGGCCTTGCCGAGGGCCTGCTCCGGCGACAGGTACTGCGGGGTGCCCATGACCATGCCGGTCTGCGTCATCGTCGACTGCGCACCGTGCAGGGCGCGCGCGATGCCGAAGTCCATCACCTTGACCGCGCCGGCGTCGGTGATGATGACGTTCGCCGGCTTGATGTCACGGTGGACGATGCCGTGCTGGTGCGAGTAGGCGAGCGCTTCGAGCACGCCGGAGACGATGATGAGCGCCTGCTCGGGGCCCGGGGCCTCGGCGCTGAGCAGCAGGTCGCGGATGGTGCGGCCCTCGACCAGCTCCATCACGATGTACGGGACGGTGTTCGGGCCGACCCGGTCCTCGCCCGAGTCGTACACGGCGACGACGGCATGGTGGTTGAGTCCCGCGACGGACTGTGCCTCGCGCGTGAAGCGCGCCTTCGAGACGGGATCCTCGGCCAGGTCGGGGCGGAGCAGCTTGACGGCGACGGTGCGGCCCAGACGTACGTCCTCGGCGGCGAACACCTCGGCCATGCCGCCACGGCCCAGCCGGTGCGTCAGCCGGTAACGGCCGTCTCCCACCAGGCCGCCGGCGCCCCAGTGCTCAGGACCCTCGGTCATCCCGGCGCCGTTTCCCTCGGGTTCGGGTGCCATCAGTCCTCGCCGTCGTCTCTCTCGGCCGCTGCTAGGCGGTTTTCCTCTTCTTTGCTGCTCCGATGAACGCTACAGCCTCGGACCCGGTCGCCGTTCGGACTAGTCGTCCTGTGGCAGCGTGGTCACAGAACGGGTACCTGGCTTGACGTGTGCTTGCCCTCCGGCAGACTGGGCGCGACACAAGCAGCTGAGGGGAAGCAACAGTCATGAGCCAGGACGGCACTCAGGGCCGGTACGCAGGCGGTTCCCTGGCCCGTGGCCGTTACCAGCTACGGGATTTGCTCGGCGAGGGCGGCATGGCCGCCGTGTACCTCGCGCACGACACGGCGCTCGACCGCCAGGTGGCCATCAAGACCCTGCACACGGAGCTGGGTCGCGAGCAGTCGTTCCGCGAGCGGTTCCGCCGCGAGGCCCAGGCTGTGGCCAAACTGTCGCACACCAACATCGTCTCGGTGTTCGACACGGGTGAGGACGAGTTCGAGGGCTCGCTCATGCCGTACATCGTCATGGAGTACGTGGAGGGGCAGCCGCTCGGCTCCGTGCTCCAGGCGGACATCGCGCAGTACGGTGCGATGCCGGCCGACAAGGCGCTGAAGGTGACGGCCGACGTACTGGCCGCCCTGGACACCAGCCACGAGATGGGGCTCGTCCACCGCGACATCAAGCCGGGCAACGTCATGATCACCAAGCGTGGCGTGGTCAAGGTGATGGACTTCGGCATCGCCCGTGCCATGCAGTCGGGTGTCACCTCGATGACGCAGACCGGCATGGTCGTCGGCACCCCGCAGTACCTGTCGCCCGAGCAGGCACTGGGGCGCGGGGTCGACGCCCGCTCCGACCTGTACTCGGTCGGCATCATGCTCTTCCAGCTGCTGACCGGTCGGATCCCCTTCGACGCGGACTCGCCGCTGGCCATCGCGTACGCGCACGTGCAGGAGGAGCCGGTCGCCCCGTCCTCCATCAACCGCGCGGTGACCCCGGCGATGGACGCGCTGGTGGCGCGCGCCCTGAAGAAGAACCCGAACGAGCGTTTCCCCACGGCGGCGGCCATGGCGGACGAGATCGCCCGGGTGCTGGCCGCCGGACAGACCGGGGCTCCGGTCATCGTCCAGGGCGCCCCGACGGGCGGCAACGGTGCGGGCGTGTCCTCGGCCGTGTTCCCGCCGGTGGACTCGGGCTACCAGGCCCCGCCGCAGTCGGTGCAGCAGCCGTACCAGACGCCGCAGACCCCGGCGCCCGGTCCGTACGGGCCGCCGACGCCGGCCCCGCAGCCGCAGGTGCACGGGCAGGGCGGCTACGCCTACCCGCACACTCCCCCGCCGCAGCAGCAGTACGCGCCGCACACTCCCCCGCCGCAGCAGCAGTACGCGCCGCACACCCCGCCGCCGTACACGATCTCCCCGACGACCGCCCCGAACCAGTCGGGCCGGGGCGGCGGCGCGGGCGGCGGCAAGAAGAACATGCCGGTGCTCGTGGGCGCGATCGTGGTGTCGCTGCTGGCGATCGGCGGCCTGATCGCCGCGATCGTCTCGGACGGCGACGACGAGGGCAAGCAGACGGCGGACGGCCCGGGCACCTCGGCATCCGCCTCCACCTCCGCGTCCGCCAAGGCCTCCGCCAAGGCCGGGTACAAGGGGCCGGACCCCTCGCGCACGATCGACCCGGCCAAGTGCAAGGAGCCGGTGAAGCACTACAGCGAGGCCGAAAAGTACTCGGCGCCGGACCTTCGGTACAAGAACCTGCTGTCCGTGAAGGCCTGCATCCAGGCCTCGGGCGGCAAGTACAGGATCGTGGAGAAGGACGAGGCCGTGTACGGCAAGGACCAGGTGCTCGACCAGTCCCCGCGCCCCGGCGACAAGATCGCGAAGGAAGGCACGGAGTACACGCTGACCGTGTCGACCGGCAACCCCGAGTAGACCGGCCGGCACCGGCCGGCACCGGTCAGCGCCGACACTGCTCCACACCGGCATCCCGGGCACCCCGATGGGGCGCCCGGGATGCCGCTTTTGTCCCGTTATGTAAATCTGAGCGCATATCTCCGCACGATCTGCACGCTCGGGACGGGAGGGGCACCCCGTGATCCAAGGCTTCCGCCCGACTCGCTGGCTGGCCTGCGCCGCGCTCGCCGCCGCCGCGCTCGCGCCCACCGCTCCCGCCCTCGCCTTCACCCTCGCCCCCGCCTGGCACCTCGGCCCCGCCGCCCCCCGTGCCTCCGCCCCGGCGCCGGACGACACCCCCCAGGAGCTGGCCGGATCGGCGGCCGGAGTCGGCCGGGACCGGCCCGGCAGACCGGTCGGCGAACCGGCGAACCCGGAGCTGGTGGCGGCCCCCCGCCCGCTGCCGGTCCGGCCGCGCACCGAGCCGCAGGAACCGCCGCGGACCGAGCCGACCCCGCCCGCGGCGATCAGCGCGCTGGGCACCGAGCCGAACGAACGGGCCGCCGATCTGGCCGCGCACATAATGCCGCTGGGGACCGGGTTCGCCCTGATGGGCCTGGGCCTGGGCTACCTCGGAATGCGGCTGCGCCGGTCCGCGTGACGAACCGGACGTACCACCCGGGACGGTTGCCCACAGCGAACATACTCGGTATACATACCGAGTATGTCGATCCGTCACGGCCTGCTCGCCCTGCTCGAACGGGGCCCCAGGTACGGCTCCCAGCTGCGCACCGAGTTCGAATCCCGCACCGGCTCCACCTGGCCGCTCAACGTCGGGCAGGTGTACACCACCCTGGCCCGCCTCGAACGCGACGGACTCGTCGCCCCCGACGGCGAGGACTCCGCCGGGCACACCCTCTACGCCATCACCGACTCCGGTCGCACCGAACTGCGCGAGTGGTACGAGCGCCCCGTCGACCGCGCCAACCCGCCCCGTGACGAGCTGTCCATCAAGCTCGCCATGGCCGTGGGCGCACCGAGCGTGGACATCCGCGCCGTCATCCAGTCCCAGCGCCACGCCACCATCAGGGCGATGCAGGACTACACCCGGCTCAAGGCCACCGCGCTCGCCGCGATCGAGAGCGGGCAGTCCCGCGAACGCGACGACGTGGCCTGGCTGCTCGTCCTGGAGCAGCTGATCTTCCAGACCGAGGCCGAGGCCCGCTGGCTCGACCACTGCGAATCCCGGCTGGTCCGGCTCTCCCTGCCGGCCGACCGGAGAGCCGCACAGTCCGAACGACCCCAGGCCGAACCGCCCGTTGCCCGCTCCGACGCCGACACCGACGCCGACGCCACCGATGCGGACGGGGACGGGGGCGCGCCGACCGCGTCCACTTCCTCGGCCCCGGCCTCCGCGACCCCGGCTTCGACCCCGACAACCCGGCCCCGCACCGCCCGCACGCGGCGAGGCTGAACCACCGTTCCAGGGGGGACCCTTCATGTCCGAACAGCACCAGTCCCGGCAACCCGTACTGCAGTTGGAGCGGCTCGTCCGCACCCACGGCAGCGGAGCCACCGAAGTCCACGCCCTGCGCGGCATCGACCTCTCCGTCCACCCCGGCGAACTCGTCGCCGTCATGGGCCCCTCCGGCTCCGGGAAGTCCACGCTGCTCACCCTCGCGGGCGGCCTCGACGTACCGACCAGCGGCCGGGTGATCGTCGAGGGCACCGACATCACCACCGCGAGCCGCAAGCAGCTGGCCGCCCTGCGCCGCCGCAGCATCGGCTACGTCTTCCAGGACTACAACCTGATCCCGGCACTCACCGCCGCGGAGAACGTGGCCCTGCCCCGCGAACTCGACGGCGTCTCCGCCCGCAAGGCCCGCGTCTCCGCGCTCGCCGCACTGGAGGAGATGGGCCTGGGCGAACTCGCCGACCGCTTCCCCGACGAGATGTCCGGCGGCCAGCAGCAGCGCGTGGCCATCGCCCGCGCCCTGGTCGGCGACCGCCGCCTCGTCCTCGCCGACGAACCCACCGGCGCCCTCGACTCCGAGACCGGCGAGTCCGTCCTGGCGCTGCTGCGCTCGCGCTGCGACGCCGGCGCGGCCGGGATCCTCGTCACGCACGAGCCGCGGTTCGCCGCCTGGGCCGACCGCGTGGTCTTCCTCCGCGACGGCAGCGTGATCGACGAGACCCTGCGCAGCCGGCCCGACTCGCTTCTCTCCGAGCAGGCGGCCCGCCCGTGACCTCCTCGCTCCAAGGCTGGTACCACTCCTGGATCGCGGCGCTGCGCATCGCCCGCCGCGACGCCTGGCGCGCCAAGGGCCGCAGCTCCCTGGTCCTCGCGATGCTCGCCCTGCCGATCGTCGGGGTGAGCGCCGCCGACCTCACGCTGCGCAGCGCCGAACTCTCCCCCGAGCAGGCGCTCACCCGCCAGATCGGCGCCGCCGACGCCCGGGTGAGCCTCTCGCACGTGGGCGGGCCCATCCTCCAGAAGCCCGACGGCTCCAGCTTCGCGCCGGTCGGCGGCTTCGAGGAGTACGCCTCCAAGCCCAGGCCGAAGGAGGACAAGCAGGAGGATCCGGTGGGCTCGGCGCTCCCGGCCGGAGCCGAGGCGGTCAAGGACTCACACGGCTACGTCAAGGTCCGCACCAGGCACGGGCTGCTCGACACCCAACTGCGCGAACTCGACGCGCACAGCCCGCTGACGGCCGGCCTGATCACCGTCGACCGCGGACGGCTGCCGGAGACCGCGGGCGAGGTCATCGCCACCACCGCCTTCCTGGAGAACTCCGGCCTCTACGTCGGCTCTTCGGTCACCCCGCGCGGCGTGAACTCCGCGTACAAGATCGTCGGCGCCTACGAGGTGCCCGACGAGCTGAAGCGGGACGAGCTCCTCGCCCCGCCCGGGACCCTGTTCGCCCCGCTCGACAAGGCCCTCCAGGCCTCCGGAGCACCCGGCCTGCACCCCGAGGACTCCTACCTGGTCAAGCTCGGCGGCGATGGTTTCACGTGGAACATCGTCAAGGCGGCCAACGCCAAGGGCCTGGTCGTCGTCTCCCGCGCCGTGGTCCTCGACCCGCCCGCCGACTCCGACGTACCGCTGTACCAGCAGGAGCCGAAGGAGCGCTTCGAACTCGGCGACGGCGGCTCGGTCGTCGAGATGGCCACCGTGGCCACCGTCGTGGGCCTCGCGATGCTGGAGATCTGCCTGCTCGCCGGACCCGCCTTCGCGGTCGGCGCCCGGCGCTCGCGCCGCCAGCTGGGCCTGGTCGGCGCCAACGGCGGCGACCGGCGGCACATCCGCTCCATCGTGCTCTCCGGCGGCCTCGTCATCGGCGCCGTGGCCGCCGTCACCGGCACCGCCGTCGGCATCGCGCTCACCGTCGCGCTCCGGCCGGTGCTGGAGGAGTACCTCGGCAACCGCTTCGGCGGCTTCGACTTCCGCCCGCTGGAACTCGCCGGCATCGCCCTGCTCGCCGTGGTGACCGGGCTGCTCGCCGCGATCGTCCCGGCCGTCACCGCCTCCCGGCAGACCGTGCTGGCCTCGCTGACCGGCCGTCGCGGCGTCCGCCGCGCCAACCGGGTCCTGCCCGTCATCGGCCTGATCGCCGTCGGCGGCGGCGCCGCGATCGCCCTGTACGGCACCACCTCGCGGATGGGCCCCGCCGTGGTCGTGGCCGGCAGCGCCCTCGCCGAGCTCGGCGTCGTCGCCCTCACCCCGGTCCTGGTCGGCCTCTTCGGGCGGCTCGGGCGGTGGCTGCCGCTGTCGCCGCGGCTCGCGCTGCGCGACGCCGTGCGCAACCGGGGGCGTACGGCGCCCGCCGTGGCCGCGGTGCTGGCCGCCGTCGCCGGAACCGTCGCGGTGGCCACGTACGCGCACAGCCAGGAGCTGCAGAACCGGCACGCGTACGTCGCCGACCTGCCGCACGGCACCGGGCTGCTGGAAGCCTCCGAGAACAGCGCACACAAGGAGGTGCCCGCCCTGCGCGAGGTCCTCGCCAAGCAACTCCCGCTGGGCGTGCGGGCGGACGTCGACCGCCTCGTCGTCGGCAAGCCCGGCTGCGAGTCGTACTCCGAGGAACCGGGCTGCGGCCGGGTCGAGGTCATCAGGCCCAAGGATCAGCGCTGCCCGCTGTACGAAGCCGTGAACGGGCCCGATGCCTTCACCGCGGAGCAGAGGAAGGAGCTGGCACGGGACTGGCGCTGCCGACAGGTCCGGCACAGCCAGCACGACGTCGTCGTCGCCGACGAGAAGCTGCTCTCCGTGCTCGCCGTGACCGATCCGGGCTCGGTGGCCGCCCTCAAGGCCGGGCAGACCGTCTCCTTCGACAGGCGCAACGTCAAGGACGGCAAGCTCACCCTGCGGATCATCACCGACCCGCAGGCGGCCAACGGCTTCGGCAAGCCCGGCGAGGACACGCCGGGCGTGGACAAGGTCCTCCCCGTCCACCAAGTGCCCGACGGCACCGAGGGCTGGGGCATCCAGGCGATCCTGCCGGCTTCCGCCGTCAAGGCGACCGGGCTGACCACGGCACCGTACGGCTCCTACTTCAGCCTCGACGGAACCGCGAGCAGCGAGCAGCGCCAGACGCTCGCCGGTGAGTACGACCGGATGGGCGTGGACGCCCACGTGCGCATCGAGGCGGGTTACGAGGGCAGCGACAGCCTCACCCTGCTCGCCCTCACCGTCTTCGCCGGACTGGTCACCATCGGCGCGGCCGGCATCGCCACCGGGCTCGCCCAGGCCGACGCCGAGGCCGACCTGAAGACCCTCGCCGCGGTGGGCGCGGCGCCGCGGGTACGGCGCACGCTGAGCGGCTTCCAGTGCGGGGTGGTCGCCCTGATGGGCGTCGTCCTGGGCTCGGCGGCCGGAATCCTGCCCGCGGTGGGGCTGCGGCTCACCCAGCGCCGCGAGATGGAGACGCTCTTCGAGTCGGGCGTCCAGCGGGGCTTCACGACGCTGGACGAGATCCCGTACGTGCCGATCGCGGTGCCGTGGCAGACCCTGGGCTGGCTGCTCGTCGCCGTCCCGCTGGGCGCGGCGCTGCTGGCCGCCCTGGTCACCCGTTCGAGCGGGGCGCTCGCCCGGCGGACGGCCGGCTGATCCCGTGCCCCCGTACAGGGTGGATCACGCCCGTACGGGGGCACACGTCTGCTGACGAAGGTGTGCGAGACAATGACGGCATGGAGATGCCGAGGAGTGAACGGTCGCAGGACAGCCCCCCGAACGTCTTGATCGTGGGACAGGACGGGATGGCGGTCGGCGGCGCCGATGACGAGTCGCGCGAGGTCCCGGTGACGGAGATGGTCGAACAGCCCGCCAAGGTCATGCGGATCGGCAGCATGATCAAGCAACTCCTGGAAGAGGTACGTGCCGCGCCTCTCGACGAGGCGAGCCGGGTCCGGCTCAAGGACATCCATGCCGCCTCGGTGAAGGAGCTGGAGGACGGCCTGGCCCCCGAGCTCGTGGAGGAACTGGAGCGCCTGTCCCTCCCGTTCACCGAGGAGGCCATCCCCTCCGAAGCGGAACTGCGCATCGCGCAGGCGCAGTTGGTGGGCTGGCTGGAGGGCCTCTTCCACGGCATCCAGACGGCCCTGTTCGCGCAGCAGATGGCGGCGCGGGCGCAGCTGGAACAGATGCGGCGGGCGCTGCCTCCGGGGGCCCCGACGGACGACGAAGACGGCCACGGCCCGGTCCGCTCGGGCCCGTACCTCTAGCCTCCGGCGGTCAGCGGTCCAAAGGCGGGTCCGGCTCCCCGGCCCCGCCTTTGCGCTGCGCAGGCCCCCACCCTGGGGCCCCACCCGCGCCTGAATAGCCGGCGCGGCTCAAAGATCGGGGCTCCGCCCCGGACCCCGCGCCTCAAACGCCGGCGAGGCTGAAATTGCCCTCCGGGCCATCCAGCCCGCCCGGGCGCAAGGCTTGCGCTGCGCGCACATGCAGGCTCACGCAGGCCCACATCCAGCCGCACTTGTCGGACGGCAGCGGCCAAATCCAGCCCCTCCGACGTTTGAGGAGTGGGGGTCCCCCGGGACGGAGTCTGGGGGAGGGCACGGGGCGGAGCCCCGGATCTTTGAGCCGCACCGGGGCAGGCGGCCTCGGCCACATCCAGCCCCGCCGGCGTTTGAGGCGCGGGGCACGGGGCGGAGCCCCGGATCTTTGAGGCGCGCCCGACACGCGGCGCACGCCACATCCAGCCCCGCCGGCGATTGAGGTGCGGGCTCGGGGCCGAGCCCCGGGAAACGGGGCCGCACCTGACACAGGGATAAGGCGCCGGTAAGCGCGGCTCCCCGCCGGGGACATGAGCCGCGCATACTCAGGGGCATGAGTTACGACGCGATCGTCCTGGCCGGCGGCGCCGCGCGCCGCCTCGGCGGGGCCGACAAGCCCGCGCTGAGCGTCGGCGGCCGCACCCTCCTCGACCGCGTCCTCGACGCCTGCCGGGACGCCGGCACCACCGTGGTCGTCGGCGGCCGGCACCCCACCTCGCGCCCGGTGCGGTGGACCCGCGAGGACCCGCCCGGCACCGGCCCCGTCGCCGCGCTGGACGCCGGGCTCCGCGAGACCACGGCCGAGCTGGTCCTCGTACTCTCCGCGGACCTGCCGTTCCTCGACCGGGACACGGTCCGGACCCTGCTGAACGCCCCCGGCGGGAACGGCTGGGACGGCGCGATGCTGCGGGACGCCGACGGCCGCGATCAGCCCCTCGTCGCCGCCTACCGGGCCGAGCCGTTGCGCCGCGAGATCGCCCTGCTCGCCACCGAGCACGGCAGCCTCGGCGGGCTTCCGCTGCGCGCCCTCACCGCCGAACTCGACCTCGCACACGTCGACGCGGCCCCCCTCGCCTCCTTCGACTGCGACACCTGGGAGGATCTCGCAGTCGCCCGGGCCCGGATCAGGGAGCATGGAACAGTGCTGGACCAATGGATCACCGCCGTCAAGAACGAGCTGGGCATCGACCTCACCGTCGACACCAAGACCCTGCTCGACCTCGCCCGTGACGCCGCCCACGGCGTCGCCCGGCCCGCCGCTCCGCTGACCACCTTCCTCGTCGGCTACGCGGCCGCCCAAGCCCAAGCCACCGGCGCCGACCCCGCCCTAGCCGTCGCCGAGGCCTCCCGCAAGGCCGCCGACCTGGCGCTGCGCTGGGCCGCCGAAGCCGAAGCCGACGCCAAACAGGACGGCTCCGGATGACCCCCACCGACGCCGAACACGCCCTCGACCAGGCCCTGGCCCTGGTCAGCCGCGGCAACCCCGGCCAAGACCCGCACAGCGGCCCCGGCTCCGGCTCCGCCTCGGCCGGCGGCACCGGCACCGGCTCCACCTCCCGCCGCCGCTCGGCCGCCTGGACGCGGGCCCGGGAGGCCTCCGTCCACGCCGGGAACGGGGCCCGGGCCCGTACCCACCGGGTGCCCCTCGCGGACGCCCTCGGCGAGGTGCTGGCCGCGCCCCTGGACGCCCTGACCGACCTGCCGTCGTTCGACACCTCCGCCATGGACGGCTGGGCCGTCGCCGGCCCCGGCCCCTGGACCGTGCGCCCCGGCGAGGGCGTGCTCGCCGGTACCGAGCTGCCCGCGGCCCTCGCGGACGGCGAGGCCGTACGGATCGCCACCGGCGCCCGGATCCCCGCCGACACCACCGCCGTCATCCGCAGCGAGCACAGCCGCGAGGCCGGCGCCCAGCTCTTCGCCGAGCGCCCCGTGGCCACCGGCCAGGACATCCGCCCGCGCGGCCAGGAGTGCCGCTCCGGCGACCTGCTGCTGCCCGCCGGATCCCTGGTCACTCCGGCCGTACTCGGCCTCGCCGCGGCCGCCGGGTACGACGAGCTGACCACCCGGCCCCGGCCCCGCGTGGAGATCCTGGTGCTCGGCGACGAGCTGCTCACCGACGGCCTCCCGCACGACGGCCTGATCCGCGACGCGCTCAGCCCGATGCTGGGACCCTGGCTCACCCGGCTCGGCGCCGAGGTCATCGCCACCCGGCGGCTCGGCGACGACCCCGCCGGCGTCGAGGCCCTCCTCAAGGCGATCACCACCTCCACCGCCGACGTCATCGTCACCACCGGCGGCACCGCCTCCGGGCCCGTCGACCACGTCCACCCCGTGCTGGAACTGGCCGGCGCCGAACTGCTCGTCGACGGGGTCGCCGTGCGCCCCGGGCACCCGATGCTGCTGGCCCGGATCGGCGACGGGGCCGACGGACGGCACCTGGTGGGGCTGCCCGGCAATCCGCTCGCCGCCGTCTCCGGACTGCTGACCCTGGCCGACCCCCTGCTGCGCGCCCTCGCCGGCCGCCGCCGGCGCCCCCGCTACACGGCGACGGTCCAGGGCGACGTACCGGGCCACCCGTACGACACCCGGCTCGTCCCGGTGATGCTGGGCGACGAGCACGCGGTCCCGCTGCGCTACAACGGCCCCGCGATGCTGCGCGGTGTCGCGGCCGCCGACGCGCTGGCCGTCGTACCACCGAACGGAGCTCGGTCCGGGCAGGAACTGGAGATCCTGGATCTGCCCTGGGCCTCGGGGGGATGTTTCACGTGAAACTTCACGGCCAAGACGCCATGGCCCGCGGCGCGGACGAGAAACTCGTCTCCCGGCGCATCAAACTGCCCAGGCGCGTCGTCGAGAAACCCCTGCGGCAGGTGTCCCGGCGCCTGTTGATGGCCCTGTTCGTGATGTGCCTGACGGTGCTGATCGTGTGGACGGACCGCGAGGGTTACCACGACAACGCCAACGAGACGGTCGACTTCCTCGACTGCGTCTACTACGCGACCGTGACGCTCTCGACGACCGGCTACGGCGACATCGTCCCGTACAGCGACAGCGCACGACTGGTCAACGTCCTGCTGATCACGCCCCTGCGCGTGCTGTTCCTGATCATCCTGGTCGGCACCACCCTGGAAGTCCTCACGGAACGGACGAGGGAAGAGTGGCGGCTGAGCCGCTGGAGGAAGAACTTGCGTGACCACACGGTCGTCGTCGGCTTCGGTACCAAGGGCCGCTCCGCCCTGCAGACCCTGCTGTCCACCGGCCTCTCCCGGGAGCAGGTCGTCATCGTCGACCCCAGCGCCAAGGTGATCGACATCGCCAACTCGGAGGGGTTCACGGGCGTGGTCGGCGATGCCACCCGCTCCGACGTACTCCTGCGCGCCGAGCTGCAGAAGGCCCGGCAGATCATCATCGCCACGCAGCGGGACGACACGGCGGTGCTGGTCACCCTGACGGCCCGCCAGCTCAACCGGGGCGCGAAGATCGTCGCCGCCGTCCGCGAGGAGGAGAACGCGCCGCTGCTGCGCCAGTCCGGCGCCGACGCGGTCATCACGAGCGCGAGCGCGGCCGGCCGGCTGCTGGGTCTGTCGGTGCTCAGCCCGAGCGCGGGCACCGTGATGGAGGACCTGATCCAGCAAGGCAGCGGCCTCGACCTCATCGAACGGCCCGTGACCAAGGCCGAGGTGGGCAAGTCGGTGCGGGACACCGGCGACCTGGTGGTGAGCGTGCTGCGCGGACACCGCCTGCTGCCCTACGACGATCCGCACGCGAGCCCGCTCCAGCTGACGGACCGTCTCATCACCATCGTCCGCGCCGCCCCGTCCGCTTCGGCACCGGTGATACTGGGCCCCGTCGAGTAGTCGGGTGCGATGCGGCTCGGCTAGCCTCCGGGCCATGCATGCGATCACCATCGAGCAGCCCGGCGGCCCCGAGGCCCTCGTCTGGACCGACGTACCCGATCCGGTGGCGGGCGAGGGCGAGGTCCTCGTCGAGGTCGCGGCGAGCGCCGTGAACCGCGCCGACCTCCTGCAGCGCCAGGGGTTCTACAACCCGCCGCCCGGCGCCTCCCCCCACCCCGGCCTCGAATGCTCCGGGCGCATCTCCGCGATCGGTCCCGGGGTGTCCGGCTGGGCGGTGGGCGACGAGGTGTGCGCGCTCCTGTCGGGCGGCGGCTACGCGCAGCGGGTGGCCGTCCCCGCGGGGCAGCTGCTGCCGGTACCGGCGGGCGTGGACCTGGTGACGGCGGCCTCGCTCCCCGAGGCGGCCGCCACGGTCTGGTCCAACGTGTTCATGGTGGCCGGACTGCGCCCCGGGGAGACGCTGCTGGTGCACGGCGGGTCCAGCGGCATCGGGACCATGGCGATCCAGCTGGGCAAGGCGGTGGGTGCGAAGGTCGCGGTGACGGCCGGCGGACCGCAGAAGCTGGCGCGCTGCGCGGAGCTGGGCGCGGACGTCCTGATCGACTACCGCGAGCAGGACTTCGTGGAGGAGATCAAGGCGGCCACCGGCGGGGCCGGGGCGGACGTGATCCTGGACATCATGGGCGCGAAGTACCTCGACCGGAACGTGACCGCCCTCGCGGTGAACGGCCGGCTCGCGGTGATCGGCCTCCAGGGCGGGGTGAAGGCCGAGCTGAACCTGGCCGCGCTGATGGGCAAGCGGGCCGCGATCACCGCGACCACCCTGCGGGCCCGCCCGCTGGAGGAGAAGGCGGCCATCGTCGCCGCGGTACGCGAACACGTGTGGCCCCTGGTGTCCACCGGCCGGGTCCGCCCGGTGGTCCACGAGACCTTCCCGATCACGGAGGCGGCCGAGGCCCACCGCGTGCTGGAGGCGAGCAGCCACGTGGGCAAGGTGCTGCTCACGGTTCCGGCGGCCTGAGGGCGGCGGCCACCAGCCCTTCCAGGGCGGGACTTCGAGGGGGCCGCGTCGGCCAGGACGGTTCGCCGGTCTTCATTCACCCCCTGACGGGGCACCACCGGGCATCGTGTCCGGCGCCGCTGTCGGGGGCGCTGCCCCCGAACCCCCTCGCCAGGCGGACGACATGGGCCAGAATCCAGCCCGTCCGGCGTTTGAGGACCGGGTCCGGGCAGAGCCCGGGAAACGGAGAAAGGGTGGGGCGGGGACCAGCTCCGCGCAGCGGAACCCGCACCCACCCACACCCCACCCCGCACCCGCCGGACGGCTACAGGCTGCGCAGCAGCACCGCCGGCGACTCGACGCAATCCGCGACGTAGCGGAGGAACCCACCCGCCGTACCCCCGTCGCACACCCGGTGGTCGAAGGTCAGCGACAGCTGCACGACCTGCCGCACCGCCAACTCACCCCCGTGCACCCACGGCTTCGCCATGATCCGCCCCACCCCGAGCATGGCCGCCTCCGGGTGGTTGATGATCGGCGTCGAGCCGTCGACCCCGAACACCCCGTAGTTGTTCAGGGTGAACGTCCCACCCGTGAGGTCGGCCGGGGACAGCTTCCCGCCCCGCGCCAGCTCCGTCAGCCGGGCGAACTCCCCCGACAACGCCTCAGGGCTCATCGTGTGCGCGTCCCGCACGACCGGGACCATCAGGCCCCGCTCCGTCTGGGCGGCGAAGCCCAGGTTCACCGAGGGCAGCCGGACGATCTCGTTCGCCGCCAGATCCACCGTGGAGTTGAGCTCCGGGTACTTCGCGAGCGCGGCCGTGCAGATCCGGGCCAGCAGCGCCAGCACCGAGATCTTGGGCCCGCCCACCGCGTTCATCGCGGCCCGCGCGGCCATCAGCTCGGTGGCGTCCGCGTCGACCCAGCAGGTGGCGTCCGGGATCTCCCGCCGGCTGCGCGACAGCTTCTCCGCGACGGCCCCGCGCACGCCCTTGAGCGGCACGCGGTCACCCTGAGCGGCCGAAGCCACCGGCGCGGCAACCGGAACGGCTGCCACCGGCTGCGGCTCCCGCAGCGCGGCCAGCGCCGCTTCGACGTCCGCCCGCATGATCAGCCCGTCCGGCCCCGATCCCGACAGCCCGCGCAGGTCGACCCCGCCGTCCCGCGCCAGTTTCCGCACCAGCGGCGAAATCACCGGCACGGGCCCGGCCGCGGCAACAGGAGCGACGGGAACCACCGGAACAACGGGCGCCACCGGAACGACCGGCACCGCCGGTGCCACCGGCGCCGAAACCGCTGCGGTGACGGGTCGCACCCGTCGCCGACGCGCCGGGCGCGAGTGGTCCGTGCCGTAACCGATCAGGGGCCGGGGCACGTTCCCCGACTCGGCAGCAGCAGCGGCGCCGGCGGCGTCATCGGTCACCGCACCGGCCGACCCGGCCTCCGAAACACCCACCGCCACGGTGATCAGCGGCGCCCCGACGGGGAGTTCCGTGCCCTCCTCCCCGAAGCGGGCGGTGACGACACCCCCGTAGGGGCACGGAACCTCCACCATCGCCTTGGCCGTCTCGACCTCGACCACCGGCTGGTCGATGGCGACGACGTCACCCACCGCCACCAGCCAGCGGACGATCTCGGCCTCGGTCAGGCCCTCCCCGAGGTCGGGAAGCTTGAACTCCATTACCTGCGGCATCAGTTCTCCCACTGCAGGCGGGCCACGGTGTCCAGGATCCGGTCCACACCGGGCAGGTGGTGCTTCTCCAGCATCGGCGGCGGGTACGGGATGTCGAAGCCCGTCACCCGCAGCACCGGCGCCTCCAGGTGGTGGAAGCACCGCTCCGTGACGCGGGCGGCGATCTCCGCGCCCGGTCCGCCGAAGCCGTTGGCCTCGTGGACCACGACCGCGCGCCCGGTACGGCGTACGGACTCCACGACCGTCTCCTCGTCGAACGGCACCAGCGAGCGCAGGTCCACGACCTCCAGGTCCCAGCCCTCCTCGCGCGCCGCCTCGGCCGCCTCCAGGCACACCGGCAGCGAAGGCCCGTACGTGATCAGCGTGGCACTCGTGCCCGCCCGCCGCACCAGGGCCTTCCCGATGCCCGGAACGGCCGCAGGGGCCTGCGGCGACCAGTCGGCCTTCGACCAGTACAGCCGCTTCGGCTCCAGGAAGACCACCGGGTCGTCGCTCGCGATCGACGCGCGCAGCAGCCCGTACGCGTCCTCGACGGTCGCCGGGGTCACCACGTGCAGGCCGGGCGTGGCCACGTAGTACGCCTCGGAGGAGTCGCAGTGGTGCTCCACGCCGCCGATCCCGCCGCCGTACGGCACGCGGATGGTGATGGGCAGCGGCATCGCGCCGCGCGTGCGGTTGCGCATCTTCGCGACGTGCGAGATCAGCTGCTCGAAGGCCGGGTACGCGAACGCGTCGAACTGCATCTCCACGACCGGACGCAGCCCGTACATGGCCATGCCGACCGCCGCGCCCAGGATCCCGGCCTCGGCGAGCGGGGTGTCCGTGCAGCGGTCCTCGCCGAACTCCTTCGCGAGCCCGTCGGTGATCCGGAAGACCCCGCCGAGCGTGCCGACGTCCTCGCCCATGACGTGGACCGTCGGGTCCTCGGCCATCGCGTCGCGCATGGCCCGGGTCAGGGCCTGCGCCATCGTCGCGGGCTTGACCCCCGACTTCGCGGACTTCGCCGCCACCGTCGTCACTCCTGGTCCTCGGCTTCCAGCTCGGCTCGCAGCATGGCCGCCTGCTCGCGCAGCACGCCGGTCTGCTCCGCGTAGACGTTTTCGAACAGGTCCATCGGGTTCAGCACGGGGTCCGCGTTCATGCCCTCGCGCAGGGCCGCGGCCATCGCCTCGGCGTCGTCGCGCGCCTGCTGCACGCCCGCCTCGTCGAGGATCCCGCGCGCGGTCAGCTCGCGCTCCAGCAGCTCGACCGGGTCGTGCGCCTTCCAGGCCTCGACCTCGGCGTCGCCCCGGTAGCGGGTCGCGTCGTCGGCGTTCGTGTGGGCCTCCATCCGGTACGTGACGGCCTCGATCAGGGTCGGACCGCCGCCGGACCGGGCCCGCCGCACGGCCTCTGCCAGTACCTCGTGCATCGCCGCGATGTCGTTGCCGTCGACCAGCCGGCCGGGCATGCCGTATCCGACGGCCTTGTGGGCCAGTGTCGGGGCGGCGCTCTGCTTGGCGAGCGGGACGGATATCGCGAAGCCGTTGTTCTGCACGAGGAAGACCACCGGGGCCTGCCAGACGGCGGCGAAGTTCAGCGCCTCGTGGAAGTCGCCCTCGCTGGTGCCGCCGTCGCCGACCATGGCCAGGGCGACGACGTCGTCCCCGCGCAGCCGGGCGGCGTGGGCCAGGCCCACGGCGTGCGGCAGCTGGGTGGCGAGCGGGGTGGACAGCGGGGCTATCCGGTGCTCGCGGGGGTCGTAGCCGGTGTGCCAGTCGCCGCGCAGCAGGGTCAGTGCCTGTACGGGGTCCAGGCCGCGCGCCACGGCCGCCAGGGTGTCGCGGTAGCTGGGGAAGAGCCAGTCCTGCTCCTCCAGCACGAGCGCCGCCGCGATCTCGCACGCCTCCTGCCCGACCGTGGACGGATACACGGCGAGTCTGCCCTGCTTCGTCAGCGCGGTGGCCTGGGCGTTGTAGCGACGGCCGCGCACCAGTTCGGCGTAGCAGCGGCGCATCAGCGCGGGGTCGAGCCGGTCGGCCGCCTCGGTTCCGAGGACCCGGTAGGGCTCGGCGTCGGGCAGCAGTGGAGCGGCGTCCGTACGGGGCCTCCAGGCGGGCGGGGTGGAACGGTGGGACGCACCGGCACCGGGCAGCTCTTGGACCGTCATGGCGGCGTACACCTCCTCGTGGGAAGTCGTCTGGGCGCCCCTGGGGGTACCCCCAGCGGTAGCTGGGGGAGTGTGAGGCGCCTCACCTACCGATTGTTCGGTTGTCCGCGCAATTTGGCTACAGGCGGCGCCAGGCTGTGGACAAACGGGCGCCGGGGCTCTGGGATGGATGCAGGACGTCCAGGAGAGGGAGGCATCGGGCAATGCCGGATGAACAAATGGCCGGAGCGGGTTCGGGACCGGTCCCACCGGGAGGCGCCCCAGTGGCCCCACCGGCACCACCCGCCGCGTCCGCCGCACCCCGGTCGCTGGACCCGATCGACCGGTCGATCATCAGACTGCTCCAGGCGGACGGCCGGACGTCGATACGGTCCGTGGCGGAGCAGGTGCACGTCTCGCGCGCGAACGCCTACGCCCGGATCAACCGGCTCATCGACGACGGGGTCATCCGGGGGTTCACGGCCCGCGTGAACCACGAAAGGGCAGGCCAGGGGGCCTCCGCGTACATCACCCTGAAGATCGTCCAGAACTCCTGGCGCACGGTCCGCGAGAAGCTCCGCGAGCTCCCGGGCGCCGCGCACATCGCCCTGGTCAGCGGAGATTTCGACGTCCTGCTGCTGGTCCACACCCCGGACAACCGCACCCTGCGCGAGCTGGTCCTGACCCGCCTCCAGTCCATCCCGGAGGTCCTCTCCACCCGCACGCTGCTGGTCTTCGAGGAAACGGACCTCCTGGACCCCGCCCCGGGCCAGACGGGCACGCCGGCGATCTCGGAGGACTAGGCCGTCCGGGAGCCGCCCCGCCCGTCCGAGAGCTGCCCCGGGTTACCGGGCACCCCCGGATTACCGGGCCGTGCGCAGCCCGTCGAAGGCCATGTGGACCACCGCGTCGGCGAGCTGGGAGTGGCTCGTGCCCGGGTGCGGGCGGTACCACTCGACCAGGGAATTCACCATGCCGAAGAGCAGGCGGGTGGCGAGCCGGATGTCCACGTCCGCCCGCAGGTCGCCCTCGGCCGCGGCGGCCTTGAGCAGGTCAGCCACCTGGTGGTCGAACTCGCGGCGGCGCTCCAGCGCCCACCGCTCGGTGCGGGTGTTGCCGCGCACGCGCAGCAGCAGCGTCACGTACGGCAGCTCCGAGACCAGGACCTCGACCGTGCGGCGCGTGACGTGCTCGACGCGCTCGACCGCCCGGCCCCGTATCGCCCCCGGCTCCTCCAGGACCGCGAAGAGGCCGTCGAGGGCGCGGCTGACGGCGCGGCGCAGCAGCTCCTCCTTGCCCGTGACGTGGTGGTAGATCGAGGACTTCGAGATGCCGGCGGCCTTGGACAGGTGCTCCATCGACGTGCCGTCGTAGCCGCGCTCGTTGAAGACCTGGACGGCCACGGACAGCAGCGTCTCGGGCGTGTAGGTGTCCCGCTTGGCCGTCGTCATTCCGTATCCCCCGCGTCCTCGTCAGCCGTCTCGTCCACCATGGCGTCGTCGTCGCCCGCCTCGTAGCCCAGCTTGAACAACGCGAGCGAGGGCGCGTACCGGCCGCCGGGACAGCGCTCGTCGAGGTGGTGCAGCAGGTCGTACGCCCAGTCCCGGCCGAGCCGGTCGTGCCATTCGGCCGGGCCCACCGGGTAGTTGACCCCGAGCCTCATCGCCGTGTCGATGTCCTCGGCGGAGGCGACCCCGCGCGCGACGGCGTCGGCCGTCAGGTCGATCAGCATCGCGACGGTCCGGGCGACGATCATGCCGGGGACGTCGCCGATGACGGAGACCTGCTTGCCGAGCCGCTGGAACAGCCCGATCGCCTCGGCGAGGGTCCGCTCGCTGGTGTCCGCGCTGGCGGAGAGCGCGATCCGGGTGGCCGAGCGGTAGTCGAGCGCGAGGTCGAAGTAGACGACGTCCGCGAACTCCACGGAGGTCTTGCCGTCCGCGAGGACCAGCTGGCCCTCGCCGGGCAGCTGGATGTACGGGCCTCCGTGCTCGGTGGCCTTGACCGAGATCCCGGCCTCCTCCAGGAGGTCGGTCAGCTCCGCCGCGGGCCCCAGGTCGCCGACGACGGTGACCTTCTCCGGGGCGTCCTCGGGGCCGGCCGTGTGCGGGCCGGGCACCTTCGCGTCCGGGCCGTACGGGTACCAGCCGTGCCCCGACTTGCGGCCGAGGCGGCCCGACTGGACCAGTCGGCGCTGCGCGAGGGACGGGGTGAACTTGGGGCTGCGGAAGAAGGACTCCCACACCGAGCGGGTGACGGCCTCGTTGACGTCCTGGCCGATCAGGTCGGTCAGCTGGAACGGGCCCATCTTGAAGCCGCCGCTCTCGCGGAGCACGGCGTCGATGGTGGCCGGGTCGGCGCCCTGTTCCTCGAAGACCGCGAAGGCCTCGGCGTAGAAGGGGCGGGCGATCCGGTTGACGATGAAGCCCGGGGTGTCGGCGCAGCGGACCGGGGTCTTCCCCCAGCCGAGGACGGTGCGGTACGCGCGGTCGGCGGCGGCCGGGTCGGTCGCGAAACCGCTGACCACCTCGACGAGCGGGAGCAGCGGGGCCGGGTTGAAGAAGTGCAGGCCGAGGAAGCGGCCGGGGTGCGCGAGACCGGCGGCGAGCTCGGTGACGGAGAGGGAGGAGGTGTTGGTGGCCAGCAGCGCGTCCGGCGAAACCACCTCTTCGAGCGCTTTGAAGAGCGCGCTCTTGACGCCGACGTTCTCGACGACGGCCTCGACGACGAGGGCGGCGTCGGCCAGCTCCGCGAGGACACCGGCCGAATCGATTCGGCCGATCGCGTCCTCGGCCTCGGCTCGATCGAGGCGGCCCTTGGCGGCCATCCGCTCGACGCGGTCCTGTACGAAGGAAACGCCGTCGGCGGCGAGGGAGGCGTCGATGTCGTAGATCAGCACGCGGTGACCTGCGAGGAGGGCGACCTGCGCGATGCCCTGCCCCATGGTTCCCGCGCCGATGACCGCCACTGTGCGGGACCGCTCGATTGCTGTCATGTCCTGATCCTCCCGCACCGACTTATCCACAGGCCTGCCGGGCCCTCTTGTCCCGACCGATCGTTCGGTTACTCTAACTCCAGTCTGCTCTCCTTCGCCCGGCTCAACGAGGAGTTGGTCCCTGATGGCCGCCGATCCCACCGTCCCCCAGCTGTCCGCGCTCGCCGAAAAGCACCGGCCCACCCTGGACCAGGCCCTGTCGGCGATCCGCAGCCGCGCCTACTGGTCCCCGCACCCCGAGCACCCCAAGGCGTACGGCGAGACCGCCCCCGCCGACGGGCTCGCCGCCTTCAAGGCCCTGGCTGGCACCCGGTTCGAGCTGGACCAGCCCGGCACCGACGGATGGACCGGCGGCGAGGTGTCCCCGTACGGCCCGGAGCTCGGCGTGGAGTACCCGCACGCGGACATGGACGTACTGCTGCCCGCAATGAAGTCCGGCATGGGCGCCTGGCGCGACGCGGGCCCCGAGGCCCGCGCCCTGGTCTGCGTCGAGATCCTGTCGCGGATCTCCGCCCGCACGCACGAGTTCGCGCACGCGGTCATGCACACCAGCGGCCAGGCCTTCATGATGGCGTTCCAGGCGGGCGGCCCCCACGCGCAGGACCGCGGCCTGGAAGCGGTGGCCTACGCGTACGAGGAGCAGACCCGGGTCCCGGGACAGGCCGACTGGTCGAAGCCGCAGGGCAAGAAGGACCCGCTGGAGCTCGGCAAGACCTTCACCGCGGTCCCGCGCGGCATCGCGCTCATGATCGGCTGCAACACCTTCCCCACCTGGAACAGCTACCCGGGCCTGTTCGCCTCCCTGGCCACGGGCAACCCGGTCCTGGTCAAGCCGCACCCGCGAGCCGTCCTCCCGCTGGCGCTCACGGTGCAGGTGGCCCGTGAGGTCCTCGCCGAGAACGGCTTCGACCCGAACCTGGTGGCCCTCGCCGTCGAGCGCCCGGGCGAAGGCATCGCCAAGACCCTCGCGGTCCGCCCCGAGATCAAGCTGATCGACTACACCGGCTCGACGGAGTTCGGGGACTGGCTGGAGGCCAACGCCCGCCAGGCGCAGGTCTACACCGAGAAGGCCGGCGTCAACACCGTCCTCATCGACTCGACCTCCGACTACAAGGGCATGCTGTCCAACCTGGCCTTCTCGCTGTCCCTCTACAGCGGCCAGATGTGCACTACCCCGCAGAACCTGCTGATCCCGCGCGACGGCATCGACACCGACGCCGGCCGCAAGACGTACGACGAGGTCGTCGCCGACCTCGCGGCCTCCGTCGGCGGCCTGCTCGGCGACGACGCCCGGGCCAACGCGCTGCTCGGCGCCCTGGTCAACCCGGACGTCAAGACCCGCCTGGAGGCCGCGGCCTCCCTCGGCGAGGTCGCGCTGCCCTCCCGCGAGGTCGTGAACCCCGAGTTCCCGGACGCGGTGGTCCGCACGCCGGTCATGGTCAAGCTGGACGCGTCCAAGCCGGACCCGGAGGCGCCCTACCTCTCGGAGTGCTTCGGCCCGGTCTCCTTCGCGGTGGCCGTGGACTCCACCGCCGACGCCCTGGACCTCCTGCGTCGCACGGTCCGCGAGAAGGGCGCCATGACGGTCGGCGCGTACACCACCTCCCCGGACACCGAGCGGGCCATCGAGGAGGTCTGCCTGGAGGAATCCGCGCAGCTCTCCCTGAACCTGACCGGCGGGGTCTACGTCAACCAGACCGCGGCCTTCTCGGACTTCCACGGCTCCGGCGGCAACCCGGCGGCCAACGCGGCACTGTGCGACGGCGCGTTCGTCTCGAACCGCTTCCGCGTGGTGGAAGTCCGCCGCCAGGCCTAACCCCTAACCCATCTCGTTCGGCCCACCCCAGTGGAACAGCGCCATCGCGACGCTCGTCGCCAGGTTGTAGCTGGAGACCTGCGGCCGCATCGGCAGGGACACCAGGTGGTCGGCCCGGGCGCGCAGCTCGGGCGAGATCCCGTGGCGTTCCGAGCCGAAGACGAGCAGAGCGTCGTCGGGGAGGGTGAGGGCACGGATGTCCTCACCCTCCGGGTCGAGCGCGTACAGCGGCCCGGGCGGCAGCTCGTCCAGTTCCAGCCGCTCCACCGTGGTCGCGTAGTGCAGCCCGGCCCCGGCCCGGACCACGTTCGGGTGCCAGGGGTCGAGGTCGCCCCGGGTCACGACCCCGGTGGCACCGAAGCCGGCGGCGAGCCGCACGACGGCGCCGACGTTGCCGAGGTTGCGGGGGTTGTCGAGCACGACGACCGGCGCCTTCCGCGGCATCCGGCCCAGCCGCGCGATCCCCTGCGCCCGATCGGGCCGCACGGCGAGCGCGGCGACCCCGGTGGGGTGCACGCGCCCCAGCAGCTCCTTGAGCTGCGCCGGCCGTACCAGCCGGGCCACCTCCCCCTCGACGTCCGGAGCCAGCTCACGGGCGAGCCCCCGTACGTCATCGGGCGCATCGGCGACGACCATCCGCACGTCGGCCCCGAAGCGCAGGGCGTGCTTCAGGGCATGAAACCCGTCGAGCACCACGAGATCCCCGCCCCCGACGGCCCCCTGCCACTCCCGCACGATCTCCTCGGGGCTCTGCTGCTCACTCATGCCCTGACCCTACGGTCCAGCCCCGTTCCGACCGCTGCGCGGGGCCTCTCCCCGACCCGCCCTTCCACCGTTCCCCGGGCTCTGCCCGGACCCGCGCCTCAAACGCCGGCGAGGCTGGGGGGGTGCCGGGGGCCCAAGGTTGCGCTGCGCGCACTTTCCGACTGACGCCGGCCAAATCAAGCCTCGCCGGCGTTTGAGGCGCGGGGTCTGGGGCGGAGCCCCGGGTCTTTCAGCCCGTCCGGCGTTTGAGGACTGGGGGTCCCCCCAGACGGAGTCTGGGGGAGGGTCTGGGGCGGAGCCCCTGGGGGCACCTCCCAGCGGTAGCTGGGGGAGGAACGGAGGAAGGGCGGGTCGGGGACAGGCTCCCGCAGGGCCCGCCTCAGCGGCCGGCCGGGCTCGGGGCCAGCTCCGCAGGAGCAAGGGCCGGCTCCGGCACGGCCCGCCGCCGCCACCCGAACCGCGCCGCGGCCACCCGCACCCCCACCCACACCAAAAACCCCGTCGGCAGAAACACCGCATCGGCGGCGATCATCGCCAAAGAGAAAAACGGCAACCCCAGCAGCACCGCGATCCCCGCGTGCTCCAGCACCATCACCCCGAGCAGCACGTTCTTGATCCGCCGGTTGAACAGCGTGAACGGAAAGGCGACCTGCACCGCCACCGTCCCGTACGTCAGCAGCATCACCACCGTCCCGCTGCCCGCCAGCATCCCCGACAGCCCCGGCCACGGTGTGAAGTAGTCCAGCCCCAGCGGGTAGTACAGGGCCGTCCCGTCCTGCCACCGCGAGCCCTGGATCTTGTACCAGCCCGCCGTCGCGTAGATCAGGCAGACCTCCGCCATGATCACCAGCATTCCCGCGTTGTGCAGCAGGTTGGCCAGGACGTCCAGGACGGCCCGCCCCTCCCCCTCCGGCTCGTGGCGCTCCACCAGCCACCACAGCCCGCACATCACCCACACCGCCGCGAACGCCGCCAGCCAGCCCGCGCTGAACCGCCCGGTCGCCGCCCCGTACGCGTACACCGCCCCCAGCACGCCCCACAGCACCGGCCCGGCCGCCCCGGCCGTCGTCGAGCCGCGCGTACGGGCCCTGCGCGCGTCCAGCGACCACACCTGCGCGCACCGCGTCAGCACCAGGTAGATCGCCATCAGGTGGATGACGTTGTCCCCGCCGTCGCCCATGAAGACGCTGCGGTTCTGCAGGGACAGCACCCCGACCATGAACACCACCGACATGGCCCTGGTCCGCCAGCCCAGCAGCAGCCCGACGCTCGCCAGCACGGCGACCGCGTAGACGATCTCGAACCACACCGCCGAGTCGGACCACATCAGCACGCTGAAGGCCCCGTTGGAGACCGTCAGCCGCTCGGCGAGCTCCCAGCTCCACGGCCCGTCGGGCCCGTACAGCTCGGCGCGGTTCGGGAACTCCCGCAGCAGGAAGAAGAGCCACGTACCGGCGAAACCGATGCGCACCACGGCGCTCTGGTACGGGCCCAGCGCCCGCCCCGTGACCTGTCCCAGCCCCCTCGCCAGACCGGCTCTCACACGGTCCACCACGGCAGCTCCCGGTAGTACGTCTGGGTGTCGGTGGTCTCGTCGCTCCACTTCGGCGCGGCCACCGCCGTCGTCGCCGAGCGCAGCTGCACCCTCAAGAGCCGGCGGCCCTCGCCGCCCGAGCGGTCCGGGGTCAGCCGGTCCACCGCGATCCGCCGCAGGTACTCCTCGGACAGCTCGCCGCGCTCCCCGGTCGGCTTGTTCTCCTCGTCGTGGGAGCCCGTGAAGAAGTCCCAGGCCCTGCGGAGCTCGTTCTGCTCGGTGTGGCTCGGCAGCAGGCTGTGCCGGATGGCCGCGCCGTCCTCGGCGCTCAGGTCGCGCCAGTCGGTCGTGACCAGCTCGCCGCCGGCGGTGCGCACCTGGGCGCGCACCTCCACGGCGATGTTCTGCTGGAGCGGGTTCGGCGCGAAGAGCTTCCAGTTCTGTTCGAACTCGGGATAGATCCAGTCGTCGACCGTCTCCGCGTGCTGCTTGCTCACCGTGTTGGACGGGGCGACGTGCAGGAAGACCAGCGCCAGGTGCGCGCAGGCGGCCACGCCCACGGCCCCCAGGGCGAGGGCGGTGACGACCCGGTACGGGGTGGACAGACCGGCGATCCCGGGCGCCCGCGGGGGCGGCTCGGGGGCCCCTCCGGCGCTCTCGTGCTCGTACGAATCCATCCCGCCCCGATCGTCCGGCGTCCACAGGGTTGACCACAGAGGTTGACACCCTACGGGCCGCCGTCTCACCATTGAAGAGCATGAACCGAACGATCGGTCGGTCGGTCGGCAGCAGACTCTTCATCGAGGGGCCGGGATGGTGGCAGTGACCCCGGAGACAGATCCGGACATGAGCGCACAGCTCGCAGCGGCGTTCGACGCGGCCGTGGCGGCGGAGGAGCGCGTGGAACCGCGCGACTGGATGCCGGAGGCGTACCGGGCGACGCTGGTCCGCCAGATGGCCCAGCACGCCCACTCCGAGATCATCGGCATGCAGCCGGAGGCGAACTGGATCACCCGCGCCCCCTCGCTGCGCCGCAAGGCCATCCTGATGGCCAAGGTCCAGGACGAAGCGGGCCACGGGCTGTACCTCTACAGCGCGGCCGAGACCCTCGGCACCAGCCGCGACGAGCTGCTCGACATGCTCCACGCGGGCAAGCAGAAGTACTCCTCGATCTTCAACTACCCCACCCTGACCTGGGCGGACGTCGGCGCGATCGGCTGGCTCGTGGACGGCGCGGCGATCACCAACCAGGTGCCGATCTGCCGCTGCTCCTACGGGCCCTACGCCCGCGCCATGGTCCGGATCTGCAAGGAGGAGTCCTTCCACCAGCGCCAGGGCTTCGAGCTCCTCATGGCCCTCTCCAAGGGCACCGAGGAACAGCACGCGATGGCGCAGGACGCGGTGGACCGCTGGTGGTGGCCCTCCCTGATGATGTTCGGCCCCCCGGACGACGAGTCCTCGCACTCGGCGCAGTCGATGGCCTGGCGGATCAAGCGGCACTCCAACGACGAGCTGCGCCAGCGGTTCGTGGACATCGCCGTCCCGCAGGCCGAGGCCCTGGGCCTGACCCTGCCCGACCCGGACCTCAAGTGGAACGAGGAGCGTGGCCACCACGACTTCGGCGCCATCGACTGGGCCGAGTTCTGGGACGTCCTCAAGGGCAACGGCCCGTGCAACGAGCAGCGGCTCAGCCAGCGGCGCACGGCCCACGAGGAAGGCGCCTGGGTGCGCGACGCGGCCGCGGCGTACGCGGAGAAGCAAGCGGCGAACGCCGCCGCAGGGAACGCAGAGAACGCAGAGAACGACGTGGAGGCACGGGTATGACGCAGAACTGGCCCCTGTGGGAGGTGTTCGTGCGCTCGCGGCGAGGCCTCTCGCACACGCACGCGGGAAGCCTGCACGCCCCCGACGCGGAAATGGCCCTGCGCAACGCCCGCGACCTGTACACCCGGCGCGGCGAGGGCATCTCCATCTGGGTCGTGCCCTCCACGGAGATCACGGCCTCCTCGCCGGACGAGCGCGACCCCTTCTTCGCCCCGTCCGCCGACAAGCCGTACCGCCACCCCACCTTCTACGACATCCCGGAGGGGGTGAGCCACCTGTGACCGGCACCGACGCCCACACCGACGCCCACACCGTCAGCATCTCGGCCGCCCTCCCCCTCGGCGACGACGCGCTGATCCTGTCCCACCGCCTCGGCGAATGGGCTGGGCACGCCCCCGTCCTGGAGGAGGAGGTCGCCCTCGCGAACATCGCCCTCGACCTGCTCGGCCAGGCCCGCATCCTGCTGTCCATGGCGGGCGACGAGGACGAGCTGGCGTTCCTGCGCGAGGAGCGCTCCTTCCGCAACCTCCAGCTGGTCGAGCAGCCCAACGGCGACTTCGCCCACACCATCGCCCGCCAGCTCTTCTTCTCCTTCTACCAGCACGAGCTGTACGGCGACCTGGCGCGCGGCGACGGCCCGTTCGCACCCCTGGCGGCCAAGGCCGTCAAGGAGACCGCGTACCACCGCGACCACGCCGAGCAGTGGACCCTGCGCCTCGGCGACGGCACGCAGGAGAGCCGCTCCCGCATGCTGGCCGCGCTGGCCGCGCTGTGGAAGTTCACCGGGGAGATGTTCCAGCCGGTGGCCGGGCTCGACGACGTCGACTGGGCCGCCCTGGAACAGCGCTGGCTGGCCGCGGTGGGCGGCGTACTCGAGCGGGCCGGGCTCGCCCTGCCCGAAGGGCCCCGCGCCGGGGCCTGGGCCGCCGGCGCCGGCCGCCAGGGCCTGCACACCGAGTCCTTCGGCCGGATGCTCGCCGAGATGCAGCACCTGCACCGCAGCCACCCGGGGGCGTCATGGTGACCACCGCCGCCGGAACGACCCGGCTGGAGGCGGAGCTGGCCGAGCTGGCCGGATCCGTGCCCGACCCCGAACTGCCCGTGCTCACCCTCGGGGAGCTCGGCGTGGTGCGCGGGGTGCGGATGCACGAGGACGGCCACGCCGAGGTCACCCTCACCCCCACCTACACCGGCTGCCCGGCCATCGAGGCCATGTCCGCCGACATCGAGCGGGCCCTGACCGGCCACGGCATACCCGAGGTGCGGGTCACCACGGTGCTGTCCCCCGCCTGGTCCACGGACGACATCAGCGCCGAGGGCCGCCGCAAGCTCGCCGAGTTCGGCATCGCCCCGCCCCGGCCGCACGCCGCCGGCGGGCCGGTCCCGCTCACCCTGTCCGTCCGCTGCCCGAACTGCGGATCGACCGACACCGAACTGCTCAGCCGGTTCTCCTCCACCGCGTGCAAGGCGCTGCGCCGCTGCGTCGCCTGCCGCGAACCGTTCGACCACTTCAAGGAGCTCTAGATGGCCGCCCCCCGCCACGGCGCGTTCCACCCGCTGACGGTGGCGGCAGTCGACCGGCTCACCGACGACTCGGTGGCCCTGACCCTGCGGGTCCCCGAGGAACTGCGCGAGGACTACCGGCATGCCCCCGGCCAGCACCTGACCCTGCGCCGCACCGCCCCCGAGGGAGCAGCGGAGATCCGGCGCACCTACTCGATCTGCTCCCCCGCCCCGATGCCGCAGGGCCCGGGCCCGGAGCTGCTGCGGGTCGGGGTGCGGCTGGTGGAGGGCGGCGAGTTCTCCACGTTCGCCCACAAGGAGATCCTCGCCGGGGACGTGCTGGACGTCATGGTCCCGGCCGGGCGCTTCGTGCTGGAGGCGGCCGCCGCCCCGGCCGCGGGGCGCTACGCGGCGATCGTCGGCGGCAGCGGCATCACCCCGGTGCTGTCGATCGCGGCGACCCTCCTCGCCGCCCGGCCCGACGCCCGCTTCTGCCTGGTCCGCAGCGACCGCACGGCGGCATCGACGATGTTCCTGGAGGAGGTCGCCGACCTCAAGGACCGCTACCCGGCCCGCTTCCAGCTGGTGACGGTCCTCTCCCGCGAGGAGCAGGAGGCCGGGCTGCCTTCCGGCCGGCTGGACGAGGAGCGCCTGACGGGCCTGCTGCCCGCGCTGCTGCCGGTGGCGGAGGTGGACGGCTGGTTCCTGTGCGGCCCCTACGGGCTGGTGCAGGGCGCGGAGCGGGCCCTCGCCGCGCTGGGGGTCGTCCGGACCCGGGTGCACGAGGAGATCTTCCACGTCGAGGACACCGCCGCCCCCGTCCGCAAGGCGGCTTCGACGGCCGCCTCCCACGTGCGGGTCACCGCCCGCCTCGACGGCCGCTCCGGCACCTGGCCGGTCCAGGACGGCGAGTCCCTGCTGGACGCGGTGCTCCGCAACCGCGCGGACGCCCCGTACGCCTGCAAGGGCGGGGTCTGCGGCACCTGCCGGGCGTTCGTGGTGTCGGGCGAGGTCACGATGGAGCGGAACTTCGCGCTGGAGTCCGAGGAGACGGAGGCCGGTTTCGTGCTGGCCTGCCAGTCGCACGCCGTGACGGAGGAAGTGGAGATCGACTTCGACCGCTGAGCGGGCAGCCTGTCCTTTTTCAAGAACGTGTTCTATCTTGACGCACCGTCAGACCAGAACGGGAGGACAGGCAGTGGACTTCACCTTCACCGAGGAGCAGCAGGCGGCCGTCGAAGCGGCGAAGGCCGTGTTCGCGGACGTCGCGGCCGACGGCGTGCCCAGCCCCGCGCTCACCCCCGGGGCCGTCGCCGACGACTTCGACCGGCCGCTGTGGGCCAAGCTGGCCGCATCCGACCTGCTGAGCCTGGTACTCGCCGAGGAACACGGCGGCGCCGGCCTGGACACCATCGCCCTGTGCCTGGTGCTGCGCGAGGCCGCGAAGGTACTGGCCCGGGTGCCACTGCTGGAGCACTGCGCCACCGCCATGGCCGTCCAGGCCCACGGCAGCCCCGAACTGGCCGCCGCCCTGCTGCCCGGCGCCGGGCGCGGCACCATCGTCCTGACCGCCGCCGCGCACGGCCGCTCCGGCCACGACCCGGCCGAACTCTCGGTCACCGCCCGCCGGGACGGTACCGAGTGGATCCTGGACGGCACCCAGACCGCCGTGCCCTGGGCGCAGAGCGCCGACTGGATCGCCGTACCGGCCCACACCGGGGAAGGCGAAGCCGTCCTCGCGTTCGTCGCGCGCACCGCCTGCGGCCTCACGCTCGCCGACCAGGTCTCCACCAGCGGGGAGCGGCTCGCCGAACTCTCCCTGGACGGCGTACGGGTGGCCACGACCCACCTCATCGACACCCCGGACGCCTGGGAGCGGCTGCGCCAGCTCCTCGCCACCGGAACCTGCGCCCTGGCCCTGGGCCTTGGCGAAGGCGTCCTGTCGATGACCAGCCAATACACCAGCAAGCGCGAGCAGTTCGGCTTCCCGGTGGCCACCTTCCAGGCCGTCGCCGTCCAGGCCGCGGACCGCTACATCGACCTGCGCGCCATGGAGGTCACCCTCTGGCAGGCCGCGTGGCGGCTCGACGCGGCGACCGCGGGCGCGGGCGGCCCGCTGCCGAGCTCCGGTGACGTCGCGGTCGCCAAGATCTGGGCCTCGGAGGGCGTACGCAGGGTCGTACAGACCGCCCAGCACCTCCACGGCGGCTTCGGCGCCGACACCGACTACCCGCTGCACCGCTACCACGCCTGGGCCAAGCAGCTGGAACTCCAGCTCGGCCCGGCCGCGGCGCACGAGGAGGCCCTGGGCGACCTCCTGGCCGCCCATCCCCTCGCCTGACGGGCTACAGCACGAAGGCCGGGTTCCCGCTCTCCGTCACCATCGGGCGCCCGGCACGCTCCCAGGCCTGCATCCCGCCGTCGATGTTCACGGCGTCGATCTCCTGGCGCACCAGGTACTGGGTGACCTGCGCGGAACGCCCGCCCACCCGGCACATCACGTGCACCCGGCGGCCGTCCTCGACGGCCTCCGTCAGCTCGCCGAAGCGGGCCACGAAGTCGCTCATCGGGATGTGCAGCGCACCCTCGACATGCCCAGCCGCCCATTCGTCGTCCTCACGGACGTCCAGGACAAAGCCTTCGGAGGGCACCGCGGCGGCGTCCACCGAGGGAAGCGGTCCGAAGTTCATACGTCGCCTTCTCTCATCACAGATCCGACCCCCAACCTATCGCCCACCCGGCCAGAATCCAGCCCCGCCAAAATCCAGCCCCGCCGGCGTTTGAGTCGTGGGGTCCGGGGCGGAGCCCCGAAAGCCGGGCGTAGCCCGGGCCGCACCGCGCAACGGCGCCGCACCCGGCCACCGGCCCGGCCCACCCTCACTCGGCGGCGAGCGCCACGGCCAGTTCCGCTTCCCGCTCGGAGACCTGCGCGAGCAGCTGCTCCGCGATCTCCTCCAGCAGCCGGTCCGGGTCGTCCGGGGCCATCCTCAGCATGGACCCGATCGCACTCTCTTCCAGCTCCCTGGCCACGACCGCCAGCAGCTCCTTGCGCTGCGAGAGCCACTCCAGCCGCGCGTACAGCTCCTCGCTCTCGCTGGGCGCCGCCGGCGCCACCGCGGGCCCGGCCGCCCACTCCTCGGCCAGCTCGCGCAGCAGCTTCTCCTCGCCCCGCCCGTACGCCGCGTTGACCCGCACGATGAACGCGTCACGCCGCTCCCGCTCGGCCTCGTCCTGCGCGAGGTCCGGATGCGCCTGGCGGACCAGCTCGCGGTAGAGCCGTCGCACCTCCTCCGACGGCCGCACCCGCTCCGGCGGCCGCACCGCCTGGTCGGTGAGCATCGCGCCCGCGTCGTCGGAGATCCCGTCCGAACCCATCCAGTCGTGGAACAGCTCGTCCACCCCGGGCATCGGCATGACCAGCGAACGCGCGTCCCGCGCCCGCCGCAGATCCTCGGGATCCCCGGTACGGGCCGCCTTCGCCTCGGCGATCAGCGCGTCCAGCTCGTCGAGCCGCGTGTACATCGGGCCGAGCTTCTGGTGGTGCAGGCGGGAGAAGTTCTCCACCTCCACCCGGAAGGTCTCCACCGCGATCTCGAACTCGATCAGCGCCTGCTCGGCGGCCCGAACGGCACGCTCCAGCCGCGCCTCGGGCCGCTCGTCGGCGGTCTCGTCAGTCTGCTGCTCGCTCACCGGGCCAGCCTACGGCCCACCGCCGCGGGCAATGTTTCTCCCCAGCTACCGCTGGGAGGTGCCCCCAGTGAAACACCGCCCAACCCCACCCAGCCGCCGCAAACCACCCGGCCCGCCGCGAGGCGCGCGGCAAGGCGGCCACCGGAGACCGGAACCCGCCACGCACCACGACGGCACAGACCCGCACAGGTCGCCCACACAGGCCGCCCGCACAGCCGACCCACCCCACGCAGCCCGACCGCCCGGCCCGACCGCCCGGCCCGCCGCGAGGCTCGAGCCGCGAGGCGACCCGTCAGACGCCCATCTCCGCCGCGATCCGCCCGCACCGCACCGCCGCCACCAGATCCGCGTGGTCGGCCTCCGTACGGTCCGCGTAGGCCACCGCGAAGGCGGCCATCGCCACGTCCAGCTCGTCGCTCTTGCCGCAGTACCCGGCCAGCAGCCGCGGATCGGCGCTGTGCGCGTGCGCCCGGGCCAGCAGGGCCCCGGTCATCCGGCCGTAGTCGTCGATCTGGTCGACGGCCAGCGCCGCCGGATCCACGCTCCCCTTGCGGTTGCGGAACTGCCGCACCTGGAACGGCCGGCCGTCCACCGTGGTCCAGCCCAGCATGATGTCCGACACCACCTGCATCCGCTTCTGCCCGGCCACCACCCGACGCCCCTCGTGCTCCACCGGCGCCGTCTCGAAGCCGGCCGGCAGGTGCGGCAGCAGCACCGAGGGCCGCGCCTCCTTCACCTGGAGCACCAGCGGCTCGCCCCGGTGGTCCAGCAGCAGCACCACGTACGAGCGGGTACCCACGCTCCCGGTCCCCACCACCCGGAAGGCCACGTCGTGGATCGCGTACCGGGCCAGCAGCGGCACCCGGTCCCCCTGGAGGGTCTGCAGGTACGGGCCCAGCGAGGCCGCCACGGCCGCCGCCTCCCCGTCCCCGACCCGCCGCAACACCGGCAGCGCGTCGACGAACCGGCGCCCGCCGTCCGGCGCGGCCACGGTCGACCTCGCCGCGAACCGGGCCGAGGTGTTGTTCCGGGCCTTCTGCGAGACCCGCTCCAGCGTGCCCAGCAGATCACGGGCATCGGTGTGCGAGACCAGCTCCTCGTCCGCGATGGCGTTCCACGCGTCCATCGCCGGCAGCCTGGCCAGCAGCCGCATCGTCCGCCGGTACGCGCCCACCGCGTCCAGCGCGGCCGCCCGGCAGGTGTCCTCGTCCGCACCGGCCACCCGACCGGCCAGCACCAGCGAGGTCGCCAGCCGCTTCACGTCCCACTCCCACGGACCGAACACCGTCTCGTCGAAGTCGTTCAGGTCGATGACGAGCCGCCCGCGCACGTCCCCGTACAGCCCGAAGTTCGCCGCGTGCGCGTCCCCGCACAGCTGCGCGCCGATACCGGTCACCGCACCGCCGGACAGGTCGTGCGCCATCAGCCCCGCCGCCCCCCGCAGGAACGCGAAGGGGGTCGCGGCCATCCGGCCCACCCGTATCGGTGCCAGCTCCGCGACCCGACCCGCGTTGGACTCCTCCACCGCCCGCACGGCGTCCGGCCGCCCGGCCGGCGCCACGAAGGCGGCGTGCGCCGCCCGCGGCACCCGGCCGCGCAGCGCCCGGCCCTCACCCTTGGGCGAGCCCGCCGCCACCCTCGGTGCGAAGCCCGCCACCACCGGTATCCGCTGCCCCGCAACCGCCGCCATCCGCGCCGCCCCCACCCGTCACCCGTACATTGATCGCCTTCAGAGGGGCTGACCGTATCTACAGCCCGGCATCCCTGGCCAGCAGTGCCGCCTGCACCCGGTTCTCGCAGCCCAGCTTCGCCAGGATCCGGCTCACGTACGTCTTCACGGTCGCCTCGCTCATGTGCAGCCGCCGGCCCGCGTCCGCGTTCGACAGGCCCTCCCCCAGCAGCGCCAGCACCCCGCGCTCCCGTTCGCTCAGCTCCGCCACCTGACGCCGGGCCTCCTCGCCGCGCACGGCCGCCTTCCCGGACGCAAGCTGGTCCACCACGTGCCGGGTCGCCGCCGGCGAAAGGTACGCGTCCCCCGCCGCGGCCGCCCGCACCGCGCCGATCAGCTCGCCCGGCGCCGAGTCCTTCAGCAGGAACCCCGCGCCGCCCTGGCCCAGCGCCCGCAGCACGTTCTCCTTCTCCCCGAAGGTGGTCAGGATCAGCGCACGCACCTGCGGCACGGCCCGCCCCAACTCCCCCAGCGCCGTCAGCCCGTCCATCACCGGCATCTGGATGTCCAGCAGCACCACGTCCGGCGCGTGCGAACGGGCCAGCTCCACCGCCTCCCGGCCGTTCGCCGCCTCCGCGACGACCTCGATGTCCGGAGCCGAGGTCAGGATCATCCTGATCCCGGCCCGGATCAGCGGCTCGTCGTCGGCGATCACCACTCTGATCACTTCGGCTGTCACCCGCGCTCCTACTGCTTGACCTCGTAGACCTGCTTGTCCACGAGCTTGCCGTCCTTGAAGCAGAACCGGAAAACGGTGTCGGTGGTCAACTCCTCCTGCGGCTCCGCCGACAGCAGCACCAGACAGCTCGCACCCTCCGGCCGCAGCGGCCCCTTCCGGTCCATCCCCTGCGTGATCAGGTTGCCCCCCTCGGGCAGCCGGCCCCGCACGGCCTGCTCGGACTCACCCACCAGCACCGCGTCGAACTCGGCCCGGTCGATCATCGAGTCGTTCACCGACCCCACCACGAACGCCACCCCGACGCCCACCACGATCACCAGCAGCACCAGCGCCGCGACGGCGATCCCACAGCCCATGGCCACACCCCCGGAGCGACTGCGCACCCGCACGGCCAACTCCCGGTCCACCGCGTCCCAGTCCATCGGCGGCACGCTCCCGGGCCCCTTCGAACCCCTCGGGCCCTTCCCGCCCCACAGCCCCCGCGCCTGAGCCTGCTGCCCGAAGTCGTCGGCCACCTCCACGACACCGGCCGGCTCCGCCCCGTAAGGCAGCACCCCGGCCACCCGGAACCCGCCGCCCTCGGTCGCACCCGCGTGCACCATCCCGCCGACCAGCCGCGCCCGTTCGCGCAGCCCCGTCAGCCCCTGGCCGCCCGACACCACCTCACCGGCCCCCGGCCCGGCCGCCGGCCCGTTGGCGATCTCCACCACCAGCGAATCGTCCTCGTACCGCAAATCCACCGTGATCGGCGCACCCGGAGCGTGCTTGTACGCGTTGGTCAGCGCCTCCTGCACGATCCGGTACGCCGCGTGGTCGCAGGCCGCGACCAGTGGCCTCGGCTGCCCCGACCTGGTCAGCGTCACGTCGGTACCCGCGCCCCGGGCCGCCTCCACGACCCCCGCGATCCCGGCCACCCCGCGCGCCGCCGGCTGGGCCGCCTCCTCCACGGGAAGCGGCGCCTCCACCCCGTCCCGCAGGATCCCGACGACCTCGCGCAGCTCGTGCATCGCCGCCACCGAGGCCTGCCGCAGCACCCCCACCGCCTCGCGCTGGCGGTCGGTCAGCTTCGGATCCACCTCCAGCGCACCCGTGTGCACGGAGATCAGCGCCAGCTGGTGACCCAGGCTGTCGTGCATGTCCTGCGCGATCCGCTGCCGCTCCCGCAGCCGCGCCTGCCCGGCGACCATGGCGCGCTCGCGCAGCAGTTGCCCGTTGCGCTCCTGCAGCGCGCGCAGCAAGGTCCGGCGCTGGGACCAGTACCGGCTCGCCAACCCCGGCATCAGCGTGATCACCAGGAACATCAGCGTGGAGAACACGAGCACCAGCAACGGCCGCATCTGCGACCACTGGTCCCACACGCTCAGGCCCACCGCCATGACGAACGCCAGCGTGAACGCGATCAGCGCACGGCTCACCCCGACGATCCGGCGCCCGGCCGACCAGCCCAGCACCACCGTGATCAGGAACGCCCCGGGCAACAGGGCCCCCAGCGCCGAGCCCACCACGAGCGTGGTCCCCGGCAACCGCCGGCGCAGCAGCGTCAGCACCACCACGACCACCACGGCCGCCGCCATCCGCAGCCCGGACCCCCTGTCGAGCTCCTCGATCCCCAGGCCGAGCACACCCGTCACGGCGGCAATGGCCGCGTCCCCCGCCAGCATCCGCCGCGTCCAGGGCTCGGGCCCCTTCAACCAGTCCCAGCCCGCCCGCGCGTTCGCCATCACATCCACGGCCCCGACCCTAGACACCCGCACCCCCGCCCGGCTGCCCTCTTTCGTCGCGCCCCGCTCGACGAAAGTCGAACGCCCCCGGACCGGAACCGAGCTCTGGGATCCACGTCACACCTGCCGCCGCTCCCACCGGACCGGGGACACACCATGAAGACGACAAGACGAACAAGACGAACAAGACGACAAAGCGAAACGGCCGCCACCGCTTTCGCGATGACGACCGTTTCGTCGATGTGGGCGAGGGGGGATTTGAACCCCCACGTCCCGAAGGACACTGGCACCTGAAGCCAGCGCGTCTGCCGTTCCGCCACTCGCCCGAGCAGCACCCCAGTGGATCTTCCCTTTCGGGCCTTTCCCCTGGCGACGTCGAAACATTAGCACGGAGGACGGGGTGGATTCACATCGCTTTTCCCCCACCCCCACAGCCCGTCGTGGACTGCCCCTCCCGCACTCCGCTCCCGGTGCGGGACACTGTCCTCGGGCCGCCCCTACGATCCCCTGTGAGGACCAACACTCGTCCTCACGGGACCCAAGGGGAACCAGCCGAATCCGCCACGCGTGGATACGATCAGTAAGCAGTACAGGGCGACAACGACGGAGGAGGTGCCCCATGGGAGTCCTGAAGCGGTTCGAGCAGCGACTCGAAGGTCTGGTGAACGGCACCTTCGCCAAGGTCTTCAAGTCCGAGGTCCAGCCGGTGGAGATCGCCGGCGCCCTCCAGCGGGAGTGCGACAACAACGCCACCATCTGGAACCGCGAGCGGACCGTCGTCCCCAACGACTTCATCGTCGAACTCAGCACCGGCGACTACGACCGCCTGAGCCCCTACTCCGGGCAGCTCGGCGACGAGCTCGCGGGCCTGGTCCGCGACTACGCCAAGCAGCAGCGCTACAGCTTCATGGGCCCCATCAAGGTCCACCTGGAGAAGGCCGACGACCTCGACACCGGCCTCTACCGGGTCCGCAGCCGCACCCTCGCCTCCAGCACCTCCCAGGCACAGCCGCCCGCGGCCCCCCAGGGCCAGCAGGGCGGCTACGGCTACCCGCCGGCCGCCGCCCCGCCGATGCCCGCAGGACCGCCCCCCGGCGCCCCGCGCCGGCCGGCCACCGGCGGACCGGCCCCCGTACCCACCGGAGGCGCCCCACGGCGCCACTGGATCGAGATCAACGGCACCCGCCACCAGATCTCGCGCCCCACGCTCGTACTCGGCCGAAGCACCGAAGCCGACGTGCGGATCGACGACCCCGGCGTATCCCGCCGGCACTGTGAGATCCGGACCGGAACGCCCTCGACGATCCAGGATCTCGGGTCCACCAACGGCATCGTGGTGGACGGGCAGCACACCACCCGCGCTACGCTCCGCGACGGCTCGCGGATCGTCGTGGGCAGCACCACCATCATTTACCGGCAAGCCGAAGGGTGAAGCGGGGGCAATGTCAGAGCTGACCCTGACGGTCATGCGGTTGGGTTTCCTGGCCGTTCTGTGGCTGTTCGTCATCGTGGCCGTCCAGGTCATCCGCAGCGACCTCTTCGGAACGAGAGTGACGCAACGCGGCTCCCGCCGCGGCGGCGCCACCAGCGCGCCGCAGCAGGCCGGGCGGCAATCCGCGCCACCGCAGCAGCGCCAGCGCCGCGGTGCGCCCACCAAACTCGTAGTCTCCGAGGGCACCCTCACGGGCACCACCGTGGCCCTCGCCGGCCAGACGATCACGCTGGGCCGCGCCCACGACTCCACGATCGTGCTGGACGACGACTACGCGTCCAGCCGTCATGCCAGGATCTACCCCGACAGGGACGGCCAGTGGATCGTCGAGGATCTCGGGTCCACCAACGGCACATATCTCGACCGGACCCGGCTGACCACCCCGACGCCCATTCCGCCGGGCGCCCCGATCCGCATCGGCAAGACCGTCATCGAGCTGCGGAAGTAGTACGAGAATGAGCGAGCGGAGCGAGCACGCCGCGGCGATCCGTCCCACCGAGGACACGGACACGCGCGCGCTCCCGACCGGAGGGTGGGCAGTGTGGCTCGAGACCGGTTGTACCCGGAGCCGACCGGCGAGGTGCGCATGAGTCTGTCCCTGCGGTTCGCCGCCGGATCGCACAAGGGCATGATCCGCGAGGGCAACGAGGACTCCGGCTACGCCGGCCCCCGTCTCCTCGCGATCGCCGACGGCATGGGCGGCCAGGCCGCGGGCGAAGTCGCCAGCTCCGAGGTGATCTCCACCCTCGTGCAGCTCGACGACGACGTCCCGGGCTCCGACATCCTCACCTCCCTCGCCACGGCAGTGCAGCGCGCCAACGACCAGCTGCGCCTGATGGTCGAGGAGGACCCCCAGCTCGAAGGCATGGGCACCACCCTGACCGCCCTGCTGTGGACCGGCCAGCGCCTCGGCCTCGTCCACGTCGGCGACTCCCGCGCCTACCTGCTGCGCGACGGCGTCCTCACGCAGATCACCCAGGACCACACCTGGGTGCAGCGCCTCGTCGACGAGGGCCGCATCACCGAAGAGGAAGCCACCACCCACCCGCAGCGCTCCCTGCTGATGCGCGCACTGGGCAGCGGCGACATCGTCGAACCCGACCTCTCCATCCGCGAGGTCCGCGCCGGCGACCGCTACCTGATCTGCTCCGACGGGCTCTCCGGCGTCGTCTCCCACCAGACCCTGGAAGAGACCCTCGCCGACTACCACGGCCCCCGCGCCACCGTGCAGTCGCTCATCCAGCTCGCCCTGCGCGGCGGCGGCCCCGACAACATCACCTGCATCGTCGCCGACGTCCTCGACACCGACAGCGGCGACACCCTCGCCGCCCAGGTCAGCGACACCCCCGTCGTCGTCGGCGCCGTCGCCGAGAACCAGCACCAGCTCTTCGACGGCGGCAACGCCATGCAGACCCCCGCCGGCCGCGCCTCCGGCCTCGGCCGCCAGGCCCCGCCCCCCGCCGGCGCCTTCGGCCCCCCCGGCAGCGGCGAAGCCCCCGGCTACGGCGGCTACCCCGACCAGGGCCAGGGCGGCGGCGGATACGGAAGCTTCGGCGAAGCCGACGCCTACGACGCCGACGGCGGCTACGAGGACACCTACGACCACCCCCGCAAGCACCGCGGCAAGGGGCGCAAGTGGGCCACCCGCACCCTGACCCTGCTGCTCGTCGCCGGCGTCATCGGCGGCGGCCTGTACGCCGGCTGGCGCTGGACCCAGACCCAGTACTACGTCGGCATCAAGGGCGAACACGTCGCGCTCTTCCGCGGCATCAGCCAGAAGCTCGGCCCGCTGGAGCTCTCCAAAGTGGAGACCGACCGCCCCGACATCGAACTGAAGTACCTGCCGCCCTTCAAGCGCAAGCTCGTCGAGGACACCATCAGCGAAGGCAGCCTCCCGGCCGCCCGCGAAAAGATCGACGAACTCGGCGTCCAGGCCTCCGCCTGCCAGAAGGACGAAGAACGCCGCAAGGCCGAGGCACAGGGCCAGACACCGGGCGCCACACTGACTCCCGCGGAGCAGCAAGTGGTCGGCCTGTGCGTCAAGCAGTAGACACTCGCGGGCACAGGGGGCCTGCCACACCATGAGCGTTGTCACCAACACGACCACCATCGGCGCCATCGAGCTGCCGAGCCGACGGAACACCGAGCTCATGCTGCTCGGCTTCGCCGTGGTCATCCCGATCTTCGCCTACGCCAACGTGGGCCTCGCGATGAACGGCAGCCTGCCCCCCGGCATGCTGCTCTACGGCCTCGGCCTCGCCGCCCTCGCCGGGATCGCGCACCTCGTCGTACGCCGCTACGCCAAGTACGCCGACCCGCTGCTGCTGCCCCTCGGCATCCTGCTCAACGGGCTCGGCCTGGTGCTGATCTGGCGGCTGGACCAGTCGGAGCGCCTGCAGACCCGAGCCAAGGTGGCCTTCGGCGCGTTCTCCGAGTCCGCGCCCAACCAGATGCTCTACACGGCGCTCGGCATCGCCCTGTTCTCCGGCGTCCTCCTGGTCTTCAAGGACCACCGCGTGCTCCAGCGGTTCACCTACATCTCGATGGTCACCGCCCTGGTGCTGCTCCTCCTGCCGCTCGTCCCCGGCCTCGGCGCGGACGTCTTCGGCGCCAAGATCTGGATCCGCGTCGCCGGATTCTCCATCCAGCCCGGCGAGTTCGCGAAGATCGTCCTCGCGGTGTTCTTCGCCGGCTACCTGATGGTGAAGCGTGACGCCCTGGCCCTGGCCTCCCGCCGGTTCATGGGCCTCTACCTGCCGCGCGGCCGCGACCTCGGCCCGATCGTGGCGATCTGGGCGGTGAGCCTGCTCATCCTGATCTTCGAGAACGACCTCGGCACCTCGCTGCTGTTCTTCGGCATGTTCGTGATCATGCTGTACGTGGCGACCGAGAGGACCAGCTGGATCGTCATCGGCCTGCTGATGTCCGTCGGCGGCGCCGTCGTCGTCGCCTCCTTCTCCAGCCACGTCGGAGCCCGCGTCAGCGCCTGGCTCGACCCCTTCGGCTGCTGGCAGCGCATGGAAGCCGACGCCGGCGCCTGCGAGCAGATCGCCCAGTCGATCATGAGCTTCGGCTCGGGCGGCGTCCTCGGCACCGGCTGGGGCCAGGGCAACTCCGACCTGATCGGCTTCGCCACCAACTCCGACTTCATCTTCGCCACCGTCGGCGAAGAGCTCGGCCTCACCGGGGTCATGGCCTTCCTCCTGCTCTACGGCCTGATCATCGAGCGCGGCGTACGCACCGCCCTCGCCGCCCGAGACCCCTTCGGCAAGCTCTTCGCCATCGGCCTCTCCGGCGCCTTCGCCCTCCAGATCTTCGTCGTCGCCGGCGGAGTCATGGGCCTCATCCCCCTCACCGGCATGACGATGCCCTTCCTCGCCTCCGGCGGCTCCTCCGTCCTCGCGAACTGGGCCCTCATCGCCATCCTCATCCGGATCAGCGACACCGCACGCCGCCCCGCCCCGGCCCCCGCCCCGTCCCCCGACTCCGAGATGACCCAGGTGGTCCGCCCGTCATGAACAAGCCCCTGCGCCGCATCTCGCTCTTCTGCGGGCTGCTCGTCCTCGCGCTGCTGATCCGTACGAACTGGCTCCAGTACGTGCAGGCCGAGGAACTCAGCACGCGCAAGGAGAACCGCCGGGTCCAGATCGCCCAGTACGCCACCGAACGCGGCAACATCATCGTCGCCGGCGAACCGATCACCGGCTCCGCGGTCACCGACGGCAGCGACTACAAGTTCAAGCGGACCTACGTGGACGGCCCCCTCTGGGCCCCCGTCACCGGATACGCCTCCCAGGCCTTCGGCTCCACGCAGCTCGAATCCCTCGAGGACGGCATCCTCACCGGCAACGACGACCGGCTGTTCTTCGACCGCACCATCGGCATGTTCACCGGCGAGAAGAAGCAGGGCGGCAACGTCGTCACCACGCTCAACCCCGCCGCCCAGAAGGCCGCCTTCGAAAAGCTCGGCAGCAAGAAGGGCGCGGTCGCCGCCATCGACCCGCGCACCGGCGCCATCCTCGCCCTCGTCTCCACCCCCTCGTACGACCCCTCCCGCTTCGCCGGCAACTCCATTGCCGACGGGAAGGCCTGGAACGAGCTGAAGGACAGCGAGGACAAGAACCTCGTCAACCGCGCCCTGCGCGAGACCTACCCGCCCGGCTCCACCTTCAAGGTCGTCACCGCCGCCGCCGCCCTCGAACACGGCGTCGTCCAGGACATCAACGCCCCGACCGACACCCCCGAGCCGTACATCCTGCCGGGCACCAAGACCCAGCTGCCCAACTCGCACAACATGAACTGCGAGAAGTTCACCCTCAACAAGGCCCTCGAGGTCTCCTGCAACTCCGTCTTCGCCAACATGGGCGACAAGGTGGGGCGCGACAAGATGGTGGAGACCGCGCAGAAGTTCGGCTTCAACAACGACAAGATCGACACCCCGGTCCGTGCCTTCGCCAGCGTCTACGACAAGACCATGGGCAAGGACGGCAACGCCCAGAGCGCCATCGGCCAGTTCAACACCGCCGCCACCCCGCTCCAGATGGCCATGGTCACCGCCGCGATCGCCAACGACGGCAAGCTGATGAAGCCGTACATGGTCGCCAACCTCACCGCGCCCAACCTCGACGTCATCGAGAAGCACGAACCGACCGAGATGAGCCGGCCCCTCTCCGCCGCCAACGCGCAGAAGGTCCAGCAGATGATGGTCAACGTCGTCGAGAACGGCACCGGCAAGCCGGCCAAGATCAAGGACACCGTCGTCGGCGGCAAGACCGGCACCGCCCAGCACGGCGAGAAGAACGCCAAGAAGCCCTACGCCTGGTTCATCTCCTACGCCGAGAACCCCGACGGCACCTCCCCCGTCGCCGTCGCCGTCGTCATCGAGGACAGCGGCGCCGACCGCGAGGACATCAGCGGCGGCGGCCTCGCCGCCCCCGTCGCCAAGGCGGTCATGGACGCCGTACTCAAGAGCCAGGGCTGATCCGGGGACGAGCCGGGATGAGCCGAGAGTGACCCGCAGATGACGGACCGCGGCGGAGTGATCCACATCACTGATCCCGCCCGGATCCGCGCGTACGGTACCGGTCCAGTATCAGCCTGTGGCCACGAACCGATCACAGACGATCGGCCGGTAGCCTTTGCGCGAACAGCACACCGCCGGACCACACACAGGTGCGGTCGGGACTGACGGAGAGGGCTGCAACGTTATGGAAGAGCCGCGTCGCCTCGGCGGCCGGTACGAGCTGAGCCACGTGCTCGGCCGCGGTGGCATGGCCGAGGTCTACCTCGCCCACGACACCCGGCTCGGCCGTACCGTCGCCGTCAAGACCCTGCGCGCCGATCTCGCCCGCGACCCGTCCTTCCAGGCCCGGTTCCGGCGCGAGGCCCAATCGGCCGCGTCGCTGAACCACCCGGCGATCGTCGCCGTCTACGACACCGGCGAGGACTACGTCGACAACATCTCCATCCCGTACATCGTGATGGAGTACGTCGACGGATCCACCCTGCGCGAACTCCTGCACTCCGGCCGCAAACTGCTGCCCGAGCGCACCCTGGAAATGTGCATCGGCATCCTCCAGGCCCTCGAGTACTCGCACCGCGCCGGCATCGTCCACCGCGACATCAAGCCCGCCAACGTGATGCTGACCCGCACCGGCCAGGTCAAGGTCATGGACTTCGGCATCGCCCGCGCCATGGGCGACTCCGGCATGACCATGACGCAGACCGCCGCCGTCATCGGCACCGCCCAGTACCTCTCCCCCGAGCAGGCCAAGGGCGAACAGGTCGACGCACGCTCCGACCTCTACTCCGCGGGCTGCCTGCTCTACGAACTCCTCAGCGTCCGGCCCCCGTTCGTCGGCGACTCCCCCGTGGCCGTCGCCTACCAGCACGTACGGGAAGAACCGCAGCCGCCGTCGAACTTCGACTCCGAGATCACGCCCGAAATGGACGCCATCGTCCTCAAGGCACTGGTCAAGGACCCCGACTACCGCTACCAGTCCGCCGACGAGATGCGCGCCGACATCGAGGCCTGCCTCGACGGCCAGCCCGTCGCCGCCACCGCCACCATGGGCGGAGCCGGCTACGGCTACCCCGACCCGAACCACGGCTACGGGCAGCAGGGCTACGACCAGCCCACCACTGCCCTGCGCACCGCCGACCCCGGCCAGACCTCCATGCTCCCGCCGATGAACGGGAACGACGGCGGCTACGGCTACGGCGGCGACCCGAACCACGGCGGCTACGACCAGGGCCCGCACCGCCGCCAGAGCCAGAAGAAGAGCAAGGCCTCCACGATCCTCCTCGTCGCGGCCGGCCTCCTCGTCCTCATCGGCGCGATCCTCATCGGCCGCTCCCTCCTGGGCGACGGCGCCGACAACCGCCCGGCCGTGCCCAAGCTCATCGGCCAGACCTTCGAGCAGGCCCAGAAGAGCGGCGAGAACGTCGGCATCGTCGTGGTCAAGGGCGCCGACGCACCCTGCGACGACCAGCCCAGGGGCAACGTCTGCAAGCAGGACAAGGCGCCGGAAACCAAGGTCGACAAGAACTCGACGGTCACGGTGACGGTCTCCACGGGCGCGCCGAAGGTGGCCATCCCCAGCGTGACCGACCTGACCTACGAGCAGGCCGAGGCGGCGCTGAAGGAGAAGGGCTTCCAGGTCGACCGCAAGCCCGAGGAGTCCTCCCGCCCCGCAGGGATCGTCCTCTCGCAAAACCCGAAGGCTGGCGGCGAGGCGGAGAAGAACTCCGTAGTCACGCTGACCGTCTCCAAGGAACTCTCCAAGGCCACGGTCCCCGACCTCATGGGCAAGACCAAGGAGGAGGCGATCGCGCTCCTCACCGCCGCGAAGCTGAAGCTCGGCAGCACGACGGAGATGGAGTCCCCCGGGGCCGCACCGAAGACGATCATCCAGCAGCAGTTCGCGGCGGGTGAGCAGCTGGAGGTCAACAAGACGGTGAACGTGACCATCGCCAAGGCCACCCAGCAGACCACGGTCCCGCTGCCGGCCAACCGGACGCTCGGCCAGTACAAGGACGAGCTCCGCCGCGCCAACCTGAAGCTGGGCAACATCACCGGCCCGACGGACGACAACGCGATCGTGATGGCCACCAACCCGCCCGGCGGCAGCCCCATCAACACGGGCGCGAACGTCGACGTGGTCACCATGGCCGGCCAGCAGGACGGCGGCGGCCTCTTCGGAGGCCTGAACGGCCGCCGCTAGCCGCACGCCGTAGCCCGCTCGAAAAGGTCCGGCCCCTCTCTTCGGAGAGGGGCCGGACCTTTTTCCGTATGTGTCTTCATATGTACGAATTCGTTAGCCCGGATGGGGTGGGGTACCGGACTCCGCCAGGGAGGGGCAGAGAGCCATGATCGACGAGACGGTGCTGCTGGAGTCGAGGACCCTGCGCACGAGCGTGCTGGAGCGGACGCACGTCCTGGACAAGGTGAAGGCGCTGTCACTGCTGCCAGACGGAATGCATGTGACGACGGCGATGGTGGCGGCCTATTACCAAGTAGGCGAGCGGGCCATCAACGCGATCGTCCAACGGCACCGGGCCGAACTCGAAGAGAACGGCCTCAGGGTCCTTCGCGGCGCTGACCTACAAGAATTTCTAAGCTGCAACGTGCAGCTTAGAAGCCCTGGGCGGGGACTTGCCGTCTACTCCAGGCGCACGGTGCTGAACGTCGGAATGCTGCTCCGTGACAGCGAAGTCGCACGTCAGGTGCGTACGTACCTCCTCGACGCCGAGTACGAAGTCCGCACACGCCCTGTGGATAACCTTATCCACAGGGTCACTTGGGGCGAGCTGGATGAGCGCATCGACAGCCGCATCACCGACGTACTGGGCAAGACCGTCGTGCCCATGTTCAACGCCCTCATCGAGACATCCGGCGAGCAGAGCCGCGAGCTGATCTCCCTCCGCAACGACGTCGAGCAGATCCAGATCAAGCTCATCGAGCACGACATCCAGCTCAGTCGCCTCCAGCGCGGCCAGGACGTGAAGGCCCTCACCGGGGTCATCGGGACCATCGACGCCATGAACTGGCGGGAGTTCGAGGAGCACGTCGCCGAGCTGCTCCGGCGCGACGGCTGCACCGACGTCAAGCTGTACGGCGGTCACGGTGGCGACCGTGGGGTAGACATCTCCGCCCGCACCGCCGACGGACGCACGGTCGCCGTCCAGTGCAAGAACTTCGCGCCCTTCCGGCACGTGCTGAGCGGCGAGATGCAGAAGTTCCTCGGCGCCTCCAAGGTCCTCCACAAGGCCGACGTGGCCCTCTACGTGGCCACGTGCGCCTTCACCCGCGAATCCCTGGCCATCGCCGCCCAGGGAGGCGTCACAGCCGTCCACAGGGGCCTCCTGGAGGCCTGGAGCGCGGGAGTCCAGCTCCAGGTGCTGCGCTGATTTGAGAGTGACACGTTGTCACTCTCAGACGCCGACTTATCCACAGCCACCGTGACTGAGTGCCTCAAAGGCACTCAGTCACACAACGTAACCACCCCTACCGCAACTCCGCCGGCACCGTCCGCTTCGCGTCCACCTTCTCCGTCCGCACCAGCTCGCCCCACACGATGTACCGGTACTTCGACGTGTACACCGGCGTGCACGTGGTCAGCGTGATGTAGCGCCCCGGGGCCGTCTTGCCCGAGTCCTTCGGGACCGGGTTGATCACGTCCGTGTTGTACTTCGACGTCTGTCGCAGCTCCGCGAAGACCTTGTACACGTACCAGGTGTCCCGCGTCTCGAAGACGATCGCGTCGCCGCTCTTCACCTTGTCGATGTTGTGGAACTTCGCACCGTGCCCGTCCCGGTGCGCCGCGAGCGTGAAGTTCCCCTTCTCGTCCCACGGCAGCGCCGACTTCACCGGCTCCGTGTAGTAGCCCGCGACGCCGTCGTCGAGGGTCTCCGGGTCGGTGCCCTTCTTGACCAGCACCTCGCCGTTCCTCATCGCCGGCACGTGCAGGAAGCCGACCCCGCCCTGGACGTCCAGCGCACCCGGCTGCGCCGGCGCCGCCGAGGCGGGGGCCTGCCACTGTTCGCGGATCTCGTCGCCCCGCGCCGACGCCTGCCGGTCCGCGAGGACGTTCGTCCACCACAGCGAGTACGCCACGAACAGGGCCAGCACCAGGCCCACCGTGATCAGGACCTCGCCCAGCAGGCTCAGGAACCCGGCGAGCAGGCTACGACTGCCCGCGGGCGCGGACTTGGCCGCGGCGCGGCGGCGGGAACGAGACACTGCTGATTCGTCCTTAGGGCGGCTACGAGCTGGTCAGCGCGGGCGGCGGGCCCTGGCTGCGGGGGCGTTCCTCGGTCATCCTGCCCCATACGATCATCCGGTAGGTGCTGGTGAACTCGGGCGTGCAGGTCGTCAGTGTGATGTACCGGCCGGGCGAGGTGAACCCCGAACCCTCCGGCACCGGTTTGATCACCGACACGTTCGTGGGCGGGGTCTGCGCCAGCGTCGAGGTCGTCTCGTACGTGTAGTACGCGTCCCGGGTCTCCACCACCACCGGGTCCCCCGGCACCAGCTTGTTGATGTAGCGGAAGGGTTCGCCGTGGGTGTTGCGGTGGCCCGCCACCGCGAAGTTTCCCTGCTCGTCCGCCGGCATCGCCGTCTTCAGCGCGCCCTCGCCGTAGTGTCCGACCATCCCCCGGTCCAGCACCTTCGGCTTGCTGATGCCCTCCGCGACCGGCACCTTCACGTCCAGCTTCGGGATGTACAGGATCGCGAAACCCTGCCCCGGCTCGAAGGCCGTCACCGGCGGCGCCGCGGCCCCCGCGGCCCCCGTAGCCGTGCCGTCGCCGCCCGGCTCCCGCTGCCACGTCTGCTGGAGCGAGCCGGCCGCGCCGTCCGCCGTCCGCTGCGCCAGGAAGTTCGTGTACCAGAGCTGGTAGGCGACGAACAGCAGCATCACCAGGCCCAGCGTGATGAACAGCTCCCCGCCCAGCCGGCTCAGGACGATCACCGGTCCGCCCGACGCCGGCCGCCTGCGCCGCCGCCCGCCCCGCCTCCTGCTCTGCCTGGCGGCCCGCTTGGCGGCCTCCTGTGCTGCCCTGCGTCGCGCGGCCCGGCCCTCCGTGGGCGCGGACGGCGCGACCGCCGTCACGCGACGGCCTTGCCCACCACCGGGGCGAGCCCCACCGAGCGCTCCACCGCACCCGCGTCACCGCAGCGCACCAGCCAGTTCGCCAGCATGCGGTGGCCCCACTCGGTGAGCACCGACTCGGGGTGGAACTGCACGCCCTCGACGTCGTGCTCGCGGTGGCGCAGGCCCATGATGATCCCGTCCTCCGTCCGCGCCGTGACCTCCAGGGTGTCCGGCAGGGTCGGCGGCTCGGCGGCGAGCGAGTGGTAGCGGGTCGCGGTGAAGGGCGACGGCAGCCCTGCGAAGACGCCCTGGCCCTCGTGGACCACCGGCGAGGTCTTGCCGTGCAGCAGCTCCGGCGCCCGGCCCACGACACCGCCGTAGGCGACCGCCATCGACTGCATGCCGAGGCACACGCCGAAGACGGGGACGCCCGTCTCGGCGCAGTGGCGGACCATGTCGATGCAGACGCCCGCCTCCTCCGGGGTCCCGGGACCCGGGGAGAGCAGCACGCCGTCGAAACCGTCCTGCGCGTGCGAGAGCTCCACCTCGTCGTTGCGCAGCACCTCGCACTCGGCACCGAGCTGGTAGAGGTACTGGACCAGGTTGAAGACAAAGCTGTCGTAGTTGTCCACGACCAGAATGCGCGCGCTCACGGAGTGACTCCCGATCCCTCGTCCACGGTCACGTCATTGAACGGCAGGAGGGGCTCGGCCCACGGGAAGACGTACTGGAAGAGCACGAAGACCACCGCGAGGACCAGTACGAGGGAGATCAGCGCGCGTACCCACGCGTTGCCCGGCAGATGGCGCCAGATCCAGCCGTACATGCCGCCCGTTTCCTTTTCGTCCACGTATGTTCAACGCACCGCAGGGGCGGTACGCGAACAGACTAAAGGCAGCGGCCCGGCGGGTGGGTCAGCTCGCCAAACCCTCCGGCCTGCCCTGCCCCACGGTGCGCGTGGCGGTCAGTTCCGCCCAGACGACGAGGCGGTGGCTGTGACCCCATTCCGGATCGCAGGTGGTGAGGGTCAGATACCGGCCGGGCGTCGCGAAAGGCGATTTCGCCGGCACCGGGTCGACCACGCCGACCTCGGTCGGCAGCGTGCGCACGGGTCCGCCGCGCACGGTGTACGTGTACCAGCCGGAGGCGTCCTTGAGGATCACCTCGTCACCCGGGCGCAGCTCGGGGAAGTCCTTGAAGGGGTCTCCGTACGTGCGACGGTGCCCGGCGACCGAGAAGTTCCCGGTGGCGCCGAGGCGGGCGGTCCCTGGGTAGTGGCCGAGCCCCTTCTTCAGAAGCTCGGGGTCGGTGCCCTCCAAAACGGGCTTGTTCCAGCCGCGGCCGAAGCGGGGGATGTACATCTCGGCGAAGGCCCGGCCCGCCGGGTAGCCCGCCGGCTCCGGGGCGGCGGGTGCGGCGGGGGCGGGCGCCTGGGTGGCCGTCGTCTGCGGGGCGGGCGCCGGGGCCGCCGCGGGGGCCGCCGCCCAGCGGTCGCGCAGGGCCGACATCTCCCCGTCCATGGCCAGATCGGCCTTGACCCCGGTCCACAGCAGCACGTACGCCACGAACAGCACGATCAAGGTTCCCGCCGTCAGGCACACCTCGCTGAACGTCCGTACCACCACGCGCAGTACGACGTCAGGGCTGATTCGTTTCGGAGGCCGGGGCCACGGGCTTCGCATAGTGGAGGTCCACTGTGCCGGAGTACCCCGGAAGTGTCAGCGCCTTGTGCTCGTCCACTTTCCAGCCGAGCCCGTACGCGTTCACGTACAGCTGGTAGTTCTGCAGGGCCGGAGAGGCCGCCATGGCCTTGCGCAACGCGCCCGGATCGCCGACCGCCGTCACCTTGTACGGAGGGGAGTAGACCCGGCCCTGGAGGATCAGGGTGTTGCCCACGCAGCGCACCGCGCTGGTGGAGATGAGCCGCTGGTCCATGACCTGGATGCCCTCGGCGCCGCCCTGCCACAGGGCGTTCACGACGGCCTGGAGGTCCTGCTGGTGGATCACCAGGTCGTTGGGCTGCGGCTCGGGCACGTTGGGGATGCGGGCGGTCGCGTTCGGCGGGGCGTCATTGAGGGTGACCGTCAGGCCCTTGCCGGACAGCTCCTCGGTGCCGGAGGCGGCGCGCAGGGCGGCCAGCCGGGCGTCCTCGGCCTTGGTGCTGCCGTCGTCGCGGTCGGCGAGGGTGTCCACCCGGCGGCGCAGGCCTCCGAGGCTCTGCTCCAGCTCGGCGTTGTCCTGGCTGCGCTCGTGGATGAGGTCCGACAGCTTCAGCATCGAGGCGTCGGTCCGGATGTTCGTACCCTTGGAGGTGTTGAAACTGGTGACGAAGAGCAGCCCGGCCAGGGCGAAGACGGCGGCGGTCAGCAGCCGGACCGGTCTGGCCCGGCCTCGGGGACCCGCGGAGGAGTCGTCGGAATTGCTCAACGTACCCTTCTCCTTCAACGCCACAGGTCCACTACGCTAACGGACGCCCGGGGCAGGCAAGGTCCCCAGCCCATCGACAGGAGAGCCCCTCGTGCCGAAGTCACGTATCCGCAAGAAGGACGACTACACGCCGCCGCCGACCCGGCAGCCACAGAGCATCCGGCTGACGAACCGCAGCTGGGTCGCTCCGGTCATGCTGGCGCTCTTCCTCATCGGACTCGCGTGGATCGTTGTTTTCTATGTGACCGAGACCCGTCTGCCCATCGAATCGCTGGGCAATTGGAACATCGTGGTCGGATTCGGATTCATCGCAGCGGGATTCGGCGTCTCCACGCAGTGGAAGTAGCACCGATCCGTCTCCGATGGAAGCTCTCCCCATGAGTTATCCACAGCGTCATCCACACCTGAGGAAAAGACAGAAGATCTGTGGATAACTCTGTGGAGAGTTGACGCCGGTGTGATCAGGTGAGTTCCGCCGTCCGGAGCAGGATCACCGCCACGGCCAGCAGGAATACCACCGCGCAGGTTGCCCACTGGACCAGTGTGCGATTCCTGCCGGTGGTGGGCCACAGCATGCCCAGGCCCAGCAGTGCTCCGGTGATCAGGCCGCCGACATGGGCCTGCCAGGACACGGACAGCGCGCCGCCGAGGGGTACGAAGGTCAGCACCAGCATCAGTACGACCATGACGATCACCGGCCGCATCTCGTAGCGCAGCCGGCGCGCCAGGACGACGGTGGCGCCGAGCAGGCCGAAGACGGCGCCGGACGCGCCGAGGGTCGGGGTGTTCGGCGGGGACAGCAGGTAGACGAGGGCGCTGGCGCCGAGGCCCGAGAGCAGGTAGACGGCGAGGTAGCGGGCCCGGCCCAGGGCCGCTTCCAGCGGGCCGCCGATGAACCACAGGCCGATCATGTTGCCGACGATGTGCCACCACTCGACGTGCAAGAACACCGAGGTCAGCAGCCGGTGGTACTGGCCGGTGGACACGCCCTCGATGGGGCCGCCGGGGAATTCGCGGTAGCGGCCGAGCAGCTCCAGGTTGATGACGACGGCCGGGGCGATCAGCCCCACGAGGAACACCGCGAAGTTGACCGCGATCAGGATCTTGGTGACCAGCTGGGGGTCACCGGCGACGACCCCGCCCGCAAGGTTGCGCGGCGCGTTCGCGGTGGGGCGGTGCCCGGTGCCGGAGCCGTCGCGGACGCATTCGGGGCACTGGAAGCCGACCGAGGCGCTGATCATGCACTCGGGGCAGATGGGACGCTCGCAGCGGGTGCAGCTGATTCCCGTGTCGCGGTCCGGGTGGCGGTAGCAGCGCGGCAGGCGGTCGGTGTCCATCGGTTCCCCCGGGCTCGTGGGTCAGCGCTTCTCGATGACGACGGACTGGATGACCACGTCGTCCACGGGCCGCTCGGTGCGCGGGTTCGTGGTGCTGGACGCGATCGCGTGCACGACCTGCCTGCTGGCCTGGTCGGTGACCTCGCCGAAGATGGTGTGCTTGCGGGTGAGCCAGGCGGTGGGCGCGACGGTGATGAAGAACTGCGAGCCGTTGGTGCCCGGGCCGGCGTTGGCCATGGCGAGCAGGTAGGGCTTGGTGAAGGCCAGGTCGGGGTGGAACTCGTCGGCGAACTGGTAGCCGGGGCCGCCGGTGCCGTTCCCGAGCGGGTCGCCGCCCTGGATCATGAATCCGCTGATCACGCGGTGGAAGACGGTGCCGTCGTAGAGCGGGTCCGTGGTCTTCTGGCCGTCGGTGGGGCGGGTCCATTCGCGGGCGCCGGTGGCGAGTTCCACGAAGTTCCGGACGGTCTTCGGAGCGAAGTTCGGCAGCAGCTCGATCTCGATGTCGCCTTGGCTGGTCTTCAGGGTGGCGTAGAGCTTCTCGGCCACGGATCTGCCTTCCATAGTCATCACTGTCGGTCCAGATGGTCGCACGGAGGGCTGTACGGCACAGAAATCCTCCACCCGTATGCCCTGTCACGCATGCCGGCCAGCGATATGCCAGGCATGATCCGGGAAAGGGTGGAAAGGTGAACTGTGTCCACCGCCGAGTAGGAGGTTCCAGTGACCCGCAAGGACATGCACCTGGCCGCCGAGCACGCCAGGGAAGCCGTGAAGCACGCGGCGGAAGTGGTGGCACCGTACGCCGGATCCGCCAAGGACGCGGCGGTGCAGTACGCGCACGAGGCGAACGAGGTACTGGTGCCGAAGGTGGCGCACGCGGCCCACGGGGCCGCGCGGCAGGCCCGTTCGACGTACGAATGCCATGTGCATCCCCGGATCCGAGCGGCGCGCGCACATGTGCCGCCGAATGTGGACCGGGCGGCCACGAAGGCGGTGGAGCAGACGCGAATGGCGGCGCGCTACGCCACCGAGTACACGCAGCCGCGCATCGAGAGCGCGATCGCGGCGGCCACGCCGGTGGCCGAGGAGGCCGCTGCGAGGTCGACGGCGGCCTCGACGGCGGCCCTGGCGGCGCTGCGCGGCCAGGTGTCGGCCAAGGAGGTGCAGAAGCTGGTGCGGCGCCATGAGCGGCATGCGCGTACGGGCCGGTGGCTGAAGGGGCTCGCGCTGGCCGGTGTGGTGGCGGGTTGCGCCTTCGCGGCGTGGCGGTGGTGGGACCAGCAGGCGAACCCGGACTGGCTGGTCGAGCCGCCGGCGGCGACGGAGCTGTCGGCGAGCGACGCGGAGCCGGCGAGCTTCGACGACGAGCTCGCGGAGAAGGAGCGCGAGTCGGGGCCGGAATCGAGTTCGCCGGACAAGAAGTTCTGAGGAGCGATTGATGTGGAAGGGGCCCGGATCCTGATGGATCCGGGCCCCTTCCGTGTGCGTCGTCAGCTGGGGAGGGTGAGGACCTGGCCCGGGCGGATGAGGTCGGGATTGGGGCCGACGACGCCCTTGTTCATGGCGTAGAGCTCGCGCCAGCGGGCCTCGTTGCCGAGCTCGTGGCGGGCGATGGCGGAGAGCGAGTCGCCGGGCTTGACGGTGTAGGTGCGCTTCTTGGCCGTCGGCATCGGCTTGGCCGGGGCTGCGGGAACGGCCTTGTGCGCGGCGGACTTCGGGGTCGGGGTGTGCGGGGCGCCGGGCGCGGTGGACGCCGCGGTGGGCTTCGGCGGCATGGCGGCGGGCTTGGGTGCGACGGGGACGGCCTTGTGCGCGGCCGATCCCGGCGTGGGCGCCGCGGGCTTGGGCGGTGCGGTGGCGGCCATGCGCTCGGCGACGGCCCTGGTGGCCGAGGCGGCGTCGGCCGCCGAGCTCGCGGTGGGTGCCCTGCCCGTGGCCATCTGCTGCTCGACCTGCTCCTTCGCCTTCTCGGCGGCCTCGTGTGCCTTCTTCTTGTCGGACTTCAGGAAGTCGAAGAGTCCCATGTGCGTACGCCTCCGGCGTGGTGGTGCCCCCCTCGGCGCGGTGCCTTCCTCCACTGTCCGGCAGGGGGCGCCGGGCGGCCCTGTGACGGGGCCGTTCGGGGGACCCGCGGGTCGGCGGGGGGCTGTTACTGGCGGGCGCGGCGGGCGGGGCGGGGGCTGTCGGAGGGGGTGGCGAGGTCGCCTTCGACGAGGAGGCCGAGCACGCGCAGGAGGGCGGTGCGGTCGGGCTCGGTGAGGGAGGCGAGGGCGTCGGCGTGGACCTGGTCGACGATGCCCTGGCTCTGGACGGCGACGGCCGCGCCCTGGTCGGTGACGGCGATGATGCGGGCCCGGCGGTCCTTGGTGGAGGGGCGGCGCTCGGCCAGTCCGGCCTTCTCGAGGGCGTCCACGGTGACGACCATCGTCGTCTTGTCCATGTCGCCGATCTCGGCGAGCTGGATCTGGGTGCGCTCTTCTTCCAGGGCGTGGACGAGGACGCAGTGCATGCGGGGGGTGAGGCCGATCTCGCCGAGGGCGGCTGCCATGTGGGTGCGCAGCACGTGACTGGTGTGGTCCAGGAGGAAGGAGAGGTCGGGCTCGGTCCGGGTGGGTGCCATGGCGGTCATGGATCCACTCTACCTATTCGATCCGAAGGAAATAGTCTGCAACAAAACTATCTGCTACGGTCACACCAGTCGTCCGCACCGACCGCTGCCACCCGACCCGACCGGAGAGTCCGATGCCTGCCGTGCTCACTTCCGCTCCTCCCGCCGCCCCCTCGGCGGCCGCCGCCCCGCACGGGCTGCGCTCTCGCTGGACCGCCCTCGCCGTGCTCTCCACGGGCATGCTGATGACGATCCTCGACGGCAGCATCGTCACCGTGGCCATGCCGGCCATCCAGAACGACCTGGGCTTCTCCCCCGCCGGTCTGAGCTGGATCGTGAACGCCTACCTGATCGCCTTCGGCAGTCTGCTGCTGCTCGCCGGACGCCTCGGGGACCTGATCGGCCGCAAGCAGATGTTCCTGGCCGGGACCGCCGTCTTCACCGGCGCCTCGATGCTCGCGGGCTTCGCCGCCTCCCCCGCGGTGCTGATCGCCGCCCGCTTCCTGCAGGGGGTCGGCAGCGCGATGGCCTCCGCCGTCAGCCTCGGCATCCTGATCACCCTGTTCACCGAGCCCCGCGAGCGGGCCAAGGCGATCGCCGTGTTCTCCTTCACCGGAGCGGCCGGTGCCTCGCTCGGCCAGGTGCTCGGAGGTGTGCTGACCGACGCCCTCGACTGGCACTGGATCTTCTTCATCAACCTGCCCATCGGGCTGGCCGCCCTGCTGCTGGCGCTGCCCGCCCTGCCCGCCGGCCGGGGCCTGGGTCTGGGCGCGGGTGCCGACGTACTCGGCGCGGTCCTGGTCACCGGCGGACTGATGCTCGGCATCTACACCGTGGTGAAGGTGGAGCACCACGGCTGGACCTCCGCGCACACCCTGGGGCTCGGGGCGCTCTCCCTGGCCCTGCTGGCCGCCTTCACGCTGCGCCAGGCCAAGGCCCGCACCCCGCTGGTGCCGCTGCGGCTCTTCCGCTCCCGTACGGTGCTCGGCGCCAACCTGGTGCAGATGCTGATGGTGGCCGCGCTGTTCTCCTTCCAGATCCTGGTCGCCCTCTACCTCCAGAAGGTCCTGGGCTACGGGGCCGCGGCCACCGGCCTGGCGATGCTTCCCGCCGCCCTGGTGATCGGCGCGGTCTCCCTCGGTGTCTCCGCCCGGCTGAACGCCCGCTTCGGCGAGCGGAACGTCCTGGTGGCCGGCCTCGTCCTGCTCGTCGTGGCCCTGGGGCTGCTGACCCGGCTGCCGGTGCGCGCCGACTACGTCACCGACCTGCTGCCGGTGATGCTGCTGGCCGCCGGCTTCGGTCTGGCCCTGCCGGCCCTCACCTCGCTGGGCATGTCCGGCGCCGGCGAACGTGACGCCGGACTCGCCTCGGGGCTGTTCAACACCACTCAGCAGATCGGGATGGCGTTGGGCGTGGCCGTCCTCTCCACCCTGGCGGCCTCCCGCACCGAGTCCCTGACCCTGACCGGCAGTTCACCGGCCGAGGCCCTCACCGACGGCTACCACCTGGCGTTCGGCATCGGCGCCGCGCTGCTGCTGGCCGCGATCACCCTGACCGTGACCCTGCTGCGGGCAGGGGGCACCTCCCAGCGGTGATGTTTCTCCCCCAGCTACCGCTGGGAGGGGCCCCAGTGAAACATCGGCAGCCCCGATCCTGAGTCACTCACGACTTGAGTCCCTCACACCGTGAGGGACTCGCGGTCGTTCAGGAAGAAGCCGTCGGCGCTGCGCAGGGCCTCGGTGTCGCCGCGGACCGTGCCGGGAGCGTTGCCGAGGCCGAGCAGGGATCCGCCCCAGCGCATGTCCATGTAGGCGGCGGTGTTGCGCAGGGTCCCGATCAGCGGGTCGGCCACCGAGCGGTCCTCGGTGGCCAGTGCGGTGATGCTCCACAGGGTCTTGCCGGCCATCCGCGGTTTGAAGTCCAGGCCCGGCACCCGCATCCAGCCCGACCAGTGGTCGAGGTAGTGCTGGGCGACGGCCGAGAGGCTGTACCAGTACAGCGGCGAGGCGAAGACCAGGTCGGTGGCGGAGAGGGTGGCGTCGAGGAGCAGCTTGGAGTTGCCGTCGGGCTCGGGGTAGGTACCGGACCCGTCGTGGCGGCGGTCCTCGAAGGCGGGCATCGGCAGGTCCTTCAGCCGGATCCACTCCTGCTCGACGTCGTCCGGAAGGGCGGCGGCCGCCTGGCGTGCGAGGGTCTCGGTATTGCCGTCCAGACGGGTGCTGGCCAGCAGGAACACGAACTTGCGGGTCATTCTCGAATGTCTCCAAGTCATGTGGTCGGGATCCAGGACGGGCTGGTGGGTACCGGCTGCCAGTAAACGGCACCGGCACCTGTTGTTATCGTCCGGAACATGCCTGAACTCGTCGCCCCCACCCTGCGCCTGCACGCTTCCTGGCTCGCCGCGCGCGAGGAGTGGGGTCCCGACGCCCACATGGACGGGGCGGGCCTGGGCTCCGAGGACGACGTGGACAGCCCGGAGGGGTTCGCGGCCTGGGTGGAGAAGCTGCGCGGTCACTCGGACCGCACGCGGCCGGTCGAGCAGGGCCGCGTCCATGCCACGTACTGGTGGATCGCCGAGGGCGACACCTACCTGGGCGCCATCGACCTGCGGCACTACCTGAACGCCTTCCTCCTCGACGCCGGCGGCCACGTCGGCTACAGCGTGCGGCCCTCGGCACGCCGCCGGGGTCTGGCCACCTGGGCGCTGCACGAGGTCCTGCACGAGGCGCGGATCCTGGGGATGGACCGGATCCTGCTGACCTGCGACCCGGACAACACGGCGTCCGTCCGCACGATCGAGGCGAACGGCGGCGTCCTGGAGGACGTCCGCGAGACCCTGATCGGTCCCAAGCGCCGCTACTGGATCGAGCTCTTCCCGACCTGGTAGCGGCGGGCCCGCACGCTCTCCTCGGCCGCTTTCTCCACCATGTGCGGCACGCACCCCGGGCGCAGCCACCGCAGCAGGAGCTCCTGCAGGGCCGGGCAGCGCAAAGAGGCCCCCCGATCCGCGTTTCCGCAGGTCGGGAGACCTCTTGATGTGGAGCCTAGGAGATTCGAACTCCTGACATCTGCCTTGCAAAGGCAGCGCTCTACCAACTGAGCTAAGGCCCCATGGAACTGGACGCAACTGTCCCCCGGAAAAGTGGGGTCGTTCCGCAGAACAGAGTACCGGGTGTACCCCCTCATCTCGCAAAATGATAGGGACTCCCGCCCCGCGACCACTCTCCGTAAGATGCTCGCGAGGTTCGCACCAGCGAAGGGGAGTAGACGTAGTGGACGCAGTTCAGCAAGAGGCCACGGCCAGAGCCAGAGAGCTTCAGCGCAGTTGGTACGGGGAGCCGCTCGGAGCGCTCTTCCGCCGACTCATAGATGACCTCGGCTTGAACCAGGCCCGCCTCGCTGCCGTGCTCGGACTGTCGGCGCCCATGCTGTCCCAGCTGATGAGCGGCCAGCGAGCCAAGATCGGCAACCCGGCCGTCGTGCAGCGCGTCCAGGCGCTCCAGGATCTCGCCGGCCAGGTGGCCGACGGAAGCGTCAGCGCGGCGGAGGCCACCGACCGGATGGACGAGATCAAGAAGACGCAGGGGGGCTCCGTCCTCAGCAACAGCGGCCAGACCCCCACCGGTTCCGGCGCCCCCACCGTCAAGCGGGTCGTCCGCGAGATCCAGTCGCTGCTGCGCTCGGTCTCCGCAGCCGGCGACATCATCGACGCGGCGGACTCCCTCGCCCCAAGCCACCCGGAACTGGCAGAGTTCCTCCGGGTGTACGGAGCGGGCCGCACCGCCGACGCGGTCGCCCACTACGAGGCGCACCAGAACTGACAGACGGAAAAGCGGACTACGGGGGACGTGCGCAGCGATGGGTGAGATCTTCGCCGGCCGGTACGAGCTGATCGATCCGATCGGGCGCGGTGGTGCGGGTGCCGTGTGGCGGGCCTGGGACCATCGCCGTCGCCGGTACGTCGCCGCGAAGGTCCTGCTGCAGAGCGATGCCCACACCCTGCTCCGGTTCGTCCGGGAGCAGGCCCTGCGCATCGATCACCCGCACGTCCTGGCCCCGGCCAGCTGGGCGGCCGACGACGACAAGGTCCTCTTCACGATGGACCTGGTCGGCGGCGGCTCCCTCGCCCACGTGATCGGTGACTACGGTCCCCTGCCGGCGCGTTTCGTGTGCGCGCTGCTCGACCAGCTGCTGTCGGGGCTGGCGGCGGTGCACGCGGAGGGTGTCGTCCACCGCGACATCAAACCGGCCAACATCCTGATGGAGGCCTCCGGAACCGGGCGGCCGCACCTGCGGCTGTCCGACTTCGGCATCTCGATGCGCAAGGGCGAGCCCCGGTTGACCGAGACCAACTACGTGGTCGGCACCCCGGGTTACTTCGCCCCCGAACAACTCCTCGGCGCCGAACCCGACTTCCCCGCCGACCTCTTCGCCGTCGGGCTGGTGGGCCTGTACCTGCTGGAGGGCCGCAAGCCCGACTCCCAGGCCCTGGTGGAGCACTTCCTCGCCCACGGGACCCCCGGCGCCCCCGAAAGCGTTCCGGCGCCCCTGTGGGAGGTGCTGGCCGCCCTGCTGCAGCCGGACCCGCAGAGCAGGTTCAAGACGGCCACGGGGGCGCGCAAGGCCCTCGCCGAGGCCGTGGAGCTGCTCGCGCCGCCCGCCCCGGACGAGGACCCGGTGGAGGTCTTCGACCAACTCGGCCCGCTCCCCGCCGGTTTCGGCCCCGACGGTCCACTGACCACCGCGGCGGTCACACCGGACGCACCCACGGCGGGCATGCCCGGCCTGCCCGGCACGGCGGGGATGGCAGGTACGGCGGGTACGCCGGCCACGGCCCCAACGGGCGGCTCCGGTTCCGCCTCCGTCACCATCGCCGCGGAACCCGCCCGCGCCGACCCCCGCGGCACCTCCGCGACCGCCCCCCTGCCACAGCCGTCACCGACCGACCCGTACGGCTACCCGCCCGGCCCGCCGCAGGTCCCCGCGCAGGCGCCTGGGTACGGCCCCTCGGAGACGGGGAGCTTCCACCTGCCGCCCCCGGTCGCGCCGGCCCCGCACTCCCCCGCCGCGCCGCCGGCCCGGGCGGCCGGGGGTATCGCCCCGCCGCCCCCGAAGGCCGTGGCCGCGCTGCTCGGCGCGGCGCTGCTCTGCTTCGCGCTCGGCGTCTGGGCCCTCACGCAGATGTAGCCCCGCGGCCCCGCCGCCCGAGCAGGGTCCAGCCGCCCAGCACCAGCAGCAGCACCGTCCCGGTGCCGAAGCCGGCCCCCGCCACCACCCGCATCACCGAGGCGTTCCCGGCGGCGTCGGCGGCCTCGGGGGCGGTCAGCCCCTCCTCGGCGGCCTCCCGGTCCTGCGCACCGACCCCGAAGCCGCCCGCGGCCAGGGCCTCCTTGTACGCGGGCGCCTTGCCCGGGGTGCCGGAAACGTCCACGCGCAGGGTCAGCGGCACCGGGGTCGCGTCCTCGGTGAACTCGGAGACCTTCCCGCCCATGGTCACCGCGATGTAGTACCAGCCGGCGATCGACGCGCGCTGCACGTCCTTGTCGCTGGTGAAGCGGTTCTCGTAGGAGACGGGCGGGGTCTTCTCGAGCGCGACCCCCGCCTGCTTGCCGTCGTAGGAGGTGTCCTTGGAGGAGACCAGCCCCCGGTAGGGGCTGTACAGCGAGACGGCGAGACCGCCCGAGGCCGAGCCGTACGCCTTGGTCAGCGTGGCCGAGGCCAGCTCGGCGCCGAGGCCCAGTTGCTGTCCCCAGTCCAGCGGCACCCGGTACCAGCGGGTCTGCCCGGGCCGCAGCTCGTCGCGCCACACCCCGGAGCGCAGCGCCCGGGCGTCGTTGAAGCCGGTGCCGCCGCTGCGCCCCACCGCCTCGGTGCCGGGCAGGGTCGCGGCCCCCGAGGGCCAGGCGCTCGGCGCTGCCGTGGGTCCGCCGGGGCCGCGGCCGGGCTCGCGCTGCAGGCGGAGTTCGAGGGGCCAGTCGCCCTGGTCGGAGCCCTTGGCCGAGGTGCGGGTGACCTTCACGTAGTAGACGCCGCCGGGCGCGCATTCGTGGTCCTCCACGCCCCACCGCACGCCGACCGCGCTGATGGGCACCGGGTCGTAGCCGAAGCCGGCGCTGCCGGTGGAGCCCTGGCAGGAGCGCCCGGCGGTGGTCATGACCTCGACCTCGATGCCGTCGCCGTACGAGACCTTCGTACCGGGCGCCGGCCGCACCACGGCGGAGACGTACACGTTGGACTGGTCCTGCTTCAGCACGAGCCGGTACACGCGGTCCCCGGGGCCGAGCTTGTCCGCGTACACGCTCCCGGCCACCAGCTCCGGGGCGTCCGCCGTGGAGGGCTTGCCCTCGACCGGCTTCGCACCGTCGGCGGCGCGGTACGTCGGCAGTGGCTCGGGCCCCGCCTCGGCGGCCCGAGCCACCGTCGGCAGACCCGCGACCGCCACTGCCAGGGCCGCCGCCCCCATCGTCGTCCGTACCCGACCCATCACGCCCACCCCGAGTTTGCTAGCGCAAGCCAAATCTTTGCATAACGTAAGTTTTCGTCACAGAACAGCACAAAGCCCCGGCCGCAGCGGCAGCCGGGGCTTCATGGGATCAGCCTTCGGTCTCACACACCGGAACCAGAGGGCACGGAGTCAGTTGCCTCCGTCCACAGGTCCTGCTCGGCGCGGTCCGCCTGGATCTGGCGGTACACGAGGAGCCCGCCGATGGCGGCCAGTGCGACCAGGAGCAGCTTCTTCACCGCGCGACCTCGTCTTTCGTTGACGTAGGGGACTTCTGAAGCCCAACAATACACACGGACCGATACCGTTCGGTGACCTGTCGGCCCGCCAACTGCCCCAACGACAAAGACCCCCAGGCCTTGGGCCTGAGGGTCTTCGACACTGTGGGGCTAACAGGATTTGAACCTGTGGCCTCATCCTTATCAGGGATGCGCTCTAACCAACTGAGCTATAGCCCCATCCGCGCTGCGCGCTGACTCCTGAAGATTAGCGCACAGAGGCGGTAGCTCCAAAATCCCCGGGGCGAAGCCCCAAACGATGCTTCCTACCCAGCGTCTGCGCAGGTCACTCGTCCTCGGCGAGAGTCAGCTCCACACCGCCGACGAAGCCCGCCGACAGGTTGTAGATGAACGCGCCGAGCGTCGCCAGCGCCGTCGCCAGCACCACGTCGATGACCGCGATCACCGATGTGAAGATCACGACGCGCGGCAGCGACAGGAACGACTGGAGGTCGAAGCCGTTGCTCTCGTTCGACCCGGTCGCCTCGCTGATCGTGCCGCCGACGGTCGAGAAGACGCCCATCGCGTCCATGACCATCCACAGCACCACCGCCGCCACGATCGTGCAGATGCCCAGCGCGATCGACAGCAGGAAGCTGACCTTCATCACCGACCACGGGTCGGCCTTGGCCACCCGCAGCCTCGCCTTGCGCGTACGAGGGGCCGTACGGACCCCCGTACGCGGCTTGCGCTGCGCGGCGGGGCCCCCACCGGGGCGCTGCGCGCCCGGGCCCTGAGGCGCCGCGTACGCCTGCGGCGGCTGGTACGGCTGCTCCTGCGTCGGGCCCGCGCCGGCTTGCGGCTGGGGCCCTCGGGTGTCCGTCACGGTTCTCCCCCTGCCTTCGGCGGGGGTGCCCCCACCCTGAGAGTCTGCGGCAGGGCCACGGGCACCGTTCGCTCCAGTCTTGGCCGGTCCGGCGCCCGTGGCTCCACTCACGACTTACTCCTCGTGCTCCCCGGCCGAAGGCTGCGTGCCCTCGGCGGCCTCGGCGGCCTGTCCATCGGCCACCTCGGTCCCAGTCTCGGTTTCGATCTCGTTCTCGTCCGCTTCGTCGGCCTCCTGGCCGGCTTCGGCGTTACGAGCGATGCCCACCACGGCATCCTTCTTGCCCAGGTTGATCAGCTGGACGCCCATGGTGTCACGGCCGGTCTCCCGGACTTCGTTGACGCGCGTACGAATCACACCACCGCTCAGGGTGATTGCGAGAATTTCGTCGGTTTCGTCCACCACGAGCGCGCCCACGAGCGACCCTCGGTCCTCCACGATCTTCGCGGCCTTGATGCCCAGACCGCCACGACCCTGGACGCGGTACTCGTCCACCGGCGTCCGCTTGGCATAGCCGCCGTCGGTCGCGGTGAACACGAACGTACCGGGCCGGACCACGCTCATGGAGAGCAGTTCGTCACCCTCGCGGAAACTCATGCCCTTCACGCCCGACGTCGCACGGCCCATCGGACGCAGCGCGTCGTCGGTCGCCGTGAAGCGGATCGACTGCGCCTTCTTGCTGATCAGCAGCAGATCGTCCTCGGCGGACACCAGCTCCGCACCGATCAGCTCGTCATCGCTGCCGTCCTCCGTCTCCCGGAGGTTGATCGCGATCACACCGCCCGAACGGGGCGAGTCGTAGTCCTTGAGCGCCGTCTTCTTCACCAGGCCGCCCTTGGTGGCCAGGATCAGGTAGGGCGCCGCCTCGTAGTCGCGGATCGCGAGGATCTGCGCGATCTTCTCGTCCGGCTGGAAGGCCAGCAGGTTCGCGACGTGCTGCCCGCGCGCGTCGCGGCCGGCGTCCGGAAGCTCGTACGCCTTGGACCGGTAGACACGGCCCTTGTTCGTGAAGAACAGCAGCCAGTGGTGCGTGGTGGACACGAAGAAGTGGTCGACCAGGTCGTCCTGCTTCAGCTTCGTGCCGCGCACCCCCTTGCCGCCGCGCTTCTGCGAGCGGTAGTCCTCGGTCTTGGTGCGCTTGACATAGCCGCCGTGCGTGATCGTGACGACGATGTCCTCTTCGGCGATCAGGTCCTCGATGGACATGTCACCGTCGAAGGGCACCAGCTTGGACCGCCGGTCGTCGCCGAACTTCTCGACGATCGCCGCCAGTTCCTCGCTCACGATGGAGCGCTGACGCTCCTCCGAGGCCAGGATCGCGTTGTACTCGTTGATCTTCGCCTGGAGCTCGTCGTGTTCGGCGACGATCTTCTGGCGCTCCAGCGCGGCCAGGCGCCGCAGCTGCATCTCCAGGATCGCGTTCGCCTGGATCTCGTCGATCGACAGCAGGCCCATCAGGCCCTCGCGCGCGATCTCGACGGTGTTGCTGCGCCGGATCAGCGCGATGACCTCGTCGATCGCGTCCAGCGCCTTGAGCAGGCCGCGCAGGATGTGCGCCCGCTCCTCCGCCTTGCGCAGACGGAACTTCGTCCGCCGGACGATGACCTCGATCTGGTGCTGCACCCAGTGCCGGATGAACGCGTCGATCGACAGCGTGCGCGGCACGCCGTCCACCAGCGCCAGCATGTTCGCGCCGAAGTTCGTCTGCAGATCGGTGTGCTTGTACAGGTTGTTCAGCACGACCTTGGCGACGGCGTCGCGCTTGAGCACGATCACCAGGCGCTGACCGGTACGCGAGGAGGTCTCGTCACGGACGTCGGCGATGCCGCCGACCTTCCCGTCCTTGACCAGGTCGGCGATCTTCTGCGCCAGGTTGTCGGGGTTGGTCTGGTACGGAAGCTCCGTCACCACCAGGCACTGGCGGTTCTGGATCTCCTCGACCGCCACCACCGCACGCATCGTGATGGAGCCGCGACCGGTCCGGTACGCCTCCTCGATGCCCTTGCGGCCCACGACCAGGGCACCCGACGGGAAGTCCGGTCCCTTGATCCGCTCCAGGAGCGCGTCCAAGAGCTCCTCGTGCGAGGCCTCCGGGTGCTCCAGCGCCCACTGGGCACCGGCCGCGACCTCTCGCAGGTTGTGCGGCGGGATGTTGGTGGCCATGCCGACCGCGATGCCGGCGGAGCCGTTGACCAGCAGGTTCGGGAAGCGCGCCGGCAGGACCGTCGGCTCCTGGTTGCGGCCGTCGTAGTTGTCCGTGAAGTCGACGGTCTCCTCGTCGATGTCCCGGAGCATCTCCATGGCCAGCGGCATCAGCTTGCACTCGGTGTAGCGCATCGCGGCCGCCGGGTCGTTGCCCGGGGAACCGAAGTTGCCGTTGCTGTCCACCAGCGGCATGCGCATCGACCACGGCTGCGCCAGGCGGACCAGGGCGTCGTAGATCGAGGAGTCACCGTGCGGGTGGTACGTACCCATGACGTCACCGACGACGCGGGCGCACTTGTAGAAGCCCTTCTCGGGCCGGTAACCGCCGTCGTACATCGCGTACAGCACACGACGGTGGACGGGCTTGAGACCGTCCCGCACGTCGGGCAGCGCACGCGAGACGATGACGGACATCGCGTAGTCGAGGTAGGAGCGCTGCATCTCCGTCTCGAGCCCGACGGGCTCGATGCGAACGACGGGCTGCTCTTCCTCGGTGTTCTCGGCAGTGGGCGTGGTTTCGTCGGCCATTGCTGGTCAAAGGTCCTTTCAGGCGGTCAGCTGAGCCGACTCAGATGTCGAGGAAGCGAACGTCCTTGGCGTTGCGCTGGATGAAGGAGCGCCGGGCTTCGACGTCCTCACCCATCAGCACCGAGAACAGGTCGTCGGCCTGCGCGGCGTCGTCCAGGGTGACCTGGCCGAGCACGCGGTGGTCCACGTCCATGGTGGTGATGCGCAGTTCCTCGGCGTTCATCTCGCCCAGACCCTTGAAGCGCTGGATCGAGTCTTCCTTGATCCGCTTGCCGTTCTGCTTGCCGAGTTCGACCAGGGCGTCGCGCTCGCGGTCGGAGTACGCGTACTCGAAGTCGTCGCGGCCCCACTTGATCTTGTACAGCGGCGGGCGCGACAGGTACACGTGACCCGCCTCGACCAGCGGCCGCATGAAGCGGAAGAGGAAGGTCAGCAGCAGGGTGTTGATGTGCTGGCCGTCGACGTCGGCGTCCGCCATCAGGATGATCTTGTGATAGCGGAGCTTCGCGATGTCGAAGTCCTCGTGGACACCCGTGCCGAAGGCGCTGATCAGCGCCTGGACCTCGGTGTTCTGGAGGATCTTGTCGATGCGCGCCTTCTCGACGTTCAGGATCTTGCCGCGGATCGGCAGGATGGCCTGGTACATCGGGTTGCGGCCGGACTTGGCGGAGCCGCCGGCCGAGTCGCCCTCGACGATGAAGATCTCGCACTTGGTCGGGTCGTTCGACTGGCAGTCGGACAGCTTGCCCGGCAGCGAGGCGCTCTCCAGCAGACCCTTGCGACGGGTGAGGTCACGGGCCTTGCGGGCCGCGACGCGCGCCGTGGCCGCCTGGATCGACTTGCGGATGATGTCCGCGGCCTCGTTCGGGTTCCGGTCGAACCAGTCGTTGAGGTGCTCGTGGACGACCTTCTGCACGAAGGTCTTCGCCTCCGTGTTGCCCAGCTTGGTCTTGGTCTGACCCTCGAACTGCGGCTCGCCCAGCTTCACCGAGATGATCGCCGTCAGACCCTCGCGGATGTCCTCGCCCGCCAGGTTGTCGTCCTTCTCGCGGAGGAACTTCTTCTCACGCGCGTAGCGGTTGACCAGGCCGGTCATCGCCGCACGGAAGCCTTCCTCGTGCGTACCGCCCTCGTGCGTGTGGATCGTGTTCGCGAAGGAGTAGACACCCTCCGTGTACTGCGAGTTCCACTGCATCGCGATCTCGACCGAGAGCATCCGCTCCTTATCCTCGGCCTCGACGTCGATGACGGTCGGGTGGATGAGCTCGCCCTTGCGCGAGTTCAGGTACTTCACGAAGTCGACGATGCCGCCCTCGTAGTAGTACTTGACCGTGCGCGCCAGGTTGTCGTCGGTCTCCTCGGCGGTGTCCGCGCCCATAGTGGCCTTGGCCGACTCGCGCTCGTCCGTCAGGGAGAGGGTCAGGCCCTTGTTGAGGAAGGCCATCTCCTGGAAGCGGCGCGAGAGCGTCTCGAAGGAGTACTCGGTCGTCTCGAAGATGTCTCCGTCGGCCCAGAAGGTGACCGAGGTGCCCGTCTCGGACGTCTCCTCGTTCTTCGCGAGGGCTGCCGTCGGGACACCGAGCTTGTAGTCCTGGGTCCAGCGGTGGCCGTCGGTCTTGACCTCGACCGCGACCTTGGTCGACAGGGCATTCACGACGGACACACCGACGCCGTGCAGACCGCCGGAGACGGCGTAGCCGCCGCCGCCGAACTTGCCGCCCGCGTGCAGGACCGTCAGCACGACCTCGACGGCCGGCTTCCCCTCGGACGGCACGATGCCGACCGGGATACCGCGGCCGTTGTCGATCACGCGCACGCCGCCGTCGGCGAGGATCGTCACGTCGATGGTGTCCGCGTGCCCGGCCAGGGCCTCGTCGACCGAGTTGTCCACCACCTCGTAGACGAGGTGGTGGAGCCCGCGCTCACCGGTCGAGCCGATGTACATACCGGGCCGCTTGCGGACCGCGTCCAGGCCCTCGAGGACCTGGATGGCACTGGCGTCGTACGAGGCAGTGACCTCGCCGTTCTGGCCGGCTGTGGACTGGTTGTCGTTGGGGTTGCCCGAATCGGCCACGAAGCGCCCTTTCTGGCACAGCACAGGCCGTACTCCGGGCCAGCAGGCATGCAAGCAGGAGCGGCTGCGTCGATCTGCGTTGTCAGCGTTAGTCAGCGAGATCCCGCCCGAAGGCGGGATTGGCTTCAGTCTACCGGTACCACGGACATGAATGGGGGTTTGCCGGTACCTGAGTCCGCATGTGCCGCCCTGAACCTCCACTCTCCGACTCCCCATATCCGGGCAGGGGCTCAAAGAGGCTCACACGGGCATCCAGAGCTTCGGCCTGTCAACCTCCGGCTACCGTGAGGGACACCACCCGCACCATCCGGCCCGCCGGGCGCAAATCCGTCCCCGCCGGGGACGAATCCAGCCCAATCCAGCCCCGCCGGCGTTTGAGGCGCGGGGTCTGGGGCGGAGCCCCAGGTCCCGGCGCCGGGACGGCTTCCCCAGCCTGGGGACGGCCCGACCCGCACAGCTGCCCGAGCCGATCCGCCGGGCAACGCCGCAGGGGCACGGCAGGGGCGCGGTCACCCGTAGGTGTCCCCCGGTCCCGTACTGCCCGGCGCCCGCCACGGCCCGTACCCCTTCGGCCGCCCACCCCCGGGCCCACGCACCAGAAGCACCCGCACCGTCCCCTGCCCCAGATCCGCGTTCAGCCGCGCCACCAGCTGCGGCGCCAGCAGCTTCAGCTGCGCCGCCCACGCCGAGGAATCGCACCGCACGATCAGCTCACGGTCCTCGTACCGCTCCGGTTCACAGTGCGCCGCGATGTCCGGGCCGACGATCTCCGGCCAGCGCTCCATCACGCCCGCCACCGCCATCGGCATCTCCCAGCCGCGCTCCGTCCGCAGCCGGTCCAGCGCCGCCATCAACGGCATCGGGTCCCGGCCGTCCGCACGGGCCCCCGAGCGGAGCCCCGGGCCCTGCTGCCGCTTCTTGCCGCCCGCCGCGTTCCCCCGGGCCCGCGCCTGCTCCCGCGCCGCCGCCAGCGCCTGCCGCGCCAGGTCCACCCCGGAGGGCTCCGCCGTTCTGCGCGGCTCCCCGCCCTTGCCCTGACCGCCGTCCGTACCACTCGTACCGCTCGAACCGTTCACAGCCGGGTCACCTCACCGCCGGACACCCCGAACCTCGCCCCCACCAGCACACCCGGAACGTCATCGTCCACCGCCGCCGTCACCAGCACCTGCTCGCCCCCGGCCACCAGCTCCGCCAACCGCTCCCGGCGCCGCGCATCCAGCTCCGCGAACACGTCGTCCAGGATCAGCACCGGCTCCGCACCTTCCGAGCGCAGCAGCTCGTACGAGGCCAGCCGCAGCGCCAGCGCGTACGACCACGACTCCCCGTGGCTCGCGTACCCCTTCGCCGGCAGCTCCCCCAACCGCAGCACCACGTCGTCCCGGTGCGGCCCCACCAAGGTCACCCCGCGCTCGATCTCCTGCTTGCGCACCTCGGCCAGCGCCGCCAGCAGCACCTCGTAGACCGCCTCGCGCGTCCGCGCCGCACCACTGTCCACCGCCTCGCCCGCGGAGGACTTGTACGCCAACCCCAGCGGGCCACCGCCGGGCGCGAGCTGCTCGTACGCCTTGTCCGCCAGCGGCAGCAGCGTCCCGATCAGATCCAGCCGCTGCGCCAACAGCTCCGCACCCGCGCGCGCCAGGTGCTGGTCCCACACGTCGAGGGTGGACATGTCCATCGAGCGGCCACCGTGGCGGCGCGCCATCGCCGCCGACTTCAGCAGCGTGTTCCGCTGCTTGAGCACCCGCTCGTAGTCCGACCGGACGGCCGCCATCCGCGGCGACCGCGCCGTCACGAGCTCGTCCAGGAACCGGCGGCGCTCCCCCGGATCACCCTTCACGAGCGCCAGGTCCTCCGGCGCGAACAGCACCGTCCGTACGATCCCCAGCACGTCCCGGGGCCTGACCTGCGAGGACCGGTTGATCCGGGCCCGGTTCGCCCGCCCCGGGTTCAGCTCCAGCTCCACCAGCTGCTGCCGCTCGCCCTGGATGACGGCGGCGCGCACGATCGCCCGGTCCGCGCCCATCCGCACGAGCGGGGCGTCCGAGGACACCCGGTGGCTGCCCAGGGTCGCCAGGTAACCGATCGCCTCGACGAGGTTCGTCTTGCCCTGGCCGTTGGGACCCACGAAAGCCGTGACGCCCGGGTCGAGGGGAACCTCGGCCCGGGCGTACGAGCGGAAGTCGGCCAACGAGAGATGCGAAACATGCATACGGCGCCGACCTCCCCCGGCTTCCTGCTGCTCTGTGCTGCTGTCGTGCAGTGGTGCTGTGGTGTTCCCGTGCTGCGGTCGGGCTACTTCTTCTCGACCGCGTGGCCGCCGAACTGGTTGCGCAGCGCGGCGATCATCTTCATCTGCGGGGAGTCGTCCTGACGCGACGCGAACCGCGCGAAGAGCGAGGCCGTGATCGCGGGCAGCGGCACGGCGTTGTCGATCGCCGCCTCCACCGTCCAGCGGCCCTCGCCCGAGTCCTGCGCGAAGCCGCGCAGCTGCTCCAGGTGCTCGTCCTCGTCGAGGGCGTTCACGGCCAGGTCCAGCAGCCAGGAACGGATGACCGTCCCCTCCTGCCAGGAACGGAAGACCTCGCGGACGTCGGTGACCGAGTCCACCTTCTCCAGCAGCTCCCAGCCCTCGGCGTAAGCCTGCATCATGGCGTACTCGATGCCGTTGTGGACCATCTTCGCGAAGTGGCCCGCACCCACCTTGCCGGCGTGCACGGCGCCGAACTCGCCCTCGGGCTTGAGGGCGTCGAACACCGGCTGGACCACGGCGACGTGCTCCTTGTCGCCGCCGTACATGAGCGCGTAGCCGTTCTCCAGGCCCCAGACACCGCCGGAGACACCGCAGTCGACGAAGCCGATGCCCTTGGCCGCGAGCTCGGCTGCGTGCTTCTCGTCGTCGGTCCAGCGCGAGTTCCCGCCGTCGACCACGATGTCGCCGGGCGACAGCAGCTCGGCGAGCTCGTCGACGGTGGACTGGGTGGCCGCACCTGCCGGGACCATGACCCACACCACGCGGGGGGCCTGCAGGCTGTCCACAAGTTCCCGCAGGCTGTGGACGTCGGCGAGGTCCGGGTTGCGGTCGTATCCGATGACGGTGTGGCCTGCGCGGCGGATGCGCTCGCGCATGTTGCCGCCCATCTTGCCGAGACCGACGAGACCAAGCTCCATCAGGTGGTTCCTTAAGCGTTGTGGCCGTCTTTGCCGGGGCCCCCTGCTTCCCGGAGGGCATCCCAGGCCCCGAGCCTACGCCCGCGGGCGCTGCCCGGCCCCACGGGGCACGCAGGGCCCCGGCTGGTCCGAAGAACGCGTCAGGCCCGGTTTCGCGGACCGCGAAACCGGGCCTGACCTGCGAAGATCAGCCGGAGAGGCGTACGGGCATGATCAGGTACTTGTACGCCTCGTCCGCCTCGGCGTCGACCGCCGGGCGGCCGCTGAGCAGCGCCGGCTTGGTGGACGTGGTGAAGCTGAGCTGCGCGGCGGGAGAGTCGATCGCGCTCAGACCGTCCAGCAGGAAGGTCGGGTTGAAGGCGATCGAGATGTCGTCGCCCTCCAGCTTCGCGTCGACGCGCTCCACAGCCTGTGCATCGTCGGAGGAACCGGCCTCCAGGATCAGCACGCCCTGCTCGAAGCTCAGGCGGACCGGGGTGTTGCGCTCGGCGACGAGGGCCACGCGCTTGACGGCCTCGACGAACGGGGCGGTCTCGATCACGGCGATGGAGTTGAACTCCGTCGGGAACAGCGTGCGGTACTTCGGCAGGTCGCCCTCGAGGAGGCGGGTGGTGGTGCGGCGGCCGGCGCCCTCGAAACCGATGAGGCCCTCGCCGGCGCCCGAGCCGGACAGCGCCAGGGTGACGGTGTCACCGCTGGTCAGCGACTTGGCGGTGTCGAGGAGCGTCTTCGCGGGCACCAGGGCCACGGCGGAGGCGTCCGGGTTCTCCGGCTTCCACAGGAACTCGCGGACCGCGAAGCGGTAGCGGTCGGTGGAGGCGAGGGTGACGCGGTCGCCCTCGATCTCGATGCGCACACCGGTCAGCACGGGCAGCGTGTCGTCGCGGCCGGCGGCGATGGCGACCTGGGCGGCGGCGGAGGCGAAGACCTCGCCGGGCACGGTGCCGGTCGCGGTGGGCATCGTCGGCAGCGCCGGGTATTCCTCCACAGGCAGGGTGTGGAGTGTGAATCGCGAGGAGCCGCAGACCACGGTCGCCCGTACACCGTCTGTGGAAATCTCCACCGGCCGGTTGGGGAGGGCGCGGCAGATGTCGGCGAGCAGTCGGCCGGAGACCAGGACGGTGCCGTCCTCCTCGACGTCCGCCTCGACGGAGACCCGGGCCGAGACCTCGTAGTCGAAGCCGGAGAGCGACAGGGTGCCCTCCTCGGCCTTCAGCAGCAGGCCCGCGAGAACGGGCACCGGCGGCCGGGCCGGGAGGCTACGAGCGGCCCAAGCCACTGCCTCCGCGAGTACGTCGCGCTCCACCCGGATCTTCACCGGAACCGCCTCCTGCTGTTGCTCGCTCGTCTGCCGGCCTTCGTCGTCGGCCCGTCGATGCCTCGACCGATGCCGGGGACCAGTCTGACGTACGGCGCCGACAGTCGTCGCTGCCGGCGGTCAAGTCGGGAGCGAGGTGTCGGGGAGGCCTGCCCACCGAGTTGTGCACAGGACCTGCTTGAAAACCGAAACCGGGCTAACTCTCTATGGGGGTAGTAGTAGGGCCTGTGGAAACGGTGGATAACCCCGTTTTCGCAGGTCACCCCGCGTTTTTTATCCCCACACCCTGTGGGTGACACCGGTGGACAACACGGTGTCTCTGTGGAGAACGAAAACTTCTGCACAGGCTGTCCCCAGGGACCCCCGACTACTCCACAGGTGTGTCCCCAGCTTTCCCCCGGTACTCCACAACCCAAACGTCCACCTCCGTGTGACCGCTTTCACTCCGGGCGGTGAGAGGGGGTGGCGCGTTGCCGAACAGTGGACAACGGTGTGGAGAAGACATCGGATCCTGTGCACAGGGTGCGGGAGCCTGTGGGCCGCCGGTGGACAACGCCGTGGACAGTGCTGTGGATGAAAATTTTGTCCACAGCCTGTGGATGACGCTTGCGCACAATTCCACAGGGTTCTGACCTGCCCTGATGGGGCCTCAATCCTCACCCCTGTGGACAGATTGTGGGTGACGGAGCCCGTCCCCAGGGTGTGGACGGAAGAAAGTCACCAAATCTGTGGATGACTTGCGCTCCAGGGGGCGTATTCGAACAGATCTGGGGCGCACGGACGAAGAAGGGCGCCCCCGTTGTGACCCGGGAGCGCCCTCTGGATGCGTTTGAACGGCTCTCTGAGACTCTGCTCAGGCCCGCCTGAGGGCCCGGCTCAGGCGTTCTTGATGCGGTTGGTGAGCTCCGTGACCTGGTTGTAGATGGAGCGGCGCTCCGCCATCAGAGCGCGGATCTTGCGGTCCGCGTGCATGACGGTGGTGTGGTCGCGGCCGCCGAACTGCGCCCCGATCTTGGGCAGTGAGAGGTCGGTGAGCTCCCGGCACAGGTACATGGCGATCTGCCGGGCGGTCACGAGGACGCGGCTGCGCGAGGAGCCGCACAGGTCGTCCACGGTCAGCCCGAAGTAGTCGGCGGTGGCCGCCATGATGTCCGTCGCCGTGATCTCGGGCGCGCTGTCCTCGCCGCCCGGGATCAGGTTCTTCAGGACGTCCTCGGTCAGGCCCAGGTCGACCGGCTGCCGGTTCAGGCTCGCGAAGGCCGTGACCCGGATCAGCGCCCCCTCCAGCTCGCGGATGTTGCGCGAGATGCGGGAGGCGATGAACTCCAGTACCTCCGGCGGGGCGTTGAGCTGCTCCTGGACGGCCTTCTTGCGCAGGATCGCGATCCGGGTCTCCAGCTCGGGCGGCTGGACGTCGGTGATCAGGCCCCACTCGAAGCGGTTGCGGAGCCGGTCCTCCAGGGTGACGAGCTGCTTGGGCGGCCGGTCGGAGGAGAGGACGATCTGCTTGTTGGCGTTGTGGAGCGTATTGAACGTGTGGAAGAACTCCTCCTGCGTCGACTCCTTGCTCGCGAGGAACTGGATGTCGTCGACGAGCAGGATGTCCATCTCGCGGTAGCGCTTGCGGAAGGCGTCGCCCTTGCCGTCGCGGATGGAGTTGATGAACTCGTTGGTGAACTCCTCCGAGCTCACGTACCGCACGCGGGTGCCCGGGTAGAGGCTCCGCGCGTAGTGCCCGATGGCGTGCAGCAGGTGCGTCTTGCCGAGGCCCGACTCCCCGTAGATGAAGAGGGGGTTGTACGCCTTCGCGGGTGCCTCGGCGACCGCGACCGCCGCGGCGTGCGCGAAGCGGTTGGAGGCGCCGATGACGAAGGTGTCGAAGAGGTACTTGGGGTTCAGCCGGGCGGTCGGTTCCAGCGGGCCCGAGGTCGAGCCGCCGGACGGGGCAGGCGGCGCCGCGGGGCGGCCGGGGGCCTGGCGCGGGGCGGGCTGCTCGTACTGCTGTTGCTCGTACTGCTGTTGCTCGTACTGCTGAGGTTCGTACTTCTGCTGCTCGTACTTCTGGGCCTCGTACTTCGACTGCTCGTACTGCTGTTGCTGCTGTTCGTAGGAGCCCTGGTCGTACGCCGGGGGCTCGGGCTGCTGGAGGTAGCCCGGCTGCGGGGTGGCGTACGGGTCGCGCTCGGGGAAGCCGCCGAGGCGGGGCTGCTGCCAGCCGTAGTCGTCCTGCTGGCCGCCGCGGGGCCAGGCGCCGGGCTCGGGGCGCTGCTGCTGGTACTCGGGGTAGGCGGGGCGAGCGGTGGGGAGCTGGTCGTCACCGTTGCCGGGGCCGCCGCCGGGGCGCTGGCCGCCGTAGGGCTCGTACGGGCCGGGCTGCTGGACGGGCGGGGCGGGAGAGGGCTCGCCGGCGGAGTCGTCCACCGTGATGGCGATCCGGATGGGGCGGCCGCACTCGCGGCTGAGGGCGTCGCTGATCAGCGGGGCGAGCCGGCCTTCGAGTACGCGCTTGCCCCATTCGTTGGGGACGGCGAGGAGGGCGGTGTCGGCGACGAGTGCGAGGGGCTGGCACCGTTCGACCCACTGCTTGTCCTTGGGCTCGATGCCCGGCTGTCCCTCCCCGAGGAGCTTTTCGACCACCCTTGGCCACACTGCGGCAAGATCGGCAGGTACGTCAGCCACAGAGCACGCTCTCTCACAGGGGTCCCACGAATGTGTGGTTCTTTGGGACGGTCGGGACAAAAAATCCGGGATCAGGCAACGGTAGTCAGGCCTACGGGTACGGTTCAAGTCGTTGTCCACAGCCTGTGCACAGTGTGGGGCCTTGTCGCCTCGGTTTGACCGGATGGCGTAGCCGCGCGTACCGTAACGAGGTCGAGTTGTCGATGGCTGCTGCCGCCTGCCTACCGATGGGCGAAGATCACTGATTGTGATCATGTAGCGGTGCCACTCGGGCGAACACGCGAGTTTCCTCGTGGGCGCACGGTGACAGCCAGGCGATGTCCCGCCACAACGATTCATTCTCTGGAGCCCCCGAGTGAGCAAGCGCACCTTCCAGCCGAACAACCGCCGTCGTGCCAAGACCCACGGCTTCCGCCTGCGGATGCGTACCCGTGCAGGGCGCGCGATCCTCGCGAACCGTCGTGGCAAGGGCCGCGCCGCCCTTTCCGCGTAACAACACGCAGGTCGTGACGTCGTGCTGTCTCCCGAAAATCGGCTGAGGCGGCGCGAGGACTTCGCGAGCGCGGTACGTCGAGGTCGTCGGGCTGGTCGCCCGCTCCTCGTCGTCCACCTACGTACAAGCGGTGCAACGGACCCGCACGAGTCGGGGGAGATCGATCCCTCGACGCGTGCGGGTTTCGTCGTCAGCAAGGCTGTCGGCAACGCCGTCATACGTAACCGGGTGAAGCGCCGTCTGCGCCATCTGGTCCGCGAGCGGCTGTCTCAGCTGCCCGCCGGTAGCCTGGTGGTGGTACGAGCGTTGCCCGGAGCGGGTGATGCCGGCCCTGACGAACTCGCCCGGGACCTGGATGCCGCTCTGGCGCGGCTTCTGGGAGGCGTGGCTCGATGAAGTACCCGCTGCTCGCTTTGATCAAGCTGTACCAGTGGACGATCAGTCCGCTGCTCGGGCCGGTGTGCCGCTACTACCCCTCGTGCTCGCACTACGGGTACACGGCCATCGACCGGCATGGTGCGGTGAAGGGGACGGTTCTGACCGCCTGGCGGATCTTGCGGTGCAATCCGTGGTCCCCGGGTGGTGTGGACCATGTCCCACCTCGTAAACGCCCGCGTTGGCACGAGCAGCTGCGCAGTGCGTTGCGTAGATCTCGCAATGCTCAAGGAGCCTGATTAGTGGACACGATTGCCAGTCTGTTCAGCTTTATCACCACACCCGTTTCGTGGATCATCGTTCAGTTCCACAGCCTGTACGGGGCGGTCTTCGGGCCGGACAGTGGGTGGGCCTGGGGCCTGTCCATCGTGTCCCTGGTGATCCTGATCCGCATCTGTCTGATCCCGCTCTTCGTGAAGCAGATCAAGGCGACGCGGGGCATGCAGGCGCTCCAGCCGAAGATGAAGGCGATCCAGGAGCGCTACAAGAACGACAAGCAGCGTCAGTCCGAAGAGATGATGAAGCTGTACAAGGAGACGGGTACCAACCCGCTCGCCTCGTGCCTTCCCATCCTGGCGCAGTCGCCGTTCTTCTTCGCGCTGTACCACGTGCTGGCGAACATCTCTGATGGCAAGAAAATCGGCGCGATGGACCAGCAGCTGGTCGACAGTGCCCGTGAGGCCAAGATCTTCGGTGCGCCGATCGCCGCCAAGTTCATGGACAGCCCGGAGAAGGTCGAGGCGCTTGGCGCCACGCTGATGGACGTCCGGATCGTGACCGCGGTCATGATCATCATGATGTCGCTGTCGCAGTTCTACACCCAGCGTCAGCTCATGCAGAAGAACGTCGACCTGTCGGTCAAGACGCCGTTCATGCAGCAGCAGAAGATGCTGATGTACATCTTCCCGGTGATCTTCGCGGTCATGGGTATCAACTTCCCCGTCGGTGTCCTCGTCTACTGGCTGACCACGAACCTGTGGACCATGGGTCAGCAGATGTACGTGATCAACCAGAACCCGACGCCGGGCAGCATGGCGCAGGACCAGTACCTGACTCGTCTGCTGAAGCACATCAGCTCGCACGGTGACGTCAAGGGCCGCAGCAAGAAGAAGGTCGTCGCGGACATCGTGGCCAAGGGCCCGGATCGCAACGACAACGAGCGCAAGTTCATCTCGGCCCTGACCAAGCAGGGGATGGCCGCTCAGGCGGACGGTTCCGTGACCAAGAGTGTCGAGCCCACGGCGGATTCGGATGCGGCGAGTGGTGGTGCCGCGAAGCGGCAGCAGCCGAAGCGGCAGTCGAAGTCGCAGCGTCAGTCGCCCACCAAGCCCTCTCCCAAGAAGTAAGAAGGAGCCCCTCCCGTGACGGAAGGCACCACCACCGCCGCCGCTGAGGGTGGCGACACCCTGACCCGCCTCGAGCAGGAGGGTGAGATCGCGGCCGACTACCTCGAGGGTCTGCTGGACATCGCCGACCTGGACGGCGACATCGACATGGACGTCGAGGCCGACCGGGCCGCGGTGTCGATCGTCAGTGACTCCGCCGGCCGTGAGCTGCAGAAGCTCGTGGGCCGTGACGGTGAGGTTCTGGAGGCTCTGCAGGAGCTGACGCGCCTTGCCGTGCACCGGGAGACCGGGGACCGCAGCCGGCTGATGCTGGACATCGCCGGGTTCCGTGCGAAGAAGCGCGAGGAGCTGGCGGCGCTGGGCGCCAAGGCGGCGGCGGACGTGAAGGCGTCCGGTGAGCCCCTGAAGCTGGATCCGATGACGCCGTTCGAGCGGAAGGTCGTCCACGACGCCGTGGCGGCCGCGGGTCTGCGCAGTGAGTCCGAGGGCGAGGAGCCGCAGCGCTTCGTCGTTGTGCTCCCTGCCTGATCGGTAGCGAGTGTGTTCGGCCCCGTCTGTGTCGCAGGCGGGGCCGATGTTTGTCAGCCTGGCATGTGAGAAACCATGCGGTACGGAAGGACGGTCCCCGTGACGGAGGCAGCTGAGCTTCCCCCGGCGCCTGAAGAGGCGCGTGCGGTGTTCGGTGAGTTTTTCCCGGAAGCTGTGCGGTATGCGGAGCTGCTGGCGGACGCGGGAGTAGAGCGGGGCCTGATCGGGCCGCGTGAGGTGCCGCGGCTGTGGGAGCGGCACCTGCTGAACTGCGCTGTGCTGTCGGAGGTGGTGCCCCAGGGCGTCACCGTGTGCGACGTGGGTTCGGGGGCGGGTCTGCCCGGTATCCCGCTGGCTCTGGTGCGCCGGGATCTGAAGATCACGTTGCTCGAGCCGCTGCTACGGCGGACGACCTTCCTCCAGGAGGCGGTGGAGCTGCTGGGCCTGGACCACGTCACGGTGGTGCGCGGGCGGGCCGAGGAGGTTCTCGGCAAGCTGCAGCCGGTGCACGTGGTGACAGCTCGTGCGGTGGCGCCGCTGGACCGGCTGGCCGGCTGGGGTGTGCCCCTGCTGCGCCCGTACGGGGAGATGCTGCTGCTGAAGGGTGATACCGCCGAGGAGGAGCTGGTGAGCGCGAAGACCGCGCTGGCGAAGCTCGGTGTGGTGAAGACCTCAGTGCTTCACGTGGGTGAGGGTGTGGTGGATCCCTTGTCCACGGTGGTGCGGGTCGAGGTCGGAGAGAGCCCCGGCGGGGTGAGGTTTGCGGCCAAGCGGGCTAAGGCGGCCCGGGTGAGTCGTACGCGTCGGCGCCGCTGATTGCTTGGTTAGTGAGGGTTCCGGTGGCGATTTTGGCTGCGTTGGGCCCTATAGGTATGGATTTCGGAGTGTCGTAGCGGCCTGAAGACTCCGTCCGGGCATCGTGTTTCACGTGAAACGTCGCTCTCTGCTGCACGGAATCATCAGCCGCGGTCGTGCGGCTGCGTCCCCCCGCCACAAGAAGGATGCGAGGGGGACGGAGTTGTCCACATCGGTGGATTCATCCACAGGAGTAAGGGCCCCGCTGGTTCGCGACCCGGGTGACATGGCAGGCTCTGTTCATCGCGAGCCTGATGTCGAGGAGAGTGACACCGTGCGGTCCGACGCCAACCTCGCGGGGCCGATGGCCGATCCGGTCCCCGGTCCCCGCTCTGAATCGCTGGGCGAGGATGTTTCACGTGAAACATCGCCCCCGCCCCTTGTAGACAACGACACCCCGATCGGCCGAGCAGCCCAGCTGGCGGTCGAGGCGCTGGGGCGTGCCGGTGAGGGGCTTCCCCGGCCGGAGCAGACCCGGGTCATCGTGGTGGCCAACCAGAAGGGCGGCGTGGGCAAGACCACGACGACCGTGAACCTTGCGGCCTCGCTGGCCCTGCACGGGGCGCGGGTCCTGGTGGTCGACCTCGACCCGCAGGGCAATGCCTCCACGGCGCTGGGCATCGACCATCACGCGGACGTGCCGTCGATCTATGACGTGCTGGTGGACAGCCGGCCCCTGCTGGAGGTCGTGCAGCCGGTGGTGGACGTGGAGGGGCTCTTCTGTGCTCCGGCCACGATCGACCTGGCGGGTGCGGAGATCGAGCTGGTGTCGCTGGTGGCGCGCGAGAGCCGGCTGCAGCGGGCGATCCAGGCTTATGAGCAGCCGCTGGACTACATCCTGATCGACTGCCCGCCTTCGCTGGGGCTGCTGACGGTGAACGCGTTGGTGGCCGGCGCCGAGGTGCTGATCCCGATCCAGTGTGAGTACTACGCGCTGGAGGGTCTGGGTCAGCTGCTGCGCAATGTGGATCTGGTCCGGGCCCATCTGAATCCGACGCTGCACGTGTCGACGATCCTGCTGACGATGTACGACGGCAGGACCCGGTTGGCCTCGCAGGTGGCGGAGGAGGTTCGCACGCACTTCGGCAAGGAGGTGCTGCGGACGAGCATCCCGCGGTCGGTGCGCATTTCGGAGGCGCCGAGCTATGGGCAGACGGTGCTCACCTATGACCCGGGTTCCAGTGGTTCCCTCTCCTATCTGGAGGCGGCGCGGGAGATCGCGTATCGCGGGGTCGGAATGCAGTACGACGCCCAGCAAGCCCATCTGGGCGCGGGCCTGAACAGCACGCAGAGTGTGGCGGAGGGGATCCAGTGAGCGAGCGACGTAGAGGCCTGGGGCGGGGGCTCGGTGCGCTGATCCCCGCGGCTCCGCAGGAGAAGACGCCGCCGGTGATCGGTGCCGGGTCGACTTCTCCGTCGGCGGTGCCGGTGTTGACGTCGGAGCGGGGGGTCGCGGCGGCGAAGCTGGCTTCGCTGGCGCAGGCCGATGTTTCACGTGAAACATCGGTGGCCGTTGCCGAGCCGGTGAGTGAGCCGGTGGCTGAGCCCGAGGCGAACGTGGTGGCGGGAGCGACGTTCGCGGAGCTCCCGATGGACTCGATCACGCCGAACCCGCGGCAGCCGCGCGAGGTGTTCGACGAGGACGCGCTGGCCGAGCTGGTGACCTCCATTCAGGAGGTGGGTCTGCTTCAGCCGGTGGTGGTGCGGCAGTCGACGCCGGGGCGCTACGAGCTGATCATGGGTGAGCGGCGCTGGCGGGCGTGCCGGGAGGCCGGGCTGGAGAGCATCCCGGCGATCATCCGGGCGACGGACGACGAGAAGCTGCTGCTGGATGCCCTGCTGGAGAACCTGCACCGGGCTCAGCTGAACCCGCTGGAGGAGGCGGCCGCGTACGACCAGCTGCTGCAGGACTTCAATTGCACGCACGACCAGCTGGCGGACCGGATCGGGCGTTCGCGTCCCCAGGTGTCGAACACGCTGCGCCTGCTCAAGCTGTCGCCGTCGGTGCAGCGGCGGGTGGCGGCGGGTGTGCTGTCGGCGGGGCACGCGCGGGCGCTGCTGTCGGTGGAGGATTCCGAGGAGCAGGACCGGCTCGCGCACCGGATCGTGGCCGAGGGGCTGTCGGTGCGTGCGGTCGAGGAGATCGTGACGCTGATGGCCTCGGAGCCTTCGAGCAAGGTGAAGGCGAAGGGTCCGCGTGCGGGTGCTCGGGTGGCTCCGGCTCTGAGTGAGCTGGCGACCCGTCTGTCGGACCGGTTCGAGACGCGGGTGAAGGTGGACCTGGGTCAGAAGAAGGGCAAGATCACCGTCGAGTTCGCGTCGATGGAGGATCTGGAGCGGATTCTGGGGACGATGGCGCCGGGCGAGGGCCGGGTGCTGGAGCAGGGTCTTTCCGGGGAGTAGTCGCTCTGGTTGTCCGCTGCCCCCTGCTCCTTCGAGGAATGTCTGCGCTCGAAGAAGCAGGGGGCAGTCGTTACGATGCGGTCATGGGTCGTCGGCTGGTACCGCTCACGCTGGACAACCTCCAGGATCTTCCCAGGCGTTGCAGGAGCTGCGTGTTCTGGGAGCTTGATCCTGTGAGCGGTGGGGCTGCCGTGAAAGCGGGCACTCCGGAGTTGGAGAAGGAGGCGTGGATCTCGGCCGTCCTCCTGGACTGGGGTTCTTGCGGCCGGGTGGTCTATGTCGATGACGTGCCGGTGGGGTTCGTGTTGTACGCGCCGCCCGCGTACGTGCCGCGTGCGGCGTCCTTTCCGACCAGTCCGGTTTCGCCGGACGCGGTGCAGCTGATCACGGCGTGGATCATGCCGGGGTACCAGGGGCAGGGTCTGGGGCGGGTGATGGTCCAGACGGTCGCGAAGGATCTGCTGCGGCGGGGGTTCAAGGCGATCGAGGCGTTCGGCGATGCTCGATGGGAGCGGCCCGCCTGTCTGTTGCCGGCTGATCATCTGCTGTCCGTGGGATTCAAGACGGTGCGCCCGCATCCCGCGCATCCGCGGTTGCGTCTGGAGCTGCGCTCGACGCTTTCGTGGAAGGAAGACGTGGAGCTGGCGCTGGACCGGTTGCTGGGTGCGGCGCGCAAGGAGCCGGTGTTGCGTCCGCTGTGAGTCGCGCGGGTCGTTCTGAAACGCGGAACGGGGCCGCCCCTTTTCAGGGGCGGCCCCGTTTCACGTGAAACGCTCTCAGGCGGTCTTGACCTCGACGAAGTCGGAGAGGTCGCGCAGGATGGCGGCCTTCGGCTTCGCGCCGACGATGGTCTTGGCGACCTCGCCGCCCTGGTAGACGTTCAGCGTCGGGATGGACATGACGCCGTACTTGGCTGCGGTGGCCGGGTTCTCGTCGATGTTGAGCTTGACGATCTCGATCTGGTCGCCGTACTCGGCGGCGATCGCCTCCAGGGACGGCGCGATCTGGCGGCACGGGCCGCACCAGGCGGCCCAGAAGTCCACCAGTACGGGCTTGTCGCTCCTGAGGACCTCGGCGTCGAAGTCAGCGTCGGTCACGTTCTTGAGAGTGCCGGCCACAACGGCCTCCTTCTCTTCCTGCGGGGTGTGGGGTGGGGCTGGTGGTGAGGGGGTCAGACGGTCGCGTGAGCCTTCTCGGCGTCCGCGAGGGCGGCGAGGAAGCGCTCGGCGTCGAGGGCGGCGGAGCAGCCGGTGCCCGCGGCGGTGATGGCCTGACGGTACGTGTGGTCCACGACGTCGCCGGCGCCGAAGACGCCCGTGACGTTGGTCCGGGTGGAGGGGGCGTCGACCTTGAGGTAGCCCTCTTCGTCGAGCTCCAGCTGGTCCTTGAACAGCTCGGTGCGCGGGTCGTGGCCGACGGCGATGAAGAGGCCGGTCACGGGCAGCTCGCTGGTCTCACCGGTCTTGGTGTTGCGCAGGGTGAGGCCGGAGAGCTTCTGCTCGCCGTGGATCTCGGCGACCTCGCTGTCCCAGGCGAACTTGATCTTCGGGTCGGCGAAGGCGCGGTCCTGCATGGCCTTCGAGGCGCGCAGGCTGTCGCGGCGGTGGACGATCGTGACGGTCTTGGCGAACCGGGAGAGGAAGGTCGCTTCCTCGATGGCGGTGTCGCCGCCGCCGACGACGGCGATGTCGTGGTCCTTGAAGAAGAACCCGTCGCAGGTGGCGCACCAGGAGACGCCGCGGCCGGAGAGGGCGTCCTCGTTCGGCAGGCCGAGCTTGCGGTGCTGGGAGCCCGTGGTGACGATGACGGCCTTGGCGCGGTGCACGGTGCCGGCGGTGTCGGTCACGGTCTTGATCTCACCGGTGAGGTCCACGGCGACGACGTCGTCCGGGACCAGCTCGGCGCCGAAGCGCTCGGCCTGGCCGCGCATGTTGTCCATGAGGTCCGGGCCCATGATCCCGTCCTGGAAGCCGGGGAAGTTCTCCACTTCGGTGGTGTTCATCAGCGCGCCACCGGCGGTGACGGCGCCTTCGAAGACCAGCGGCTTGAGCGAAGCGCGTGCGGTGTACAGGGCGGCGGTGTAACCGGCCGGCCCAGAGCCGATGATGATCACGTTTCGTACGTCGCTCACGGGTTTCTTCCTCGTCTCTGCGGACTGCGTGCTGCCTACCGGGGGCCGGTGTGGACTCTCACCCCACCCAACGGATCCTACGGCGCATGCATTCCCCACCTGTCCCCCGTGGACCTGAACGGGTCAGGTTCGGGGGTAGGTGTTGGTCAGCAGGAGCTTTCCGGTGGCCGCGCCGGTGGTCTCGCAGGCGGTGTCGACGAGGTAGGCGTCGACGTTCGCGGGGTCGCCTGGGTGCGGCAGGACGAGGAGGTAGACCGGGATGCCCCGGTAGCTGCCGCGTTCGGCGGCGAGCGGGGAGTCGGGGCGTCCGGTGGCCTGTTGGACGCAGGCGGGGACGGGGGGTGGCGCCTGCCGGTCGCCGGGGGCGACCCCGGCGGAGGGCGGGCTGTTCTCGACCCCGTAGGGGCTGTTCTGGTCCCCCGGGACGGTCTTGGAGCCTTGGTCCGGGGGCAGGAGGCGGTGGACGCTGTCCTGGAGGCCCTGTGCCGTGTACGTGCCGGTGGAGGCTCCGGTGTCGGAACTGGAGGTCCCGGTACGGGCGGAGGTGTCCTGGGTCGGAGTGCCGGAGAGGTCGCTGAAGAGGAAGATCCCGAGGGCGCAGGCTGCGGCGGAGACCAGTCCGGTGAGTACGGCGATACGGCGGCGGGCGCGACGCCGCCCGGAGCCGCTTGGGCCGGCCGGGTGACCCGAGGGCCGGCGGGCGCCGGATGTTTCACGTGAAACATCGGAGTCGGTGGCGCGCGGCCGGACCTCCGGTGCGGTGTGCCCGCCGTTTTCGCGGGGGCGCTTGGTTCCCTCGTGGGGCGTGGTGGCGTCGAGGAGCGCCTCGGCGGCGAGGGCGGCATCGATGCGGCCTGCGATGTCGACGGGCATCCGGGCCGGTCCGGGCAGGGTGCCGAGGAGGCTGCGGATCTCGTCGAGCGAGGCGCGGACGTCTGCGCACAGCGCGCAGTCATCGAGGTGGCTGCGGATTTCGGCGGTGCGGGACGGGGAGAGGAGTCCTTCGGTGAGGTCGGAGATCTCCGAGACGTCCGGGTGCCGGATCGTGCCGGTCGTGCCGGTTGTGGGGCTCACGGTCGTCCACCTCCGCCCTTCACTGGGTCTGCGTCTGGGTTGGGATGCCGGGGTTCTGTCGCTGGTGGGACGGGAGTCCCCGGCGTCCGGTTCCTTCCCCGCTCGGCGGTGGTGTTATCCCCGGCATTCGTGCGCAGATGAGTGAGCATCGGGACGAGTTTCGCGCGGCCGCGTGCGCACCGGCTTTTCACGGTGCCGGTGGGCACGTCGAGGATGCCGGCGGCTTCGGCGACGGAGTATCCCTGCATGTCGACGAGGACGAGTGCGGCCCGTTGTTCGGCCGGGAGGGTCCTGAGGGCGGCCAGGAGCTGCCGGTGGAGGTCCTGGCGCTCCGCGGGGGCCTCGGCGGACTCGTGGGGCTCCAGGAGGCGCTCCAGGCGGTCCGTGTCGTCGAGGGGAGAGGTCTTGCGGGAGGCGGCCTTGCGGGCGCGGTCGAGGCAGGCGTTGACGGTGATGCGGTGGAGCCAGGTGGTGACGGCGGATTCCCCGCGGAAGGTGTGGGCGGCCCGGTAGGCGGAGACCAGGGCGTCCTGGACGGCGTCGGCGGCTTCCTCGCGGTCGCCGAGTGTGCGCAGCGCGACGGCCCACAGCCGGTCCCGGTGTCTGCGGACGAGCTCACCGAAGGCGTCGGGATCGCCCGCTGCGTGCAGCGCCAGGAGTTCCTGGTCGCTGCTGCCTTCGGTGCTTCGTTCTCGCATCACGCCCCTGCTTCCTCCCTGGATGGAGATTAGGGCCCGGTGTCGGCCGAGCGCGAGGGGTTCGGGACCGGACGTGGTGGAGGGATCGGTGCTCAGGAGCCCGGGCCGAGCACCTTGATCTCGTTGATCCCGCCCCGGTAGGTGGCCGCGCCGTCGGCGGGCAGCTCGGTGATGTGGATCAGTACGAAGCGGGTGCGGACCGGGGTTTCGAGCGTGCTCTGCAGCTTCTTCCCGGAGCGCTCCAGCTCGGTGAGCGACTGGGGGAAGTCGGCCAGGGTGTCGGGAGAGGACGCCTCGGCGGCCGCGGCCCGGACTTCGACGATCTGTCCGGGCACGTTGAGGTCTACGTCGATCCCCGACACGTCCTGGACCTTGCCGAGGTCGACGATGATGCCGCTGCCGTCCGCGCGCTCGTCCAGGTTCCCGAACTTGGGGTAGGTCTTGTACTGCGGGGTGATCCAGGCCGTGGAGGGAACGCCGTCCACGGTCTTGGGGACGTCATTCGGCTTCGACGCCTGCCCGTGCGGGGTGAACTCGGAAGCTTCCTTGATGTGCAGCGGCTTGCCCGGCTCGGGCTTCTTCGGGGTGTCGTCGACGCCGGGCGAGGTGTGGCCGGGGTCGTCGTTGCCCTGGTTGAGATGGTCCAGGAGGGTGTCGGCGAGCTGCCAACTGCCCAGTCCCAGTGCGGCGATCAGCAGTGCGGCGACCCCCCACTTCAGGGCGCGGCCGGTACGGCTCTGCAGCGGGGGCGGCGGAGGTGCGACGGCCAGGTTCTGGACGGAGGTCACGCCGGGCCCGGGGCGGCCGTAGCTGCCCTGCTGGTAGGTGGTGTGCTGGTATTCGGGCGGGGCGGTGAACGCCGGCTCCGGGGGCCGGATGCGCGGCATCGCGGCGACGGCCTTGGCCAGCTCCTCGGGGGTGGTGCAGGCGGGTTCCTGACGGGAGGCGGTGGCCCCGTCGTTGGCGAGGGCGCGCATGGCGAGTTCGCCCAGGCCCCGGTGGACTCCCGCGCGGACCTGGTCGGGGGCGATCAGGCCGACGCCCTTGGGCAGGCCGGTGAGGCCGTAGGCATCGCTCTCGTAGGGCCAGCGCTGGGTGAGGGCGGCGTAGAGGAGGGCGCCGATGGCCTCGGTGTCGGCGCGCTGCGGGGTGTCGCTGGTGATGCCGCGCAGGGCGGCGTTCACGGCGAGGCCGCGGATGCGGTACTGGCCGGTGGAGGTGCGCAGTATCGCGCTGGGCGTCAGGCGCAGGTGGGCGAGACCCTCGCGGTGCGCGGCGGTCATGGCCTGGGAGACCTGGTGGACGAGCTGGTAGGCCTCGTGGGGTTCCAGGGGGCCGGCGGCGAGGATCCCGGTGAGTTCGGTGGCGTCGGGGAGCCACTCGTGGACGACGTAGACGAGGTCGTTCTCCTCCACGGCGTCGAGGACCTGGACGAACCGGGGGTCGCCGAGCAGGGCGGAGGAGCGGGCGGCGGCGAGGACGGATCGGGCCCGGGAGTGGTCGGCGGGAAGCAGGTGGACCCCCACGGCCCGGCGCAGCTTCTCGTCCATCGCACGCCAGCTGCTGAATCCGTCCACACGGGTGACGCACTCTTCGAGCCGGTAGCGTCTGGCGAGCTTGTGGCCGCTGTGGAGTTCGGGTGCGGCCGCGGGGGCCGCGTTGGTGCGTTCGCCGTCCTTTTCGGGCATGGGTCCGTCCGCGGCTCGTGCGTTCTGGGTGTCCACCCCGTCGGCCGTGGCCTGTGCCGCCTGAGCGGCGAGCGGCTCGTCGCCGCTGTTGTCGGCCACGTCGACGGCAGCCGTGCTACGTTCCGCCACCGTCGTTCCCGCCTCCCCATCCGTTGCGCGCTGTCGGCCAGTCTGCGAAGCCATGCCAATTGTGCCCACAGTCCGACGCTATGCACGACACACGAAGGGGGGCGACGGTTGTGCGCATCAGCGCCCCAAACGCCCGCGGACCATTCCGACCATCGCGTTGAGTTCTTCGATCCGCATCCGCTTGGCGGCGAGGAGGAAGACGGCGGCCAGGGCGATTCCGCCGGCCGTGAGGGCTGCGGTGGAGCCGCCGGCTCCGCTGCCGAGTGCCTGGGTGACCCCGTAGGCGACGGCTCCGGCCACCGCGGCGGCGGGGACGCAGGCGCCGGTGAGGCGGGCGTAGGTGCGGGCGACGTGGGCGCCGTCGAGGTCGCCGCCGAGGCGGGTCTTCAGGCGGCGCCAGGCGACGCCGACGCCGACCGCGTAGCCGAGGCCGTAGGCGGCGGCCATGCCGACGACGGCCCAGCGGGCGGGGAGCACGAAGAAGGCGAGCACGGAGCCCGCCGCGTTGACGGCGGCCACGATGACGGTGTTGTAGAAGGGCGTCCGGGTGTCCTCGTAGGCGTAGAAGCCGCGCAGGACGACGTACTGGACGGAGTAGGGGATCAGTCCGAGGCCGAAGGCCATCAGGACGTAGCCGATGTTCTGGGCGCCCGAGCCGGAGCCGGCGTAGAGCAGGGTGGCCATGGGGACGCCGAGGGCGAGGAAGGCGAAGGCGCAGGGGACGATCGCCACCGCGGAGGTGCGCAGTCCGTAGGAGATGTCGTCGCGGACCGCGGCGGCGTCCCCGTCGTGGGCGGAGCGGGAGATGCGGGGCAGGACGGCGGTCATGACGGAGACGGTGATGATCGCCTGCGGCATCTGCCACAGCAGCAGGGCGTAGTTGTAGGCGGTGATGCCGGTGCCGGAGTGGCCCTGCTTCTCGGCGACGGATCCGGCCCAGGTGGCGAGCTGGGTGACGACGACGAGGCCGATCTGGTTGGCGAGGACGAAGAAGAACGTCCACTTGGCCAGGCGGGCGGCCTTGCCGAGGCCGTGGCCCTTCCAGTCGAAGCGCAGGCGCGGGGAGAATCCGGCCTCGCGCAGGTAGGGGAGCATCGAGAGGGCCTGCACGGTGAGGCCCAGCAGGGTGCCCAGGCCCAGCAGGCGGATGCCGTCGGAGGTGACGGTGGCGGCGCTGACGCCGGAGGTGGTGAAGCCGCCGAAGGCCCAGATGAAGGCGCCGAAGGTGGCGATGACGACGATGTTGTTGAGGACGGGGGTCCACATCATCGCGCCGAAGCGGCCGCGGGCGTTGAGGATCTGACCGAGGACCACGTGGACGCCCATGAAGAACATGGTGGGCAGGCAGTAGCGGGCGAAGGCGACCGCGACGTCCATCTGCTGGGGGTCGGAGGCGATCTTCGGCGACATCATCGTGATGAACACCGGTGCGGCCAGGACGCAGATGGTGGTGATGGCGGCCAGCAGGACCACGACGAGGGTCAGGAGCCGGTTGGCGTACGCCTCTCCCCCGTCGCTGTCGTTCTTCATGGCCCGGACCAGCTGCGGGATGAAGACCGCGTTGAGGGCGCCGCCGCCGACGAGCACGTAGATCATCGTGGGCAGGGTGTTGGCGATCTGGTACGTGTCGTTGAAGGTGCCGACGCCGATGGCACCGGCGATGACCAGGGTGCGCAGGAAGCCGGTGATGCGGGAGACGATCGTGCCGGCGGCCATGAGCGCGCTGGACTTGAGGAGGCTGGACGCGCGTCCGGCGGGCTTGCTCGGTGCCGGGGCGGCGACGGGGGCGTCCTCCGCGGGGGTGCGGGGCGCCGCTTCCTGGTCGCGGTACAGGTGCGCGAAGGCGTCGGGCTCGGGCTGTTCGTCCGCGGCCTTGGTGACGAGGGAGTCCACGCCGACGAACTGGGTGGTGGTGGCGTGGTCGCCGTACGGCAGGTGGCGGGAGGGGCCGTCCGGCTCGGGCGGCGGGGTCTGGGCCCATACGCGCGGGTCGGGCGAGTACGAGGGCGCGGTCGGTGCCGCGTAGAGCGGGCCGGGCTCCTGGTAGGTGCCCGGCGGCGGCGGGGGGTGCGCGGCGCGGTCGTAGAGGACCTCGGCGACGGGGTCCTGGGCGGACAGGTCCTGCGACCGGTAGGGGTCGTGGTCGTAGGCGTCCTGGACATACGGGTCGCGGTCCGGCGCCGGCGCGGGCGCGGGAACCTGCCCGGGCACCGGGGTGCCCGGGGCAGTGCCCTGGGAGGGCGCGGGCCCACCAGTGCCCTGCACGCGGTCTCCGTCGTACGGCGCGTTCATCGAAACCCCACCTCATCGTCCCCAGGCCGACCGGCCACGGCGTCGCTCAACGGTCCACTGTCTCACCCGTGCCGGACCCGTCGGTGCTTTGCGGTCCGGTGTCCGGGGACTCGTCACTCTGCTGCGTGCTCTCCTCGGCGGCCGCGCGGGCCGCCACGCGCTTGCGACTGGCGTACATCTTGATGCCCGCCAGGACGAGGAGGAGCACACCGCCGGCGATGACGAGCATGACGGTGGGGGTGATCTCGGTGGCCTCGACGGTGAACTTGCGCGGTTCGCCGTAGGGGACGCCGTCCTTGGTGAACAGCTGCGCCGTGACCTCGACGGGGCCGCTCGCGGTGGCGTTGGCGGTGAACTTCACCGTCTGGGTGTGGTCGCCCTGGACGGAGACCTGCTGTTCGCTGTCGCCGAACATGAGGCGGGTCGGGTTGGCGGACTTGACCCGCAGGACGAGGTCGTGGACGTCCTGGACGAGGCTGTTCTGGACGCTGACCGGGATGGTGGCGCTGTGTCCGGACAGGGTGGCGTCGGACTTGGGGACGACCTTGACCTTCTGGGTGAGGCCGATCAGGTACTCCTGCACCTGGTCCCGGTAGAGGCGGGCCTCCTCGGGGCGGCCGCGCCAGGAGGTGGACATCTCCCGGTTGATGGTGTTGCCGAAGGGGATCTCGACGCGGTCGGGCGCGGCGAGGATGACCTTGAAGTGGTCGAGGGTGTTCTGGGTGGTTCGGATCTTCTCGAAGGCCGCTACCGGCAGTTCCTGCTTGCTCAGTGCCTCGGGGTACTGTCCGGCGCCGGGCACCTGGGTGGCGGCCCCGGGGTCGGGCTTGGCCGCCGCGGCGGCTTCGAGGTCGGAGGGCTGGGTCCAGCGGCCGGACTGGAGGCCGCGCAGGGCGGCGGCCATGGTCTGCACCTGGCTGACGCTGGGCACGCGCTGCGGGGCGACGACGAAGCTGCGCTGCTCGCCCGTCTTCTGCAGGTTGAGGGCGAGGCTGTCGGCGAGGAAGCGCTGTACGGCGAGCGTCGAGTTCGCGGCGCTCAGCATGTCGCCCTCGAAGGCGGTGGAGAGTTCGGCGTCCGCGACGACGGCGGTGGTGCCCGCTCCGATGGGCCGGGCGGCGGAGGGCGTGTAGCCGAGGGCTCCGCTCTCCTGGAGGCTGTCGCTGCGGGCGAGGACGTTGTGGGCGCCGGCCGAGGTGGCGACGTTGACGATCGAGGGGTCGATGGCGCCGTCCACGGGCCAGGAGAAGTCGGTGGACGCGGGGACGTGCAGGACCGTCTCGACGGCCCGCTTCGCCTTGTCGGTGGCGGGCTGCAGCTGGCCCAGGCTGCCCGAGACGTCCTTGCCGCGGTGGGCGAGGGAGGCGAGGTCCGGGTCGGCGAAGGGCAGGGCGATGACCTTCTTGCCCTGGACCGCGGCTTCCAGGGAGCTCAGCCACTGCTCGGCGACGGCCTTGTTCTTGCCCTGGACGGGCTTGCCGCCCGGGACGCGGAGCCGGTAGCCCTTGGTCATCGCGTCGACCGTGGCCAGAAGGTCCGGGTCGATGACCCAGGTGACCGGGAGTTCCTTGCCGAGCGAGACCATCTGGCCCAGGCGTCCGGCCGGCTTGAGGTCCTCGGCGAGGGAGTCGTCGAGGAAGACGGGGGTCTGGACGTCGTCCGAGCCGGTCTCGGCGGTCAGCTGGGTCGTGGAGATCAGCGGCCACACGTAGGAGAGCTGGGCGCGCTTGGCCGCGGTTTCCGGCTGCCAGGGAAGGAAGGTCCGCTTGATGCCGAGGACCTGCTCGGACGGGCGGCTGTCGGTCACGCCGGACAGGGAGACGCCGAGCTGGTAGACGCCGTCGCCGTCCAGCTCCAGCTTGTTGACCGGGACGCTGAGGGTGAACGGCCGGCCGACCTTCGAGGGCAGTGCGTCGATCTTCACGGCGTAGGCCGGGTCGATCTCGCCCGGGTCGTTGCCCGGCCGGAAACCGGTGCGCTCCGCGGCATCGTCGATGGAGGAGCGGTCCGCGAGGGTCGGCCCGACCCGCAGGCCCACGTGTGCGTCGGTGATCGTCTCGGAGCCGTTGTTGACCACGACGCCCTCGATGGTGAGGGTGTCGCCCTTGACCGGGGCGGTGGGGGCCATGGACATGAGCTGGACGTCGACCGCGGGGCCCTGGGCTGCGGCGGCCTTCGGGGCGGGAGAGTAGACCAGGGCGGCGAGCACGGGGGTCCCGGCGAGCAGGATCATCGTGCGCCGCAGCCAGCGGCGCCGGGCAGGAGCGGGTGACGCCCCCTGGATGTCTGCCGCCTCGGCCACGCGCTAGCCCGTCCCTCGAAGTGTCAGTGGTCGTCGTCTGTGCGTCCGAGCATGGTAACGAGGCCCGCTGTGTGCGAGTGCCGCGCCTTGCTCCACATGATCGGCTCAGCCCCGGGGCACCGGTGTACCGGGGTCGCCGTGAAACGCGGGAGCCCCCGGCGGGCCGGGCACGTACCCTTTTCTGTTGTGCCGAACGCCAATGAAGACAACCTCAGTGCCCTGAGTCAGGTGCAGCGCCGCGCGGTCAGTGAACTGCTGCGGGTCGCCCCTGTCGCCGACGAGCTCGGCCGCCGATTCCAGGAGGCGGGCTTCCGTCTCGCCCTGGTCGGCGGGTCCGTCCGCGACGCGCTGCTGGGGCGTCTCGGCAATGACCTCGACTTCACCACCGATGCCCGTCCCGAGGCCGTTCTGAAGATCGTTCGGGGGTGGGCCGACTCGGTGTGGGACGTGGGTATTGCCTTCGGCACCGTCGGTGCGCAGCGGGACGGCTTCCAGATCGAGGTGACGACGTACCGCTCGGAGGCGTACGACCGTACCTCGCGCAAGCCCGAGGTCTCCTACGGTGACTCGATCGGGGAGGACCTGGTCCGGCGTGACTTCACGGTCAACGCCATGGCGCTGGCCCTGCCGGAGCAGGAGTTCATCGACCCGCACGGCGGCCTGGAGGACCTGGCCGCCGGCGTCCTGCGTACTCCGGGCACCCCCGAGGACTCGTTCTCCGACGACCCGCTGCGGATGCTGCGGGCGGCGCGGTTCGCCGCGCAGCTGGACTTCGAGGTCGCCCCGGAGGTCGTGGCGGCGATGACGGCGATGGCCGACCGGATCGAGATCGTGTCGGCGGAGCGGGTGCAGGCAGAGCTGAACAAGCTGATCCTGTCCGCCAACCCCCGCAAGGGCCTGGGTCTGCTCGTGGACACGGGGCTGGCCGACCGGGTGCTGCCCGAGCTGCCCGCGCTGCGGCTGGAGAGTGACGAGCACCACCGGCACAAGGACGTCTACGACCACTCGCTGATCGTGCTGGAGCAGGCGATCGCGCTGGAGGAGGACGGCCCGGACCTGGTGCTGCGCCTCGCGGCGCTGCTGCACGACATCGGCAAGCCCCGTACCCGCCGCTTCGAGAGCGACGGCCGGGTCTCCTTCCACCACCACGAGGTGGTGGGCGCGAAGATGACCAAGAAGCGGATGACCGCTCTGAAGTACTCCAACGACATGGTCAAGGACGTGTCCCGGCTGGTGGAGCTGCACCTGCGGTTCCACGGCTACGGCGACGGCGAGTGGACCGACTCCGCGGTGCGGCGCTACGTGCGGGACGCAGGGCCGCTGCTGGAGCGCCTGCACAAGCTGACCCGGTCCGACTGCACCACGCGCAACAAGCGCAAGGCCAACGCGCTCTCCCGTACCTACGACGGGCTGGAGGAGCGGATCGTCCAGCTGAAGGGGCAGGAGGAGCTGGACGCGATCAGGCCCGATCTGGACGGCAACGAGATCATGCGGGTGCTGGACGTCGGCCCCGGTCCGGTGATCGGCAAGGCGTACGCGTTCCTGCTGGAGCTGCGGCTGGAGAACGGCCCGATGGAGCACGAGGCGGCGGTCACCGCCCTCAAGGAGTGGTGGGCCGCACAGGCCTGATCCACGGCGGCCCCGATGTTTCACGTGAAACATCGGGGCGATCCGCCGAATGTTTCGCCCCCGGCTACCGCTGGGAGGTGCCCCCTGTGAAACGTCGTGTCCGGCGGCTCAGCAGCACTGCGGTCGCCGCGTAGAGGGCGGCCACGCCGAGGATCAGGACCACGGACCGTCCGTCGGCGGGGAGCATGAGCGAGGACACCGCCGCCGCGCCGACGAAGGCGACGTTGAACAGCACGTCGTAGACGGAGAAGACACGACCTCGGTAGTCGTCGTCGATCCGGGACTGGATGACCGTGTCGGTGGCGATCTTGGCTCCCTGGGTGGCGAGCCCGAGGACGAACGCGGCGACCAGCATCGGCCCGAAGGTGAAGAACAGGCCGAGGGCCGGGACCAGGACCGCGGCGGTCGCGGAGCAGGCGGTGATCCAGCCGAGGGTGCCCAGCCGGCCCACCAGCCAGGGGGTCACGACGGCGGCCGCGAAGAATCCGGCCGCGGAGGCGCCGACCGCCATGCCCAGCAGGGCCAGTCCGTCGGCCTCGTTGTCCGACCAGGAGTAGCGGCAGAGCATCAGCAGCGTGACGGTCAGCGCCCCGTAGCAGAACCGCATCATGGTCATCGCGGAGAGCGCCTGTGCGGCTTCCTTGCGCGAGGCGAGGTGCCGTAGCCCTTCGGTCATGCCCTTGACGGTGAGGACGACCCCCTCGGTGATGGACGGGTGGGTCGCGCCCGGTGGATGGTCGGGCCCCAGGAGGCCGATGGCCAGGCGCAGGGAGACCAGCGCCGAGCACAGGTAGAACGCGGCGGCGACCAGGACGACGATCGCGTTGGAGTCGGCCGCCAGGATCCGGACGAGGAACGCCAGTCCCCCGCCGGCGGTCGCGGCGAGGGTTCCCGCGGTCGGGGAGAGCGCGTTCGCGGTGACGAGCTGGTCGGGGCCGACGACGTGGGGCAGGGAGGCCGCCAGGCCGGCGAGGACGAAGCGGTTGACCGCGGTCACGGACAGCGCCGAGGCGTAGAAGATCCAGTCGGGGACGTGCACCACGATCAGCATCCCGGTGATGCAGGCGAGGAAGGCCCGCAGCAGGTTGCCGTAGAGGAAGACCTGGCGGCGCCGCCAGCGGTCGAGCAGGACCCCGGCGAAGGGGCCGATCACCGAGTACGGCAGCAGCAGGACCGCCATGGCCGAGGCGATGGCCCCCGGTGAGGTCTGCTTCTCCGGGGAGAACACCACGTACGTGGCGAGCGCGACCTGGTAGACGCCGTCCGCGGCCTGCGAGAGCAGCCGTACGGCGAGCAGGTTGCGGAAGTCCCTCAGGCGCAGGAGTACGCGCAGATCACGTACGACAGGCATGAGGGCAAGGGTCACATACGCGGAGGGTCCCCGGGCACATTGCCCGGGGACCCTCCGCGAAGAACTGTCGACGTCCGGGTGTCCGGAAGGACACCGTGGGGTTCGACTAGCGCTCGACCTCGCCCTTGATGAACTTCTCGACGTTGGCGTAGGCCTCGTCGTCGAAGTACTGCACCGGCGGGGACTTCATGAAGTAGCTCGACGCCGACAGGATCGGGCCGCCGATACCGCGGTCCTTGGCGATCTTCGCGGCGCGCAGGGCGTCGATGATGACACCGGCGGAGTTCGGGGAGTCCCACACCTCGAGCTTGTACTCGAGGTTCAGCGGGACGTCGCCGAAGGCACGGCCTTCGAGGCGCACGTACGCCCACTTGCGGTCGTCGAGCCAGGCGACGTAGTCGGACGGGCCGATGTGGACGTTCTTCTCGCCGAGCTCACGGTCGGGGATCTGCGAGGTGACGGCCTGCGTCTTGGAGATCTTCTTCGACTCCAGGCGGTCACGCTCCAGCATGTTCTTGAAGTCCATGTTGCCGCCGACGTTGAGCTGCATGGTGCGCTCAAGACGGACACCACGGTCCTCGAACAGCTTCGCCATCACGCGGTGCGTGATGGTGGCGCCGACCTGCGACTTGATGTCGTCGCCGACGATCGGGACACCGGCCTCGGTGAACTTGTCGGCCCACTCCTTGGTGCCGGCGATGAAGACCGGGAGGGCGTTGACGAAGGCGACCTTGGCGTCGATGGCGCACTGGGCGTAGAACTTCGCCGCGACCTCGGAACCGACGGGCAGGTAGCAGATCAGGACGTCGACCTGACGGTCCTTGAGGATCTGGACCACGTCGACCGGAGCCTCGGCGGACTCCTCGATGGTCATGCGGTAGTACTTGCCCAGACCGTCGTGGGTGTGGCCGCGCTGCACGGTCACGCCCGCGTTCGGGACGTCACAGATCTTGATGGTGTTGTTCTCGCTGGCGCCGATGGCGTCCGAAAGGTCGAGGCCGACCTTCTTCGCGTCGACGTCGAACGCGGCGACGAACTCGATGTCACGCACGTGGTAGTCGCCGAACTGGACGTGCATCAGACCGGGGACCTTGGCCGCCGGGTCGGCGTCCTTGTAGTACTCGACGCCCTGCACCAGCGAGGCGGCGCAGTTGCCTACGCCGACGATGGCTACGCGAACCGAACCCATTCCGGTTGCTCCCTGTTTGTTCTCGGACGAGGTCTGCGAGATGCAGGCCTCATTTTTCAGTTTCGTCGGACGGACCGGGTCGTCTCCGATCCCGTCCCGCCCGCTCACTCTCGATGAGCTCGTTCAGCCAGCGCACTTCGCGCTCCACGGACTCCATGCCGTGCCGCTGCAGCTCGAGCGTGTAGTCGTCGAGGCGCTCTCGGGTGCGGGCCAGTGAGGCGCGCATCTTCTCCAGACGCTCCTCCAGCCGGCTGCGGCGGCCCTCCAGTACCCGCATGCGGACGTCTCGTTCGGTCTGGCCGAAGAAGGCGAAGCGGGCGGCGAAGGACTCGTCCTCCCAGGTGTCGGGGCCGGTGTGGGAGAGGAGCTCTTCGAAGTGCTCCTTACCCGCGGCCGTCAACCGGTAGACGATCTTGGCGCGGCGCCCTGCGAGTGAAGCGGCGAGGGCGTCTTCCGGGGCGTTGCCCGGCTCTTCGATCAACCAGCCGTTGGCGACCAGCGTCTTGAGGCAGGGGTAGAGCGTCCCGTAGCTGAAGGCTCTGAACACCCCAAGCGAGGTGTTGAGCCGCTTGCGCAGCTCGTAGCCGTGCATGGGGGATTCGCGGAGCAGGCCGAGGACGGCGAATTCGAGGATGCCTGAGCGTCTGCTCATCCGCCTGCCTCTCCTCCGACCCTGTGTCTTTATACCGAGCTGATGTATCGGCTCGATACATCCAGACGATAGAACGGGGCGACTCAGTCGACAAGTGGTGGCGTGGTGACCGGCATCACATCACCAATTCGTACGAGGCGAGTTGCCTGTTTTGGGGTGAACTTCGGCACTGGTCGGGTTTTGAGCGTGCGTAGTCTGTGCGCCATGACACCGGGGGAACCGGAATTCATCTGCCGCGTCCAGGCCACTCGCCTGCCCGAGGAGTAGTCGTTCGATGAGCGAGCACCGCCGCAAACCGTCGCAGCCCCAAGGTGGTGGGCGGGCCGCGGCCCGCCGGGCCGCCCAGCAGCGCCCCGGCAGGGGCGCCGGGACCGGACGTGACGTCCCCACGGCGTCACCCAGCGGCCCCTATACGGAACCCTCCGCACACGGCAGCCGCTCGGAAGCGCGCCGGGCCGCCCAGAGAGGATCCGGGGGCCGTGGCAGGAGCGCAGGCACCGCCGCCCGCGGCAGTGGCCGCCCCGACAAGCGGCTGATCAACTACCCGAGGTCGGACCGGGAAGGCTGGAAGCGCTTCCTGCCCTCCTGGAAGCTCGTCGGCGGTACGGGCCTGGGCTTCTTCGCGGTCGTCATCGCGGGCGCGGGCATCGGCATCGCCATGGTGAACACGCCCGACCCGAACAAGGCCGCCCAGGCGCAGAACAACGTCTTCAACTGGTCCGACGGCACCCAGATGGTGGCCACCGGCGGTTCGATGAACCGGCAGATCGTGCCGATCTCCAGCATTCCCCGGTCGATGAGGGACGCGGTGATCGCCGCGGAGAACGAGTCCTTCGAGACGGACAAGGGCGTCGACCCGATGGGCATCGCCCGAGCCGTGTGGAACATGGCCACGGGCGGTTCCACCCAGGGCGGCTCGACCATCACGCAGCAGTACGTGAAGAACACCTACCTGGACTCCGACCAGACGATCAAGCGCAAGGTCACCGAGCTCTTCATCGCGATAAGGCTCGGTACCACCGAGGAGAAGGACGTCGTCCTCGCCGGCTACCTCAACACCGCCTACTACGGGCGGGACGCCTACGGCATCCAGGCCGCCGCCCGCGCCTACTTCGGCAAGGACAGCAAGGACCTGAACCCGGCCGAGTGCGCCTTCCTGGCCTCCGTCCTCAAGGGCCCCAACCTGTACAACCCGGACGGTGGCATCGGTGCCGCGGCCACGCCCCAGCTCAACGAGGAGCGCGCCCGCAAGCGCTGGACCTGGGTCCTGGACCGCGAGGTCGAGGTGGGCCGGATGGACAAGGCCGAGCGGGCGAAGTACACCGACAAGGAGTTCCCCGCCCGCGTCGAGTCCGAGCAGGCCCGCGGTATGACCGGCCAGATCGGCTACCTGGTCGACACGGCCAAGGCGTACGTGATGAAGACCAAGGGCATCACCGCCGAGCAGATGGCCCTGGGCGGGTACGAGATCACGACCACTTTCGAGAAGTCGAAGGTCGACGCACTGTCCAAGGCCGTCGAGGACACCCGCAACGGGCTCATCGACGAGAAGAAGCGGCCCGACACCGACACCTTCGTACAGTTCGGCGCGGCCTCGGTGAACGCCAAGACCGGGGCGCTCGTGGCCCTGTACGGCGGTCCGGGCTGGGACCACAAGTACTTCAGCAACAACGCCAACACCACCGGTGTCCCGGTCGGCTCGACCTGGAAGCCGTACGTGCTCGCGGCGGCCATGCAGTACGGCACCCAGAACTCCAACGGCAAGGGCATCTCGGCCGACAGCAAGTACCAGGCCAACGACCTCACGGTGATCAACAACCGTGAGGGCAGGCCGCTGCGCGGCCTGGACGGCACCCCGTTCAAGCAGAAGAACGAGAGCCCCACCGCCTTCGGGTACGTGACCCTCAACGAGGCGATGGAGAAGTCCATCAACGTCCCGTTCGCCCAGCTCGTCTTCGACGTCGGCCACGACAAGGTCCGCAAGGTGGCCGAGTCCACGGGCCTGCGCCCGGACTCGATGACCCCGGACAACGACGCCTCCTTCGCGCTCGGTACCTCCACCCCCAGCGCCATCCGCATGGCCAATTCGTACGCCACCTTCGCGGCCTCCGGCACGCACCACGAGCCGTTCTCCGTGACCAAGGTCGAGAAGGACGGCGAGCCGCTGGCCGGCTTCGAGCCGACCAAGGCCGAGCGGGCCATGGACAACGCCATCGCGGACAACATCACCAAGGTCCTGGAGAACGTCGTCCAGAACGGCACCGCCACCAAGGTGAAGAAGCTGGGCCGGCCCGCCGCGGGCAAGACCGGTACCACCGACTTCAACAAGTCGGCGTGGTTCGTCGGCTACACCCCGGAGCTGTCCACCTCCGTCGTCCTCTTCCGCAGCGACCCGAATTCGGCGGACAAGGCGCTGCAGTCCATGAAGGGCGTCGGTGACATCCCCTCCATCCACGGTGGTGACATCCCGGCCGAGATCTGGACTGAGTACATGCTCGAGGCGGTCAAGGGGACCCCGAAGACGGACTTCCCCGAGGCCGATGAGGTGGGCGTCACCGCGGACGCCTCCGGAGCCCCCTCCCCCACCCCCTCGGCCCCGCCGGCCCCGTCGCCGTCCCCGTCGATGCAGCCGTCGAACACGCCGTCGGGCCGTCCCTCGCCCTCCAGGAGCGGCAAGCCCTGCAAGCCGTGGGAGCTGTACTGCGACCCGGAACCCTCGAGCGGGACCTCCACCGGCACGACCTCGGGCGGGCTCATCGGCGGCGCCGACGGCGGATCGGGCGGCTCGCCGTCGCCCTCCAACACCGACAAACCCGGCCGCCCCGGCGGCTCCACCACGGGGACGCTCACAGAGCCCCAGTGACGGGCCCCGCCCGTCGCACGCAACGTGGACCGAGGAAGGCCGTCGCACCCGGTGCGACGGCCTTCCCCCATGTCCGGCCCGGTACGGCAGGATGACCCCCATGACGAAGGTGCACGAGGACCGTCCCGTACTGCCCACCCAGCAGGACGAGGTCGCCGCAGCCGGAAGTGAGTTCATCGGCGGCCCGATCGGCCGCTACGCACGGCTCGGCGGGCACTGGCTGGCGCCGGTCCGGGTCGTGGTCCTGCTCGCCATCGGCATGTTCGCGCTCGGCATGGTGCAGAAGCTGCCCTGCTACAACTGGGCGTGGTTCCAGGGGGCGAGCTCGCAGTACACCCACGCCTGCTACTCCGACATCCCGCACCTCTTCGCGGCACGCGGCTTCGCCGACAACCTGACGCCCTACTTCGACCGGCTCCCCGGCGACATGGAGTTCCTGGAGTACCCGGTGCTCACCGGACTCTTCATGGAGGTCGCCTCCTGGCTGACCCCGGGCACCGGCTCCATCCAGCACCGCGAGCAGATGTACTGGATGGTCAACGCGGGCATGCTCATGGCCTGCGCCGCCGTCATCGCCGTCTGCGTGGCCCGCACCCACCGCCGCCGTCCCTGGGACGCCCTGCTCTTCGCCCTCGCTCCGGCCTTCGCGCTCACCGCGACGATCAACTGGGACCTGCTGGCCATCGCCCTGACCGCCGCCGGGATGCTCATGTGGTCCCGCGGCCGTGCGGTGCTCTTCGGCGTCTTCATCGGCCTGGCCACCGCGGCCAAGCTCTACCCCGTCCTGCTGCTCGGGGTGCTCTTCGTGCTGTGCTGGCGGGCCGGGAAGTGGCGGGAATTCGGCGCCGCGACCCTGGCCGCGGCCGGCGCCTGGCTCGTGGTGAACCTGCCGGTCATGATCTTCGCCCGGGACGGCTGGTCGAAGTTCTACACCTTCAGCCAGGAGCGGCCGATCGACTTCGGCTCCGTGTGGCTGCTGATCTCCCAGCGCTCCGGCAACCCCCTCGACGGCGCCAACACGTACGCGACCGGGCTGACGCTCCTGATGTGCGGGGCCATCGGACTGCTGACCCTGACCGCCCCCAGGCGCCCCCGCTTCGCCCAGCTGGCCTTCCTCGTCGTGGCCGCCTTCATCCTGGCCAACAAGGTCTACTCGCCGCAGTACGTGCTGTGGCTCATCCCGCTCGCCGCGCTGGCCCGGCCCCGCTGGAGGGACTTCCTGATCTGGCAGGCCGGCGAGGTCGTCTACTTCCTCGGGATCTGGTTCTACCTCGCCTACACCACCAGCGGGGACAAGCACCAGGGCCTGCCCGTGGAGGGCTACCAGCTGGCGATCGCCGCCCACCTGCTGTGCACCCTGTACCTGTGCGCCGTCGTGGTCCGCGACATCCTGATGCCCGAGCGCGACGTCGTACGCAGGGACGGTGCGGACGACCCCTCGGGCGGTGTCCTGGACGGGGCGCAGGACGTGTTCGTGCTGTCGGACGCGGCGAGGGCGCCGCGGTACGCGGCGCCCTCGGAGGGACAGCGGGTCGACTGGGGCACGGGGCCCAAGGACTGAGCGGGACGGGCCGCGGACGCGGGGCCGCGGCCCGGCTCAGGCGTCGAGCACCCGGTCGAACTGCGTGGTGGTGTGGCGCAGGTGCGCCACGAGCTCGTCGCCGACCTTCGGCTCGTCCGTGTCCGAGGGCACGAACAGGATCGACACCTGCATGTGCGGAGGCTCCGCGAACCAGCGCTGCTTGCCCGCCCACACGAAGGGCGACAGGTTCCGGTTGACCGTGGCCAGACCGGCCCGGGCGACGCCCTTGGCGCGCGGCATCACGCCGTGGAGCGCCTTGGGGGCCTCCAGGCCCACTCCGTGCGAGGTACCGCCGGCGACCACGACCAGCCAGCCGTCGGAGGCGGCCTTCTGCTGGCGGTAGCCGAACCGGTCGCCCTTGGCGACGCGCGTGACGTCCAGGACCGAGCCCCGGTACTCCGTGGCCTCGTGGTCGCCCAGCCACAGGCGGGTGCCGATCCGGGCCCGGAAGCGGGTCTGCGGGAACTGCTGCTGCAGCCGCGCCAGTTCCTCGGCCCGCAGGTGGCTGACGAACATGGTGTGCAGCGGCAGCCGGGCCGCGCGCAGCCGGTCCATCCAGCCGATGACCTCCTCGACGGCGTCCGAGCCGTCCGGGCGGTCCAGCGGCAGGTGCAGGGCGAAGCCCTCCAGCCGGACGTCCTCGATCGCGGAGTGCAGCTGGCCCAGGTCCTGCTCGGAGATGCCGTGGCGGCGCATCGAGCTCATGCACTCGATGACCACCCGGGCGCCGACCAGGCCGCGGACGCCGTCCAGCGAGGCCACCGAGCGGATGACCCGGTCCGGCAGCGGCACCGGGTCCTCGCCCCGCCGGAAGGGGGTCAGGACGAGCAGGTCGCCACCGAACCAGTCCTTGATGCTCGCGGCCTCGTAGGTGGTGCCGACGGCGAGGATGTCGGCGCCCATCCGGGTCGCCTCATCGCACAGCCGCTCGTGGCCGAAGCCGTAGCCGTTGCCCTTGCAGACCGGGACCATTCCGGGGAACTGGTCCTGGACCTGCTTCTGGTGCGCACGCCAGCGCGCGGTGTCGACGTAGAGCGTGAGCGCCATGCCCGTCCGGAGCCTCTCGTATGGGGTGGGGGTGGGGTCAGCGGCGCGACATGTAGATGTCGAGCGCCTTGTGCAGGACCTTGTTGAGCGGGAAGTCCCACTCGCCGACGTACTCGACGGCCTCGCCGCCCGTGCCGACCTTGAACTGGATCAGCCCGAACAGGTGGTCGTTCTCGTCCAGCGTGTCAGAAATGCCGCGCAGGTCGTAGACGCTGGCGCCGAGTGCGTACGAGTCGCGCAGCATGCGCCACTGCATCGCGTTCGACGGCCGGACCTCGCGCTTGTGGTTGGCGGAGGCGCCGTACGAGTACCAGACGTGCTGGCCGACGGTGAGCATCGTGGCGGCGGCCAGCGGCTCCCCCTCGTGCTTGGCGATGTACAGCCGCATCCGGTTGGGGTCCTCGGAGTTGAGGGCCGTCCACTGGCGCTGGAAGTAGCTGAGCGGGCGCGGGCGGAACTTGTCGCGCTCGGCCGTGATCTCGTACAGGTGCTGCCAGGTCGGCAGGTCGTCGTAGCCGCCCTGGACGACCTCGACGCCGGCCTTCTCGGCCTTCTTGATGTTGCGGCGCCACAGCTGGTTGAAGCCCTTGAGGACGTCGTCCAGCGAGCGGTTGGCCAGCGGCACCTGGAAGACGTAGCGGGGCTGGACGTCGCCGAAGCCGGCGCCGCCGTCCTCGGCCTGCTGCCAGCCCATCCGGCGCAGCTTGTCGGACACCTCGAAGGCGCGGGGCTCGATGTGCGAGGCCTCCACGTCGCGCAGCCGCTTGACCTCGGGGTCCTGGATACCGGCCTTGATGGCGGTCGAGTTCCAGCGGCGGATGACGACGGGCGGGCCCATCTTCACGGTGAAGGCGCCCTGCTGCTTGAGGTGCGCCAGCATCGGCTGGAGCCACTCGTCCAGGTTCGGGGCGTACCAGTTGATGACCGGGCCCTCGGGGAGGTACGCGAGGTACCGCTTCACCTTGGGCAGCTGGCGGTACAACACGAGCGCGGCACCGACGAGTTCACCGGACTTGTCGAACCAGCCGAGGTTCTCCGAGCGCCACTCGTTCTTGACGTCGGCCCATGCCGGGACCTGGCAGTGGCTAGCCGAGGGCAGGCTCTGGAGATAGGCCAGATGCTGCTCTCGGCTGATGGTGCTCAGGGACAGGCTCATGCGGGGTGTCTCCTCCGGCGGCTTCGCTGGCTATGGCGCGAAGCCTACTGCGACGGGGGCGCCACCCATCTGGGGGACGGGCCGGGACCCGGGCCGGTGTGCGGCCCGCGCCCCGTCGCGGAGGTTCCCCGGTCAGCCCGGTCAGCCGCCGAAGAGGCCGCCGTGGAACATGCCGATGAAAAAGCCGATGGCAGACGCGCCAAGGCCGATGATCAGCGCGAAGCGCTCGCGTGTCGTGGCGGAGATGAACTGTCCGTATGCGCCGGTCAGGATCCCGATCAACCCTGCCCACGAGGTGAGCAGGTGCAGGTTGTGGAAGAACGCCGTGACGAACGCCACGGCTCCGAGGGCCAGCGTGACCGCCATCAGGGTGTCCTGCAGCGGATGGGGCTTGCCGTCGGTGGACAAGAGGGAGATCGGAGGGGGCGTGGACTGGTGTCGCATGGCCTGTGCCATCGGAAGGCACCTCCTGGCTTGGCAGAGCGGTGCCGGTGTCCGCCTCCGGCGGGAGCTGGAGGCATAGCACCGAGCACACCCGATGGATACAGATTGTGTCCCCCTGGCGCCGGATTTCAACCGGAAGGAGTCGAGCAGGTAGTCTGTACAGCTGCGCGGTGTCTGCTCTAGGACACCGTGCGCACGCATCACGACCCTCCTGCCACGGAACGACCGTGGCCGCTGAGTCCAAAGGAGGTGGGTTCCACATGCGTCACTACGAAGTGATGGTCATCCTCGACCCCGATCTCGAGGAGCGCGCTGTCTCCCCGCTGATCGAGAACTTCCTTTCTGTCGTCCGTGAGGGCAACGGAAAGGTCGAGAAGGTCGACACCTGGGGCCGTCGTCGTCTCGCTTACGAGATCAAGAAGAAGCCCGAGGGCATCTACTCGGTCATCGACCTTCAGGCCGAGCCTGCGGTCGTCAAGGAGCTTGACCGACAGCTGAACCTGAACGAGTCGGTTCTCCGGACCAAGGTCCTTCGCCCCGAGACCCACTGAACTTCGGTTCAGCGGTAATCGGGATCGAGTAGCACAGCAGCCCAGCAGCAATCCCCGCCGAGAGGTTCATCCATGGCAGGCGAGACCGTCATCACGGTCGTCGGCAATCTCGTCGACGACCCCGAGCTGCGCTTCACCCCCTCGGGTGCGGCGGTCGCGAAGTTCCGTGTCGCGTCCACCCCCCGCACCTTCGACCGTCAGACCAATGAGTGGAAGGACGGCGAGAGCCTGTTCCTGACCTGCTCGGTGTGGCGGCAGGCGGCTGAGAACGTCGCCGAGTCCCTCACGCGAGGCATGCGCGTCATCGTGCAGGGCCGGCTGAGGCAGCGGTCGTACGAGGACCGTGAGGGTGTCAAGCGCACGGTCTACGAGCTGGACGTCGAGGAAGTCGGCCCCAGCCTGAAGAACGCCACGGCCAAGGTCGCCAAGACCACCGGTCGCGGTGGCCAGGGTGGATACGGCGGCGGCGGTCAGCAGCAGCAGGGTGGCGGCGGCGGCAACTGGGGCGGAGCCCCCGGTGGCGGCGCGCCGCAGGGCGGCGGAGCTCCCTCCGACGACCCGTGGGCGTCCAGCGCGCCGGCCGGTGGCCAGCAGGCGCAGGGCGGCGGCGGGGGCGGTTGGGGCGGAAGCTCCGGCGGCTCCGGCGGTGGCTACTCGGACGAGCCGCCCTTCTAGGGCAGCTCGCATCCCCACTTCTTGATCACACAGGAGAGACACAATGGCGAAGCCGCCTGTGCGCAAGCCTAAGAAGAAGGTCTGCGCATTCTGCAAGGACAAGACCGCGTACGTGGACTACAAGGACACGAACATGCTGCGGAAGTTCATTTCCGACCGTGGCAAGATCCGTGCCCGCCGCGTTACCGGCAACTGCACGCAGCACCAGCGTGACGTCGCCACGGCAGTGAAGAACAGCCGTGAGATGGCGCTGCTGCCCTACACGTCCACCGCGCGATAAGGAAAGGGTGACCGACTAATGAAGATCATCCTGACCCACGAGGTCTCTGGCCTCGGCACCGCCGGCGATGTCGTCGACGTCAAGGACGGTTACGCTCGCAACTACCTGGTCCCGCGTGGTTTCGCGATCCGCTGGACCAAGGGTGGCGAGAAGGACGTGGCGCAGATCCGCCGCGCCCGCAAGATCCACGAGATCGCGACCATCGAGCAGGCCAACGAGGTCAAGGCCAAGCTCGAGGGCGTGAAGGTCCGTCTGGCCACCCGCGCGGGTGACGCCGGTCGTCTCTTCGGTTCCGTGACCCCGGCCGACATCGCCACGGCGATCGAGGCTTCGGGTGGCCCGAAGGTCGACAAGCGCCGCGTCGAGCTGGGCTCCCCGATCAAGACCCTCGGTTCGTACCAGGTCTCCGTGCGTCTGCACGCCGACGTGGCCGCGAACGTGGGCATCGAGGTCATCGCCGCCTAAGGGCAGCGAAGCGAAGGGCCGCACCCCACTGGGGTGCGGCCCTTCGTCATGTTTCACGTGAAACATGACGGTAGCCCCATGTTTCACGTGAAACATCGCCTACTACCACCTACCGCGTGGCGCCGGCGACCAGCCAGCGGCCCGAGCGGGCGCGCAGCTGGAGGGTGGCCATGCGGACCAGCATCATCAGCGTCAGGGCCCACCACAGGGCCGTCAGGCCGCCGCCGAGGGCCGGGACGAGCAGGGCGGCCGGGATGAACAGGGCGAGCGTCAGCAGCATGGCCCAGGCCAGGTAGCGGCCGTCGCCGGCGCCCATCAGGACGCCGTCGAGGACGAAGACCACGCCGCAGACGGGCTGGGAGACGGCCACGACGAGCAGGGCGGGCAGGATGGCGCCCTCCACCGCCGGATCGCTGGTGAAGAGCGGGATCAGCAGGGGGCGGGCCAGGACGACCAGCAGTCCGAGCACGATGCCGGAGCCGATCCCCCACTGCACCATGCGGCGGCAGACGGCCTTGGCGCCGTCGGTGTCGCCCGCGCCCAGGTAGCGGCCGATGATCGCCTGTCCGGCGATGGCGATGGCGTCCAGAGCGAACGCCAGCAGGGTCCACAGGGAGAGCAGGATCTGGTGGGCGGCGATGTCGGCGTCGCCGAGCCGGGCGGCCACCGCGGTCGCGATCAACAGGATGGCGCGCAGGGACAGGGTGCGGACGAGCAGCGGTGCCCCGGCCTGTGCGCAGGCCCGGATGCCCGCGGCGTCGGGGCGCAGGGAGGCGCCGTGCCTGCGGGCGCCGCGTACGACCACGACGAGGTAGGCGGCGGCCATGGCGCACTGGGCGATGACCGTGCCCCAGGCGGAGCCGGCGATGCCGAGTCCGGCGCCGTAGACGAGGGCGGCGTTCAGGCCGGCGTTGAGGGTGAAGCCGCCGATGGCGACGTAGAGCGGGGTGCGGGTGTCCTGGAGGCCGCGGAGGACGCCGGTGGCGGCGAGGACCATGAGCATGGCCGGGATGCCCACGGCGGATATCCGCAAGTAGGTCACCGCGTACGGGGCGACGGTGTCGGAGGCCCCGAAGAGGGAGACGAGCCAGGGGGCCGCGGGCAGGACCACGGCGATGACACCGATGCCGAGCAGGAGGGCGAGCCAGATGCCGTCCATGCCCTGTCGGATCGCGGCCGGGAGGTCGCCGGCGCCGACCCGGCGGGCGACGGCCGCGGTGGTGGCGTAGGCGAGGAAGACGAAGATGCTCACCGCGGTGGTGAGGAGGGCGGCGGCGATGCCGAGGCCGGCCAGCTGGGGTGTGCCGAGGTGCCCCACGATGGCGCTGTCGGCCAGCAGGAAGAGGGGCTCGGCAACGAGTGCGCCGAAGGCGGGGACGGCGAGGGCGAAGATCTCCCGGTCGTGCCGTCTCGGTGCGGCCTTCGGTGCTGCGGGGGCCTGTGTCATGCGCTCAATCTAATCTTCCACAGGTAATAGACGCAAGGGCCAATGGGTCCTTACTGCGGCGTCGACCAGGGCGTTCCCCGTGCCTCATTGGTGGCGATCTTGAGACAGTGGCCAAGATTTTTCTCCCGGAGTGCTCACGGCGGGAGAATTTGCAGGTCAGGTGGGGTGTGGGGGTGGGTCAGGTGATTTTGTCCACAGCGTCGTCCCCCGGTCCGTGCACAGCTTCCGGGGACTTACCCACAGCATTGGCGCCGTCGTCCACATCTCATCCACACACCCTGTGGATAACAAGATTGGCTGACGCCGCTCCCGGCCCTACCGTGGTGCGTTGCCCGACTCGCCGACAGCCGATTCGGGTGCCCCAAATGTCAGAGCCGTGACGTAGAAAGAATGGCACGGCGAGGTCCGCTCTGCGGACGGGAGGAGGCGGCCCGGTGAGCATGCCCGAGCCCATGGACGACCCTTGGGCCGACAGCGGTCCGGGGGACCGTCTGCCCGCCCGTTCCCGCCGTGGCGGTGAAGGCCGCGGCCGCGGGGACGACCAGCAGGACCGGGGCCGCGACGGCGGCTCCTGGGACGGCGGCGGCAGCGGTGGCGGCGGTGGCGGCGGCTTCGAGCGCGTCCCCCCGCAGGACCTCGACGCCGAGCAGTCGGTGCTCGGCGGCATGCTGCTGTCGAAGGACGCCATCGCCGACGTCGTCGAGGTCATCAAGGGCCACGACTTCTACCGGCCCTCCCACGAGACGATCTACCAGGCCATCCTCGACCTGTACGCCAAGGGCGAGCCGGCCGACCCGATCACGGTCGGCGCCGAGCTCACCCGGCGCGGGGAGATCAGCAAGGTCGGCGGGGCCTCGTACCTGCACACGCTGGTGCAGTCCGTGCCGACGGCGGCGAACGCCGAGTACTACGCGGAGATCGTCCACGAGCGTGCCGTACTGCGCCGGCTGGTCGCCGCCGGTACGAAGATCACGCAGATGGGATACGCGGCGGACGGCGACGTCGACGAGATCGTCAACAGCGCCCAGGCCGAGATCTACGCCGTCACCGAGCAGCGGACCTCCGAGGACTACCTGCCGCTGGGCGACATCATGGAGGGCGCGCTCGACGAGATCGAGGCGATCGGGTCCCGCAGCGGCCAGATGTCGGGTGTTCCGACGGGCTTCACGGACCTCGACTCGCTCACCAACGGCCTGCACCCCGGCCAGATGATCGTCATCGCCGCGCGTCCCGCCATGGGTAAGTCCACCCTGGCGCTGGACTTCGCCCGCGCCTGCTCCATCAAGGCCAACCTGCCGAGCGTGATCTTCTCCCTCGAAATGGGGCGCAACGAGATCGCTATGCGCTTGCTCTCGGCGGAGGCGCGGGTGGCCCTGCACCACATGCGTTCGGGCACGATGACGGACGACGACTGGACCAGACTGGCCCGCCGGATGCCGGACGTCTCCGCCGCCCCGCTCTACATCGACGACTCCCCCAACCTGTCGATGATGGAGATCCGGGCCAAGTGCCGCCGGCTCAAGCAGCGCAGCGACCTCTCGCTCGTGGTCATCGACTACCTCCAGCTGATGCAGTCGGGCGGTTCGCGACGGCCCGAGAGCCGCCAGCAGGAGGTCTCGGACATGTCCCGAAACCTGAAGCTGCTGGCGAAGGAGCTGGAGGTCCCCGTGATCGCGCTGTCCCAGCTGAACCGTGGTCCCGAGCAGCGCACCGACAAGAAGCCGATGGTCTCCGACCTGCGTGAATCGGGCTCCATCGAGCAGGACGCCGACATGGTGATCCTGCTGCACCGCGAGGACGCGTACGAGAAGGAGTCCCCGCGTGCGGGTGAGGCGGACCTGATCGTGGCGAAGCACCGTAACGGCCCCACGGCCACCATCACCGTGGCCTTCCAGGGCCACTACTCGCGGTTCGTGGACATGGCCAACACGTAGCGTCCGCCTCTCCCGCGGCTGGTCAGGGCGTCGGGCGGGACCTTTCCAGCACCGCCGTCAGGCGGTCGGCGAAGAGTTCCGGCTCGGCCGTGAAGTAGAAGTGGTCCCCCGCGAACACCTGGAGGTCCCAGGCCGCCAGGGTGTGGCGGCGCCAGGCATCGGCGTGCGCGGGGCGGACCTTGGGGTCCGTTTCCCCGGTGAAGACGGTGATCGGGCACGCCACCACCGCCTCCGGACCGGCCCGGTAGTTCTCGATGGCCTCCAGGTCGCCCCGGATCGCCGGGAGCAGCAGCTCGACCAGCTCCGTCTGGTCGGCGAAGGCCAGGTCGGTGCCGCCGAGGTCCATGACGGCCGCCAGCACGGCCTCGTCGTCGAGGAAGCGGATCCCCTCGTCGACCCGGTCCGAGGGGGCACCGGTCGCCGAGGCGACGATCCGGTCCGGGGACCGCCCGGTCTCCCGCTCCATCCGCCGGGCCACCTCGAACGCGACGATGGCGCCCATGCTGTGGCCGAAGAACACGGGCCGGCCGGCCAGCCAGGGCCGAAGGGCCTCGTAGGCCGCGTCCGCCAACTCCTCGATCGAGGTCAGTGCCTCCTCCCCCAACCGGTCCGCCCGCCCCGGGTACTGGACGACCAGTACCTCCGCGGTGGGGGCCAGGGTCTGCGCCAGCGGATACCAGTAGCCGGCGGACCCGCCCGCGTGCGGGAAGCAGATGAGGGTGCGCCCCGTGCCCGTGGACGGGTGGAAGCGACGGACCCAGCGGTCCCGCAGTTCCGACGCGGACGCGCCGCTCGCCGCCCTGCTCATGCGCTCACCAGCCCCGGGCCGCCGGGGGGTACGTCACCGGTGTACGGCATCGTCGGTCTCCTTCCTCGGTCTCTTCCCGTGACGGGTCAGCGGGTGCGATGGGCCGGCGTCTCGATCTCGACGCCCGACCGGCCCCGGCCGAGCACCTCGCGGAGCACCTGGCCGTAGAACTCCCAGTAGCTGTGCTCCACGAACTTGGCGAACCGCTTCACCTCGTCGTGGCGTTCGTGCAGGCGGTTGATCGGGACGGTCATGGCCGCGTGGTGCTCCACGTGCAGGTTGTTGCCGTTGGTGTACCAGGTGCTGAACCAGCTCCCGCTGATCGAGCGGGTGTTGCGCAGTACGTCGGTGGTGTCGTTGTCGCAGCGGATGTGCTCGGGCAGCTCGACGAGGAAGTGCAGCGGAACGGACACCAGCAGCATCGGCGCCACCCACAGCCACAGCACCAGCTCCGCGTACCCCGCGACGGCCGCGCCGGCGGCTGCCAGCACGACCAGGCTGATGAAGCGGTGCTCGTTCATGCTGTCCTTGCGGATCCGCTCCGATATCTGCCCGCCGTCGTACTGCCAGGTGCCGCGCCAGCTCTTCCAGCAGTCCACCGCTACGGCCGCCAGGCGCCCGTAGTCGAAGACGCCGCGCAGCAGCGTCTTGAGGGTCAGCGGCTGGCGGGTGTCGAAGCCGAAGAACTCGGAGTCCTGGTCGGTGCCGAGGTAGCGGTGGTGCTGGAGGTGGCGCACCCGGTAGTGGCTGTAGGAGACGAAGAGCGGGGTGCCGAGGAGCACGCCGACGGCCCGGTGCCGGTTCGACTTCAGGAACGCCGAGTGGTGCAGGCACTGGTGCTGGAGCTCCACCATGTGCGTGTACAGCGCGCCGAGGACGACGACGCCCGCCGCGATGCCCCACGGGGCGCCGGTGAGGACGAAGGCGGTGCCGGCGGCGAACAGCACCACGACGACGGCCAGCTTGAGCAGGAAGGTGGCCTGGTCACGGGAGGTGACTCGGGCCCGCTGGAACAGCAGCAGCGGTTCCGCGATGGTTTCGGTGCTCATCGGGCCGCCAGCTCGTGCCGCACCAGGCTCGCCGGGCGCAGGTCGGTCCAGTTCGCCTCGACGTGGTCGAGGCAGTGCTGCCGGGTGTCGGGGCCGAAGGAGGTGGCCCAGCCCGCCGGCACGGCGCTGTTCTCGGGCCACAGGGAGTGCTGGTTCTCGTCGTTCACGAGAACCAGGAAGGTGCCGTCTTCGTTGTCGAACGGGTTCGCCATGTCAGGTTCCGTTTCGGGAGTCGGGAAGGGAATTCCGGGATTCGGGCCGGATTTTCCCTCGGAGACTAATGGCCTCCCATTCCGTCGAGCGGCATGCCGACGGGCAGCTCTGCGGTACTTCTGCGGCAGTTTCACGCCCGGCCCCGGCTGGGCGTCTGCCCTGGTCAGGGCAGACAGAACGGGCGGTGGGCATGGGAATGAATTCCCGTGCCCACCGCCCGTCGGGGGTGTGAACGATTACGCCGAAACCGAATCCTTGGAAACGGAATCCGCTGCGGAGGAATCCGCGTCGGCGGAATCGTCCGGCAGGTCGCGCATGCGCCGCAGTGGCGAGAAGACCACCCACAGGGCGGCGCTCCACGTGCCCAGGACGCAGATCCACATGGCGGGCCGCAGGCCGAGCTGGCTGCCGAGCAGACCGCCGGTGAGCGCGCCCAGCGGGATGACGCCGTAACAGATCCACAGGAACGCGGCGTTGACGCGCCCCATCATCCGGGTCGGGGTGATCCGCTGCTGGTAGGAGGTGGCGGCCACGTTGTACAGGACGGCGTTGGCCGAGAAGGCGGCCAGGCCGAGGCCGTACAGCACGATGCCCCAGGCGCCGGTCGGGGCGAGCGGCATCAGCAGGTAGAGCGGGCCCGGGATGGCCATGGCCATCCAGATCACGCGGGCGGTGCCGAGCCGGCGGGAGATCCGGTTGGTGAACGCGCCGATCGCCAGGCCGCCCACGGCGCTGATGCTGAAGACCAGGCCGACCGTCCAGGAGGAGGCGCCCAATTCGCGCAGGAGGAAGGTGACCTCGATGGAGGTGCTCGCCATCACGAAGAAGTTCGAGGTGGTGGTGCAGGCCAGGATCTTGCGCAGGATGGGCTGGCGGCGGATGAAGGCGATGCCTTCGAGGGTCTCGACGCGGAGCGGGAGCTTTTCCTCCTGCTCCTCCTCGGCCTCGTCGGCCCCCTTCGGGCGCGGCTCCTCGCGGATCAGCCACAGGGTGATCGCGCTGATCAGGAAGGCGGTCGCGTTGGTGAAGAAGGTCTTGGTGGCGCCGATCAGGCCGATCAGCAGGCCGCCGAGGGTGGGACCGATGAGCTCGGCGGTGTCCTGGCTCATCACCAGTTTCGCGTTGCCGTCCACGAGTTGGTCGGCGTCGACGAGGCGGGGCAGCTGTGCCTGGTAGGCGACCTTGAAGAGCACGGTGAGTACGCCGGACAGGCCGACGACCGTGTAGAGGTACCACAGGCGCAGGTCCCAGACCATGGCGACGATGGGCAGCGAGCCCATCAGCACCATCCGGCCGAGGTCGCAGCCGATCATCAGCCGGCGCTGGTCGAGCCGGTCGGCGAGGATGCCGGCGGGCAGGGAGAAGATCAGGTAGGGCAGCCAGGCGAGGAAGGTCAGCAGCGAGATCTGGAAGACGCTCGCGTTCAGGACGCTCGCGGCGAGCAGCGGCACGGCCACGCCCGATATCCGGGAGCCCAGCTCGGCGGCGCTCTGGCCGCTCAGGAGCAGCAGGAAGTTCCGGCTGCGCCACAGCGAGGTGGGCCGGGCGTCGTTCTCGGGCGCGGCCCCGTCGGGGGTCTCGTCCGTCTCCACCGGACGGACCTGTTGTTGTGTCACTGGATCACCTAACTGAGCGGACGGATCGATTCGGGTGGAGCGGTACGGTCATGCGGCGGTCAGCCGTACCCGGAGGTGCTTGAACCCGCTGATGACGGTGGAAGCGAGGCGCGCCGGGGGCTCGATCAGCTCGGCGGAGCCGACCCGGTTGCAGAGCTCGTCGAGGAAGAGCCGCAGCTCCATCGTGGCGAGGGCGGCACCCAGGCAGAAGTGCGGGCCGGAGCCCAGCGCGAGGTGGGGGTTGTGGGCGCGGCCGATGTCGAAGGTGTCGGGGGCGTCGAAGACGCGGCCGTCGCGGTTGGCGGCGAAGTGCCAGATCGCGACGTCCTGCCCGGCCTTGATGACCTGGCCGTGGAGTTCCACGTCCCGTTCGGCCCGGCGGAGCACGTGCTTGCTGGGTGAGACGTAGCGCAGCACCTCCTCGACCGCCGGGTCGAGCAGGGAGCGGTCGGCGCGCAGCCGTTCCCACTGGTCGGGGTGGTCGATGAAGGCGAGGAGCGCTCCGACGGCGCCGTGCCGGGTGGTCTCGTTACCGCCGAGCAGGAGCAGGTCGAAGAAGAGCATCGCGTCTTCCTCGGTGAGCTGCCCGGCGTTCTGGGCCTCCACCAGGCGGGTGACGATGTCGTCGCGGGGCGAGGTGCGGCGCTGGTCCATCAGGTCCTGGCAGTACAGCAGGAGTTGGGCGTGGGCCAGGGCGGCGCTGGCGCGGGCGCTGGGGGCCTTCTGGAGGTCCTGGTCGGCGGATCCGAAGGCGGCGGTGGTGAGCTCCAGCAGCAGCGACCAGTCCTCCTGGGGGACGCCGAGCAGGGCGGCGATCGAGGCGACGGGGAGCAGCGCGACGGTGTCGACGAAGTTGACCTCGCCCTTCTCCAGGGCCTCGTCGAGGGAGTCGGCGATGAGCGAGCGGAGGTAGGGCTCCAGCTTGGCGATGGCGCGCGGGGTGAACGACTTGTTGACCATGCGGCGGAGTTCGCCGTGCCGGGCCCCGTCGGTGTGGGTGAGCATCCGGCCGGAGCCGTCGTCGCCGGTCCAGCGCTGCGGGCCGAGGGTGTTGGTGCCGGTGGAGGCGAAGGTGACGCTGTCCTTCTGGATCGCCATGCAGTCCTCGTAGCGCGTCACGGACCAGAAGCCGGGCTCGGCGCCTTCGGGGTTCCACCACAGCGGCTCGTGGTCGCGCAGGTGGCGGAAGACCCGCTCGTAGCCGTGGGTGGCGTAGAAGGCGGGGTCGGCGAGGTCGACGTGGCCGAGGACGGATCGGGCCGGGTTGAGGACCGACATGGGGATCTCCTGAGGGGGGTGGGGTGGGGGCGGGGGCGGGAAGGCGGGTGGAGGGGTGGGGCGGGTCCGGTCAGCCGGCCATCATCTTCTGGATCTCGGTCATCAGGAGGGTGAGGGCCTCGCGCTCGGGCAGGGTGGTGTCCGGGTGCCACAGGTCGGCCAGCAGGCAGGTGCGGGTGCGGTCGCCGTCGTTCCACGCCTCGTGCTCGAAGGAGTAGTCGAAGAGCAGGGTCCGGCCCTCCTCCCAGCGGCGGGTCTCCTCGGCCACCCGTATCCGGGCGCCCTCGGGGATGTCGATGGCGAGGTGGAGGTTGATGCTGAAGTTCCACAGGTCGCAGTGCGGCTTGATGGCGGCGCCGGGCAGCAGTGTCGAGAAGTGCGATTCGAGGAGCGGGCAGATCAGCCCGGTGTCGACGGCGTGCTCCTTGAGGACGCGGTAGGCGGTCGGGGCGACCGACTCGGACTCGGTGACGAGGGCGCCGCCCCGGTAGAGGTAGAGGGCCTGCCAGTTCCGCTGCCGGACGAGGTAGTGCTCGTAGTCGGAGAAGCTCGCGCGGCGCTCCTCCCACGCCTGCTCCTGCTCGGCCTTGATGCGCGGGTGGTTCTCCTCCAGGGCGCGGACCAGCGGGAGCATTTCGGGGTAGGCGTAGGGGTCGTGCCACGGGGTCTGGGGGATGCCGGGCAGCACCCATTTCGCGGCCTGCTGGAGGGGGTGGCGCTGCTCGCTGCGGCGGCGGGGCTCCATCATCTCCTCGACCCGGGCGAGGGCGTCGTGGCCGTGCTCGGCCTTGATCCGGTCGAAGTGGGCGTCGATCTCGGGGGTCATCGTGCGTCTCCTGTCACGTGCGAGGGGGCCGGGGCGGCGGTGCGCTCCCAGGCGTCGGGGTCCATGTCGCGTTCCGCGAAGGCCCGGTCGAGCAGCGCGTTCATCTCGTCGACGGTCGGGCACTCGAAGACCGTGCAGACGCCGATGTCCAGCCCGAAGGCGGCGTTGACGCGCCCGATCAGCGGGATGGCGAGCAGCGAGTGGCCGCCGAGGGCGAAGAAGTCGTCGTCGAGGCCGATCCCCGGGGTGTCGAGGACCTCCTCGTAGAGGGAGCAGAGGAGGCGTTCGCGGCGGGTGGCCGGGGGGCGGCCGCCGGGGACGGGGCCGGTGGTGTCGGCGCGGGCCACCGGGCGGGCGTGGTCGGTGGTGGCGTCCACGTCGTCGATGACGGCGGGGGTGTCGGGGCGGGCCGGGAGCGCGCCCCGTTCCTCGTCGGTGGCGAGCGGGATCCGGGTGACGGGGAGCTCGGGGTGCTCGGCGGCGTTGGTCAGCAGCCGCAGGAGCCGGTCCCGCAGGCGTTCGGCGGTCTCGTGGTCGAAGAGGTCGGTGGCGTGGCTGAGGTGGGCGGTGAGGGTGCCGCCGCGTTCGGGGGCGGCGGTCTCCACGAAGTCCCAGGCCAGGTCGAAGCGGGCCGTGTCGGTGTCGACGGGCAGGAGGGTGGTGGTGAGCCCGGTCATCGGGACCTCGGCCTCGATCTCGTCGCCGTTGTGCAGTTTGACGATGACCTGGAAGAGGGGGTGCCGGGAGCGGACGCGGGGCGGGTTGAGGGCCTCGACGAGCCGTTCGAAGGGCAGGTCCTGGTGGTCGTAGGCGGCCAGGCTGGTCACGCGGACGCGTTCGACGAGTTCGAGGAAGGTGGGGTCGCCGGAGAGGTCGGCGCGCAGCACCAGGGTGTTGACGAACATGCCGACGAGGTCGTCGAGGGCCTCGTCGGTGCGGCCGGCGACGGCGGTTCCGAGCGGGATGTCGGTGCCGGCGCCGAGTCGGTGGAGCAGGGCGGCGAGGGCCGCCTGGAGGACCATGAAGAGGGAGGCGCCGGTGCGGCGGGTGATCTCGTAGAGGCCCGTGTGCAGTTCGGCGGGGATCGTGAAGTCGAGGACGCCGCCGCCGTGCCGGGGGGCGGCCGGGCGGACCCGGTCGTAGGGCAGGGCCAGTTCGCCGGGGAGTCCGGCGAGGGCCTCGCGCCAGTGGGCGAGCTGCCGGTTCGCGAGGGAGTCGGGGTCGTCCTCGGAGCCGAGCAGGTCGCGCTGCCAGAGCGCGTAGTCGGCGTACTGGACCGGCAGCGGCTCCCAGTCGGGGGCGCGGCCGGCGTGGCGGGCGTCGTAGGCGGCGGACAGGTCCCGCAGCAGCGGGGTCATCGACCAGCCGTCGCAGACGACGTGGTGCATGACCAGGGCGAGCAGGTGCCGCTCGGCGGCCTCCCGGACGAGGAAGGGGCGCAGCGGCACGTCGGCGTCGAGGTCGAAGGGCCGTGCGAACTCGGCGGGCAGCTGTTCGGCGGGCAGCGGGCGGAGCGCGATGCCGGATCCGGCGGTGGTGAGGATCCGCTGGTGGGGGATGCCGCCGGCCTCGCCGAGGACGGTGCGCAGGCTCTCGTGCCGCTCCACGAGGTCGGTGAGGGCGGCGGCGAGGGCGGGTTCGTCGAGTACGCCGTCGAGCCGGATCAGGACCTGCACGCTGTAGGAGGTGTTGGGGCCCTCCAGCCGGTTGAGGAACCAGAGCCGCTGTTGGGCGAAGGAGGCGGGGAAGATGTCCGCGGTCTCCGCCTCGGTCTCGGCGGGGGTTTCGGCGGGGATCGCGGTGGGGGCCGCGGTGGCGGTCGTCGTGGTGGTCATCGGCGGGGTCACCCCTGGGGCCGGCGGCGGCCGAGTCGGGGGCGGGCGGTGGCGGTGGCGGGCACGTCGCGGTCGAGGGCGGCGAGCAGTCCGGCGACGGTCGGCGCCTCGAAGACCAGGCGGATCGGCACGTCGAGGCCGAGGGCGGAGCGGAGCCGGACGACGAGCCGGGTGGCCATCAGGGAGTGGCCGCCGAAGGCGAAGAAGTCGTCGTCGAGGGAGACCTCGGGGACGCCGAGGAGGTCGGCGAAGAGGGCGGCCACGGTCTTTTCGCGGTCGGTGGCCGGGGGGCGGCCGGTGGACAGGGCGGTGAGGTCGGGCACCGGCAGGCCGCGCCGGTCGAGCTTGCCGTTGGGGGTCAGCGGCAGGGCGTCGAGGGTGACGAACGCGGCGGGCACCATGTACTCGGGCAGGGTGCGGCCGAGTTCCGCGCGGAGGGTCGGGTGGTCGGCGGGGCCGTCGGCGGCGGGCACCACGTAGCCCACCAGCCGCTTGTCGCCCGGGGTGTCCTCGCGCACGATCACGGCGGCGGCGCGCACGCCGGGCAGGGCCCGCAGGGCGTGCTCGATCTCGCCGGGTTCGATCCGGTGGCCGCGCACCTTGACCTGGTGGTCCCGGCGGCCGAGGTACTCGAGTTGGCCGTCGCGGCGGCGCCGGACGAGGTCGCCGGTGCGGTACATCCGGGTGCCGGGCTCCTGCGCCCACGGGTCGGCGACGAACGTGGCGGCGGTTCGCCGGGGGTCGCCGAGGTAGCCGCCGCCTACGACGATCCCGCCGATCCACAGCTCGCCGGGGATGCCGGTGGGGGTCAGGGCGAGCCGGTCGTCGAGGACGAGGAGGCGGCTGCCGCGGACGGGCCGGCCGATGGGGGTGCGGGAGTCGGTGGGCAGGTTGTCGGCGGTGATCACGGCCTGGGTGACGTCGTCCGAGCACTCGGTGGGCCCGTAGCAGTTGACCAGCGGGATCGCCGGGTGGAGGGCGGCCCAGCGGTGGCACAGGTCGGCCGGGAGGGCCTCCCCGGTCACGGCCAGGCAGCGCAGCGCGAGGGCGGGGCTCTCGCCGGTGTGGTCCCACTCGTCGAGGGCCGCGTGCAGCAGGCTGGGGACGACCTGGGTGACGTCGACGCGCTCGTCGGCGACGAGCCGGAACAGGGCCCGGGGGTCGCGGACGGTCTCGTCGGGCAGGGCACGGACGGTGCCGCCGAAGATCAGCGGGACGAACATCTGCCAGACGGAGATGTCGAAGGTGAGGGGGGCGGTGGAGGTGACGGTCAGCGGGCCGTCGATGCCCATGGCCTCGGCCTCGGCGAGCAGGTTGTTGACCATGCCCCGACGCTGCACGAGGGCGCCCTTGGGCTTGCCGGTGGAGCCGGAGGTGAAGATGACGTAGGCGGGGTCGTCGGGTCCGCCGGAGACGGGGGCGAGGTCGTCCGGGGCGTCGGCCTCCTCGCCGATGACCAGGACGCGGATCGGCCGGTCGGCGGCCTCGGCCAGGGCGCGGGCGGCGTCGGCGTGGGCCGCGTCGGCCAGCAGGTGACGGCAGTCGGCGTCGTCGAGCAGGGCGAGGGTGCGGGCGGCCGGGGCCTTGGGGTCGAGCGGCAGGTAGACGCCGCCGGCGGCGGTGATGCCGAGGAAGCCGGCGATGACGGGGGCGCCGCGCCGTGCGAGGACGGGCACGATGGTGCCGCCGGTGACCCCGGCGTCGGCGAGGGTGCGGGTGAGCCGGCTCGCGCGGCCTACGAGGGTCCGGTAGTCGGTGGGGCCGGAGCCGTCGACGACGGCCACGGCGTCCGGGCGGGCGGTGGCGTGGGCGCGGATCCGTTCCACGACGCCGTGCTCCAGGTCGGGGTGCGGGGGCCGGAAGTCGGCGAGGAGGGCCCGCCGTTCGGCGTCGTCCACGAGGGGGATGCCGGAGACGGGGCGGAGGGGGTCGGTGACGACGGCGCCGAGCAGCAGGACCAGGCGGGTGGCGAGGTCCTCGGCGGTCTCCCGGTCGAACAGGTCGGTGGCGTGGCTCAGGTGGAGGGTGAGGGAGCCGGGGCGGCCGTCGGCGCCGCTCGTCTCCACGAAGTCCCAGGCCAGGTCGAATTTGGCGGTGGAGGTCTGGACGACGTCGACGGTGGCGGTGAGGCCGGTCAGGCGCAGCGGTGACTCGTCGCCGTCGTGGAGTTCGACGGCTACCTGGAAGAGCGGGTGCCGGGCCCGGGAGCGGACGGGGTTGAGCTCCTCGACGATCCGGTCGAAGGGCAGTTCCTGGTGGGCGAGGGCGCTGAAGCCGACGTCGGTGACCCGCTGGGCCAGGTCGAGGAAGGTGGGGTCGCCGGAGAGGTCGGCGCGCAGCACCTGGGTGTTGACGAACATGCCGACGAGGTCGTCGAGGGCCTCGTCGGTGCGGCCGGCGACGGCGGTGCCGAGCGGGATGTCGGTGCCCGAGCCGAGTCGGTGGAGCAGGGCGGCGACGGCGGCCTGGGCGACGGTGAAGAGGGTGCCGCGGCTCTGCCGGGCGATGGCCCGCAGTCCGGTGTGGAGTTCGGGGGCGATGGTCCGGGTGACGACGGCGCCGCGGCCGCTCGCCACGGGGGGCCGGACCCGGTCGGTGGGCAGCGCCAGCTCCTCGGGGACGCCGGCGAGGGCGTCGCGCCAGTAGCCGAGCTGGGCGGCGAGCAGGCCGTTCGGGTCGTCGCCGTCGGCGAGGAGGTCGCGCTGCCACAGGGTGTAGTCGGAGTAGCGGACGGGCAGCGGCTCCCAGTCGGGGGCGCGGCCGGCGTGGCGGGCGTCGTAGGCGGCGGCGAGGTCCCGCAGCAGCGGGGCGAAGGACCAGCCGTCGCACACGACGTGGTGCATGACGAGGGCCAGGACGTGGGCCTCCGGCCCGGTGCGCACCAGGAAGGCGCGCACCGGGAGGTCCCCGTCGAGGTCGAAGGGCTGCTCGGCGAGCTCCCGGAGCAGCCCTTCGGCGCGCTCCGGGTCGGTGTCGAGGTGCTTGAACACGAAGCCGCTGCCGTGGACGGACAGCACCCGCTGGCAGGGCTCGCCGTCGCGCTCGCCGAGGACGGTGCGCAGCGGCTCGTGCCGCTCGCGCACGTCGGCGAGGGCCGCTTCCAGGGCGGGGGCGTCCAGTGGGCCGTCCAGTCGGACCAGCACCGGCACGTTGTACGCGGCGCTGGTGGGGTCCAGCCGGTTGAGGAACCACAGCCCGCGCTGGGCGTACGACACCGGGAATTCGCTCGTGCTCTCGCTCACCACTACCACTCGACTCTCTACGGGGATCAACCGGCGATCGGCCGGATCGGACGGGTCCGGCCGTCGCGCCGGACGGTCAGGACGGCCGGCGGACCAGTCGGGGACGGGCGGCGCCGTCGGCCGTTCCCTGCTCCTGGAGGCTCGCGACGACGCCGGCCACGGTCGGGTCGCCGAACAGCTTCAGCAGGTTGACCTCGACGCCGAGGACCGTCCGGATCCGGTTGACCAGACGGGTGGCGAGCAGCGAGTGGCCGCCGAGTTCGAAGAAGTTGTCGTCGAGCGAGACCGTGTCGATCTTGAGGGTCTCGGCGAAGAGTTCCGCGACTTCGAGTTCCCGCTTGGTGCGCGGGGCGCGGCCGGCGGAGACGGAGCCGTAGTCGGGGACGGGCAGGGCGCGCCGGTCCAGCTTGGCGTTGCGGGTCAGCGGCAGGTTCTCCATCGGGACGAACGCGGCCGGGACCATGTAGTCGGGCAGGACGGCGCCGAGGGCGGTCCGCAGGGCGGTGACGTCGAGGTCGGCGCCCTTGGCGGGGACGACGTAGGCGACGAGCCGCTTGTCGCCGGGGGTGTCCTCGCGGACGATCACGGCGGCGTCGACGATCTCCTCGCGGGCCCGGATCACGGTCTGGATCTCGGCGGGCTCGATCCGGAAGCCGCGCAGTTTGACCTGGTCGTCGGAGCGGCCGGAGAAGAGGAGGAAGCCCTCGGGGGTCCAGCGGGCCATGTCGCCGCTGCGGTACATGAGTTCGCCGGGGGCGCCGAAGGGGTTGGCGACGAACCGGGAGGCGGTGGTGCCGGGGCGGCCGATGTAGCCGCGGCCCAGGTTGGCGCCGGCGAGGTACAGCTCGCCGAGGACGCCGGGCGGGACGGGGTTGAGGTGCTCGTCGAGGACGTGGACGCGGGTGTTGTGGACGGGCCGTCCGATGGTGGAGGCGTCGTGGTCGGGCAGGGCGCAGCCGGACGCCTCGACGCAGAACTCGCTGGGGCCGTAGTAGTTGAAGACCCGGGTGCGGGGCGCGCGGCGCAGTTCCTGCCAGAGCGGCTCCGGCACGGCCTCGCCGCCGAGCATCAGGGTGGCGGGGACGTGCTCGCCGGTCAGCAGGCCCTCGGCGAGGAGCTGCTGGGCGTAGCTGGGGGTGACGTCGAGCTGGTCGACGTGGTGCCGGCGCAGGTAGGCCACCATGTGGGCCGGGTCGCGGCGGGTGTGCTCGTCGAGCAGGTGCAGCTCGTGGCCGGCGATCATCGCCAGCACGCCTTCCCACGAGGTGTCGAAGGAGAGGGAGGCGGAGAGGGCGACCCGGCGGCGGTCCGCGTCGCCGGTGGGGGACGGGAAGGTGACGCCGGTGTGGAAGGTCCACAGGTTGGTCAGCGCCCGGTGCAGGACGGTGACGCCCTTGGGGCGGCCGGTGGAGCCCGAGGTGTAGATGACGTAGGCGGCGTGGTCGAGGAGGAGCGGGACGGCCCGGTCGGTGTCGGTCGGGTCGTGGTCCGGGAGCCCGGCCGGGTCGAGGTCGGTGACGAGGGCGGGGAGGCCGGCGGGGCCGCCGAGCCGGGCGACGGTCTCGTCGGTGGTGACGAGGACTGCGGGGCGGGCGTCGGCGAGGATGCCGGTGATCCGCTCGTCGGGGTTCTGCGGATCGATGGGGGTGTAGACGCCGCCGGCCTTGCCGACCGCGAGCCAGGCCACGACGGCGTCGGCGGTGCGGGGCAGGGCGACGGCCACCAGCCGGTCGGCGCGGACGCCGCGGGCGATCAGGTGGTGGGCGAGCCGGTTGACCCGGGTGTTGAGTTCGGCGAAGGTCAGGCTCGTCGTGCCGGCCACCAGCGCGGTGGCGTCGGGGGTGGCGGCGGCCCGCTCCTGGAAGATGGTGGTGACGGTCTTCTCGGGGAGCTCGTGCCCGGTCTCGGTCCAGGCGGTCAGCAGCTCGCGCTCGCGCGGGGCGAGGACGTCGATGTCGGAGAGCGTCCGGTCGGGGGCCGTGACGACCGCGTCGAGGAACCGGGTGAAACGTTCCACCAGAGAGGCGGCGGTGGCCTCGTCGAAGAGTTCGGTGGCGTACTCGAGGGCGCCCGCGAAGCCGGCCGGGGCGCCGTCGGCGGAGGTCCGCTCCCACAGCGAGAACGACAGGTCGAACTTGGCGACGGCCGTCTTCAGCAGCTCTACGCGGGTCTCCAGGCCGGTCAGGTCCAGGGTGAGCTCGCCGGCGTGCAGGTCGATGCCGATCTGGAAGAGGGGGTGCTTGGCCCGGGAGCGGACGGGGTTGAGCTCCTCGACGATCCGCTCGAAGGGGACGTCCTGGTGGGTGAAGGCGTCCAGGCCGGTCTCGCGGACCCGGCGGACCAGCTCGGTGAAGTCGGGGTCGCCGCTCAGGTCGGTGCGCAGCACCTGGGTGTTGACGAAGAAGCCGACGAGGTCGTCGAGGGCCTGGTCGGTGCGGCCGGCGACCGGGGTGCCGATCGGGATGTCGGTACCGGCGCCGAGCCGGGACAGCAGGCCGGCGACGGCCGCCTGCACCACCATGTACGGGGTGCTCCCGGTGGCGCGGGCGATCTCCAGCAGGCCCGCGTGGGTGCCGGCCGGCACGTCGAAGGCGATCTCCGCGCCCTGGTAGGTGGCGACGGCCGGGCGGACCCGGTCGTAGGGCAGGTCGAGCTCCTCGGGGAGGTCGGCGAGGGCCTCCCGCCAGTGCGCGAGCTGCGCGTTGAGGAGGCTCGCCGGGTCGCTCTCGGAGCCGAGCAGGTCGCGCTGCCAGAGGGTGTAGTCGGTGTACTGGACGGGCAGCGGCTCCCAGTCGGGGGCGCCGCCGGCGGCGCGGGCGGCGTAGGCGGCGCCGAGGTCCCGCAGCAGCGGGGTCATGGACCAGCCGTCGCACACGACGTGGTGCATGACGAGGGCGAGGACGTGCTCGTCGGGGGCGACGGCGAACAGCCGGGCCCGGACCGGGAGGTCGCCGTCGAGGTCGAAGGGCTCCTCGACGGTCTCGCGGATCTGCTTGTCGAGCCGCCCCTCGTCGGAGGCGACGAGCTCCAGCTCCAGACCGGTCTCGGCGGCGGGCAGAACCCGCTGGTGGGGCTCGCCGTCGGTCTCGCCGAAGACGGTGCGCAGCGACTCGTGGCGCTCGACGACGTCGAGGAGGGCGGCCGTCAGCGCGCGGCTGTCGAGGGGACCGGTCATCCGCGCGACCACCGGCACGTTGTAGGTGGGGCTCGGGCCCTCCAGCCGGTTGAAGAACCACAGGCGCTGCTGCGCGAATGACAACGGGAACACGTTCACCACTCCAGACAAGGGGATTCGACTTCTGCGCCGGCGCCCGACGCTATGCGTGCGGGCGGGGGCCCCTTCGGCAGTCGAAGCGGCAACAAGGCGGCAGTTGGGGCGGGGCTCAGGAGGCGGTCTCGGCCTCGGGGCGCAGCCAGTAGTGGCCGTCCGCCCGGTCGAGGACGTCCAGCTCGATGAGGTAGCGGCGGATGGCCACGTGATCGGTGCCGGAGCCCTCGCTCCAGCCGCGCAGGATGTCGTTGACGGCCCGCTCGGGGTAGCGCTCGCCGGGGCGGAAGCCCCGGTGGGCCAGGTGGGCCAGGACGGTGCGGCGGCGGCCGAGCTGGGAGGGGATGCCGAGCAGGCGGTCACCGTCGACGAAGGTCCGCAGCAGGAACTCCGTGCGGTCGTCGCCGGTGCCGTGGTCGGTGACGGTCCGTTCGGCGCCGGCGGCGGAGCGCAGGACCTCCTTGAACCGGCCGGTGGCGGCCTTCAGTTCGCCGCCGTCGTCGACGACGAGGCCCCCGGCGGTGAGTTTGCGCAGGGCGAGGGCCACGTCCTTGGCCTTCGCGCCGGTGGCGGACGCGATGTCAGGCGGCGTTGCCGCGCCCAGCACGACCGCCGAGAAGACCCGCAACCTGACCTCGTCCGCGAGCAGTCCTGCCAAAGCCTGTGCCGTCACTGTGCCGTTCCTCGGTTCGTTCGCTGTGATCGATGGGGTGGATGGGGTGGATGGGTTCTACGTGGGGTGTCCGGGCACGCAGGGAGGCCCGCACGATGTGCAGCACCCCGAAGACGACGAGGTGCGCGGAGGGCAGCCGGCGGATCAGGCCGCGCCGCAGGAAGGAGTCGACGGCGCTCGCCACTTCGGCCCGCCCGGTTCCGGAGGCGGTGACGACCTGCTCCATCGTCCAGGGGACGTCCCAGTCGGCGAGTCGGCGCAGCAGGGTGCGGCGGGCCGGGGAGAGGTCCTCCAGGGCGTCGTCGAGGGCCTCGGTGACCCAGTCGGCGCCGGGGCCGGCGTCGGCGGGCCCGGCGGCCACGTGGGGTTCGGCACGGGCGAGCCTCGTGATCTCGGCCGGGGAGCAGAGCGGCAGCCAGGAGGCGGCGGCCTCCAGGGCGCGGGGCAGGCCGTCGAGGCGGGCGCACAGCTCCAGCAGTGTGCCGACGTTGCCCGGGTCGAGACGGAAGTCCGGCTGCAGGTCGGTGATCCGGTCGACGAGTACGCGCAGCGCCGGGTCGGCGAGGGCGCCGTGCAGGCCGTCGACGGAGGTCAGGGTCGGGGTCGGCAGCGGGCGCAGGGCGACGCGGAAGTCGGCGGGCCGCGGCCCGGGCACCCGCGAGGTCTCCAGCACCCGCAGGTTGCGGCAGTCGGCCAGGAGGGCCTCCAGGGTGTCGCGGGCGACCTCCCCCCGGTCGTTGCCGTCGACGACGAGCAGGACCGGCCGGTCGCCGATGAGGCGCGCGGCCTCGCCGTACGCGGCTCCGTTGCGGGTGAGCAGGCCCTCCAGCCAGACCACCGGGGGGACGGTCAGGTCGTCCGGGACCCGGCGGTCGACGGGGTCGAGCAGGCGGCGCACGGAGAGCCACAGGGTGGGCATGGCGCCGGCGCCGGTCGGACCGGTCGGCTCGGGGGTGCCCAGGGCGTGGGCGACGGCCAGGGCCAGCCTCGTCTTGCCGACGCCGGCGAGGCCGCCGATGCCGACGTACCGGCCGCCGTCGGGTCCGGTCAGCCGGTCGAGGAGCAGCTCCAGTTCGGCGTCCCGCCCATGGGGGCGGCGGGCGGCGAGGGCCGGCAGGGCGGGCAGGTCGAGGAAGGCGGTGTCGTCGGCTTCGAGTCCGGCCGCCAGTTGCAGGGCGGCGCGCTGGGCGCCGCCCAGGCGCAGGGCGTCCACGAGGAGCCGGACGGTCTCCCGGCGGGGGTTGCGCGCCTGTCCCAGTTCGAGGTTCCGGATGGCCCGGACACTGACCGTGGAGAATCCGGAGAGTTCGGTCTGGGTGAGTCGGGCGCGTCTGCGGTACTGCTGCAGCAGCTCTCCGAAGCGCGTGGTGTCGCTGGTCGTCACGGTCCCGTTCCCTCTCTGTCTCTGTCGTCTGCGTGGTCGGCGGTGGCGAACGCGGTGAGCGCGCGGGTGAGCAGCCACAGGTCGGCGGCCCCGCACAGGGCGCGCGCGGAGTGCGGCGAGAGCCCGGCGATCCCCACGTCGAGGACGGGGACGCCGAGGCCGTCCGAGATAGCCGCGTCGGCCCCCAGGGCGCACCGCGAGGCGCCGGTCGGAGCGGGCCGTTGCCAGGGCACGCCGGCCCGTTCGCACGCCGCGCGGAAGCCGGGCGAGGCGACGATGGGCCCGCCGCCCGGCAGTGGTCGGTCGTCGCCGTGGGCGGGGTCGTCCGGACGTGCGGCCGCCGTCACGTCGAGGGCGACGGCCAGCGCTCCGGCCGGGGCGCGACCCGTGGCCCGGTGGAGGGTCCGGCCGAGCGACGGGACGCCCCCGGGCCCGTGTGCGACCAGAACCGGCACGACCGGTCGGGCGGGGTCCGGGCCGTACCGGGCCGCCTGCGCCAGCGCGGTCAACGCGGCGTGCAGGGTGACCAGGTTGTCGAGCCGGGGTCCTACGAGGAACTCGCGGTCGGCGCCGAGCCGGACGGGCGGCTGCACGTCGTGGAGGGTCAGCTCCCAGTCGCGCACCTCGTAGAAGTCCACGTCGGCGTCGGCCGTGATCCGGGAGAGCAGCCCGTCGGGGTGGGCGCCCCCCAGCCCCCACAGGGGGTCGCCCGACCCCCTGTGGGGCAGCCGGGCCAGCGGCTCGTCCGAGCCGACCAGCCGACTGCTGCCGTCGGTCAGGGTGATCCGGCCGGAGATCCCGAGGTCGCGGCCGGTCCAGCCGGCGATCGGGACGGGGCCGTGGGGTGCGACGCGGATCCGGCGCCAGCCGGCGGTCGCGCCGTCCGGTTCGGGCCGGACCCGCAGGCCCGCCGCGTCGGTGTGCGCGGTCAGGATCCGCAGGGGCGCCCCCGGAGGGGTGCCCGGCGCGGTGTACCAGGCGATCAGTGTGTCGGCCCCCGCGAGGTAGTACCGCCCCCCGGCGGCCTCCCCCTGAAATTCCTGCTCGCACACGGCCCGGAAGCCGGACCGCTCCAGTCTGCGGACCCCCTCGGCGACCGTGTGCCACGGCGACGGACAGTCCTGGATGAACGTGATCAGGTCATCCACGTGATCGCCGCGGGATCCGGTCACCGGTCGCGCCGCGCGGACCGGCGCGGTGGTCACGGCTGGTTCATCTGAGGCGCGCGGGCGCCCCATGCGGAGTCCGCGAGAACGTGTCCGACCTGCGCAGATTCGTCACTGTGGACAGCCGATCCGGTGATGGTGGTCAGACCCAGGACGGCGGCGACAGCGGTGATGGTCGTGATAACGCGAATGACTCGGGTGCGCATGTTCCCTCTTCCCCTCAAGCGCAAACGGCGGTTTTCCGCCTGCACTCAGATCCTTGCCGAGTGGGAGGCGTTGCCCCAGGGGTGGAGAAGCCCGCAAATGTAACCTGCACACTTGTGAACCCCGATCAATCCCCCCAGCATTCGCACAAATGCGACATCTCCCGGGTCGACGAACCTTGTTCCGAGGCGCTCGCGCAGTACCGGCGGGCGCTCGGCACGGGGACCTTGCCCGCTTCCGAGGTGTCGCCGTGTCTGTGGGAGCTGCACCTCGTCGCCGAATTGCCGGATTCACCGGAATTGGTGCGCTTGATTCCGCCGGAGATCGCCGCGCACGCCGTACTGCGGCCCTTGGAGGACGCCTTTCTGGCGCGCGGCCGGGAGATCGATTCCACGAAGGCGGTGTTCTCCGCGTTCACCGAGGCGTGGGCGGGGGCCCGCCGGGACGAGGAACCTCCGCTCACCTATCTCGACGGCGGCGAGCTGATCAGCCGGGCCCTGCGGATGGCCGTCGACGCGTGCGAGACCGAGCTGCTCACCGCGCAGCCGGGCGGGGGCCGGGCGCAGCACCTCCTCCAGGAGGCCCTGGAGCGGGACCTGCGGCTGCTCGACCGGGGGGTGCGGCAGCGCACGATCTACCAGCACACCGTCCGCTCGCACCAGCCGACGATGTCGTACATCGAGCAGATCGGGAACGCGGGCGCCGAGGTCCGCACCCTCACCGAGGTCTTCGACCGCATGATCATCTGTGATCGGAAGGTCGCCTTCATCCCCGTCACGGTGCCCCGGGCCAACTCCGCCCTCCGGATCTACGACCCCGGCCTGGTCCGCTTCCTGGCGCAGTTCTTCGACAACGCCTGGGACCGCTCGACCCCCATCGTGGACGGCGGCTCCCCGCTCCGCTCCCCCACCGTCACCTCCGACATCCAGCGGGCCATCCTGCGGGCCGTCGTCGGCGGGGAGACCGACGACTCCATCGCCCGCCGGCTGGGCATGAGCCGGCGCAGCGTCGCCGAGCACGTCCGCCGGATCTCGGTGCAGCTGGGCAGCAACAGCCGGGCCCAACTCGGCTATCTCCTGGCCACCTCCGGACTCATGGAGGACCCGGAGGAGGAGGCCACGGCCGTCGTCTGAGCGGCCCCGCCGCGCATCCCCGCCGGGTCGCCGGCGGTCGTCGTACGGGCGACCGCCGCCGCGAACCCGGCGGGCACCGCCACGTCCGCCACGGACCACCCGGGCGGCGAGACCGGCACCGGACCCGTCCCCAGGTAGTCCAGCGCCGGGTCCCGCGCCAGCCCCACACCGAGTCCCTTCAGGAACGCCTCCTTGCGGACCCACAGCCGGGCGAAGGACGCGGCCCGCTCGGCCCCGGGCCCGGCCGCCAGTTCGGCCGTCTCCCGGGGGTGCAGCCGCTCCGCCAGTTCGGCCACCAGCGCCGGCTCGGGCACGGCCTCCACGTCCACGCCGACCGGCGCCGTCCCGAAGGCCAGCAGCGCCAGGTCACCGCTGTGCGACAACGAGAACCACAGGCCCGAGTCGGGCGCGACCGGCCGGCCGTCCGAGCCGCCGCAGACGGCGCACGGCTCCCGCTCCAGCCGTACGGCGGCGGGAGCCACCCCCTGCCGGGCACCGAGCAGCAGCCGCAGTGCCACGTGGGCCGTCACCCAGCAGCGACGGTCCTCCTCCCGGCGGAAGGCGGCGGCTCGCCGACGCTCCCCCGCGTCCAGCACCGTCGGGGCCAGCCGCAGCGCGGCCGCGCCCTGCCCCCGGGCGTCCACCAGCCAGAGCGAGCCCGGGGCGGCGGGCTCGGCACGGACGGGGTCCGCGCCGAGCACCAGCCGACCCGGCACGAGCGGCGTCACACCGCTCATCCGGCGGTCCCCACCGGTCCCGCCGCCGAGCGGGCCATCAGCCGGGGCCGCAGCGCCGGCCGGGCCCGCCCACCGGCGGGCGCGCTGTCCAGGTGTGCGACCAGACCGGCGACCGTGGGCCGCTCGAACAGGGCGCGCAGGCCCAGCTCCACGCCGAGCGCGGCGCGGACGCCGCTGGTCAGGCGGGTGGCGAGCAGGGAGTGGCCGCCCAGCTCGAAGAAGTTGTCGTCGACCGAGACCGACGTCACCCCCAGCACCTCGGCGAAGAGCTCGCACAGGACCTTCTCCCGGGGGGTGCGGGGGGCGCGGCCGGCGCCGGCGAGGGTGGTGAAGTCGGGAGCGGGCAGGGCGCGTCGGTCGAGCTTTCCGTTCCCGGTCAGCGGCAGTTCGTCGAGGACGACCACCGCGGAGGGGACCATGTACTCGGGCAGGAGTCCGGCCAGTTCCTCGCGCAGGGCGCGGGTGTCGACGGCGTTCTCGGCCGTGGGCACCACGTAGGCGACGAGTCGTTTGTCGCCGGGCCGGTCCTCGCGGACGATGACGGCCGCGCGGGCCACCCCGGGCCGGGTGGCGACCGCGGCTTCGACTTCGCCGGGTTCGATGCGGAAGCCGCGGATCTTCACCTGGTCGTCGGCGCGGCCCTGGTATTCCAGTACGCCCGTGGGCGTCCACCGCACCAGGTCGCCCGTGCGGTACATCCGCTCCCCCGGCTCCCCGAAGGGGCAGGCCGTGAACCGCTCGGCCGTGAGTGCGGGGCGGTTCACGTAGCCGTGGGCCAGCCCGGCGCCCGCGAGGTACAGCTCACCGACCACGCCCACGGGTACCGGCCGCAGCGCTCCGTCGAGGACGTAGGCCCGGTGGTTGTCCAGGGGCGCCCCGATCGGGACGTTCGCCGTGACCTCCCCGACCAGGTGGCGGGTCGCGAAGGTGGTGGTCTCGGTGGGCCCGTAGCCGTTCACGACGGTCACCCACGGGAAGCGGCTCCGTACGGTGGCCATCGCCTTGGTCGAGGCGGCCTCGCCGCCGGACCAGATCTCCCGCAGGCCTGTGAACGAAGCCTCCGGCACCTCGACGAGGAGGTTGAAGAGGGCGGCCGTCACGAAGAGCGCGGTCACGCCCCGCTCGTCCACGACCCGGGCCAGCTCCTCCACGCCCAGCTCGCCGGGGGGCGCCACGATCACGCGGTCGCCCGCCAGCAGCGGGGTCCACAGCTCGTAGGTGGCGGCGTCGAAGGCGTACGGGGAGTGGAAGAGGACCCGCTCCTGGTTCCCGCCGAGCCAGCACCGGTCCGTCGCCAGGGAGACGACGTTGCGGTGCGAGACCGCCACGCCCTTGGGCCGGCCGGTGGAGCCGGAGGTGTACATGACGTAGGCGACCCGCTCGGCGGGGGTGTCGAGGCCGGGCGTGCCGGGATCGAGGAGGACCCCGTCCGCCCCGGAGGCCCCGGCCCCGGCCCCGGCCCCGGCCGCGGCCGCGGACTCGGCCCGGACCACGAGGACGGGCAGCCCGCGCGCGGCGTGCCCGACCGCGAAGCCGGCCCCGCTGTGCCCGTGGTCGGTCAACAGCACCCGGGCGCCGGTCTCCTCGACGACCACGCCCATCCGGTGCTCCGGCCACGCCGTCGGCAGCGGCACGTAGGCGGCGCCTGCCTTCAGCACCGCCAGCACGGCCGTGACCAGCTCGGGGGACCGCTCCATCAGCAGGGCGACGGAGCCACCGGGCCGGACGCCGGCGGCGATGAGGCGGTGGGCGAGGCGGTTGGCGCGGGCGTCGAGTTCGGCGTAGGTGGTCTGTTCGTCCTCGAAGACGAGTGCGATCGCGTCGGGCGTGGCGGCGGCCTGTTCCTCGAAGAGTTGGTGCACGCCGCGGTCGGCCGGGTAGTCGGTGGTGGTCTCGTTCCATTCGACGAGGGTCCGGTGCCGCTCTTCCGGGAGGAGGACGGGCAGGGAGTCGACGGGGTGGTCGAGGTTCTCGGCGAGGGTTTCGAGGACGAGGACCAGGCGGCGGGCGAGGAGTTCGACGGTGGAGTGGTCGAAGAGGTCGCGGGCGTACTCCAGTCGGCCCGTCACTCCGGCGCAGCGGCCGTCCTCGGTGGACCGCTCGAACATCTCGACCTGCAGGTCGAACTTGGCGCCACCGGTGGAGACGGCCAGCGCCCGGGCCTCCACACCGGGCAGGTCGAGCCGGGCCTCGGCAGTGTTCTGGAGGGCGAAGAGGACTTGGAAGAGGGGGTGTCGGGCGGCGGATCGGGTCGGGTTGAGTTCTTCGACGAGTCGGTCGAAGGGCAGGTCCTGGTGGGCGAACGCGGCGAGGTCTGCTTCGCGGACCCGGTCGAGGAGTTCCCGGAAGGAAGGGTCGCCGGAGAGGTCGGTGCGCAGGACGAGGGTGTTCACGAAGAAGCCGACCAGTCCGTCCAGGGCTTCGTCGCCGCGTCCGGCGACGGGGGTGCCCAGCGGCACGTCCGTGCCGGCGCCGAGGCGGGAGAGCAGGGCGGCGAGAGCGGCCTGCAGCACCATGAAGAGCGTGGCGCGTGACTCGCGGGCGATCCCGGTCAGGCGGTCGTGGAGGTCGGCCGGGAGCGCGAACTCGACGACGCCGCCCTGGTACGAGGCGACCATGGGACGCAGCCGGTCGAAGGGCAGCGTCAGCTCCTCCGGCAGTCCGGCCAGGGCATCCCGCCAGTAGTCGGTCTGGCGCTCCAGCAGGCTGCCGGGTCCGCCGGCGAGCAGTTGCTGCTGCCAGTGGGTGTAGTCCGCGTACCGCACGGGCAGGGCGTCCCACTCGGGAGCCTGGCCCGCCGTCCGGGCCGCGTACGCCACCCCGAGGTCACGGGAGAGGACGCCGAAGGACCAGCCGTCGCTGACGATGTGGTGCGAGGTCAGGGCGAGCACGTGCTCCGTGCCGCCCTCGGAGAACAGTTCGGCTCGGAAGGGAAGTTCGGCCGCCAGGTCGAAGGGCCGGCGGGCGGCCTCCGTCGCCAGTGCGGACGCGTCCGCGCCCGCCGGTACGTCCACCACGCGCAGCACGGTCCCGGGAACGGGCCGCACTTCCTGCCGCGGCCGGTCCGCGGCGTCGGCGGGGAAGACGGTCCGCAGCGTGTCGTGCCGGGCCGTGACATCGCGCAGGGCGCCGTCGAGCGCCACCAGGTCGACGGGCCCGCTCAGGCCGAAGAGCATCGGCGCGTTGTAGTTCGACCACGGGCCCTGGACCCGGTCGATCAGCCACAGCCGCAGCTGGGCGGAGGACAGCGGCACCTCCCCGGAGTGCTCGACGGCCGTGAGGGCGGGTCGGAGCTCCGCCTCGGCCCGCCCGAGCTGCTGGGCGAGACCCGCGACGGTGGGCGTCTCGAAGAGGGCCCGCAGGCCGATCTCGACGCCGAGCGCGGCGCGGATCCGGCTGGTCAGGCGGGTGGCGAGCAGGGAGTGGCCGCCCACCTCGAAGAAGTTGTCGTCGACCGAGACCGAGCGCAGCCCCAGCACCTCGGCGAACAGCCCGCACAGGATGGTCTCCCGGGGGGTGCGCGGGGCGCGGCCGGCGCCGGCGAGGGTGGCGAAGTCGGGAGCGGGCAGGGCCCGCCGGTCGAGCTTCCCGTTCCCGGTCAGCGGCAGTTCGTCGAGGACGACCACCGCGGAGGGGACCATGTACTCGGGCAGCAGCCCGGCCAGCTCCTCGCGCAGCGTGCGCCCGTCGAGGCTCGTACCGGCCCGGGGCACGACGTACGCGACCAGCCGCTTCTCCCCCGGCTCGTCCTCGCGGACGACGACTGCCGAACGGGTCACGCCGGGCCGGGCGGCCACGGCCGCCTCGACCTCGCCGGGCTCGATCCGGAAGCCGCGGATCTTCACCTGGAAGTCGCCGCGCCCGACGTACTCGATCTGGCCGTCGGCGCGCCAGCGCACCAGGTCGCCGGTGCGGTACATGACCTTGCCGGGGGCGCCGAACGGGCAGGCCACGAACCGCTCGGCGGTCAGCGCGGGCTGTCCGACGTAGCCGTGGGCGAGGCCGTCGCCGGAGACGTAGAGCTCGCCGACGACACCGCCGGGGACGGGCTCCAGCCGGTCGTCGAGGACGTGGACGCGGGTGTTGGCCAGGGGGACGCCGATGGGCACCGAGGGGGTGCCCCGGTCGTGGGCGCCGATCTGGTGGGCGTTGGTGATGACCATGCTCTCGGCAGGCCCGTAGCCGTTGACGAGACGGACCTCCGGCCGGCTGTCGACGATCCGCAGCAGGTGGGAGATGGACGGTGCCTCGCCGCCGGTGATGACCTGGCGGAGGCTGCCCGCGAAGACGTCCGGGTACTCGTCCACGAGCACGGAGAAGAGGCCGGCGGAGAACCAGGTGGTGGTCACGGAGTGCCGGTCGACCAGCTCGGAGAGGACGACGGCGTCGGGCTTCTGGCCGGGCTGGAGGACGCAGCAGGCGCCGGTGAGCAGGGGCCCGAAGAGTTCGAGGATGAAGATGTCCCAGGAGACGGGGACGGACTGGAGCCACACCTCGTCCGGGGCGAAGGCCAGGAAGTCCTGGGCCCGCAGGGTGCGCACGATCGCCCGGTGCGGGGCGATCACGCCCTTGGGGGTACCGCTGGAGCCGGAGGTGAACATGACCACCGCCGGGTCCTCCCGGTGGAAGGAGAGGGCCGGGGAGTGGCCGGGCCGGGCGGCGATCCCGTCCGCCTCGGCGTCGAGGTCCACGAACCGGGCGGTGGGGTGGGTGAGCTGCCCGGCGCGCTCGGCGGTGTGGAGGACGGCGGCGGCATCGGTCCTGTCGAGGAGGCCGCTGAGCCGCTCGGCGGGGTAGTCCACGTCGAGCATGGTGAAGGCCGCGCCGGCCTTGAGGGCGGCCAGCAGGCCGATGACCATCCGGGGGCTGCGCTCGATGTGGACGCCGACGACGTCCCCGCGGGTCACGCCGGCGGCGATGAGGTGGTGGGCGAGGCGGTTGGCGCGGGCGTCGAGCTGGGCGTAGGTGGTCTGCTGGTCGTCGAAGACGAGTGCGACGGCGTCGGGGGTGGCGGCGGCGCGTTCTTCGAAGAGTTGGTGGACGCCCTGGTCGGCGGGGTAGTCGGTGGTGGTGTCGTTCCATTCGACGAGGGTCCGGTGGCGTTCCTCGGGGAGGAGGACGGGGAGGGCGTTGACGGGGTGGTCGAGGTTCTCGGCGAGGGTTTCGAGGACGAGGACCAGGCGGCGGGCGAGGAGTTCGACGGTGGAGTGGTCGAAGAGGTCGCGGGCGTACTCCAGTCGGCCGGTCACTCCGGCGCAGCGGCCGTCCTCGGTGGACCGTTCGAGCATCTCGACCTGCAGGTCGAACTTGGCGGCGCCGGTGGCGACCCGTCGCAGTTCGGCGTCGAGGCCGCGCAGCTCGGGGCGTTCGTCGGCGTAGTTCTGGAGGGCGAAGAGGACTTGGAAGAGGGGGTGCCGGGCCGCTGACCGAGCCGGGTTGAGTTCCTCGACGAGTCGGTCGAAGGGCAGGTCCTGGTGGGCGAAGGCGGCGAGGTCTGCTTCGCGGACCCGGTCGAGGAGTTCCCGGAAGGAGGGGTCGCCGGTGAGGTCGGTTCGGAGGACGAGGGTGTTCACGAAGAAGCCGACCAGTCCGTCCAGGGCTTCGTCGCCGCGTCCGGCGACGGGGGTGCCGAGCGGTACGTCGGTTCCGGCGCCGAGGCGGGAGAGCAGGGCGGCGACGGCGGCCTGCAGGACCATGAAGAGCGTGGCGCGCGACTCGCGGGCGATGCCGGTCAGGCGTTCGTGGAGGTCGGCCGGGAGCGCGAACTCGACGACGCCGCCCTGGTAGGAGGAGAGGAGGGGGCGCGTCCGGTCGAAGGGCAGCGTCAGCTCGTCCGGGAGTCCGGCCAGGGCACCGCGCCAGTAGTCGGTCTGGCGTTCCAGCAGGCTGTCGGGTCCGCCGGCGAGCAGTTCCCGCTGCCAGAGGGTGTAGTCGGCGTACCGCACGGGCAGGGCGTCCCACTCGGGAGCCTGGCCCGCCACCCGGGCCGCGTACGCCACTCCGAGGTCACGCAGGAAGGGGGCTGTGGACCAGCCGTCGAAGACCATGTGGTGCAGGACGAGGGCGAGCACGTGCTCTTCGGCGCCGACGGAGAACAGCCGGGCCCGCAGGGGCAGGTCGCGGGCGAGGTCGAAGGGCTCGCAGGCCACGGCCTCGACCCGGCGATCCAGCTCGTCGGGCGCGCAGACCTCCGCCGCGAGGTCGAGGCGGACCTCGTCAATGGGCAGGATCCGCTGGCGGGGCTCCTCGTCGACGACGGTGATCACCCCGCGCAGCACCTCGTGCCGGCCGATCACGTCGGTGAGGGCGAGCCGGAGGGCCGGCGCGTCGAGCGGGCCGGTCAGGTGCAGTGCCCAGGGCACGTTGTAGCCGGCGCGCTCCTCCATCCCGTCGAGCAGCCACAGCCGGCGCTGCGCGGAGGACAACGGCACGGTCGCGGACCGGTCCTCCCGGGCGACCAGGGCGGGCCGGGCGCCGCGCGCGTCGCCCAGGTGCCGGGCCAGCCCGGCGGCCGTGCGCTCCTCGAAGACGACGGGCAGGGGTATCTCGGCGCCGCACACCGAGCGGATCCGGCTGATCAGGCGGGTGGCGAGCAGGGAGTGGCCGCCCAGCTCGAAGAAGTCGTCTTCGGCGGAGACGGAGTCGAGGCCGAGGACCCCCGCGATCAGCTCGCAGAGGGTCCGCTCCTCGGGCGTGCGCGGGGGGCGGCCGGTGCCGGCGAGGGTGGTGAAGTCGGGGGCGGGCAGGGCGCGTCGGTCGAGCTTCCCGTTTCCGGTCAGGGGCAGCGCGTCGAGGACGATGAGGACGGAGGGGACCATGTACTCGGGCAGGAGTCCGGCGAGTTCCTCGCGCAGGGCGCGGGTGTCGACGGTGTCTCCGGCCGTGGGTACGAGGTAGGCGACGAGTCGTTTGTCGCCGGGCCGGTCCTCGCGGACGACGACGGCCGCGCGGGCCACGCCGGGGCGGGCCGCCACGGCGGCTTCGACTTCGCCGGGTTCGATGCGGAAGCCGCGGATCTTCACCTGGTCGTCGGCGCGGCCCTGGTATTCCAGTACGCCCGTGGGCGTCCACCGCACCAGGTCGCCCGTGCGGTACATCACTTCGCCGGGGACGCCGAAGGGGCAGGCCACGAACCGCTCGGAGGTGAGGGCGGGGCGCCCGACGTAACCGTGGGCCAGTCCGACGCCCGCTATGTACAGCTCGCCGGTCGTGCCGGCGGGTACGGGCTCCAGCCGCTCGTCCAGGACGTACACCGGCTTGTCGGCGAGCGGCAGGCCGATGGGGACGGAGGAGGCGTGCGCGTCGGCCGGGGAGATCGTGTGGGTGACGGCGAAGATCATGCTCTCGGCCGGCCCGTAGCCGTTGACGAGCCGCAGGTCGGGCCGGCGGGTCAGCAGCTTCCCGACGTGCACGCGGGAGGCGGCCTCGCCGCCGCTCATGACCTGACCGACCCGGTCGAAGACCTCCGGGTACTCGTCGACCAGGAAGTTCAGGAGACCGGCGGACACGTAGAGGGTGGTGACGGAGTGCCGGGCGACCAGATCGGCGATGACGGCCGGATCGGGCCGGTCGCCCGGCTGCAGCACGCAGGCGGCGCCGGTCAGGAGCGGTCCGAAGAGTTCGAGGAGGAAGGCGTCCCAGGAGACCGGGGAGCACTGGAGCCACACCTCGTCGCTGCGGAAGAAGGCGAAGTCCTGCTCCAGCAGGGTGCCGACGACCGCGCGGTGCGGGGCGACGATGCCCTTGGGCTCGCCGGTGGAGCCGGAGGTGAACATGACCACGGCGGGGCTCTCGGGGTGGGCCCGCCGGCCGAGGGGCCCGACGCCGCCGTCCCCGTCCGTGCCGGGGTCCGCGTCCGCGTGCTGTTCCTCGTCGAGGCGGATCACGAGGTCGGGCAGCCGGTCCGCCCAGGGGGCGAGCAGCTCGTCCCGGCTGACCATCAGCTCCATGCCGGCCCGGTCGGCCACGTCGGCCAGCCGGGCGGTGGGGAACTGGAGGTCGAGCATGGTGAAGGCGAGGCCGGCCTTGAGGACGGCGAGAACGGCGACGACGAGCTCCGGGCCGCGTTCCAGGTGGATGCCCGCCACCGCGCCGGGACGGGCGCCCCGGGCGACGAGGTGCCGGGCGAGCCGGTTGGCCCGCCGGTCCAGTTCGGCGTAGCTCATCGCCCCGGCCCCGGAGACCAGCGCTGTCGCGTCGGGGGTCCGTGCGGCCCACTCCTCGAACAGTTCGTGCACGCAGGAATCCATCGGGCGGCCTGCGGCCGTCTCCTCACGGTTTCGGGACATCCCCACCATCTCCAAAGCCTCGTAGTTCACTCTTGACGGATGACCGGCGCCGGCCCGGTCAGACGGAGCTCGGCCAGCGCCGGGTCTCGCCGAAGAAGTCCGGCAGCTCGACGAGCAGGCCCTTGTCACGGGCGCACCGGTACAGGTCGTGGCCGACGGCGAGGTCGAGGACGCCGAGGCCGAACGGGGAGAAGACGGTGGCCCGTTCGGGGTCGAGGGCCACCGTCCCGTTGATTACGCCGGCGAGGGTGCCGGTGACGAACTCGCGGCCACCGCTGAGCTGTTCGGCCAGGTGGGGCGAGGTGTTGGCCTTCATGCAGTGCTCGACGTCGTCGAAGACGTTGTCGACCTCGAAGAGGATCTCGGGAGCCAGGTCGCGCAGGGAGATGTTGAGGACGAGCTGTCCGGGGCGGAACCGGGTGTCGGCCGGGACGTACGGCTCCGCGGCGGTGGTGGCGAGGACGACGAGGTCGCAGTCGAGGGCCTCGGCCAGGCCGGCCGGGACGGCCTCGGAGCCGTACCGCTCCCGCAGGTGGCAGGCGAGCGCCGTGGCGGAGGCGGCGTCGAGGTCGTGGCAGCGAACCTCGGTCAGCGGCACGTCCGCGGCGGCCAGGTAGCGGCAGATGGTCCGGGCGATCACGCCGCCGCCGACCACACCCACCGAGCGCGGCTTCCCGACGCCGAGGGTGGTCGCGGCCAGGGCCGCCGAGGCGGCCGTGCGGGCGGCGCTCACGGTTCCGGCCTCCATCACGGCGACGGGGTAGCCGGTGGCGAAGTCGTTGAGGACGAGGACGGCCGAGGCCCGGGGCAGCCCGGAGGCGACGTTGCCGGGGAAGCTGCCGATCCACTTCAGGCCGGCCATCTCCACGTCCCCGCCCAGGTAGGCGGGGAGGGCGATGATCCGGGCCTCCGGCTTCTGCGGGAAGCGCAGGAAGTAGCTGTCGGGGTTGACGCTGTCGCCGGCCTCGTGGGCCAGGTAGGCGCGCGCGACCCGGTCGATGGTCTCGCGCTCGCGGCCGTCGAGCAGCGTCACCACGTCCCGCCCGTTGAGCACGGAGAACGCGGGCACGACCGGCTCGGTGGCCGGGGCCTCTTCGGTGGCCGGGGTGGTCGGTGTGGTCGGGGACTCAGACATGGAGGGTTCCTTGGGAGACGGGGGACCGGGGGGAGCGGACGGGCCGGGCGGGTTCGAGCGCCCCGACCCCGAAGCGTTCGGCGACCCAGCGGTCGTCGTAGATCGAGTCGAGATAGCCGTCCCCCATGTCCGGGGAGATGGCCAGGACGCGGCTGCCGGGCGCGATCCGGTCGCGGAAGGAGTCCACGGCGGCCAGGACGGTGCCGGACGAGCCCCCGAGCAGCAGTCCGTACTCGCGGGCCACCCGGCGGCAGGCGCGGATGGTGTCCTCCTCGCCGATGACCGCCTTCAGGAAGGAGCCGTCGTCGTGGAAGATCTCGGGGCGCCGGCTCGCACCGAGGCCCGGCAGCAGCCGGCGGCCGGGTGGCCCGCCGAAGGTCACCGAGCCGAGGGCGTCGACGGCGACGACCGTGGTCGGCGCGCCCATGTTCCGCAGGTAGCGCACGCAGCCCATCAGGGTGCCGGAGGTGCCCGTGCCCACGAACAGCCAGTCGGGCAGCCCGAAGCCCTCGAAGATCTCCGGCCCGGTGTGGTTGACGTGGGCGTTCACGTTGGCGGGGTTGGTGTACTGGTTCAGCCACAGCAGCCGGGGGTCGGCGGCGACCCGGCGCCGGATCAGGTCGATGCGGGTCCGCAGGTAGCCGCCGGCGGCGTCCCGGTCCGTCACGACGACGAGATCGGCGCCCAGGGCCCGGACGTACTTCAGGCTGCGCGCGTTGGCGTTCGGGTCCGTCACCACGGTGAGCGGATATCCCCGGGCGGCGCAGATCGAGGCGAGGGCGATCCCGAGATTCCCCGAAGTCGATTCGATCAGCCGTGTGTCGGGCCCTATGAGGCCCTGCGCCTCCGCCGCGTCCACCATTTCCCGGGCGGCCTTCATCTTGATGGATCCGGCAGGGTTGAGCCCCTCCAATTTGACGAAGGTGTCGAAGGACGGAAGGAAATGCGGCAGTTCGAGGAAGGCGTTCCCACCGCTGGCATCGGAAACCCGCTCAGCTGTCACTTGTTCTCTCCAGGCTCGTGCTCGGCAGGTGCGGTCGCGGAGGACGACGACGGGCGGGGCCTCACAGCCGCGCGCCCGAGGGGAGGCGGTCATTGCCGGGTTCCTCTAGGAGCAATTGCAGGAACACGAGATTCCACGTGTGGGAATCGGACGCCATGCCCGAAACCGCGACCGTGCGACGTTCGCGCGGCCGGGTGTCGACTGTGCCGAATGCTGTGTCGGGTTCCATGCCTTTGATTTCTCTGGACGTCGGGAGCGAATCGACACACTAGGCACGCGAATCGGGGCCGCGCGGCAGTGCGCCCGGCAGCGTGTGGGCAGTTTCCGGCCGCCCCCCGAACCCCCTTTTGCGACGGCCCCGGAAACTGCCTCACCGCTGCCGCTCCTCCTGCCCGGCACCGCCCCCGGCCGCCCCTACGGTCGACCGAGGCGACGGCGCGAGGGACTGGGCGCGCACGACGGGGCTCGCGCGGCCACTGCCCTGGCCTTCGGCGGCCGGGCCGTCGAACCGCGCCTCTTGACCAGCGCCCTGGGCCAATGCGCCTCGGCCGAGCTGAACCACGAGGAGCTGTGGCCGGCCCTCGGCCGCTTCCCGGCCGCCTCCCGCACCCTGCCCCGCTCGTGAAGGACCGAGGATGACCGCCATCTCCCACGCCGGTGCGGACCTGTTCGCCGGCCATGCCGAGGACTCGCCCGAGGCGGCCGCCATCGCCCGCGTGATCCGTCACTTCGACCTGATCGACACGGGGGACGTGGCCTCGATGGTCTTTCTCTTCGCCCCGGACGCGATCTACCACCGGCCCGGCCACGAACCCTTCCTCGGCCGGTCCGGCATCCGGGACTTCTACACGCGGATCCGCCCGATCCGCTCCGGGCGGCACAGCCTGGAGACGGCCATCGCCCACGGCCGGAACGTCTCCGTTCACGGCGCCTTCCGGGGGGTCCTGCACGACGGCTCCCCGGTGGACCTGCGGTTCTCCGACTTCTTCGTCGTGGACGGGGAGGGCGCTTTCCTCCGCCGCGACACCTTCGTCTTCGCCCCGCACTGAACTGCGCATCACAGGACGCCCCGGGGCCCTGGGCCTACCATTCGATCATGGATGAGCGCTCTGAGGACCTGGAACTTCTCCCCGCTACCCGGCGCGCACTGAGGCACCGGCTCGCCGTCGCCCAGAGCGAGGGGCGGGCGCCGTCCGTCGTGGCGGCCGTGGTGCGGGGCGGGGAGGTGGTCTGGGAGGGATCCCGGACCTGTGTCGAGGGCCACGGACCGGACGGGGACGTCCAGTACCGGATCGGGTCGATCAGCAAGACCTTCACCGCCGTTCTCGTGCTGCGCCTGCGTGACGAGGGGCTGCTCACGCTCGCGGACCGGCTGGAGCAGCACCTGCCGGGGACCGGGGCCGGTGAGGTGACCATCGCCCAACTGCTGGCGCACACCGGTGGTCTGGCCGCGGAGACGCCCGGCCCGTGGTGGGAGCGCACGCCCGGTGACATGCGGCCCGAGCTGGCCGACGTACTCGGTGCGGAGCCGTTCAAGCACACGCCCGGCCGCCGGTTCCACTACTCCAACCCCGGGTACACGCTGCTCGGTTCGCTCGTCGAGGCGCTGCGCGGGAAGCCGTGGGAAGAGGTACTGCGCGCCGAAGTGCTGGAGCCGCTGGGGCTGAGCCGTACCAGTGGGTGGCCGCAGGCCCCGCACGCGGGCGGCTGGGCGGTGCATCCGTGGGCGGACGTGATGATGCCCGAGCCGCTGGAGGATCTGGGGCTGATGGCTCCGGCCGGTCAGCTGTGGTCCACCACCAGGGACTTGGCGCGGTTCGCGGACTTCCTGCTGCGCGGTGACGAGCGGGTACTGGGAGCGGAGACCGTACGGGAGATGCGGACGTCGGCCGCGCCCCCGGAGCCGGGCGCCGACCTCGGCTACGGCTGGGGCGTGCAGCTGGCGGCCGACGGCGCGCGCCGACTGGTGGGCCACAGCGGATCGCTGCCCGGTTTCGTCGCGGGGCTGTGGCTGAGCGAGGCGGACGACGTGGCGGCGGTGGTGCTCGCGAACTGCACCTCCGGGGTGCCTGCCTCGACGGTGGCCGCGGACCTCGTGGGGATCGTCGCGGAGGCCGAGCCGCGGATCCCGGAGCCGTGGCGGCCGTTCCTGGAGGCCGATCGGGTGGCGCTGGAGCTGTGCGGCCCCTGGTACTGGGGGACTTCGGCGCAGGTGGTGCGGCTGAAGGCGGACGGGTCGCTGGAGCTGGGGCCGGTGGGCGCGGCCGGGCGGTCGGCGCGGTTCCGGGCGGAGCCGGACGGCAGCTGGACGGGACTGTCCGGCTACTACGCGGGCGAGTCGCTGCGGGCGGTGCGTCGCGAGGACGGCTCGGTGAGCCACCTCGATCTCGCGTCCTTCGTGTTCACGCGGGAGCCGTACGACGCCGAGGCCCCGGTGCCCGGTGGGGTGGACCCGCAGGGCTGGCGGGGCATCGGCTGACGGGCCGGCGGCGGAACCGGCCGAGGGACCGGCCGAGGGACCGGCGGAGGGACCGGCGGCGGAACCGGCCGAGGGACCGGCCGAGGGACCGCTCGTTCGAGGGCGCCTCAGGCGACGAGCTCGCGCTCCAGCGGAGTGCGGAAGCGCGGGGTGATGCGGGCCTCCCCCACCCAGGCGGCGAGCCGGCCGGCCTCGGCGGTGATCGCCTCCTCGGCGGCCCGGCCCGGGCTGCCGAGCAGCCGCCAGACGACCTCTCCGTCGGCGCGCTGGGCCCAGCCGCCGACGACCTCCCCGTTCCACCACACGGTGGGGCCGATGTTGCCGGCGTAGTCGAAGAGGGCGCTCTTGTGCGCGGGGTCGAGGTGGAAGCCGCGGTCGGCCCAGCCCATGGCGGTGGGGTCGAGGCCGGGCAGGAAGGCGGCCCAGGGCTCGGTGGCCGGCTCGGGCGCGGTGTCACCGGGCCCGACGAGGGCGGTGGAGCCGTCGTCGAGGCGGACCTGCTCGGTCCCCACGGCGGCGAGTGCCTTGCGCACGTCGGTGAGGGTCCAGCCGGTCCACCACTTGAGGTCGGCCTCGGTGGCCGGGCCGTACGCGTGGAGCCAGCGCCGGGCGATCTCGGCGCGGGCCTCGGCGGCTGGTACGGCGGGCCACGGCTCGGTGTGGACCCAGCGGTACTGGCTGGAGGTCCAGGATCCGCGCGGGCGGTCACGGCGGATCCGGCCGTCGGCGGCGAGCAGGCGGATGACCCGGGTGGCGACGCCCGTCTCGGTCTCGTACTTCTTGCCGCGGCCGATGGTGATCTTCTGGCGCAGGGCCGGTACGGCCGCGGACAGCTGGCTGCCGGTGGACGGGCCGCGGGTGTCGAGTGCGTCGAGGGCGGCGGCTTCCGCCCCGGTCAGCCAGTCGGCGTCGAGGCCCTGGCCGTCCTCGTCGAGGTGTTTGAGGAGGGTGCGGCGCTCCTTGGCGGCGATCCCGCGGGCGGTGGAGGAGTCGACGTACGGGGCGAGTTCGGCGGACATGGCGAAGAGCGTGTTGCGCATGCTGAGCAGCCGCACGAGGCTGACGTCCTCGTAGAGCGCCCGCTCGATCGTGGCGGGGCCGCTGTCGGTCAGCCGGGCGCGGGCGGAGAGGAAGACGGTCGCGGCGTCGGTGGCGTGCAGGGCGACGACGGCGTCGGCGGCCTGGGACACGGTGGCGGTACGGGCGGAGGGGGCCAGCCGGTGGCGCCGGCCGAGCCGGTCGCGGCGCTCGGCAGTGGTGACGAGGGGGAGGCTCGGGCTCATCCTCCCGATCGTAGGCCGGGCCGCGGACAGTGCGGCCCGGCCTGCCGGTGCGCTCTGTCAGAGCTGCAGTTTGAACCCGACGTGGGAGGCGGCGAAGCCGAGCCGTTCGTAGAAGCGGTGCGCGTCGGTCCGGGTCGCGTCCGAGGTCAGCTGCACGAGGTCGCAGCCCTCGGCGCGGGACTTCTCGATGGCCCATTCGATGAAACGGGTGCCGAGGCCGCTGCCCCGCTCGTCGGCGTGGACGCGGACGCCTTCGATGATCGAGCGGGTGGATCCCTTGCGGGAGAGCCCGGGGACGACCGTCAGCTGGAGGGTGCCGACGACCCGGTCCGCGCGGACGGCGACGACCAGGTGCTGGTTCGGGTCGTCGGCCAGGCGCTTCAGGGCCGTGCGGTACGGGGTGAGGTCGTCCGGGGACTCGCGGGTGGCGCCGAGCGGGTCGTCGGCGAGCATGGCGACGATGGCGGGCAGATCGGCCTCGGTGGCCGGGCGGATGGACAGGCCGGAGAGGTCGGTCGGGTTCGGGGTGTCGGTCATGGTGCTCGTTCCTTGTCAGCCGGCGGCCACGGTGAGCGGTGCCCAGCGGCGGGTCCAGTCGCCGGGCAGCCCGGGGATGCCCCGGGTCATGACGGCGTTGAAAGCGATGGAGTCGAGGCCGCGGTCCTTGAGCCAGCCGAGCAGCTCCTCGTGGCGGACGTCGACATCGGTGCGCAGCGGGCGGTCGGTGCCCGAGGCGAGCGCGGTGATCAGGGACTGGGCGGTGCCGAGGTCGTGGGCGACCAGCGGGCCGATGACATGGGTCTCCATGTTGGGCCAGGCCGCCGCGTAGCCCGTGAGGGTGCCGTCGCCGGTGCGGTCCTCGGCGACGAGGAGTTGATCGGCGAAGGCGGGCAGCCGGGTGATCATGTGGGTGCGGTCGGTGCCGAAGACCTCGGCGTCCAGACGCAGGATGCGCTGGAGGTCCTCGGCGTTGGCCGGCCGGACCAGGGGTGTGCCGTAGGTGCCGGGGGCGCCGTCGGGGCGGAAGGTGCCCGTGAGCATCTCGGCGCGGCCGGTGGTGTCGAAGCCGAGTTCCTCGTAGAGGGGGCGGCCGTAGGGGGTGGCGTGCAGGGTGAGGGGGACGCCCTTGAGGACCTCGTCGCAGACGTGCTCCATCAGGCGGCGGCCCAGGCCCTGGCGGGCGTAGCGGTCGGCTACCAGGACCATCCCGATGGCGGCGAGCTCCGGTCCGGCGTGGGTGTGGCCGTACGGGGTGACGACGCAGGCTGCCGCGAGTCCCCGGCCATCGGGGGCGTCCACTCCGTAGCCGTTTCCGGCGGCGAGGAGGAGTCCCCATTTGTGGTCTTCGCGTGGCCAGCCGCGGTTCTCTGACAGGTCGGCGCAGCGGCGGAGATCGTCCACGCTCAGCGCCCGGATCGGCAGATCTGTGATGTGTGGTGGTGTCACCGGCCCAGACTGGATCATCGACAGGGGCCCGTCCAGAGGATTTGGGTCGATGTTTCACGTGAAACATCCCCCGCCCGCCGGGGAAACGGATCGATGTTTCACGTGAAACATCCCCCTGTGCTGCCGAGCCGCTAGCCTCGACGCCTATGACCCTCCTGCACCTCTTCGACCTCGACGGGACGCTGATGTACGGCTCGGCGGCGCCGGTCGAGATCTCCCGTCAGCTCGGCGTGAGCGCCGAGATCGCCGCGCTGGAGCGGTCCTTCGGTGCCGGCGAGATCGGGCCGCACCAGTTTTCGGTGGCGGCCCACGCGCTCTGGTCGGACCTGACGCCCGAGCACGTCCGGGCGGCGTTCGAGGGGGCTCCCTGGCTCGCGGGCATCCGGGACGTGTGGCGGGAGATCCGGGAGCGCGGGGACTACTGCGCGGTGATCTCCCTGTCGCCGTCCTTCTTCGTGGAGCTGCTGCTGGAGTGGGGCGCCCACGCCGCGCACGGTTCGGTCTTCCCGGAGGTGCCGTTCACCCGGCCCGTGGAGGAGGCGGGGATCCTGACGCCCGAGGGCAAGGTCATGGTGGCGGACCGGCTGTGCGAGAGGTTCGGGGTGGGCCGGGGCGACTGCGTCGCGTACGGGGATTCGATGACCGATGCCGTGCTCTTCGAGGCCGTGCCGGTCTCCGTGGCCGTCAACGCGCGACCCTTTCTCGCGGAGCGCGCGACCCACGTCTACCAGGGCAGGGACCTTCGAGAGGCATACCAGCTCGTAGGGGTGGCACGCCCGGGAGTTGAGGCATCTTAAGGGGAAAGTGGGTTCGAAACGCGGATTTTCCGCATTTCCCCGCAGGCCTCTGGGGGCTGCTGGCACGCTGTGAAGCCCGGAACCACGGATTCACAGGCCGTGGCGTGTGCAGACCCGACCGAGATGTTCGAAGCGAGGCACCGCATGGACGCTCCGCCCACCAGATCGGCCAGACGGGGAACGGCCCGGATACCCGGCGAGGGAGCGGAGCCCGAGGCCTCACCCGACGCCATGCTGATCCGCCGGACCCTCGCGGAGATCGCGCCCGTCGCCGACAGGGTGACCTCGTACTTCTACGCACTGGTGTTCACCGGGCATCCCGAGGTCCGCGGCATGTTCCCCGCCGCGATGGACGCGCAGCGGGACCGGCTGCTGAAGGCGCTGCTCACCGCCGCCGAGCACATCGACAATCCGGACGTGCTCGTGCCCTACCTGCGCCGGCTGGGCACCGGGCACCGCAAGTACGGCACCGTGGCCGGGCATTACCCCGTGGTCGGCGAGGCCCTGATCGGGGCGCTGGCCCGGTACGCGCACGAGACCTGGGGTCCGGAGACGGAGGCCGCCTGGGTGCGGGCGTACATCGCCATCTCCCAGATCATGATCGACGCGGCGGCGCAGGACGAGGTGAAGGCACCCGCGTGGTGGCAGGCGGAGGTGGTCTCCCACGATCTGCGCACCCCCGACATCGCGGTGCTGACGGTCCGCCCCGACCAGCCGTACGCCTTTGTGGCCGGCCAGTACGCGAGCCTGGAGACCCCCTGGTGGCCGCGGGTGTGGCGGCACTACTCCTTCGCCTCGGCGCCGCGCGCCGACGGGCTGCTGTCCTTCCACGTCAAGGCCGTTCCCGCCGGCTGGGTCTCCAACGCACTGGTGCGCCACGCACGCCCGGGGGACGTGCTGCGCCTGGGGCCGCCGGCCGGGTCGATGGTCGTCGACCACACCACGGACAACGGGATGCTGTGCCTGGGCGGCGGGACCGGCATCGCGCCGATCAAAGCGATGATCGAGGACGTGGCCGAGCACGGGGAGCGGCGGCCGGTGGAGGTGTTCTACGGGGCGCGCAGCGACCACGACCTCTACGACAAGGACACCCTGCTGGGGTTGCAGCGCACGCACCCGTGGCTGTCGGTGCGCCCGGTGGTCGGAGACGGCCTGGCCGGACAGCTGCCGCAGGCCATCGGTGAGCACGGGCCGTGGAGTTCGTACGACGCGTTCATCTCCGGGCCGCCCGCGATGATCCGCAACGGGGTGGACGAGCTCAAGCGGATAGGGATCCCCGACGAGCGGATCCGGCACGACGCGGTGGAGGAGCTGGCGGGCGTCGCGGGCTGACACCGGCGGGCAGTTCCCGCCGGCGTCGGCCCGGACCCGTTTCAGCCCGGTCCGTTTCGGCCGGGACCCGTTTCAGCCCAGGTCGGGAGCGTGCATGGCGCGGACCCCCTCGATGTTGCCGTCGAGGTAGTGCCGCAGGGACAGCGGGACGAGATGGACGGCGGCGATGCCGACGCGGCTGAAGGGCACGCGGACGATCTCGTACTCGCCCTCGGGCTCGTCGACTTCGGGTCCGTGCCGTTGGCTGGGGTCCATGGATTCGAGGTGGCAGACGAAGAAGTGCTGCACCTTCACGCCGGTCACTCCCCCGTCGGCGATGTGTTCGACGGTGTCGACGAAGCAGGGCACCACATCGGTGATCTTCGCGCCGAGTTCCTCGTGGACCTCCCGGTGGAGGGCGTCGACGACGGTGGCGTCCGAGGACTCCACTCCCCCGCCGGGGGTGAGCCAGTAGGGATCGACGCCGGGCTTGGTGCGCTTGATGAGGATCAGGTCGTCACCGTCGAGCAGGATCGCGCGGGCGGTGCGTTTGACCACGGGACGTTCGGTCATGGGAGAAGAGTGGCCCACGACTCCGCTTCTGAAACGCGCCAAGGGTCTCGAACGGGAGCTCACCAGTGCGCGGCGGCGTGAAACAGCAGCTCGTGGGCCCGGGCGAGATGGGCGAGGGCGAGACTGCCGGCCCGTACGACGAGGAACCAGGTGCGCAGCGGCGGCACCGCCGGCTCCGCCAGGGCCACGATCCGGCCGCTGTCGAGGGCGTCCTGGCACAGGTAGCGGGGAATCACGGCCAGTCCGGCTCCGGAGCGCACGCATTCCAGTACGGCGCGCAGATCGGGCACGACCACGGTGGCGGCGTGCTGGGGCGGTACCTCGAAGACGGTGGCCCAGTAGCGGGTGGCGAGGGGCAGGCTCTCGTGGACCTCGACGAGCGGGATGCCGTCGAGCGCGGCGGGACCCTCCTCGCGCAGCCGGTCCCGGTCGACGAGGGCGGCCCAGTAGGGCGCGGCCACCAGGACGTGCTCCTCGTCGCACAGGGCGGTGGCGGTGAAGAGCCCTCCGCGCGGGCGGGCGGTGGTGACGACGAGGTCGTGGTGGCCGGCGGCGAGGCCCTCGAGGGTCTCCTCGGCGCCGGTCAGCAGGGTGGCGCGCAGCGTGTGGCCCTGGCCGACCAGCGGTGCGAGGGCGGGCAGTACCCGCAGGCCCAGGAATTCGGGGGGTCCGGCGACGTGGAGGGTGCGTAACGCTCCGGTGGCCTCCCGCTCGGTCTCGGTGATCCGCAGCAGGGCGTCGAGGTGCGGGGCGGCCTTGTGGGCGAGTTCGTCGCCGACGGCGGTGGGGGTGACGCCGCGGGCGCGGCGGTGGAAGAGGGGGCGGCCCAGCTGCCGTTCGAGGGTGCGGATCTGTGAGGTGACGGCGGGTTGGGACAGTCCGAGGAGGGCGGCGGCTCGGGTGAAGGACCCGGCCCGGTGGACGGCGACGAAGGTGCGCAGCAGAGCAAGGTCCATGGCGGCACCTCGACCTCTCGGTGGGGGCCTTCAACTATAAATATGCGGATAGGCCCCTGTCGTTACCGTGATTGGACTCTGACGCTGAGTCAACTAGCCTTGTCGCGTGGTTCTCGGCGGTGGTTCTCCCCCGATGAACCGGGGCGGTCCGAGCCATGAGGGGGGAGGCTCGGACCGCTTTCCACGGCCCTCTCAGCTGCCGGAACCGGCCGATTCGAGGGCCCGCAGGACGTCCGCGATCAGGTCCTCGGTGTCCTCGGCGCCGGCGGAGAAGCGGATGAAGCCCTCCGGGACGGCGTCCCCGCCCCACCGTCCGCGCCGCTCGGCGGTGGACCGTACCGAGCCGAAGCTCGTGGCGTCCTCGACCAGATGAAGAGCGCTCATGAAGCGTTCCGCGTGCGCGCGGTCGGGCAGCGTGAAGGAGACGACCGAGCCGAAGCCGCGCATCTGGCGGGCGGCCGTCTTGTGGGAGGGGTCAGTGGCCAGGCCGGGGTAGCGCAGCCCGGTCACCTCGGTGCGGCCGGTCAGGGCCTCGGCCAGGGCCAGCGCGTTGGCCCACTGGCGCTGTGCGCGCAACTGGATGGTGGCCAGGGAGCGGTGGGCGAGCCAGGCCTCCATGGGGCCGGGGATCGCGCCGACGATCTTGCGCCAGCGGCGGACGAGGGCGGCGAGTTCGGCGTCCCGGCAGACCACGTAGCCGAGGAGCAGGTCGCCGTGGCCGGTGAGGCCCTTGGTGCCGCTGGCGACGGAGAAGTCCGCTCCGAGGTCCAGGGGCCGCTGGCCGAGCGGCGTGGCCAGGGTGTTGTCGACGGCGACCAGGGTCCCGCCGGCGTGCGCGGCGTCCACGAGGCGGCGTACGTCGCAGACGTCGAGCCCCGGGTTGGAGGGGGTCTCGATCCACAGCAGCCGGGCCCCGTCCAGGACGGTGAGTTGGGCCTCGTCGGCGGTCGGAGCGGTGCGCACGTGGATTCCGTACGCCTCCATCTGCTCGCGCAGCAGCGGCAGTGCCTGGTAGCCGTCGTCGGGCAGGACGACGGTGTCGCCGTGGCGTGCCTGCGAGAGGAGCACGGCGGAGACCGCGGCCATGCCGGAGGCGAAGACCACGGTGTGCGCGTCCTGGCCGGGGGCTTCCAGTTCCCCGATCGCCTGCTCCAGCAGGGTCCAGGTCGGGTTGGTGTCGCGGCCGTAGGTGTACGGGCCTTCGACGTCGCCGGGCAGATGGAAGTGGGCGGCGAAGGCCGGCCCGGGCAGGGTCGGCTCGTTCTTGACGGGCGCCGGCAGCCCGGCGCGGACGGCGAGGGTGCCGTCGCCGAGCCGGGCTGCCGGGGCGCTGCCCGTGGTTGGCTGCTCGTTCACGCGGTGTGCTCCTTCAGGGCCAGGGCTTCCCGTACGGTCTCCAGCAGGCCGGGGCTCGCCGCCTCGACGAGCTGAAGGCACTCCTCGAACCCGTCGAGCGACCCGTAGTAGGGGTCGGGTACGTCGCCCTCGGCGGCGGTGGCCGCCGGGTCGAAGGACCGCAGCAGCCTGACCTTGGCGGCGTCCTCGGGCGTGGGGGCGAGTGCCCGGAGGTCCCGGAGGTGTCCGGCGTCGAGTGCGACGACGAGGTCGAGTGCGGCGAACCAGGAAGACCGGAACTGCCGGGCCCGGTGGCCCTGCTCGTACCCGGCGGCCTGCAGGACGGAGACTGTGCGCGGGTCGGCCGGGTGGCCCTCGTGCCAGCCGCCGGTACCGGCACTGTCCACCTCGACCAGGGCGTCGAGTCCGGCCTCCGCGACGCGGGCGCGGAAGACGGACTCGGCCATGGGCGAGCGGCAGATGTTGCCCGTGCAGACGAAGCACACGCGGTACATGTGAGCCCGCTCAGTTCTTGTCGGGCAGGACCATGTTCACGGCCCAGCTGACGATGGAGATGATCAGAGCGCCGACGAGGGCGGTCCAGAAGCCGTCGACGTGGAAGCTGAGGTCGAACTGCTTGGCCAGCCAGGAGGTCAGCATCAGCATCAGGGCGTTCACGACGAGGGTGAACAGGCCCAGGGTGAGGATGAACAGCGGCAGCGAGAGCAGCTTCACCACGGGCTTGACGATGAAGTTGACCAGGCCGAAGACCAGCGCGACCAGCAGCAGGGTCACCGTCCGGCGGCCGAGGCTGCTGCCGTCGTCGAGGGTTATGCCGGCGAGCAGCCAGATGGCGACGGCGAGGGCTGCCGCGTTGGCGAGCGTCTTGACTACGAAATTCGTCATGTGTCTGATCGTGGCAGAGAAGATCCCGATGGGACATCCGCAGATCAGCGGATACCCGGGGACGACTGAACACAAGGGGAACAAGGACGATGAAAGCGTTCCGGCTGGACGAGCTCGAAGCGGAGCGGGCCGCCAACGACGGCGCCTATCTGCAGTTCCTGCGTGAGCGGAACATGTCGGTCGGGCTGTACGCACTCGACGCGGGTCAGAGCGACCCGCAGCAGCCGCACGGGCAGGACGAGGTGTACTTCGTGGTGAGCGGGAGGGCCTCGATCACGGTCGGGGAGGAGACGACGATGGTGGCGCGGGGCAGCGTGGTCTACGTCCCGGCGGGGGTCCCCCACAAGTTCCACCACATCACCGAGGACCTGAAGGTGATGGTGGTGTTCTCCCCGCCGGAGGGCTGAGCGGCCCACCGGGGTCTCAGGGTCGAAGGGCCGATCCGGCGGTCGGCCCCTAGGGGGCGGATCAGGGGACTCCGGGGGCTCGCGGCCCCCCGCGGGCATCCGTCGGCTCCTAGCATCGGGAGCAGGAAGTCACGGAAGTGGACGAGGAAGAGGAAGAGGTCGAGGAGACATGGACGGGATCCGAGAGACGTTCGCGGGCATGCCCTGGTGGGTCAAGTGGGTCGCCGTTCCGCTGCTGGTGCTGTTCGTCTTCGGCGGCGTGATCACCAGCATCCTGGGCGTGCTGATCAGCGTCGTCTTCAAGCTGCTCGTCTTCGCCGGCCTCGTCGGCGCCCTGATCTTCGTCGTCAAGAAGGTTGGCGGCCGGGGCGGTTCGAAGTCCTCGTCCACCGAGTGGTAGAAGTATGCGGACGGAACGCTTCCGCGATTGCGCCAGGTGAGGGAACGTGACGCGGTAAACCGCTCACACGCCGGGAATCGGCGGATAGAGTGGCAATCTGTGCCGTTCCCTGGGCACCGAAAGCCGGTTCCGCCGCCCTGACCTGCGGTTATGTCAAGTAGCCGCCGAGTACGCCCCCCAGGATCGATGGCATGTGCGGGGGCGGCCCCCGCAGGGCGGGCCTCCCCAAAGGCCCGCCGCCACGCCTGGGGGTGAGCTTTGTCTTCGGTTCACAATGCCGGTGTGCCGACTCTGATCGGTTCGGTGCAGAGGGCGCTGAGGCTCCTCGAAGCAGTGGGATCCCATAGCGAGGGAGCCCCGGCGAAACAGCTGGCACGCGAAGCCGGGCTCCCGCTTCCCACCGCGTACCACCTGCTGCGCACCCTCACGCACGAGGGATACCTCCGCAGAGAGAGTGGAGTGTTCGTCCTGGGCGACGCCGCCGGACGGCTCGCCGATGGCGGACTTCAGCAGAAACGTCGCAGCATGATCCTCGACTCCCTCGCGCACTTCCGCGACGCGGTCGGGGCCCCCGTCTACTTCGCGGTCTACCGCGAGGGTGAGATCGAGGTCGTGGGTGTTTCGGACACCCCGGCGAACCCGGCCTGCGAGGAGTGGGCCGACTTCCGGGAGACGGGCCACGCGCACGCCATCGGGCAGTGCCTGCTCGGACAGCTCGACGACGAGGCCCGCCGGGAGTACTACGACCGCCACCCGGTCGAGGCCATCACCCCTTATACCGTGCGGGATCTGCGCTCCCTGGAGAACCGGATCGGGGCGCTCGGCCGAATGCAGCCAGTGACCGAACGCCAGGAATATGCCCTCGGCACAGTCTGCGCCGCCATCCCCATCACTGCGGGCGATACCGCGGCAACCATGGCGATTTCTCTCCCTCTGCACCACGAAGAACGATTGCTGTGTGCGGTCGATCGGCTACGGAGTGAAGTAGGCGCGCTGTTGAGCACCCTCTCGTTCTCTATCAGTATCTGAAAACTCACTCCTTGTGATCTGCTAGCGCTTCCACCACTCTTGTCAAGAGGGCCTTGGGGGATCATTCCTGGCCACTTCCACTACAGCGGGGTAGGCAATGCGCGAGTCGGTACAGGCAGAGGTCATGATGAGCTTCCTCGTTTCCGAGGAGCTCTCGTTCCGGATTCCGGTGGAACTCCGGTACGACGCTCGTGACCCCTACGCAGTCCGCCTGACCTTCCACCTTCCCGGAGACGCGCCCGTGACCTGGGCGTTCGGCCGGGAGCTTCTCCTCGACGGCATCAACAAGCCGTGCGGTGACGGCGATGTGCACATCGCCCCCACCGATCCAGAGGAACTGTCCGATGTCCACATCAGGCTCCAGGTCGGTGCCGACCGAGCCCTGTTCCGCGCCAGCGCGGCACCGCTCGTCGCGTTCCTCGACCGGACCGACCGGATCGTTCCGCTCGGTCAGGAGCGGAACCTGGGTGATTTCGAGGAGAACCTTGACGAGGCGCTCGGCAAGATCCTCGCGGAGTCCAAGCAGAACGAACAGAACGCGGGCTGAAGCACCATCACCGCACAACGGCAGCATCAGCAGTACAGGCAGTACAGGCAGTACAGGCAGTACAGGCAGTACAGGCAGCACCAGCAGTGCAGGCAACACCGGCGTCCGCTGACCAACGGACGACCCCGACCATGAGGACCGCCTCAGCGTGCCGACGCGCTGAGCGCCACGTCCCACCGACTTTCACCGGTCCGCACGGCACGCGACCTGACCAGCCGCGTCCGCCGACGTACCCTGCGTTCCCGTCGTCCGGGAACCTCCATTCAGCGCTTGCGCCGCCGGCCCCGGCCGCCGCGGACCGGCCCCGAGGCCGGCGAGGCGACCGGGGATCCCGGCCGGTCGGCCGAAACGACCAGTGCGGCCAGCGCCGTGGTCACCGGGACCGAGGCCACGAGCCCGATCGAGCCCACGAGAGTCCGTACGATCTCCACCGCGACCAGCTCGCTGTTGGCCACGGACCCCATGCTGCTGTTCGCGATCGAGAACAGCAGGAGCAGCGGCAGCGCGGCACCCGCGTAGGCCAGTACGAGCGTGTTGACCACCGACGCGATGTGGTCGCGGCCGATCCGGATCGCCGCCCGGTACAGGCCGCGCGGGCCCATCGACGGGTCGGCCTGGTGGAGTTCCCAGACCGCCGAGGTCTGGGTGACCGTCACGTCGTCGAGTACACCCAGGGATCCGATGATCACACTGGCGAGCAGCAAACCGCTCATGTCGATGTCCGGATAGAGCCCGTGGATCAGGCCGGTGTTGTCGTCGGTGTTGCCGCTGAGGGACGCCCAGTCGATGAACAGCGAGCCCAGCAGCCCGATCAGCAGCAGCGAGATGAGCGTGCCGAGGGCGGCGACCGAGGTCCGGGCCGTCAGACCGTGGCACAGGTACAGGGAGATCAGCATGATGGCGCTCGCGCCGATGACGGCGACGAGCAGTGGATTCGAGCCCTGCAGGATGGCCGGGAGGATGAAGAGGGTCAGCACGCCGAAGCTGATGACCAGCGCGATCAGTGCGAACAGCCCGCGCATCCGCCCTACGATCACGACCGCGACGGCGAAGATGCCGGCCAGCACTGCCAACGGGAACTTTCGGTTCACGTCGATGACCGAGTACTGGAGGTCGCGCGGGGCGTCCGGCGCGTAGGCCACCACCACCTCCTGGCCCTTCTCCAGCTGCCGTGGCGCACCCGGCTGGACGACCTCCACGAAGGTCCGGCCCTTGTCCGAGCCGGTGCCGACCTCGACGGTGGCCTTCTTGCACTCCCCCGTCTGCGCGGCCTGTGCCTCGCGCCCCTCGGGGGTGGACGTGTCGCCCGTCGGTGGCACCTGGGCGGCGTTCACGGATTTGCAGTCGACACGTTCCAGTGAGATGACCGTGCCCTGCTGCGTCTGCCGGTCGAAACCGACCCCCGTGCGCTCGTGGGCAGGGGCGCCGCCCGGCCAGAGCACCGCCATGCCGACGAAGACGGCGGTGGCGAAGGGGATCAGTACGGCCGCGATGACCTTGCGCAGGTGCTTCGAGACGGGGGCCGCCGGACCATGGCCATGGCTGTGCCCGTGGCCGGCTCCGTGACCGGCTCCGTGACCGGGACCTGAGTGCTCGTGGCCGGTGTGGCCATGGGGCTCTGTGGGCTCGTTGGGGGGCTGCGGCGAGGACGTCACCGGCAGATCATCGCAAGAGATGAGGGGGGCCCACTGTTCAGCACGCCATGGATGACGCTAGCGTGGGGGCTACTTTGCACAACGCGGGAGCTCGGAGCACCGGGCTGAGAGGGCGCTGATCACCGTACGCGCAGCACAGATGCGTACGGGAAGAGGCTGCGTCGACCGCCGAACCTGTTACCGGGTAATGCCGGCGTAGGGAGATCAGGTCTCATGACCATTCAGGACGACGCACGCACGCCTGCCGTCAGCCAGGGCACCGACGGCCAGACCGAGCGCCAGCCCGGCTGGCACAAGGGATACCTGGCGGGCTCCCGCCCCGACATCCGGGTGCCGGTCCGGCAGGTCCACCTCACCACCGGCAAGGACGTGACGCTCTACGACACGTCCGGTCCGTACACCGACCCGCAGATCGAGACCGACGTGCGCCGGGGCCTCGCCCCGCTCCGCGAGAACTGGATCATCGGCCGCGGCGACACCGAGGAGTACGCGGGCCGCCCCGTGCGCCCCGAGGACGACGGCATCAAGCACACCTCGCCGCGCGGCGGGCTCAAGAACCTCGACGCGGTCTTCCCGGGCCGCCCCCGCCAGCCCCGCCGGGGCCGTAACGGCGCCGCCGTCACGCAGCTCGCGTACGCCCGCCGGGGCGAGATCACCCCGGAGATGGAGTACGTCGCGATCCGCGAGAACGTCTCCCCCGAGGTCGTTCGCGAGGAGATCGCCGCAGGTCGCGCGGTGCTTCCGGCCAACGTGAACCACCCCGAGATCGAGCCGATGATCATCGGCAAGCGGTTCCTGGTGAAGGTCAACGCCAACATCGGCAACTCGGCCGTCACCTCCTCCATCGAGGAGGAGGTCGACAAGATGACCTGGGCGACCAAGTGGGGCGCCGACACGGTCATGGACCTCTCCACCGGCCGCAACATCCACACCACCCGCGAGTGGGTCCTGCGCAACTCCCCCGTGCCGATCGGCACCGTGCCGCTCTACCAGGCACTGGAGAAGGTCGACGGCCGCGCCGAGGACCTGACCTGGGAGATCTACAAGGACACGGTCATCGAGCAGGCCGAGCAGGGCGTCGACTACATGACGGTCCACGCCGGCGTGCTGCTCCCGTACGTGCCGCTGACCGCCCGCCGCAAGACCGGCATCGTCTCGCGCGGTGGCTCGATCATGGCCGCGTGGTGCCTGGCGCACCACAAGGAGAACTTCCTCTACACGAACTTCGAGGAGCTCTGCGAGATCCTCGCGACGTACGACGTCACGTACTCGCTCGGCGACGGCCTGCGCCCCGGCTCCATCGCGGACGCCAACGACGCCGCGCAGTTCGCGGAGCTGAAGACGCTGGGCGAGCTCAACACCATCGCCAAGCGCCACAACGTCCAGACCATGATCGAGGGCCCGGGCCACGTCCCGATGCACAAGATCAAGGAGAACATCGACCTCCAGCAGGAGATCTGCGAGGAGGCGCCGTTCTACACGCTCGGCCCGCTGACCACGGACGTCGCGCCCGCGTACGACCACATCACCTCGGGCATCGGCGCCGCGATGATCGCCTGGTGGGGCACCGCGATGCTCTGCTACGTGACGCCCAAGGAGCACCTGGGCCTGCCCAACCGGGACGACGTGAAGACCGGCGTCATCACGTACAAGATCGCGGCGCACGCCGCTGACCTGGCCAAGGGCCACCCGGGCGCCCAGGAATGGGACGACGCCCTGTCGGACGCGCGGTTCGAGTTCCGCTGGGAGGACCAGTTCAACCTGGCCCTCGACCCGGACACGGCCCGCTCGTTCCACGACGAGACCCTTCCCGCCGAGCCGGCCAAGACCGCGCACTTCTGCTCCATGTGCGGTCCGAAGTTCTGCTCGATGAAGATCTCGCAGGACATCCGCCGTGAGCACGGCGGTGACCTGAAGGCCGATGAGATCCAGGCGGGCATGGCGGAGAAGTCCGCCGAGTTCGCGGCTTCCGGCAACCGCGTCTACCTGCCGCTGGCCGACTGACCGGACCTGAGACGTGGACGGGCCCGCGACCCTTGGGGGGAGTCGCGGGCCCGTTCGCTTTGCCGGTGCGCGGTGCGCGGTGCGCGGTGCGCGGTGCGCGGTGCGCGGTGCGTAGTGCCTGTGCCTGTGCGTCAGGCGGGGACGAGGTGCGGGTCCAGCTTGCGCCGTGCGAAGTCGAGGTTGGCGCGGACGCGGTCGCGCTGATCGGCCGGCAGCCTGTCCGACTCCAGGAGGCGTTCGCAGCAGTCCGAAGACTCCCGGTACTCGCCGACCCAGTAGGCGGCCACCGCGAGTTCGTCGAGCGCGCGCCATTCGTACCAGTCGAACTCGACGAACAGGATGTCCTCCGGCCGGGGGATCAGTGCTGCCTGCCGGGCGAACACGTACGCCAGCGGGAAGCGGCTCTGCTGCCGGCAGATCCGGGCGAGGCTGCCGAGCGCCTCGGCGCGCGTGGGGCGGCTCTCGTGTGCGCGCAGGAAGCGGTCCATCACGTCGGCCCGCGGCCGGTCGAGGCTTGCCGCGATCCGCGCCGCGTAGAGCTGGGAGCAGAAGGCCTCCTCGGCGAAGCCGCCCATGCCCGCCCGGCGGTCGTAGGCGGCCAGGGACTTCTCCGGTTCTCCCGCGTCGCGCCAGCTCTGGGCGAGGTAGAACGCGTAGCGGGCGTTTTTCGGTTCCTTGAGGAGGCCCTGTTCCAGAACCTCCGCGTCGCGCAGGTATTTCTGCCGCTCGCCGCCTTCCCTGAGGCGTGCTCCACCGCCGACGATGAGAATGTTGGCGCCTTCGAGAACTCCACGGCTGTACCGGGTCGATTCGCACTCCAGGTACTCGTGGAGTACGCCGACGTATCGCCACGGCAATCGGGTCGACACCAGTGCGGGACGCCAGTGAATGACGGGGGCGTGGTGAATTGCGACGCTGTACAGATCGTGGCTCAGGTCCGGCATGCGAAAACCGGGCTGTACTTCCATCACGTCGTCGGCGTCGATGAACAGCAGGTAGTCCGCGCTGGAGCGGGCGAGGTCGATGGCCTCGCTGCGGCTGCCGTCGAACCCCTTCCAGGGCCGCTCGTGCAGCACTCCGGGCAAATCGCTGAAGAATTCTCGGATGATCTCTTGAGTGCCGTCGGTGGAGCCGGTGTCCACGATCACCCATGTATCGATCAAAGGGCGCACCGACTCCAGACACTTCCGGATCACGGGGGCCTCATTTTTTACGATCATATTCAAGCAGACTGTTGCTTTCAAGGATCCCATCCACTGTGGTGATGACAGTGCCCGTAAGTCGCACGTCGACGGTAGGGATCCTTGCAATGGCTTGCAAGGAAGCGTGACCGCAATACGAGAAAGGCGCCATTCGGGGGCGCATTACTGGTCCGATCTGTTGACCTCGTTGCGAGGCGTCCCACCGCTCTTGAAATCCGATCACCACTATGACCGAGGCGGCCCACAAGGCCCCATCGCACATCGTTGGATCCGGTTTCTAGAAGGAGCGGCGTATATGTATCCCGAGAACAAGACCAGGTCGACGCTCGGCCCCCTGCCCCGGCGGAGCGGTTGGGTCACGGGCGGAACCCTCGCCTCGCTCGCCCTGGTTTTGATGGGTGTCGCCACCCCCGCGCTCGCCGCGGGCCAGACCATCCAGGCCACGCAGGCGGTAGTGGCGGCGAACCCTCCCGGTGACCCCTGCGAGGAGCACCACGGCGAGCCGGGCGAGGACCACCCGTGGGGAGCGGACGCCTGGCTGGACGGACCCCACGGCGACGACAAGTGCGACGAGGGCAAGCCGGGCGCCACCGGTGCCACGGGCGCCACCGGCGCGACGGGTGCCACCGGTGCCACGGGTGCCACCGGCGCGACGGGTCCGGGCGGCGGCGGCGCGACGGGTGCGACCGGTGCGACGGGTGAGCAGGGTCCCCCCGGTGCCGACGGTGCTGACGGCCAGGACGGTGCCCCGGGCGCGACGGGCGCCACGGGCGCGACGGGTCCGGGCGGCGGCGCGACCGGCGCGACGGGTGCGACGGGTGAGCAGGGTCCCCCCGGTGCCGACGGTGCTGACGGCCAGGACGGTGCCCCGGGCGCGACGGGCGCGACGGGTGCCACGGGTGCGACCGGCGCCAGCGTGTGCAGCGACGTCGACGCCTACACCCCCAGCAACGCCAACGAGACCAAGGCCGTGCTCAGCGGAGACGTTGCGTACGCCGGTATCCGAGACCTGACGCCGGAGCCGACGCCGTTCCTCTGGTACGACCTGACGGACACCGAGACCGACTTCCCGGATGGCGCCTGCGCCATCTCCATCGCCGCCCAGACCAACGCGGAGGATGGCGTCTCGGTCCAGGTGCTGACCACCGGGGGTGAAGTCTGGGAGATCACCTGCGCGATCAACCAGGACACGGACCCCGAAATCGGGTTCGTCCTCGACTGCGGCAACGACTGGGAGCAGCTGTCCACCCCGACCCCCGGCTCGGACGGCCCGCCGGCCCCGCCGCTCGACAGGTTCAAGAGCAAGCTCGACGTCCTCACGGACCGCAAGATGCTGAACCAGAAGTAGTGCAGCAGTAACCCCGGGCGGCCCGGAGCGCCGTCGGACGATTCAGTCCGGCGCTTGCTCCGGGCCGCCGCCATTGGGTGCGTATCACTAGTCCGATAAGTGGACTTTCCTGCGAGGTGTCCTGCCGCTTGGGGCCGGGATCCTCACGATGGCCGGGGCGGTCGAAAGACCCCCTCGCACATCGTTCGATCCGGATCGAGAAGGAGCGGCGTACATGAGCCCCGAGAACAAGACCAGGTCAACCCTCGGCCCCCTGCCCCGGCGCAGTGGCTGGCTGACCGGCGGAACCCTCGCATCGATGACCCTGGTTTTGATGGGAGTCGCCAGTCCCGCGTTCGCCGTCGGCCAGACCGTTCAGGCCGCGGAGACGGCCAGGGTGGCGGAGGCCGTGGGCAGCGACCCCTGCAAGCCCCACAAGCCGAACTACAAGCCGAAGTCGGCCTCGCTCTCCGAGGTTGCCGGGCCCGTCGGTGACGACAGGTGCGACAAGGGCAAGCCGGGCCCGACCGGCCCGACGGGTCCCACCGGCGCCACGGGCGCGACCGGTGACCCGGGTGAGCCGGGCGCGGATGGTGCCACGGGTGCGACCGGTGCGACCGGTGCGACGGGCGCGACGGGCGCGACCGGTGCCACGGGCCCGACGGGTGCGACCGGTCCGGCGAGGTGCGTGGACGTCGACGCCGTCGCGGACAACAACGCCTGGGAGGTGAAGGCCGCTCTGACGGCGGACCGCACCGCCTTCGTCGGTATCCGCGACACCCAGGGCTCGTTCAACGGCCCCAACACGACCGAGTTCAGCTGGCACAACCTCACCATCAACCCGCCGCACACGAACTACCCGTCGGACGCGTGCGCGATCTCCATCGCGCACCAGGCGAACAACGTCTCGATCCAGGTGCTGACCGAGTCCAACCAGCTCTGGGAGACCCTCTGCTTCGTCGTCCCCGAGGGCGACCCGGTGACGCCGCGCAACTTCGAGCTCGACTGCACGGACGACCCCATGGTCCCGCAGGACGACGGTGCGGGTCCCTGGACCCAGAGGATTCCGGGCCCGAGCGGTGTCGTCCCCCTGAGCCGCTCCGCGGCGTCGCAGCTGGACGTCCCGAAGGGGGCCAAGCTCGGCTGACGCAGCCGGAACCGACGCGGTAGCCCCGCACCCGGCACCAACCTCCGCGACCCGGAGCGCGGCCGGACCTCAGTCCGGCTCGTGCTCCGGGCCGCCGAAGTCCGGACTCGTGAAGTCCGGTGACGTGTAACCCGGCCGGGGGCCCTCGTTGGGGGCCCCCGGACTCGTGAAATCAGGTGCCGTGTAGCCCAGATCGGGCATCCGGCTGCCACCCCTGCGGGGCCTGGGAAGCCCCGGGCCCGCGCTCGGATCGGCCAGCGCGTCCCGCAGGAACGGCATGATCCCCCGCTCCAGCAGGGCATTGCGCCAGGCTTCCCTGGCCCGCGCGACCTCGTCGGGTACCGCCTCGGTCTCGGCCACCCCCACCTCGGTCGCGCTGTTGCGGACGGCCGTCACCAGCAGAGCGATCACGGCGAAGAGCAGGCCGGCCGCGGTGAGCGCGCCGAAGAGCCAACCGGCCGTCAGCATCGTCTCCGCGAAGGCGGGTTCGGGCTCGACCATCTTCAGGCCGTAGCCCACGAGCAGGAAGATCAGCATGGCCGTGCCCGCCAGGACGGGCGCGAGGACCGCGACCACCGCGCTGACGCCCGCGCCACCGCCGCTGTCCTGCTCACCGTGCTCGTCCCCCGTGTTCCCCGGGGTGGAGAGGACCTCGTCGCGGCGTTCCTCGCGGACCTTCACGTAGTGGTCGTACTCGGCCGCGGCGGCGGACGTGAGCAGTGCGCGGGCCCCGAGGGCCATGGTGCGCAGTTGTTCGGCGTTCAGCCGTTCGCCGAGGGTGGCGAGCTCGGGCCGTTCGTGTGCGGTGCGCAGCGCCTCGTCGAGGAGCCGATCGAACTCCGGTCGGTCTTCGGTCAGCAGGTGCGGAGCGCTGGTCATGTGCATCCCCCGATGCTCCGTAGAAGCCGGTATGCCCGCGTAGACCCGGGCGCCGGCACAAACGGAGGAGAGCCTGCTACGGATAGAGCGATGGTAGAGCGCCCACACCACGCCGTGACAGGGGCTTTCCGGAAATACCGTTCCTAGAAACCGAGTGGGAGTGTGTCCTGTTGCCAAGACTTGTCTCTCTCAGCCGCGCGCCCCGAACGGTGTTGGGCGTGCTGGTTGCCCGCTTTCTCTCCGTGTCCGGGCTGCGCGCATCGTGTGCGTGGTCCGGGAACGCGGTGTCGGGTTTCCTCACGCCCTCGGGTGCCCGGTCCGGCCTGGACGGTCCGATGCCCACGACGATCGCTCTGGTCGTCGTGGGGCGGTGCCGTCCGTCGCCGGATCGGGTGCCCGAGGGCGCGTCGTCCGATCGCGATGCTTGCGGCATCGTGTCGGGTGGTGGTGCGCTGGGGCGCGGCCATCGGCTTCTGCCAGTGCTGCGCGCCCCACACGCTGGTGTACGCAGGATCGACCGCGACAACCGCCAGACCCTGCTCGGCGGCCATCGACACGAGCCGTGCGCGGAGCTTCCCTGTGGGAATGCCGGAGATCAGCTGCCGGAACTTCTTCCGTCGGCCGTGCTTCTCCCGGGTCTTCTCCTCGGTGAAATCAAGGTCTTCGATGGCGATCGCCTGAACCCCGCACCGCTGCGCCCAGTGGAGAAGTTGGGTGATGGCGTGGCGGATCTGCGCGTCCCGGTGCTGGGTGGTGCCGGTGAGCTCGTAGGGGAAACGGTGGGGATCACCGACGGGGTTGCCGTGGGAGTCGAGCCGCCAGGCGGCGAAGTGGTCCGCGTTGGTGTCCACGCCCACGATGCCGTTCGCGCGGGCCGCAGCAAGGGGCACCGTCTGGACAGCGGGGCGGCTCCAGGCGGCGTCCAGGTACCAGCGGCCCCGTGAGCTGTCGTAGTGGATGCGGTAGGCGACGGCCCGATCCGCCGAAACCCGGTCACGCCACTCCGTGCCCCGGTGAGGGAATGCGACACGCGCCGTCAGCGTGTACCGCCCGTTCCTGCTGTTGGCGTATCCGGCGAGCGGGGCGGGCAGCTTGATGCTGACCTCACCGTCGGGGGTGACCCGGATCGTCTCGTTCCCGAATCGTTTACCCGACTCGCCGTCCGCGGACAGAAACCAGCGTGCGACCTCCCACCGCTCCCGCCACTCAGCTTCGGTGAGCCCGGCAGCTTCCAGGTGGTGGCGGGTGTTCGCCAGTTTCCGGCCACCGCGCACGACACGAACCCGGCTGGCATTACGGTCAGCAGCGACCTGCTCGCGGCGTTCCTCCAGACACGCGAGACGGCGTGACTTGGCAAACCACTCACGCTGTGACCGGTAGCCACCTGGAGCTCGTTTGGTGTTCTGTTCCCCGATCGGGAGGGACAGGCGGTGGCGGAGCATGCGGATCCCCGCATCAAGCCCAGCCAGGTGGGTGGCCTGAGCGCGACGGGACAGCGACCACTGGTCATGCGTGGCTTTCGTCAGACTCCCGGCCCACCGGGACGACGAAAACGCGGTCAGGTCGCGCTTGCGGTCGGCCCACGACTCGTTGGAATGCTGTAGAGCGTCAGCGCACCGGGCCTTGAGGTCCCGCCCGGCCAAGGCCCCCAGGTGCGCGCCGACGAGCCGCAACAGCGTCTCGTCCTCGCCGGTCAGTCCCTTGAGACGGTCACGAATCGACACACCCGACGGGCCCAGGGCAACGAACGGCGAAGCGATCGCTCGGAGCTGCTTTCCCGGCTCAGCCACCCTGCGCCGCCGACTCCTTCAGGTTCATGCCCACGACCGTAACCACACTCACTCGAACGCACGATCACTCAAAAGAGTGATCTGACGGCACAAAAGCCGCCAACTCCTATGCGTGAACCCTTAGTTGCTCAGCGGGAGTTGTACGACGAGAAGCTTGCCCGCCATCGTGACCCCGCCGTCCATCGCGATGGCGAGGCCCTGCGCGTACACGTGCGGGCCGTCGACGGCCTCGGGGCCGCGTGACTCGTCGCCGTCCTCGGTGCCCACTTCGCCGAGCAGGTAGGGGATGGGGCTGTGGCCGTGTACGACGCGGCTGCCGCCGTACGTCCCGAGCAGTTCGCGCACGGCCTGCGGGCCGGTCTCCTCGTCGCGGAAGGCGAACCGCTTGGTGAACTTGCGGAAGAGGTCCCAGGTGATGTCGGCGTCGCCGCGGTTGAGCAGCTCGTGGATGGTGTCGTTGACGTCCTCGACGGAGTCGCCGTAGTCGAGGTAGGCCGTGGTGTCGGAGTGCAGCAGGAGGTGGTCCTCCACCAGGACGGCCGCGTCGAGGCGCGACATCCACTGCAGGTGCACGTCCTGGAGGCGTTCCATGTCGGTGCGCTGGCCGCCGTTGAGGAGCCAGGCGGCCTGGAAGGTGGCGGTGCCGGCGCCGGAGGCGATGGGGGTGTCGCCGAACCGCTTGGCGCCGATGAGCAGCAGCTCGTGGTTGCCCATGAGGGCCTTGCAGTAGCCGCCGGCGGCGGCGGCCTCGGCGGAGAGCCGCATGACGAGGTCGATGACGCCGATGCCGTCCGGGCCGCGGTCGGTGAAGTCGCCGAGGAACCAGAGCCGGGCGTTTCCGGCGGACCAGCGGCAGTCCGCGTCGATCAGGCCCTGGACCCGGAGCTCGGAGACGAGTTCGTCGAGGTAGCCGTGGACGTCGCCGACCACGTAGAGCGGGCCCGGGCCGGCGGCCTGGTCGTCCTGGGGGACGTACGTGACCTGGACGGTGTCGCCGGGGCCGCCGAGGGCGCCGCGGCCGATGACCGGCAGGTCGCGGAAGGTGGGGGTGTAGCCCTCGGGGTCTTCGTCCTCGGGCTCCTCGGGAGCCCGGCTCATGAGGACGGGGCCGGAGGCGGGGCGCGCGGCGGGGATCTCCGCGAATCCTGCGGGGGGCCCAGTCGGGGGTCCTGCCGGGGGCCCAGCCGGGGGCTCGGTGAAGTGGTCGGCGTACTGCTCGGCGTAAGGCTTGGCGTAGGCCTCGCCGTACGGCTCGTCGTACGTCTCGGCGTGGGGTTCGACGCCGCCGTCGGCGTAGTACGCGGGGTACTCGCCGTACACGGGAGCCTCGCCGGGAATCCCGGCGGATACGGCGTACGGGGCGGGTTCGGTGACAGGTTCGCCGACCGGCACCCGGAAGTCCCGCAGCGTCTCCGTCCGCATCGCGGGTCCCTGACCGGCCCCCTGAGTCATCGACCCCTCCACCACCGTCGCGCTGCCGTACACCTGCGGACCCTCCTGACCTCCGGGGAGGAGGGTCCGTGATGTCGTGCGCCCATCATAGGAATGCAGCTCGCGCTCTGTGACGCACCAGGGGTGGTGAATCCTGTGCGGAACCAGTCGTTCCTGCTGCTTTCTCCTGAAATGGCCGTTGTTGAACTGCTCGGAGGTCAGTCCTGTGACGGGGAACGGGGCGGGCTGACGGTCGTACGGGGCTGCCTGCGCTGGGACGAGGTACGGATGATCAGCTCGGTCGGGACGACCTGTTCCACGGGCCGTCCGGTGTCCACTCCTTCGATGGCGTCGATCAGGAGCTGCACCACGGCGGTGCCGATGCGGCGGGGTTTGAGGGAGAGCGTGGTGATCGGCGGTTCGGTGTTGGCGTACACGGTGGACTCGCTGCAGCACACGAGCAGCAGGTCCTCGGGGACGCGCAGGCCGTAGCGCCGGGCGGCGGCGAGCAGGTCGGTGCCGTTGGGGTCGAAGAGGCCGTAGACGGCGTCGGGCCGGTCGGGGCGGGCGAGGAGCCGGTCGGCGGCGACGGCGCCCGCGCAGGGGTCGTGGGCGGGGTAGGACTCGTACACGGGGTCCTGGCCGACGCGCTCGCACCAGTTGAGGTAGGCGGTGGTGGAGAGCCGGGTGTAGGTGTCGGTGGTGGTGCCGGTCAGCAGCCCGATGCGGCGGGCGCCGGCGGCGGCGAGGTGGTCGAGCAGGCCCAGTACGGCGGCCTCGTGGTCGTTGTCGACCCAGGCGGTGACGGGGAGGGAGCCCGCGGGGCGGCCGTCGGAGACGACGGGGAGTCCCTGGCGGACCAGTTCGGTGACGACGGGATCGTGGTCGGACGGATCGATGACGACGGTGCCGTCGAGGGCGACGTTCGACCACACGTCGTGCCGGGAGGTGGCGGGGAGGATGACGAGGGCGTAGCCGCGGGCTAGTGCGGCGGAGGTCGCGGCCCTGGCCATCTCCGCGAAGTAGGCGAATTCGGTGAAGGTGAAAGGTTCATCCCCGTACGTCGTCACGGTCAGGCCGATGAGGCCCGACTTGCCGGTACGGAGGGTGCGGGCGGCGGCCGACGGGCGGTAGCCGAGGCGGTCTGCGACCTCTCGAACGTGGCGGCGGGTGGCGTCGGGCAGACGTCCCTTGCCATTGAGCGCGTCGGAGACGGTCGTGATGGAGACGCCCGCCGCGGCGGCCACGTCCCTGATGCCGGCCCGGCCCTGTCGGCCGGCGGCCCGCCGGGTGGTCTCGGTCCGGCTCACCTGATGCTTCCCTGCTGCTGTCATGGCGAGCCGATAGTAGGGCTCTGGGACCGGGGCGGACCGGGTGCATATGCACCCGTTGACAGGCACGATTCTGCACGTTTCGCCACCCCCAATGACCTTGGAAACGAAGGTATTTGGGTGTGCGTGGCGAGGGTGCCGCTTGTCGGCGGGTCCGGGCATGCCAAGCCGGTGAGGTCTCGGACCGGTCTCAACTCACCTGTACGAGGGATGCGCGCCACGGCGCAGGCCACCGGCGCGCGCATATATGCGCGCGCTCCCCCGCATTCCAGGCGCCCCCATTCTCGGAAGAGCGGAATCCTCATAAGGTGAGCAGTATTGAGTCGACGGCGACGTCGTACGGGACGGTCGAGGAGGACCTGCGGTGAGCGAGAAGAGCCCGAAGCTGCGCGCCGAGCTGGACGGCATTCCGACATACAAGCCCGGCAAGCCGGCTGCCGCGGGCGGTGCCGTCGCGTACAAGCTGTCTTCGAACGAGAACCCGTACCCGCCGCTGCACGGGGTGCTGGAGAGCGCGGTCGCGGCGGCGGGCAACTTCAACCGCTACCCCGACATGGCGTGCACCGGCCTGGTGAACGAGATCGCGGAGCGCTTCGGGGTGCCGGTCGAGCACGTGGCCACCGGCACCGGCTCGGTGGGCGTGGCCCAGTCCCTGATCCAGTCGACGGCCGGCCCGGGCGACGAGGTCATGTACGCCTGGCGTTCCTTCGAGGCGTACCCGATCATCACGCAGATCTCCGGCGCCACCTCCGTCCAGGTCCCGCTGACCGACGGCGACGTGCACGACCTGGACGCGATGGCCGCGGCGATCACCGACCGGACCCGGCTGATCTTCGTCTGCAACCCGAACAACCCCACCGGTACGGCGGTGCGCCGCGCCGAGCTGGAGCGGTTCCTGGACCGGGTGCCGTCGGACGTCCTGGTGGTGCTGGACGAGGCCTACCGGGAGTTCGTGCGCGACACGGACGTGCCGGACGGCGTCGAGCTGTACCGCGACCGGCCGAACGTCTGTGTTCTGCGTACCTTCTCCAAGGCGTACGGGCTCGCGGGCCTGCGCGTCGGCTTCGCGATCGCGCACGAGCCGGTGGCCGCGGCGCTGCGCAAGACGGCGGTGCCCTTCGGTGTCAGCCAGCTCGCGCAGGACGCGGCGGTGGCCTCGCTGCGCGCCGAGGACGAGCTGATGGGGCGCGTCGGGTCCCTGGTGGGGGAGCGCGCGCGGGTCCACCAGACGCTGCTGGCGCAGGGCTGGGCGGTGCCGGACACCCAGGCGAACTTCGTGTGGATGCGGCTGGGGGAGCGCACCGTCGACTTCGCGGCGGCCTGCGAGAAGGCCGGTGTGGTGGTCCGGCCCTTCGCGGGCGAGGGCCTGCGGGTCACGATCGGCGAGCCGGAGGCGAACGACCTCTTCCTGCACACGGCCGCGGCGTTCTTCAAGGAGCTGTAGGAGCTGTAGGAGCCGCAGGAGAGGCAGGGCCATAGGAGCTGTAGGTCGTCAGACCAGTTCCACGCGGATGGGGTCGCCGTCACGGACGGTGGCCAGCAGGCGGGGGTCGCCGTCGAACGAGCCGAGCACGTTGCAGGGGCTCGCCAGGCGGCTCTCGCCTCCGCGCGAGATGGGCGTGGGGCCGTAGGGCAGCGCGAGCGCGTCGCCCTCGGTCCAGAACGCGACCGTGCCGGGCTCGACGACCTGCTGGGCGTCGTCTTCCAGGGCCACGGAGACGCCGGTGTCGAAGTAGACCTCCTCGCCCCAGGTGTTGGCGGAGGCGGAGATCGGAAGGGCCGCGGCCAGTGCCTTGCTGGTCGGGGTCTCGTCGAGGGTTGCGGTGAGCAGGCCCGCGGGCCAGGAGATTCGAATCTTCATGAGCCATATTCAACAATTTGTTGAATCGATTGGCTAGGGGACCCCCGCTGCGAAGGGTCGGAAGCCGGTACGTAATAATGCTTGTGAATGTGAACGCGTTCACAAGCGTGTCCTGCTTCCTCCCGGTATGGAGGGAACCCGCCAGGCAGACTGCGGCTGTGACCACGGCGACGACAAGGAGAAGACGACGTGGACCTAGCTTTGGCGCCAGAAACATTGGCGCGTTGGCAGTTCGGCATTACCACCGTCTACCACTTCCTCTTCGTCCCACTGACGATCTCGCTCGCCGCCCTCACGGCCGGCCTGCAGACCGCGTGGGTGCGTACCGAGAAGCAGAAGTACCTCAGGGCGACGAAGTTCTGGGGAAAGCTTTTCTTGATCAATATCGCGATGGGTGTCGTCACCGGCATCGTCCAGGAGTTCCAGTTCGGCATGAACTGGTCCGACTACTCGCGCTTCGTCGGCGACATCTTCGGGGCGCCGCTGGCCTTCGAGGCGCTGATCGCCTTCTTCTTCGAGTCGACCTTCATCGGTCTGTGGATCTTCGGCTGGGACAAGCTGCCGAAGAAGATCCACCTGGCCTGCATCTGGATGGTGTCCATCGGCACCATCCTGTCCGCCTACTTCATCCTGGCGGCGAACTCCTGGATGCAGCACCCCGTCGGGTACCGCATCAACGAGGAGCGGGGCCGGGCCGAGCTCACCGACTTCTGGCTGGTCCTCACCCAGAACACCGCGCTCACCCAGTTCTTCCACACCATGACGGCCGCCTTCCTCGTCGGCGGCGGCTTCATGGTCGGCATCGCCGCCTTCCACCTGGCGCGCAAGAAGCACGTCCCCGTGATGCGCACCTCGCTGCGGCTCGGCCTGATCACCCTGATCATCGCCGGAACGGGCACGGCCATCAGCGGCGACCTGCTCGGCAAGGTGATGTACGAGCAGCAGCCGATGAAGATGGCCGCCGCCGAGGCGCTCTGGGACGGCGAGGCTCCGGCACCCTTCTCGATCTTCGCGTACGGCGATGTCGACAAGGGCCACAACAAGGTGGCGATAGAGATCCCGGGGCTGCTGTCCTTCCTCGCGAAGGACGACTTCACCTCCTTCGTCCCGGGCATCAACGACGTCAACAAGGCCTCGCAGGAGCAGTTCGGGCCCGGCGACTACCGGCCCAACATCCCGGTCGCCTACTGGGGCTTCCGCTGGATGATCGGCTTCGGCATGGCCTCGCTGGGCCTCGGCGTGCTGGGGCTGTGGCTGACCCGCAAGAAGTTCATGCTGCCGCCGGGGCTGCGCACCTCGGAGGAGGAGGTCCCCAACCTGGTCCTCTTCAAGAAGGCGCTGAGCCCGAAGTGGGGGCGGATGTACTGGATCGTCGCCCTCTGGACGATGGGCTTCCCGCTCATCGCGAACTCCTGGGGCTGGATCTTCACCGAGATGGGCCGCCAGCCGTGGGTGGTCTACGGAGTCCTGCGCACCCGGGACGCGGTCTCGCCGAACGTCTCGCAGGGCGAGGTGCTCACGTCGATGATCGGCTTCACCCTGCTCTACGCCGTGCTCGCCGTCATCGAGGTCAAGCTCCTCGTCAAGTACGTCAAGGCCGGCCCGCCCGAGCTCACCGAGGCCGACCTCAACCCGCCCACCAAGATCGGCGGGGACGACAAGAACGCCGACCGCCCGATGGCCTTCTCGTACTGAGGCTGGGGAGACCACACCATGCAACTCCACGACGTCTGGTTCGTACTCATCGCCGTTCTGTGGATCGGCTACTTCTTCCTGGAGGGCTTCGACTTCGGGGTCGGCGTACTGACCAAGCTGCTCGCCCGCGACCGCACCGAGAAGCGGGTCCTGATCAACACGATCGGGCCCGTCTGGGACGGCAACGAGGTCTGGCTGCTCACCGCGGGCGGCGCGACCTTCGCGGCCTTCCCCGACTGGTACGCCACCCTCTTCTCGGGGTTCTACCTGCCGCTGCTGCTCATCCTGGGCTGCCTCATCGTCCGCGGTGTCGCCTTCGAGTACCGGCACAAGCGGGACGAGGAGCGCTGGCAGACCAACTGGGAGCACGCGATCTTCTGGACCTCGCTGATCCCCGCGTTCCTGTGGGGCGTGGCCTTCGCCAACATCGTGCGCGGCGTGAAGATCGACCAGCACAAGGAGTACGTCGGTACCTTCTTCGACCTGCTCAACCCCTACGCGATCCTCGGCGGCCTGGTCACCCTCACCCTGTTCACCTTCCACGGCGCGGTCTTCACCTCGCTCAAGACGGTCGGTGACATCCGGGACCGCTCGCGCAAGCTCGCGACGCAGCTGGGCGTGGCCACCGCGGCGCTGGCCCTGGTCTTCCTGACCTGGACCCAGTTCACCCGCGGCGACGCCAAGAGCCTGGTCGCCATGGTCATCGCGGTGCTCGCACTGGTCGGGGCCCTCGGCTTCAACCTGGCGGGCCGTGAGGGCTGGTCGTTCGCGCTGTCCGGGGTCACCATCGCGGCGGCCGTCGCGATGCTCTTCCTGACGCTCTTCCCGAACGTCATGCCGTCCTCGCTGGACGACGCCTGGAACCTCACGGTCACCAACTCTTCGTCCAGCGCGTACACCCTGAAGATCATGACCTGGTGCGCGGCCGTGGCCACCCCGCTCGTCATGCTCTACCAGGGCTGGACGTACTGGGTGTTCCGCAAGCGCATCGGTACGCAGCACATCGTCGACGCGCACTGATGCCCTCACGCCCTGACGCATTGATGTCCTGACGCACTGACGCCCGGCCCTCCCGCTGGACCCTGCCCCGAGGGATGTTTCACGTGAAACCGATCGACCCGCGCCTGCTTCGGTACGCCCGCGCCACCCGCCTCTTCCTGGGGGCGGTGGTGGCCCTGGGCATTGCCGGGGCGGGGCTGGTCGTCGGTCAGGCGATGCTCATAGCCGAGATCGTGGTCGGCGCCTTCGAGGAGGGGCTGGGCGGGGAAGCGCTCCGGACGCCGCTGCTGCTGCTCGCGGCGGTGGCGCTGGGGCGCGGCCTGGTCGCCTGGCTGACGGAACTGGCCGCGCACCGGGCCGGCGCGGCCGTCAAGTCGGAGCTGCGGGGCAGGCTCCTGGAGCGGGCCGCGGAGCTGGGGCCCGGCCGGCTCACCGGTCAGCGGACCGGCTCGCTGGTCTCCCTGGCCACCCGGGGCGTGGACGCCCTCGACGACTACTTCTCCCGCTACCTGCCCCAGCTGGGGCTCGCCGTGGTCGTACCGGTGGCGGTGCTCGCCCGCATCGTCACCGAGGACTGGGTGTCGGCGGCCATCATCGTGGTCACACTGCCGCTGATCCCCCTGTTCATGGTCCTCATCGGCATGGCCACCCAGTCGCGGATGGACCGCCAGTGGCGGCTGCTTTCGCGGCTGTCGGGGCACTTCCTCGACGTGGTGGCCGGCCTGCCGACCCTGAAGGTGTTCGGGCGGGCCAAGGCGCAGGCCGAGTCGATCCGCAAGATCACGGACGACTACCGGCGCGCGACGATGCGGACCCTGCGCATCGCCTTCCTCTCCTCCTTCGCACTGGAGTTGCTGGCCACCCTGTCGGTGGCGCTGGTGGCCGTGACCATCGGCATGCGGCTGGTCCACGGCGGCCTGGACCTCTACACCGGGCTGGTCATCCTGATCCTGGCCCCCGAGGCGTACCTGCCGCTGCGGCAGGTGGGCGCGCAGTACCACGCGGCCGCCGAGGGGCTGGCGGCCGCGGAGGAGATCTTCGAGGTACTGGAGGCCCCGCTCTCCGGCCCGTCCGGCGGGGCGGAGCTCCCGGTCGGCGCTCCGCTGAGGATCGAGATCGACGGGGTCGCCGTCCGCTACGAGGGCCGGGGCGAGGACTCGCCCGGCCCCCTCTCGCTGACCGTCGACCCGGGGGAGTGCGTGGCGCTCACCGGCCCGAGCGGGGCCGGGAAGTCCACGCTGCTCCAGGTGCTGCTCGGGTTCGTGGCCCCGACCACGGGGCGGGTCCGGGTGGCGGGCGTGGACCTGGCCGAACTGGCGCCGGAGCAGTGGCGGTCGCGGATCGCGTGGGTGCCGCAGCGGCCGCACCTGTTCGCCGGGACGATCGCCGAGAACGTGAAGCTCGCCCGGCCCGGGGCCTCGGACGCCGAGGTGGCCGCCGCGCTGGAAGAGGCCGGCGCGTGGCCGTTCGTATCCGCGCTGCCCGACGGGACGGGGACCCTGCTGGGCGAGGGCGGTGCAGGGCTGTCCGCCGGCCAGCGCCAGCGGCTCGCCCTGGCGCGGGCGTTCCTCGCGGACCGGCCCGTGCTGCTGCTGGACGAGCCGACCGCGGCCCTGGACGGGGAGACCGAGGCCGGGATCGTGGAGGCCGTACGCCGGCTCGCCGTGGGGCGGACCGTGCTGCTGGTCGTGCACCGCCCGGCGCTGCTGGCGCTGGCCGACCGGGTCGTGGAGGTCAGCCCCGCGGGGCTGACCCCGACCGCGACCCTTCCGGAGGCTTCCGCCGGGCTCCGAGCGCGGGACGCGGAGCGGGACTTCGCCCCGGACGTCGATGACACGCTGCCCGCCGGGCAGGCCCCGGCGGGGAGCCCGGGAGAGAAGGCGGGGGGCTCGGGGGCGAAGGCGGGGAGCTCGGGGGCGAACCCGCTCGCGCGGGTCCGGGCCGCGGCCGAGGCCTGGCAGGGGCGGTTCCGGCTCGGGCTGCTGCTGGGGGCGCTGGCCGTCGGGTGCAGCGTCGGCCTGATGGCCGTGTCCGGCTGGCTGATCTCGAGGGCCTCCGAACAGCCGCCCGTGCTCTATCTGATGGTGGCCGTCACCGCCACCCGCGCCTTCGGGATGGGCCGGGCCGTGTTCCGGTACGCCGAGCGGCTCGTCTCGCACGACGCCGTCCTGCGGATGCTCGCCGACCTGCGCGTGGCCGTGTACCGGAGGCTGGAGCGCATCGCGCCCGCCGGGCTGCGCGAGCACCGGCGCGGGGACCTGCTGGCCCGCCTCGTCGCCGACGCCGACGCGCTGCAGGACTACTGGCTGCGCTGGCTGCTGCCGGTCGGCACCGCGGTGCTCGTCGGTACCGGCTCGGTCGCCTTCACCGCCTGGCTGCTGCCCGAGGCGGGGGCGGTGCTCGCCGTCGGCCTGCTCGCCGGGGGCATCGCGGTGCCGCTGGTCAGCGGGGCCTGCGCCCGCCGTGCCGAGCGCCGGCTCGCGCCCGTCCGGGGCGAACTCGCCACCCGGGTGGCCGATCTGCTGACCGGCACCGCGGAGCTGACCGTGGCCGGTGCGCTGGAGGACCGCAAGGGCCGGGCGCGCGAGAGCGACGGCGTGCTGACGCGGATCGCCGCGCGGGGCGCCGCCGCGAGCGGGCTGGGTGACGGGCTGTCCGCCCTGGTGTGCGGGCTGACCGTGGTGGCCGCCTCGGCGCTCGCCGCGAACGCCGTGCACGAGGGAAGGCTCTCCGGGGTGGCCATGGCCGTCGCCGTCCTGACCCCGCTCGCCGCTTTCGAAGCGGTCAGCGGCCTGCCGCTCGCGGTCCGGTACCGCCGACGGGTGCGGCGCAGCGCCGAGCGGCTGTACGAGGTCATCGACGCGCCCGTGCCGGTCGTCGAGCCCGAGCAGCCCGCCGCGGCACCCGTCTCGCCGTTCCCGCTGCGGCTCACCGGTCTCGCCGCCCGCCACCCGGGCCAGGACCGTGACGCACTGCGGGGGCTCGACCTGACCCTGGAGGCAGGCCGCCGCATCGCCGTCGTCGGCCCCTCGGGTTCCGGCAAGACCACCCTGGCCCAGGTCCTGCTCCGGTTCCTGGACCCTCTGGAAGGCACGTACACCCTGGGCGGGAGCGACGCCCGCACCCTCGACGGGGACGACGTGCGCGCGCTGGTGGGCCTGTGCGCCCAGGACGCGCACATCTTCGACAGCTCGGTCCGGGAGAACCTGCGGCTCGCCCGGACCGGGGCGAGCGAGGAGGAGCTGCGCGCGGCGCTGGCCGCGGCCCGGCTCCTGGAGTGGGCCGACAGCCTGCCGGACGGGCTGGACACGCTGGTCGGCGAGCACGGGGAGCGGATCTCGGGCGGCCAGCGCCAGCGCCTGGCCCTGGCCCGGGCGCTGCTCGCGGATTTCCCCGTACTGGTCCTCGACGAGCCGGCCGAGCACCTGGACCTGGCCACGGCGGACGCCCTGACGGCGGACCTGCTGGCCGCGACCGAGGGCCGTACGACCGTGCTGATCACGCACCGGCTGGCAGGTCTGGAAGCGGTCGACGAGGTGCTCGTACTGGATCACGGGGACGTCGTACAGCGTGGTGCGTACGCGGAGCTCGCCGCTGCAGAGGGCCCGCTGCGCAGGCTGTTGGAGCGGGAACGGGCAGTGGAAGGGACTTTGGCCGACTTTCCCCTCTAATCAGGACTAACTAGGCTCAAGGGCATGTCAGCGCAGGAGTCGCAGGAATCACCCGAGCCATCACCTGGAACACCGGACCCGTTGGAGGCCGCCACCCAGGCCACCAGGAGTCTGCACGGGCTGTCCACCGAGCTCACGGCCCGGGTACCGCAACTGCTGGAGGCCATGAGGTCGGTCGGCACCGGGCTTGAGCTGCACTCCACGCTCGACCGCATCTGCGAGACCGCCGCCGAGCTCGCGGACGCGCGCTACGCGGCGATCGGCGTCGTCGACACGGAGGGCCGGGGGCTCTCCGACTTCGTCACCTTCGGGATCAGTTCCGCCCTGGCCCGGAAGATCGGGCACCGTCCGGACGGCAAGCGGGGCCTGCTCGGTGCGCTGATCTCGCATCCCGACACGGTGCGGCTCGCCGACCTGACCCAGGATCCGCGGGCGGCCGGGTTCCCGGCGCACCACCCGCCCATGAAGACCTTCCTCGGGGTCCCGATCCGGGTGCAGGGAGAGATCTTCGGCAATCTCTACCTCGCGGAGAAGAACGGCGGCGGCGAGTTCAACGACTACGACGTCCACATGGTCCGGGTGCTCGCCACCGAGGCCGGCATCGCCATCGGCAACGCCCGGCTCTACGAGGCCGCCACCCAGCGCGAGCGCTGGATCGACGGCTCGGTGGCCGTGACCACCGCCCTGCTGTCCGGCGGGGACGCCGACGACGCCCTCGCGGTGGTGGCCGAACAGGCCCGCCACCTGGCGGACTCCGCCGCCGGCATCGTGATGCTCCCGGCCGAGGAGGGCGGGATGGAGATCGTCGCCGTCTCCGCCGAAAACCCGGCCACCTCGCTGGGCGTGGTGATCCCGGCGGAGAGTCCCGTGGTGGACAGGCTGCTCCAGGGCGAGCCGGTCTTCGTGGAGGACGCCGCCTCCGACCCCCGCATGATCAGCAAGATGACCAGCCAGTACGGCCCGTGCATGATGCTGCCGCTGCACAGCGGGGGGCGGGTGCTGGGTGCGCTGGTCACCCCCAGGGCCCGCGGCAAGCGACCCTTCAGCGAAGCCGAGCGGACGCTGGCCACCCAGTTCGCCTCCCAGGCCGCCCTCGCCCTGATGATGGCCGAGGCCCAGCGCGACCGGGAGCGGCTCGCGGTCTTCGAGGACCGCGACCGGATCGCCCGCGACCTGCACGACCTCGTCATCCAACGGCTGTTCGCCACCGGAATGATGCTGGAAGGCGCCCAGCGCCGGTCCATCGTCCCCGAGGTCCGCGACGGCGTGGGCAAGGCCGTGGACGAGCTCGACGTGACGATCCAGGAGATCCGCACCGCGATCTTCGCGCTCCAGCAGGGCCCGGCCGAAGCCCCGTCCGGGCTGCGCACCCGGGTGCTGCGGGAGATCAACATGGCCGCCGTGCCCCTGGGCTTCAAGCCCGCGCACCGCTTCCTCGGCCCGATCGACGCCGTCGTCGGCGAGCTCGTGGGCAAGAACCTGATCGCCGCGCTGCGCGAGGCCCTGTCCAACGCCTTCCGGCACGCGGAGGCGCACCGGATCGAGGTGGTCCTGGACGCCACCGTCACCCTCGCCGACGGGCGGCCCGGGGTCCGGCTGGAGGTCGCCGACGACGGAGTGGGCATCCCCGAGGGCGGCCGCCGCAGCGGGCTGCGGAACCTGCGCCGGCGGGCGGAGTCGCTGGGCGGCGCGAGCTCGTACGGCCCGGGCATCGGCGAGGACGGCGGCGGAACCACCCTGGTGTGGGAGGCCCCGCTCTAGGGCCTGCCCGTGGTCCGGGCCCTGGACGTAGGCCCTGGACGTACCCGGACCGGTGCCCTAGACGTGTCCCTGCTGCCGCCGTGCGAGGCGTTCGGCGACGATGCGCTCGATGACGACGGCGACCCCGTCCTCGTTGTTGGCGGTCGTACGACCGGACGCGGCGGCGATCACGTCGGGGTGGGCGTTGCCCATCGCGTACGAGGTGCCCGCCCAGCCGAGCATCTCCACGTCGTTCGGCATGTCCCCGAAGGCGACCACCTCGTCGGGGGAGATGCCCCGCTCGGCGCAGCACAGCGCCAGGGTGCTCGCCTTGGAGACCCCGTGCCCGCTGATCTCCAGGAGGGCGGTCGGGCTGGAGCGGGTGATCGACGCGTAGGCCCCGGCGGCGGAGCGGGCCAGCTCCAGGAACTCGTCCGGGGCGAGCTCGGCGTGGTGCGCGAGGAGCTTGAGCACGGGTGCGGCGTTGCCGTCCAGATCCTTGTGCAGCAGCTTCTCGGCGGTGGCCAGCTTCGCCCCCGGGTCCTTGAAGAACGGCGGGTAGGCAGGTTCGTAGTTGATGCCGGTCGTCAGCTCGACGGCGAAGGAGGTACCGGGAGCCGCTGCGCGCAGGGCTTCGACGACGGTCAGTGCGGCGGCCCGGGGCAGGGCTCTGACCTTGACGAACTCACGTCCCGCGTGGAGGTCGACGACCGCCGCGCCATTGGCGCAGATCGCGAGGCCGTGCCCGTGGACGTGATCGCTGACCACATCCATCCAGCGGGCCGGGCGGCCGGTCACGAAGAAGACCTCGATGCCGGCCTCCTCGGCGGCGGCGAGCGCGGCGACGGTGCGGTCCGATACGGACTTGTCGTCGCGCAGCAGGGTTCCGTCGAGGTCGGTGGCGATGAGCCGGGGCACGGGGGTCGTCCCGTCCGGGCGCTGGGAGGCCGAGGTCACCGCCCCATCTTCGCCCATGACCCCGAACGACAGGACCACGGTCGGGCTCCAGCCAGAGACCGGCCGGATCCTGGCCGGATCGGACCGTTGTGCCGAGGCGATGTTTCACGTGAAACATCGCCTCGCCGTAGGCTCGACGCATGAGTCTGCGTCTGAGCACGGTGATCCTTCCGGTACGTCGATGGCACGAGGGAGGCCGCGACCAGTGGCTTCGGGCCGAGCAGCTCGGCTTCCACACCGCCTACACCTATGACCACCTTTCGTGGCGCTCCTTCCGCGATGGACCGTGGTTCGGTGCGCTGCCCACCCTGACCGCGGCGGCCACCGTCACCGATCGGCTGCGCCTGGGCACGCTCGTGACCTCGCCGAACTTCCGGCACCCGGTGACCCTGGCCAAGGAGCTCATCTCCCTCGACGACATCTCCGGGGGACGCGTCACCCTCGGCATCGGCGCGGGCGGCAACGGCTTCGACGCGACGGCGCTGGGGCAGGAGGCTTGGAGCCCGCGTGAGCGCGCCGACCGCTTCGCCGAGTTCGTGCCGCTGCTGGACCGGTTGCTGACCGAGGGCGCGGTGAGTCACGAGGGGACCTTCTACTCCGCCGAGGAGGCCCGCAACATCCCCGGCTGCGTGCAGCGGCCGAGGCTGCCGTTCGCGGTGGCCGCGACCGGGCCGCGCGGTCTGCGGCTCGCCGCCCGCCACGGCCAGGCCTGGGTGACCACGGGGGACCCGAAGCTCTTCGAGGAGGGCACGCCCGAGCAGTCGAGGGAGGCCCTGCGCGGGCAGCTCGAACGGCTCCACAAGGCGCAGGCCGAGATCGGACGGGAGTCCGAGCCGATGGAGAAGGTCCTGCTGACCGGCTTCACGCCCGAGGCCAACCGCGTGCTGGAGTCCGTGGACGCGTTCGTCGACTTCGCCGGCCGCCACCGCGACCTGGGCTTCACGGAGCTGGTGATCCACGCGCCGATCCCGGACTCCGACTTCGCCGCGGACGAGGGCGTCTTCGAGAAGATCGCCACCGAGGCCCTGTCCCAGCTGGGCGGCTGATCCGCCGCTCGTCGCCGCCTCCCGCACGGGCGGGAAGCGGCGACGAGCAACGGTCGTGGCTCAGGCCCGCAACTGCCCGATCAGGCGCTCCGCGTTGGGTAGGACCCAGTCGGGTACCTCGCCTTCGGGCAGCGCACGGACCTCGTCGACCAGCGCGGAGATGCGCAGGGCGCCCGCCTCCGCGTCACCCCGCTCCTGCTCCGTCCAGGCCGCGTTGTTCAGGCACTGGAACCGGTCCCGCAGGTGATCCGGCCCGAGCTCCGCGTAGATCCGGGCGGCCCGGTTCCACAGCTCGATCTCCTCCAGGCGCAGCGCGTCGACTTCGGCGTCGGACAGGGCGGGAGCCTCGTTCCCCTCGTCCTCTCCGTTCTCCCGCTCCTCCCAGTCCTCCCAGTCCTCGGAGGACGGCACGTTCGCGGTCACGTGCCGGTCGAGCACCTGTGCCAGCTGGTGCCAGGTCTGGGCGAGTTCGGAGCGCAGCTCGGGGGAGCCGGGATCCGCCGCCGAGGCGGCCTCCAGCAGCGCACCGGCCTCGGCCATCCGGCCCCGGGCCCCCGCCACCGCCTCGGCGGTGACCTTCTCGCGCAGTCCCAGCCAGGCCAGCGAGCGCAGGATCCGCACCTCGGCGACCGGGGTGTCACCCGTCAGCCGGTGCAGTTCGAGGGACCGCTCGTAGGCGGCGATCGCCTCCATGGCCAGCCCCGCGTCGGAGAGGGTGTCGGCGGCCAGCTGCGCGAGGCTCGCCTGCGGGCGCGGATCCTCCCAGTCCTTGGTCACCTCCGCGGCGAGGAGGTACTGCTCCGCCGCCGACCGGGGCTCGTGCAGCCGGCGCAGCAGATCGCCCAGGAACTCCCGTACGAACACCACCTGCTGGTCGCCGTGGACCAGCAGGTCGGGCAGCGCCGACTGCAGGACCTCCGCGGCCTCGGCCGCCCGGCCGTCCTGCGCATACGCACGGGCCAGCAGGAGTCGGGCCTGTGCGCCGCCGTCGGCGGTGAGACCCGCCTGGTCGAACCAGTGGGACGCCGCCAGCGCGTGCTCGGCGGTCTCCGCAGCCTCCCCGTTGACCAGGAGAGCGTTCGCGAGGGCCAGCCGTACGACTCCGTGCATCTGGAGGTCGGTCACCTCGGCTGCGTGCTCCAGCCCGGCACGGGCCGCGCGCTCCGCCTCCTCCGTACGCTCCAGCGACATCAGGAGTCCGGCACTCAGCACCAGCAGGTCCACCGCCTGCCACGGCCGGCCCGCCGTGACCGCCCGTGCGGCGGCCCCCGCCAGCAGCGCCACGGACCGGTCCGGGTCGCCCTGCGACAGGGCGATCCGGGCGAGCATCTCCTCGGCTTCCGCCACCAGGTCCGCCGCCGTGTCCTCGTAGGCCGCGACGAAGCTGGTCAGTTCGGCGGCGAGATCGCCGCGACCGTGGTCGTGGTCGTGGCCGTCCGTCGCCTCCGCCTCCACCGAGCGCAGGTACGACTCCACGCGGATCACCGACAGTTCCGCGTGGGCGATCCGGCGGGCGCGCAGCGGTTCGGCCGGGTCCAGCGCCTCCGCTGCCCGTACGGCCGCCCCCAGCAGTTCCCTGATCCGTGCGGGCGCCGCCCCCGACTGCGCGGCGAAGCTCGCCAGCCGGAGCTCGGCCAGCGCCGCACGCTCAGCCCGGCCCAGCGCCCGGTACTCGTCCCGGACCGCAGTCAGCAGCTCCGGCGCCTCCTCGGCGCCGCTCCGCGCGGCGGCGAGGGCGCGGTGGTCCGCGAGGTCGGCGACGGCCAGGGGGTCGGGCGCCGGGTGCGCGTCCAGGCGTAGGGCGACCTCGCCCCACAGCGCGTCCGCGCCGGGATGTCCCAGGTCACGGGCGTTGCGGGCCCGTTCCACGAGTTCGTCGAAGCCGGCGGCGGGCGCGGCGGGAGCTGCGGGCGCGGTCGGCTCGGCCGAAGCCGCCGGACCGGGAACGGCCTGCGGCAGTGCCGCCCCCCGCACGCCGAGCGGGAGCGCGTCGACCAGCGGCTCGCGCGTGACGCGCGCCAGGAAACGGTCCGAGACGCGGGAGGTGCCGTTGCGCGCGTCGAACCGCCGGGCGATGTCGAGGGCTTCCGCGTACAGGATCCCGTGGAGCTCGGAGACGGTCCGCGGAATCCCCTCGTAGGGGACCGCGGGGAGCGTGCCGTGCCCCAGTTGCTCCAGGCGGCGCAGCAGGACGAGGAGCCCGCCGTGGAAGGCCAGCTGGTCGTCGACGTTGGCGAGCGGGCCCACGTACGGGGCGTGTTCGGCGAGGATCTCCAGGCCGCGCGACTCGTTGCCGGTGAGCGCGCAGAACTCGATGTGCCGGCCGACCGCGGGGAGCAGGCTGTCGTTGCCCCGGGCCAGGCGGTACCCGCGCACGTGGTGCGAGCGGGCCTCGTCCGTCCGGCCGAGCCGCAGCAGCGGCAGCAGCGAGGTGGCGAGCACCCGGTGGGGCTCCTCGGCGCAGGTCAGATCGCCTTCGAGGACCGGCTTCCAGATGTCGAGGGCCTCGGCGTCGTCCCCGTGCAGGACGGCGTACTGGCCCTGGCCGCCCCGCTCGCAGGCCCGGCAGTCGCTCATCGTGTCGTGGTCGGCCGCCTGCCAGCGTTCGAAGGCCCGCTCCGCCCGCTCGTCCTCGCCGATCGCGTGGGCGAGCCACAGCTCGGCCTCGCGGACGGGCCGCTCGCTGTACCCCGCGGTCCGGTAGCGGCGCTCCATCTCCTCAAGCCAGCCGGTGGCCGACTCCAGCGGGACGTCGGGGGAGTCGGAGATGGCCGTGGCCACCCACTTGAACTGCCAGAACAGCGAGTGCGCGTCCCCTTCGGAGAAGGCGCTCGGGTCCTTGTCGTACTCCTGGAGCAGCCGGGCGAAGGGCACCAGGATCTTCGGGGACTCGGAGCTGAACACGTACGCGTTGATCAGGTTGTCCAGCGCCTCCCGGAACAGCACCGGGTCACCGCTCGCCTCCGCCGCCCCGGCCAGGGCCTCGGCATGCGTGTTGCGGGCGGAGCCGTTCGGGGCTTCGCGGTTCTCCGCCAGACCCCGCACGATGTCCTCACGCGTCACACTCGTCACTTCTGGTCCTCCTGGGTGTCGCGGGCGTCGGTGGCGTCGGCGGAGTGGGTCGCCCACTCCAGGAGCCCGAGGAAGGCCCGGTTGAGCAGGGTCGAGTCGGCGGGGCGCAGCGGCCGCTGGGACATCAGCAGGGCCTGCCCGTACAGCGATTCGACGGCGGTGCCGGTCAGCGCTTCGTCGGGGAGGGCGGAGATCCGGCGGATCAGCGGGTTGTTGTGGTTGAGGACCAGGCGGGCACGGGGCGCGGAGCCGCGCAGCGCGCCCAGGATGCCGCTCCACAGGGAGTCGGCGTTCTCCAGCGCGGCGGTCCGGTCGCGCTCCTGGCGGGCCTGGCGGTCGTCGAGGTAGAGCGCGGGGACGGCGACGGGCTGGAAGGCGCGCAGCACCACGTCACAGCCCTGGGCTTCGAGCCGGGTGCGCGCGGTGGCGAGGAAGGGCGCGAGCGCCAGCTCCGCGGAGGTCGGCACCGGGTCGAGGCGCTCGGTGACGGCTCCGGCGTCGAGTTCGGTGACCTTGAGCCCCGGCCGTACGGCGGGCAGCAGGGCCAGCAGGTCCGCGTCGTACGTGTAGCCGGCGTTGATGACGCCGAGGCCGTGGGCCGCGGCGATCGGGGCGATCTGGCGGAACTCCTCGACGGTGCGGGTGAAGTGGATGTCCGTGTGGGCGGCCGCGAACTCCTCCAGGCTCATCGAGCCGTCGCTGGTCTCGAACGGGAGCCACGGCAGCATCAGTGCGAGCAGTGCGGAGTCGTGCCGGGCCATGGACTTCACGCCCAGGTGGTGGACGCGCAGGAAGGCGGCCAGGCGCTCCGGGTCGCTCGCCGCGAGCTCGGCGAGCCACCCGCGGACGCGGGCGCCGAGGGCCTCGCGCACGGCGGACAGGGTCTCGTCGTCGTAAAGGTTCTCGCGGGAGGCCGTCGGCCGCAGGCTGTCCGTGTCGAGGACGACGCGGACGAAGAACGCCCAGTCCGGGAGCAGGTTGTCGGCCCGGTCGGTCAGCAGCATGCCCTTGAGGTGGACGCGGTGTCCGGCCCGGTGGGCGGGGCTGGTCGGTTCGGGCAATACGTACGCCACTCCGCGCACCCCCGCGACCGGCAGGTCGAGGTCGATGCTGTCGAGCGGGGTGAAGCCGAAGAGCCGGGCGCAGTGCCCGGCGAGCGCGACGCGGCGGGCGGTGGGGGTGGGGAAGGGCCGGTCCCACACGGCGGGCCGGTCGGTGACGGGGCGCGGCTCGCCGTCCCCGCCGTCGTCGAAGGTGATGTCGTAGGGGAGCAGGGAGCCGTAGTCGCGGGCCAGCTGCTCGACCTTGGCCGGGGTGGTCCATTCCGCGGCCCCGGGGCGGGCCTCCAGTACGACGGTGGTGCCGGGCTCCGGGCGTGCCTCGTGGGGCAGTTCGCGGACGGTGTACGAACCGTCGTCCGTGGCCAGCCATTCGACGGGCGCGGCCAGGGGGTCGCGGGCGGAGCGGGTGATGACACGGATCTGGCGGGCCACGACGAAGCAGGCGAGCAGCCCGATGCCGAACTGGCCCAGGAACTCGCGGCGGGTGTCCTCCAGGCCGGCGGCCTCCACGCCGTGGTCGCCGCCGCGCTTGGAGCTGCGTCCGATGGTGGCGAGGAGCGAGTGGGCCTCGGCGGCGGTCAGGCCGATGCCGCTGTCCTCGATGGTGACGCGGCCGCCGGAGGCCGACAGCCGGATGCGGACCCGGGCATCGGGGTCGAGCGCGTGGCGGGCGGTGACCGCGTCCACGGCGTTCTGCAGGAGCTCGCGGACGTAGACGCGCGGGCTGGAGTAGAGGTGGTGGGAGAGGAGATCGACCAGACCGCGCAGATCTACCTGGAAACCATGGGATTCGGAGGACGGGGATGCGGACGTCGACGTCATGGTGCGTCACCTCGCGTGCGTGCAGTGATGGTTCGGCGATCGCGAGGTACCCCCCCTCACTGATCCCGGAGTGGGACACACATTAGGGGGACGGTCCGACAATCTCAGCGGGAATTCCCGGGCCTCGGGGCCGCTATTGGAAGCGGAGGAAGCGCGGCGGCACCGAGTCCACCAGCCACACCCCGTTGGCGCTGATCCGGAAGACGTGCCCGGCCTCGTGCATCGCCGCCGCGTCCACGCTGAGCACGACCGGCCGGCCGCGCCGTGCGCCGACCCGGGTCGCGGTCTCCCGGTCGGGGGACAGGTGCACGTGGTGGCGCGCCATCGGGCGCAGGCCCTCGGCGCGGATCGCGTCCAGGGCCGCGGCGACGGTGCCGTGGTAGAGGTACGCGGGCGGCTCGGCTTCCGGAAGGCCGAGGTCCACGGGCACCGTGTGCCCCTGGCTGGCGCGGATCCGGGTGCCGTCGACGGCAAACCGCTGCTTGTCGTTGGAGGCGACGACGTGGTCGAGCTCGGCGCGGGTGAAATGGAACCCGTGCCCGGAGGCCGCCCGCAGAAGATCGTCGATCTCCACCCAACCGTGGGGGTCGAGCATCAGTCCGATCCGTTCCGGCTGATGCCTCAGGTGTTTCGAGACGTATTTGGACACCTTGACGATGCGTCTTTCATCCATAAGCCCAGCGTGCCGGGTGGAGGACCTTCCGAAAAGGGATTTTCGTGGTGCCGGGCGGTGCTGGACACCGCTATCGTTTTTCCAAGATACGGAATACATTTTCCGCTGTCGCTTCTGCCCAGGGGGAGAAACCATGACATTCCATACCTCTCTGTCACGCCGTGCGGCCGCCGAGCTCATCGGCACCGCCGGTCTCCTCGTGGTCGTGATCGGTTCCGGAATCCAGGCTTCCGCACTCAGCCCCGACACGGGTGTCGCCCTCATAGCCAACTCGCTCGCCTCGGCCATCGGCCTCGGGCTGATCATCACGCTCTTCGGGCCGCTGTCCGGGGCGCACCTCAACCCGGTGGTCACACTCACCAGCTGGTGGGCCCGGCGCACCGGCGGCGAGGGGCTCAGCGGGCGGGAGGCCCTCGTCTACACCGCGGCGCAGACCGCGGGGGCCATCGGCGGCGCCGTCCTCGCGGAAGCCATGTTCGGGCGGACCCCGGGCGCCTTCGCGACCCAGGTCCGCGACGGCGGGCACCTGCTCATCGGCGAGGTGGTCGCCACCGCCGGGCTCGTCCTGGTCATCCAGGGCCTGGGGCGCATCGGGCGCCCGAGGCTCATCCCGGCCGCGGTGGCCGCGTACATCGCCGCCGCGATCTGGTTCACCTCCTCCGGATCCTTCGCCAACCCGGCGGGCACCGTCGGGCGAGCCTTCAGCGACTCCTTCACCGGCATCGCCCCGCAGTCGCTGCCGGGGTTCGTGGCCGCCCAGCTGATCGGCGGGATCCTCGGCCTCGTGCTCGCGGGCTTCCTCTACGGGACCACCCGCGCCCCCGAGCACGCCGAGCCGGTTCTGGTCGAGCCGGGTCTGGTCGAGCCGGTTCTGGCCGAGACCGCGCCTGTGGACGGCGTGACCCCGGTCAAGGAGGAGTTCGAGACCATAGGTTGAGGGTCCGGGCCCTGTTGCCCACAGGCAAAGTGGACTTGTCCACAGCTGATTGGGTGCGTTTTGACGGCAAACGCGAGATCCGCCCTGTGGACTACTGATCGGGCGGGCGCACCCCCCCTACGGCTCCCCCCGACGGGCCAGATCGTTCATCGTCCGGGCCTGGAGCTCCCGCTCGGTCGCGGCCCGGACGAACTCCGCCACGTGCTCCGCGCCCACCAGCTCCTGCACCGCCCGCACCGTCCCCGCCGGCAGCGCCACCGGCGACGGGCCCGAGGGCTGGGGCGCGCCGGCCGCCCCCAGGTGCCGCTGCAGGTGCCGGGTCGCGAACAGCCGCATCGCCCGCGCCAGCTCCGCATCCACCGTCTGCTGGGCCAGCGGCCGCAGCCGCCGCACCATCGTCGCCGCCTCCGCCGCGTCCGCGTCGGTCGGCGGCACGTGTCCGAGGTAGCGCGCGAAGACGTGCTCGGTGGTGAACTCCAGGAACCGCGAGGCGATGTGCTCGACCTGTCCGCGCAGCTCCCGCAGATGCCCGGTGATCGCCGGCAGCGGCACCCCGGCCGCGTACAGCTCGGCGGCCACGGCCAGCTCCTGCGGGGAGGGCACCAGGAACTGGTCCGGGCGCCCCGGGATCCGCTCCAGCACCCCCAGCTCGCACGCCTCGCCCACGGCGTCGTCGTCGGGCTTGCCGCCGAACCGTTCGTTCAGCTCCTCCCGGGTAATCCGGGCCGCCTCCTCGTCGGTCCACGGCCCGTGCACCTCGGCGACCAGCCCCAGTACGCCGCCCAGCCCGCGCCCGGCGTCCCAGGCCTCCAGCAACTCCTTGATGGAGGCCAGCGTGTAGCCGCGGTCCAGCAGGTCCGCGATCTGGCGCAGCCGCGCCAGGTGCGTGTCCCGGTAGACGTTGGAACGGCCCCGCCGCTCCGGCTTCGGCAGCAGACCGCGGTCCTGGTACGCACGGATCGTGCGCACCGTCGCCCCGCTGTGGTGCGCCAGATCCTCGATCCGGTACTCGGCTACCGCCTGATCGGACAATCCCGGCTCCCTACGACATCGCGGCTCGGCCGACCGCGCCCGCCGCGGCCCGGGCGGCAGGTGAAGCCGCAAGGTACTCGACCGCCCTGCGCAGCGAGCCCTCCTGCGAGGGATGGTACGACCGCCGGATGTAGCGGGGTATGGCCATGCCGAGCTCTCTCCAGGTGGGAAGCAGACCCTTGGCGACCGCCCGGTTGTGCGCGCGCAGCGAATAGCGCAGCCGGCCACCCAGTTCGGGGTCGTTGCGGATGAGGTACGAGGCCCCCCACACCCACAGCCAGGCCAGTACGGGCGCGACCACGACCATCCCCTCGATGCGCCGCGCGTAGCGGGGCAGGCCGCTCCCGCCGCAGTGCTGGTACATGTCGAAGGCGACGGAGCGGTGCTCCACCTCCTCCGCGCCGTGCCAGCGCAGCAGGTCCAGCATGATCTCGTCCGCGCCGGCCCGGTCGAGCCCTTCGGCGCGCAGGACCCAGTCTCCGAGAACCGCCGTGAACTGCTCGATCGCGGCGACCAGCGCGAGCCGGAAGCGCAGCCATTCCTGCGCCGTGATCGGGACCCCGAAGGGAGGGGTCTCCCCGAGCAGCTTCTCGAAGAGGAAGTCCACGTGCCGCGTGTACGCCTCCGTCGGCAGCCGCTGCTCGGCGAGGTGGTCCAGCACGGAGGAGTGCTGCACGCTGTGCGTGGCCTCCTGGCCCATGAACCCCTTCACGTCCCTCCGCAGCGCGGGGTCCGTGACCAGGGGCAGGCCCTCCTTGAACACCTTCACGAACCACCGCTCCCCGGCGGGCAGCAGCAGGTGCAGCACGTTGATGACGTGGGTGGCGGTGGGCTCGTCGGGTATCCAGTGCAGCGGGGTGCTCTTCCAATCGAAGGACACCCGGCGCGGGGCGATCGCGTACGAGGCCCCGCCTCCCGGCAGCCCGCTGCCGGACAATCCGCTGCCACGGAATCCGCCGCCAGGCTGCCCGGCCCCGCTCACAGCTTGGGCTCCAGCCTCGCGATGCGCCGCAGGGTCCGGGGCGCGAAGCGGGACATCCACAGGGCGCCCTTGGACTCCGGAGTCACCGGGACCAGTGCCTCGTTGCGCACGACCGCCCGCAGGATCGCGTCGGCAACCTTCTCCGGCGGGAAGTTGCGCAGACCGTACAGCCGGGAGGAGCGCTCCTGGCGGCGCTTCTCCTCGGCCGCGTCCACCCCGGCGAAGCGCGAGGTGGCGGTGATGTTGGTGTTGACGATGCCGGGGCAGATCGCCGAGACGCCGATCGACTTCGAGGCCAGCTCCGCGCGCAGGCACTCCGACAACATCAGCACCGCGGCCTTCGAGGTGCTGTAGGCGGGCAGCGTCCTGGAGGGTAGGTAGGCGGCGGCGGAGGCGGTGTTGACGATGTGCCCGCCCTGGCCCCGGTCGGCCATCTGCTTCCCGAAGATCCGGCAGCCGTGGATGACGCCCCACAGATTGACGTCGAGGACCTTCTTCCAGTCCTCGGCGCTGGTGTCGAGGAAGGCCCCGGACAGGCCGATCCCCGCGTTGTTGACCAGGACGTCCACGATCCCGTACTCGGCGGCGACCTTCGCCGCGAGCTTCTCCATCGCCTGCTCGTCGCTCACGTCCACGCACTCGCCCCAGGCCTCGGCGGCGCCGACGAGGCGGGCCATGTCGGCCGTGCGCGCCGCGCCCTCTCCGTCCCGGTCCACGGCTACCACCCGGGCCCCGGCCTCCGCGAAGGCGAAGACGGTGGCCCGGCCGATACCGCTGGCCGCGCCGGTCACCAGGACCAGTTGCCCGCCGAAACGGTCGGTGTACTTGCCCGGGGCCTTCAGCTCCGGAGCCCGGGTCGCCGGCTCCTCCCGGTCGGTGACGAACTCGGTGATCCAGGCTGCGAGCTGGTCGGGCCGGGTCCGCGGCACCCAGTGCTTGGCGGGCAGGGTCCGCCGCAGCAGGTCCGGCGCCCACCGCTCCAGATCGTCGTAGAGCCGCTCCGAGAGGAAAGCGTCCCCGCTCGGGGTGATCAGCTGCACCGGTGCGTGCGCGAACGCGTCCTCGCGCGGCTTGCGCAGGCGGGGCCGTACGTTGTCCCGGTAGAGCCAGGCGCCGTGCGCCGCGTCCGAGGGCAGCGAGGCCGTCGGGTAGTCCCCGGCGGGGACCTTCTCGATGCGCTCCAGGATCGCCGGCCAGCGCTTGCCGAGCGGCCCGCGCCAGGCGAGCTCCGGCAGGACGGGCGTGTGCAGCATGTACACGTACCAGGACTTGGCGCCCTGGCCGAGCAGCTGCGCCGCCCGGCGCGGGGTGGGCCGGGTCATCCGCTTCTTGATCCAGTGCCCGAAGTGGTCGAGGGACGGCCCCGACACCGAGGTGAAGGAGGCGATCCGGCCCTCGGTGCGGGCGACCGTCGCGAACTCCCAGCCCTGTACCGAGCCCCAGTCGTGGCCGACCAGGTGCACCGGCCGGTCCGGACTGACGGCGTCCGCCACGGCGAGGAAGTCGTCGGTCAGCTTCTCCAGGGTGAACCCGCCGCGCAGGGGCTGCGGTGCGCTGGAGCGGCCGTGGCCGCGTACGTCGTACAGCACCACGTGGAAGCGCTCCGCGAGCCGCTCGGCGACGTCCGACCAGACCTCCTTGCTGTCCGGGTAGCCGTGCACGAGCACCACGGTCGGCCGGTCCGCGTCGCCGAGCTCGACGACGCACAGCTCGATGCCACCGGTGGCGACCCAGCGCTCGCGCGCGCCGGCCAATCCCGCCGCGCCCGCTCCGCCGGCGCCGTTCGTCCCGTTCATGCCGCTCATGCCGCTCATGCTGCCTTCTCCTCGGCCCAGCGCCGCACGTGCGGCAGATCGTCGTCCAGCCAGAACGCGCTCTCCTGGGGATCCCGGGAGTCGGTGACGACCAGGATCTCCTCGAACTTCGCCCCCGTGCCCCGGAAGCCCAGGTGCGGCTCCACCGCCCACAGCCCGGGCTGCGGCGGGTGGTCGGAGAAGTGGTACGGGCTCCACAGCGGGGACCAGCCCTCACGGTGCCCGTGCAGGGCATCACTGGCCAGCCCCTTGAGGGACTGCGTGCCGAAACCGAACGCGGTGGGCGACCAGCGCCGCTCCTTGACCCGGTCGATCTTGTGGGCGATGACGCCGAAGGGATACGCGCGGTGCCGGTTGGCGTACCCCTGCCGGTTCATCAGCCGCTCGACGTTCTCGTAGATCTCCCGCAGCGAGCGGCGCTCCCGCACCTGCTCCAGGATCAGCACGCGGTGTTCGCTCAGGTCGGACATGAGCCGGTCCTGCACGGGGTTGAGCCCGAGGCTGCCGGAGTACCCGATGTCCGCCGCGTACCCCTTGAAGACCGGAGCCATGTCGAGGATGAACGGCATCCCCGGCTCCAGCTTCCGGTTGGTCGGGAAGAACTGCAGCGGGATCTTGAAGTTCACGAAGGCGGTGCGGTCCCCGAACCAGGCGAACGGCAGGTGGAACCAGTCCCGCACGCCCCGCTCGCGCAGCCACTCGCGCTGCATCCGCGCGGCTTCGCGCTCGGTCACCCCGGGCCGCAGCCGGGCCGCGACGGCCTCCGCGCATTCGTAGGAGAGGCGTTGCACTTCCCTGAACCCGCGCAGGTCGGCAGTGAGCTGCGCGGTGCGTTGCTTGGTGTCCCCAGCCATGCCAGCAGTCCGCCCCTGTAGCCGTACGCGCCCGTAAGTTGACACTGATGAATGTGACAATGCCTGGAGATCACGTCAAGGCCCGTGCACGGACCTGTGGACAAACTTGTCCGGGCCACATCAGCCTCCAGTACGGGTACATACGCCGGAAGGCGGAGACGGGATCCAGCTCAAGGTCTGACGTTTCGCGAGGGCTGCGCCACTAACGTCGGAGCCGTGACTGTCATCGCGACCGAAAGCCTGAGCAAGCGGTACCCCCGAGTGACCGCCCTCGACCGGCTCTCCCTGGACATCGGGCCTGGTGTGACCGGCCTCGTGGGTGCCAACGGAGCCGGCAAGTCCACGCTGATCAAGATCCTGCTGGGACTGTCCCCCGCCACCGAGGGCAGCGCCGCCGTGCTCGGCCTCGACGTCGCCACGCATGGCAGCGCCATCCGTGAACGCGTCGGCTACATGCCCGAGCACGACTGCCTGCCACCCGACGTCTCGGCCACCGAGTTCGTCGTCCACATGGCCCGGATGTCCGGGCTGCCGCCGACGGCCGCCCGCGAACGCACGGCGGACACCCTGCGCCACGTCGGGCTGTACGAGGAGCGCTACCGTCCCATCGGCGGCTACTCCACCGGCATGAAGCAGCGCGTCAAGCTCGCCCAGGCGCTGGTCCACGACCCCCAGCTGGTCCTGCTCGACGAGCCGACCAACGGCCTGGACCCGGTCGGCCGGGACGAGATGCTCGGCCTGATCCGCCGCATCTACACCGACTTCGGCATCTCCGTCCTGGTCACCTCCCACCTCCTCGGAGAACTGGAGCGGACCTGCGACCACGTCGTGGTCGTCGACGGCGGCAAGCTGCTGCGCTCCAGCTCCACCAGCGACTTCACCCAGACCACCACGACCCTCGCGGTCGAGGTCACCGACTCCGACACCCACCCGGACGGCACCGCCGCCCTGCGCGGGGCGCTCGCCGCGGCCGGCCTCACCCTCCACGCGGGCGAGGAGCAGGGCCTGCCCGGCGCCGGCCACATCCTCCTCGTCGAGGCGGACGGCGAGCACACCTACGACACCGTCCGCGACACCGTCGCCGACCTCGGTCTCGGCCTGGTCCGCATGGAACAGCGCCGCCACCACATCGCGGAGGTCTTCCGCGACAACGACCAGTCCTCGCACCTCGTCCAGCAGAAGGGAGCCGGTTCCGATGGCGCCTGACACCTCGACCCAGATCCACAACATCGGCTACCGGCCCTACGACGGGCCCCGGCTCGGCCGCGGCTACGCCCGCAAGTCGCTGTTCTCGCAGTCCCTGCGCGGCGCCTACGGACTGGGCCGCTCCGCCAAGTCCAAGGTCCTGCCGATGATCCTCTTCGCGGTGATGTGCGTCCCCGCGCTGATCCTCGTCGCGGTCGCCATCAACCTGCCCGGCTCCACCGACCTCCCGATCAAGTACACGGCGTACGCCCTGTACACCCAGGTGGTCATCTATCTCTTCCTCGCCGCGCAGGCACCGCAGACCGTCTCGCGGGACCTGCGCTTCAAGACGGTGCCGCTCTACTTCTCGCGGCCCATCGAGCGCGTCGACTACGTCGTGGCCAAGTTCGCGGCCATGGCCTCGGCCCTGTTCGTCCTCACCGCCACCCCGCTGTTCATCATGTGGATCGGCGCGCTCCTGGCGAAGTTCGACTTCGCCGACCAGACCAAGGGATTCGGGCAGGGACTGGTGTCCGTTCTGCTGCTGTCGCTGCTCTTCGCCGGCCTCGGCCTCGTCATGGCCGCGCTCACCCCGCGCCGCGGGTTCGGCGTCGCCGCCGTCATCGCCCTGCTGCTGATCCCCTACGGCGCGGTCACCGCGGTGCAGGGCGTCGCCTTCGCCACCGGGAACGCCGGGGCCATCGAGTGGATGGGCCTGTTCTCCCCGATCACCCTCATCGACGGCCTGCAGACCGCCTTCCTCGGCGCCAGCTCCGCCTTCCCCGAAGGCCATGGCCCCTCGGCCGGCGTCGGTGTCGCCTACCTTCTCGTCATCCTCGGCCTCATCGCCGGCTCCTACGCCGCCCTGATGGCCCGCTACCGGAAGGCCGGGCTGTGACCTCCCACCCGTCGCCCACCACCACCCCTCTAAGGAATGGGCTGCGCCCATGACCATCATCGACATCGACCACACCTCCCGCTGGTTCGGGAACGTCGTCGCCGTCAACGACGTGACCATGCGGATCGGCCCCGGCGTCACCGGACTGCTCGGCCCCAACGGCGCCGGCAAGTCCACGCTCATCAACATGATGGGCGGCTTCCTCGCCCCCTCCACGGGCACCGTCACCCTCGACGGCGCGCCGATCTGGCGCAACGAGCAGGTCTACAAGCAGGTCGGCGTCGTGCCCGAGCGCGAGGCCATGTACGACTTCCTCACCGGCCGGGAGTTCGTCGTCGCCAACGCCGAACTGCACGGACTCGACGACGCGGACGCCCAGCGGGCGCTCGCCACCGTCGAGATGGAGTACGCCCAGGACCGCAAGATCTCCACGTACTCCAAGGGCATGCGCCAGCGCGTGAAGATGGCCTCCGCCCTCGTCCACGACCCGTCCGTACTGCTCCTGGACGAGCCGTTCAACGGCATGGACCCGCGCCAGCGCATGCAGCTGATGGACCTGCTGCGGCGCATGGGCGACGAGGGACGCACCGTCCTGTTCTCCTCCCACATCCTGGAGGAGGTCGAGCAGCTCGCCTCGCACATCGAGGTCGTCGTCGCCGGCCGGCACGCGGCCTCCGGCGACTTCCGCAAGATCCGCCGGCTCATGACGGACCGCCCGCACCGCTACCTGGTCCGCTCCTCCGACGACCGCGCCCTCGCCGCGGCCCTGATCGCCGACCCCTCCACGGCCGGCATCGAAGTCGACCTGAAGGAAGGCGTGCTGCGCATCCAGGCCGTCGACTTCGGCCGCTTCACCGAACTGCTGCCCCGGGTGGCCCGGGAGCACGGCATCCGCCTCCTGACGGTCTCGCCCTCCGACGAGTCCCTCGAGTCGGTCTTCTCCTACCTCGTCACGGCCTGAAAGGAGCTGGCACCCACCATGTACAACCCCACCGTTGCCCGGCTCACCTACCGGGCCCTGCTCGGCCGACGCCGCGCGCTGATCCTCTTCGCGCTGCCCGCCCTGCTGATCGTCATCGCGATCGCCGTGCGCGGCTTCGCCGGAGTGGACGACAGGGTCGCCGCGGACCTCCTCGGAGGCTTCGCCCTCGCCACCATGGTTCCGCTGATCGGTGTCATCGCGGGCACCGGCGCCATCGGCCCGGAGATCGACGACGGCTCGATCGTCTACCTGCTCGCCAAACCGGTGAAGCGCCCGACGATCATCATGACCAAGCTGATCGTGGCCATCGCCGTCACGATGGTCTTCTCCGCGATCCCCACCCTGATCGCCGGATTCATCCTCAACGGCAACGGCCAGCAGATCGCCGTTGCCTACACGGTCGCCGCCCTCGTCGCCTCGATCGCCTACAGCGCGCTGTTCCTGCTGCTGGGCACCGTCAGCCGGAACGCGGTCGTCTTCGGCCTCGTCTACGCCCTGATCTGGGAGTCGCTCTTCGGCAGCCTGGTCTCCGGAGCCAAGACCCTCAGCGTCCAGCAGTGGGCCCTCGCCCTCGCCGAGAAGGTCGCCGGACCGGGCTACGTCGACGCCACCGTCGCCCTGCCCACCGCGGCCGTCCTGCTCGCCGTGGTCACCGTGGGCGCCACCTTCTACGCGGGCCAGAAGCTCCGCAGCCTCACCCTCGCGGGCGAGGAGTAGGCCCGCGGGACCGCTCCGCATACCGTGCCCCGCCCGGCCCACTCGGCCAGGCGGGGCACGGCTTTACCGGTCATGATCGGTTCATGATCGAGCACAGGGAGCCGGAGCCGTCCAGGCCCATCCGGTCCTGGATACGTTCCTCGCCCGGAACGCACATCTGGCTGCTGATCATCGCCGTCACCAGCATCGTCGTCGTGATCGCGCCCGACCAGGTCGAGCGCGTCCTGATGCACCGCAACAGCAGCAACATCCACCAGCTCGTCAAATACCCCGTCCGGGCGCTCCTCAGCAGCGCCTTCTGGATCGAGAACCCGGCCTCGCTCGCCCTCTACGCCGTGCTCTTCGAGGTCTTCCACGCCCCCGTCGAACGCTGGCTCGGCACCCTGCGCTGGCTCGCGATCGTCGCGACCGCCCACATCGTCGCCACCCTCGTCAGCCAGAAGGTCCTGCTGACGGCCATCCAGGCCCACGAAGTCCCGCGCAGCATGACCCATGTCGTCGACATCGGCGTCAGCTACGGACTCGCGGCCGCGGTCGGAGTCCTCACCTACCGGCTCCCCACCCCCTGGCGGTGGTTCTACCTCGCGGGCGCGGTCGCCTTCTTCGGTATCCCGCTCGCCACCGGCGGCACCTTCACCGACCTCGGCCATGCCATCTCGCTCACGGTCGGCCTGCTCGCCTGGCCGCTCACCCGGCACGTTGTTTCTCCCCCGGCTACCGCTGGGAGGTGCCCCCTGTGAAACACCAACGTTGTTTCACGTGAAACAACGTTAGCGGTCCTCCGCCTTGGCCACACCGTGCTCCCACGCCCACGCGGCGATCCCCACCCGGTTCCGTGCCCCCAGCTTCGCCTGGACATTCGCGATGTGGGTCTTCGCCGTCCCCGCGCTGATGAACAGCTCCTCGCCGATCTCCGAGTTGGTCAGCCCCCGTGCCACCAGCCGTACGATCTCCACCTCCCGGGCAGTCAGCGGGTGCGCGGAGGGCCGTGCGACGGGACCCGCCTGCGTCAGCCTGCTCAGCAGCCGCACCGTGATCTGCGGACTGATCAGCGTGTCCCCGGCCATCGCCGCCCGCACGCCCTCGATCAGCAGCGCCGGCCCGGACCGCTTCAGCAGGAAACCGCAGGCACCGTTGCGCAGCGCCGTGTGCACGTACTCGTCCAGGTCGAAGGTGGTCACGACCAGCACCCGCGTCTGCGACGCCAGCAGCCGGGTCACCTCCAGACCGTCGAGGCGCGGCATCCGGATGTCCGCCAGCACCACGTCCGGCCGCAGCTCCCGGGCCAGCGCCACGGCGCTCTCCCCGTCCGCCGCCTCGCCCACCACGGTCATGTCCGGCTGCGAACCGAGGATCAGCCGGAAACCGCTACGGATGTCCTCTTGGTCATCGGCTATCAGGATGCGTGTGGTCACGCCGCCATGATCACCCCTGAGACGGGGGCGCCGCCGGGAACACCGCCGAAACCAGCCACCCGCCGTCCGCGCTCGCCCCGGCCCGCAACGTCCCGCCCGCCGCCTCCACCCGCCCCCGCAGACCCGCCAGCCCCGTCCCGCCCCGGCGCCTGCGCCCCAGCCCCCGCAGCCCCTGGCCAACTCCCCGCCCCGGCGCGGAGTTGGCCACGCTGACCTCTATGCCCGCTCCTGCCCGCCGTACGGAGACCCGCACCACGGCGGCCCCGGGCCCGTGCCTGCGTACGTTCGTCAACGCCTCCACGGCCACCCGGTACGCGGTCGTGTCCGCCTCCCGCGACAGCTCCCCCACCACCGCAGGGTCCACGTCCAGGGCTCCGCCCTCGAACCGATCCACCAGCCCCGGGAGTTCCGCCAGACCGGGCACCGGAGCCAGCGGCCCGCCCGCGGCCTCCTGCAGTGCGTGCACCGTACGGTCCATCGACGCCAGTGCACTCAGCCCCGCCGCCTCGATCCGCTCCAGGGCGAGGACAGCCTGTCCGGGATCCTGCGCGGCCACGAACCGGGCCGCCTGGGCCCGCACCACGATGGCGCTCACGTCGTGCGCCACGAAGTCGTGCAGATCCCGGGCCAGTTCCAGCTGCTGGTCGCGCCGCGCGTTCCGCACGGCCTGCTCCAACCGGCCCGCCTGGCGGCGCAGGTAGCCGCCGGCGGTCACCGCACCGAGGGCCGGCAACGCCCAGAAGGCCGCCGCCCCGACGATCTCCAGCCACGATCCGTCCGCCCAGATCAGTGGCACCGGCCACAGCGTCACCGCGGTCACGCCCAGTGTGCCCGCGAGGCGCCCGGACCGTACCGGGGACCAGCGGGCCACCAGTGCAAGCAGGGGCAGCAGCACCGCCATCCCCGCCAACGTCCAGGTGTCGGGCACGCGCACGGCCGAACCGAGCAGGGACAGCAGGGCTGCCGCGGTCAGGGCGGGGGCGTACAGCGCACTCGGCTTCAAGGTCACGCCACGACCCTACGAGGCCCGCTCGCCCCGGGCATCTGCCGTTCGGCAGAGTCCCACTGCCCCGCGGCCCTTCCGACCTGCTGATCGGCGGATGGTTCCGCGGCGCCCGCGGGACCAGGCTTTGAGGCATCACCCCACGCCTTCCGAAAAGGACTTGGACCATGACGACGCTCACCGCCGCTCCCGCCGCTCCCGCCGCTCCGGCCGTTGCCACCGACCCCGCCGTCAGCCGCCCGATCCGCTGGGCCGCCCACGCGGCCGCGTTCACCCTCGTCCCCAGTGGCCTGTGGAGGGTCGCCATCGCGGTCGGCATACCCGTCGGCTGGGGAGCCGGCAGCGGCCTGGAGGCGGAGCTCTTCCCGGGCGTGTGGTCCTTCTACCTGCTGGCCCTCAGCGCCCTCGCCGAAGGCCTCGGCCTGCTCACTCTCGGCCTCGTACAGCGCTGGGGCGAGGTGGTGCCGAGCTGGATCCCCCGGCTGGGCGGCCGCCGGATCCCGCCCCTCGCGGCCGTCGTCCCCGCAGCCCTGGGGGCGATCGCAGTGACCCTGGTGACGGTCCCCGGTGCCTTCGCCTGGTCCTCCAACATGGCGATGCCGGGAGCACCCACCGGGGCCGGCTGGTGGCTGATGACCCTCTGCTACGCCCCGCTGGTGCTCTGGGGCCCGCTCCTCGGGGTCGTGACCGTCGCGTACTGGCGCCGCCGCAGGCTCCACGGCTGACGCGGAGAAATTCGCTGGTACGGGGAGTGCGCCGGAGGCAGAGTGAGCAGTGCGGGGAGCAACAAAAGGTCCGGGGCAGCCACTTCGAGCGCGCCATCTGGCGCGGGCTGCCCCGGACCTCTCGTACGTCTTGCCCGTTACGCGGCGCCCAGCAGACGCTCCAGCACCACCGCGATGCCGTCCTCCTCGTTGGAGGTCGTCACCTCGTCGGCCACGGCCTTGAGCTCCGCGTGGGCATTGGCCATCGCCACCCCGTGCGCGGCCCAGCCGAACATGGGGATGTCGTTGGGCATGTCACCGAATGCGATGGTGTCCGCCGCCTTCACTCCCAGCCGACGGGCGGCCAGCGACAGCCCGGTGGCCTTGGTCAGCCCCAGCGGCAGGATCTCCACGATGCCCGGACCCGCCATGACGATGTCGACCAGGCTGCCCACGGTCTGCCGGGCCACCTTGACGAGCGCGTCCTCGTCCAGCCCGGGGTGCTGGATGTACAGCTTGTTCAGCGGAGCCGTCCACACGGCTGCGGTGTCCTCCAGGTATATGGCCGGAAGGCCCTCCTGCACCTGGTAGCCGGGCCCGAACAGCACCTCGCCGTCGACCCCGTCCCGGCTCGCCGCCAGGGCCAGCGGACCGACCTCGGCTTCGAGCTTCGACAGCGCCAGAGCGGCCAGCTGCCGGTCCAGCGTCACCGAGGTCAGCAGCCGGTGCGCACCCGCGTCGTAGACCTGGGCGCCCTGCCCGCACACGGCGATCCCCTTGTAGCCGAGATCGTCCAGTACGTGCCGGGTCCAGGGCACGGCCCGGCCGGTGACGATGATGTGCGCCGCGCCCGCCGCGGTGGCCGCGACGAGCGCTTCACGGGTGCGTTCCGAGACGGTGTCGTCGCCACGCAGCAGCGTGCCGTCGAGATCGGTCGCGACGAGCTTGTACGGGAACGTGGCCGGGCTCACTTGGTGATCGGCTCCAGGACCTCGCGACCGCCGAGGTACGGACGCAGCACGGGGGGCACCCGGACCGAACCGTCGGCCTGCTGGTGGTTCTCCAGGATCGCGACGATCGTGCGCGGTACGGCGCACAGCGTGCCGTTCAGCGTGGACAGCGGCTGGGTCTTCTTGCCGTCGCGGTAGCGGATCGACAGGCGGCGGGCCTGGAATCCGTCGCAGTTCGAGGCGGACGTCAGCTCGCGGTACTTGCCCTGCGTCGGGATCCACGCCTCGCAGTCGAACTTGCGCGAGGCGGAGGAACCGAGGTCACCGGTGGCGACGTCGATCACCTGGAACGGCAGCTCCAGGCTGGTCAGCCACTGCTTCTCCCACTCCAGGAGCCGCTGGTGCTCGGCCTCGGCCTCGTCCGGCGCGACGTACGAGAACATCTCGACCTTGTCGAACTGGTGGACGCGGAAGATCCCGCGGGTGTCCTTGCCGTACGTACCGGCCTCGCGGCGGAAGCACGGCGAGAAGCCGGCGTACCGCAGCGGCAGCTTGTCGGCGTCGATGATCTCGTCCATGTGGTACGCGGCGAGCGGGACCTCGGAGGTGCCGACCAGGTAGAAGTCGTCCTTCTCCAGGTGGTAGACGTTCTCCGCGGCCTGGCCGAGGAAGCCGGTGCCCTCCATGGCGCGCGGGCGGACCAGCGCCGGGGTGAGCATCGGGATGAAGCCGGCCTCGGTCGCCTGCGCGATCGCCGCGTTGACCAGGGCGAGCTCCAGCAGGGCGCCCACGCCGGTCAGGTAGTAGAAGCGCGAGCCCGACACCTTGGCGCCGCGCTCCACGTCGATGGCGCCCAGCGACTCGCCGAGCTCCAGGTGGTCCTTGGGCTCGAAGCCCTCGGCGGCGAAGTCGCGGATGGTGCCGTGCGTCTCCAGGACGGTGAAGTCCTCTTCGCCGCCGACGGGGACGTCCTCGTGGACGATGTTGCCGAGCTTGAGGAGCAGCTGCTTCGCGGCCTCGTCGGCCTCGTTCTGCTCGGCCTCGGCGGCCTTGACGTCCTGCTTGAGCCGCTCGGCCTTCTTCAGCAGCTCTGCCCGCTCCTCGGGGGAGGCCTTGGGGATGAGCTTGCCGAGCGACCTCTGCTCATTGCGCAGTTCGTCGAAGCGCATGCCTGAGGACCTGCGGCGCTCGTCGGCGGAGAGCAGTGCGTCGACGAGCTCGACGTCCTCTCCACGAGCGCGCTGCGAGGCGCGGACACGGTCAGGGTCTTCACGGAGCAGCCGGAGGTCAATCACCCCTCCAGGCTACCGGGCTGGCGTTCCTGGGATCACACCGATATCACGCTGCGTGTCGCTTTGTCCCAATTGCGGCGAATGGATAAGTCTTGGCGGTCGGCCGGAAGTGACCCTTCCTGCCTGGTCGATAAAAGCGCCCCATTCCCCGGAAAGGGACACAAGGTCGGCGGGGCGCCGGGCCCTGATCAGGGCCGGAGGCCGTTCCTTGTCCACAGGAATTCGCAGCGCCCCGATCTTATCCACAGGCTGTGCGCCGCATCTGTGGACACGGGAATAGATCATTCCCGACCGGTGGAAGGCGGAGGCGAATCAGGGTTCAAACCACCCTCACACACTCATTCGGGTGGGAATGACTCGCCCCAAAGAGTTGATCGGTGATACGCGGGTGACGCCGTTCACCTTCCGCTCTCCAGCGCGAAACCTGAGTCCTGCGACCGATATGTCGACCTTGTCGTACCGTTCTGTCGACTTGTCCCCAGGCTGGCTTGGTGGCCTGTGGATAACTCTGTGGACAGTGGACGGGGGTCTTAAGCCCGGCCGTCGAGGCAGCGAGTCAGCCAGTCGGAGGCGGCCGTGAAGTCACCGTCGGAGGTGCCCGGCCGGGGCGTGCGGACGTCACCCGGAGTGACGCCTGCCCTCGGGTAGGAACCGAGGAAGCGGACCTGGGGGCAGGTCCGCTTGAGCCCCATGAGGGCTTCGCTCACCCTGCGGTCGGAGATGTGGCCCTCGGCGTCGACGGCGAAGCAGTAGTTGCCGATGCCCTCACCGGTCGGCCGGGACTGGATCAGCATGAGGTTGACCCCTCGTACGGCGAACTCCTGGAGCAGCTCCAGCAGCGCGCCGGGGTGGTCGTCGCCGAGCCACAGCACGACGGAGGTCTTGTCCGCGCCCGTCGGGGCGGCCGGCCGGGCGGGGCGCCCGACGAGCACGAACCGGGTCTCGGCGTTCTCGGCGTCGTGGATCTCGGTGACCAGCGGTACGAGGCCGTAGGTGGCGGCGGCGAACTCGCCGGCGAAAGCGGCGTCGAAGCGCCCTTCCTGCACCAGCCGGGCGCCGTCGGCGTTGGAGGCGGCCGACTCCCACGCCGCGTCCGGCAGGTTCGCCCGCAGCCAGTTGCGCACCTGCGGCTGGGCCACCGGGTGTCCGGTGACGGTCTTGACGTCGGACAGCGCCGTCCCGGGCCGCACGAGCAGCGCGAACGCGATGGGCAGCAGCACTTCGCGGTAGATCATCAGAGGTTCGCCGGAGGCGAGCTCGTCGAGGGTGGCGGTGACCCCGCCCTCGACCGAGTTCTCGATCGGGACGAGGGCGGCAGCGGCCTCGCCGTTGCGCACGGCGTCCAGGGCCGCCGGGACGGACACCATCGGGACGAGCTCCCGGGTGGCGGCTTCCGGGAGCGTGCGCAGGGCGGCTTCGGTGAAGGTGCCCTCGGGACCGAGATACGTGAAGCGGGTGGCCGACATGCGGTCAGCCTAATGCCGGGGTGTCCGCCGCCGGGGTGCCGTTCACCCTTCGAGCAGCCGCTGTCCCACGTACTCCCCGGCGCGCGGGCCGGGCGGGACGGCGTACAGGCCGCTGGACTCGTGCCGGATGAAGTCCGACAGGGCGTCGCCGCGGTCGAGCTTGCGCTGGACGGGTACGAAGCCGCGCAGCGGATCGGCCTGCCAGCAGATGAAGAGGAGCCCCGCGTCGGGAGTGCCGTCGGCGGCGATCCCGTCGTGGAAGGAGAAGGGACGCCGCAGCATGGCGGCCCCGCCGTTCTGCGCCGGGGCGGAGATCCGGGCGTGGGCATTGGACGGGATGACGGGCTTGCCGTCGGCCCCGAACTTGTCCAGTGCCATCGGGGTGGTCTCGGTGCCGCCGGTCAGCGGGGCGCCGGTGGCCTTGGTACGGCCGATGACCTGCTCCTGCTGTGCGAGCGACTGCTTGTCCCAGTCGTCCAGGAGCATGCGGATGCGTCGCACGACGGCGTACGAGCCCCCGGCCATCCACGCGTGTTCGGCAGGACCGGGGCCCGCATCGGGGACGAAGATCCGCTTGTCGAAGTCGGGCTGCGCGGGCTTCGGGTTCCCGGTGCCGTCGATCTGGCCCATCAGGTTGCGGGCGGTCATCGGGGTGCCGGTCGCACCGGGGGACCGGTTGAAGCCGTTCATCTGCCAGCGGACCCGGGCGGCGTCCCCCGCGTCCTTCTGCAGGGCACGCAGGGCGTGGAAGGCGACGAGTCCGTCGTTCGCGCCGATCTGGATCCACAGGTCGCCGTTGCTGCGCTGGGCGTCGAGCCGGTCGGAGGAGAAGTCCGGCAGCGGGTCGAGAGCGGCGGGGCGGCGGGCTGTGAGACCGGTGCGGTCGAAGAAGGAGTGGCCGAAGCCGAAGGTGACGGTGAGGGAGGACGGCCCGGCGTCGAGGGCGATGCCGCTGTCGGCGGTCGTGGCGGTCTCGCCCGCCATCAGCCGCCGTGCGGTGTCGGACCAGCGCCGCAACAGCGCGGCCGCCTCGGTACGGCCGGCTCCGGCGACGAGGTCGAAGGCGAGGACGTGGCCCTTGGCCTGGAGGGGGGTGGTGATGCCGGCCTGGTGGTCCCCGTCGAAGGCGACCCGGGTGGCGCCGAGGGAGGACAGGCTTCCGGCGCCGCCGGAGGCGGAGCCCCTCCCGGGGTCGGCGAACGCGGAGTGGGCGGCTGCGCCGCCGGCGGCGCCGAGCGCGAGCCCCGCGGCGCCTGCGGCGCCGACGGTGCCCAGCAGCCGGCGCCGGGAGATCTCGATGTCGGGGTTGCTGTCGGTCACGCTGTTCAGCCGATCTTCACGTTCTTCTGGACGGTCGTCTGGTCGATGTCGGAGGTGCGTACGGTCACGTCGATGCGCCATTCCCCGGCGAGCGGCAGCTGGACACCGGACGCGGTCCAGTGTCCGGGGCCGGCGCGTTCGGGGACGAGCGGCAGGGGCCCGATGTCCTTGGCGGAGAGGGTGAAGGCGACCTTGATCTCGGGGAGGTCGAGGGGCTTGCCGTCTCCGGATTCGGCCCACAGGTGCAAGGTGTTGGCGCCGACCCGGCCGGGGTCGAGCTCCAGCCGGACCGCCCCCTTGCCGTTCGGGCCGCTGGTGTCGAAGGGCAAGGTGACCTTGACCGCGCGGTCGGGCACGGCGGGGGCGGCGGAACCGCGGCTCGTCTCCTGCTCGACGGTGCGCCCGGGCTCGGTGCTGGTGAGGACCGTGGTGACGGCGAGCAGGATCACGGCGACAGCGGCCTCGGCGAGGACGGAGCGGCGCAGACCGGTACGGTCCGGGTCCGCGTCGCGGACCTGCTTCTCGCGCGCGCTCTCTCGGGCGGCGTGCTGGCGGGCCAGCTGGGCGGCTCGCTTGGGGTCGGCCGGGACGGTGACGGACTCGGTTTCACTGGGGGTACCCCCAGCGGTGGCTGGGGGCGAAACATCGGTGGCTGTTTCACGTGAAACATCGCCGGGTGCCCCCACCTCGGTCGGCTGGGTGTCGGCGAGCCGGCCGGTCCACCTGCGGGACAGGTAGGCGAGGGCGACGAGGACGGCGACCAGGCCGACCTTCACGAGCAGCAGTCGTCCGTAGTCGGTCCCGGTGAGCGCGGACCAGCTGCCGATCTGGCGCCAGGACTGGTACACGCCGGTGACGGCGAGGACCAGGACGCTGACGAAGGCGACCTTGGAGAAGCGCTGGACGGCGGCGCGCTCGATCCCGGGGACCTTGTGGAGGGCGACGAGCAGGGCCGCGAGACCGCCGAGCCAGGTGGCCACGGCCAGCAGGTGGAGGATGTCGGCGGGCATGGCGATGCCGGGCTGGATACCGGTGGAGGCATGTTCGGAGAGGGCCCAGGTGGCGGCGATGCCGGCGGAGACGACCGCGCCGCCGATGGCCAGTCCGAAGGTGAGGTCGTCGGCGTCCCGGGCGTCCCCGGTGTCCTCCGAGCCCTCCTCCGGGCCGTCCGCAGAGCCCTGCTCCGAGCCGCTCTCCAAGCCCTCCTCGGTGCTTTCGGAGCCCTGCTGGCGACGTGCGTAGACACCGAGGAGGACCGCGATGAACAGGGCGGCGGCCCCCAGCAGGAGCAGGCGGGAGACGAGCGAGGCGCCGGTCTTGGTCGCCAGGACGGCACGCAGCCCGTCGAGGTCGAAGGCATCGCCGAACTTCCCGGACCCGGTGTAGGGGGCGCGGAGCACCAGCATCACGAGGGTGGCGGTGGTCAGGGTGACCCAGGCGCGCACGATGAGCTTCTGGAGCGGCCGCTGCGCGGCGCCGCGGCGCCAGCACAGCAGGATGAAGGCGGCGGCGCCGACGAGGACGGCGAAGCCCGCGTAGGCGGCGTAGCGGGCGATGCCGTAGGCGATGCCCACCGGGCCGCCGCCCACCTGTTGGGCGGGAAGGGAAACGGTGGTGGCGGAGGGGGCACCGATGGAGAAGGTGAAGGCGCCGGCGATGGGATGGCTGTCGGCGGAGACGGCCTGCCAGGCCACGGTGTACGTGCCGTTGGGTAGACCGGCGCGCAGCGCGGTGCCGTAGCGGATGGTGTTCGCGCTGCACAGGTCGTGCAGTTCGCCGGTGTCCACGCGCTTGCCCTGGGGGTCCAGGACCCGGATGGAGTCGTCGCCCATGGCGACCTGCTCCGAGAAGGAGAGCGTGACCTGGGCGGGGGCCGTGGCGACCACCGCCCCGTCCTTGGGGTCGCTCGCGGTGAGTGCTGCGTGTGCCGTGGCCGGGGCGGCCGCGGTGAACAGGATTGCCAGCATGGCTGCGAGGACCAGCGCGAGCCGCGGCAGCAGTGCCGTGGCGCGGACGCGGGCCGCGGAGGGGGCGGGGGCGGTGGTCGTCATGGCGTGTCAGTCCCTCGGTGCGGGTCCGTCAGTGACCGTTGCTGTTCTGGGCGTTGTAGGTCCGTTCCTTCACGTCCAGCTCGACCTTGACCGGGTCGGCCTTCTCGAAGCGCAGCTCGACCGTGACCTTGTCGCCGACCTTCGGGGTGCTCTTGAGGCCCATGAACATGACGTGGTTGCCGCCGCGTTCCAGCTTGAGTTCACCGTTGGCAGGCACGTCCATGGAGGGGACCTGCTGCATCTTCTGGTCCTTGGTCTCGTGGATCTGGAGATCGTCGGAGAGCGCGGAGGTGACGCCGGTGAGCTTGTCGGCGGTCTTGGAGTCGTTCTTGATGACCATGAAGGCGCCGGCCATCTTGTCGTTGACGGGCTGCGGCATGTAGGCGCCGCTGACCGTCATCTTCGGCTTGCCGTTGCCGGAGTCGCCGGAGTCCGAGGAGCAGCCGGATATGGCGAGTGCTGCCGTCAGGGAGAGGGCGGCGGCGAGGGTGCCGGTGGTGCGGGCGGTCACGGGTTCTCTCCCTTGATGATCTTCGGCAGGTCCTTGGTGTAGTCGTCGACGGTGGTGCCCTCGCCGTAGAGGACGTAGCCCTCGTCGGTCTTGGGCGAGAACGCGATGACCTGGGCGCCGTGCATGGAGACGACCTTGCCGTTGGTGTCCTTCTTGGCGGCCTCGATGCCGATGCCGAGCGAGCGCGCGGCGGCCTGGATGGTGGTGAAGTCCCCGGTGAGCCCGACGAACGCGGGGTCCTGGGCCTTGAGCCACGAGCCGAGGGATTCGGGAGTGTCCCGTTCGGGGTCGGTGGTGACGAAGACGACCTGGAGATCAGCCTGGTCGGCCTTGGGGAGCGCCTTCTTGGCGACGGCGATGTTGCTCATCGTCAGCGGGCACACGTCGGGGCAGTTGGTGTAGCCGAAGTAGATGAGCGTCGGCTTGCCCTTGGTCTGCTCGCGCAGGTTCCACGGCTTGCCGGTGGTGTCCGTGAGGACGAGCTCCGGCTTGGTGAAGGGGCGGTCCAGGACGGTCGCGGCCTTCGCGTTGCTCTGGCCGCCGGAGATTTGGGTGACCGTGCCGGGCTTGGCCGGGTCGCCGCAGGCGGTGAGGGTGAGTGCGGCCGCCGCGAGGAGGGCGGCGACCGTCACACGTGTGGTGCGCATGAAGAGGTGTCCCTGTGATCGGGGATGGTTCGGATGGGTCAGGCGGAGCGGCGGCGGGAGGCGATACCGAAGGCGACACCACCGAGCCCGATGACGATGCCGGCGATGCCGAGGGCGCGCGCCGTGTTGTCGGCGCCGTGCTTGGCGTCGGCCTTGTCGTGGTTCTGCGCCGCGTCCTTGGCGGTCTTCGCGTCCTTGGAGTTCTTGTCGTCACCGTGGTGGTCGGCGCCCTTGGCGGCGGTCAGCTTCAGGACGGGCGCCGGGTTCTGCGGTTCCGCGGCGCCTTCCTTGGCTTCCTCGATCCAGCGGACGACCTCGCCGTTGTCGTAGGTCTGGATGGACTTGAAGACCATCTGGTCCGCGTTCTCGGGGAGCTTGCCGACGGAGACCGGGAACTGCTGGAACTTGCCGGACTCGATCTTGCCGCCGGTCCAGGTGACCTTGGTGACGACCTCGTTGATCTGCTTGCCGTGGACGGTGAGCGGCTTGTCGAGCTTGGTCTTCTCGACGGTGGACGTCCAGCCGGGGATGTCCTGCGGCATGACGGACGTGAGCGGCTGGTCGACCGGGAAGTTGACCTCGAGCTGGGTGGTCGCAGCGTTGTCGCGTTCGTTGGGGACCTTGAAGTTGAGAGTCGCATAGCCGCCCTTGGCAGCTTCCCCGACGGGTTGCACGCCGACGTGGGCGGAGGCGGGACCGGACAGGAGGAGGACGGTACCGGCGGCGAGCGCGGCGGCGAAGGAGACGCGAGAGGTCTTCATGGCGGAAACACTCCACGGAAGCAGTGGTGACGGTGGCTCCGCGCACGGGCGCGCGCGGAGTTCGCGGCACCGGTGCTCCCGTGGTGTGTCCCGGGGAGGAGGGTGCCGCGTCAGGCTGCGAGGGCGAGCGCCGTGGGCGGCCCGCGCCTGATCACCGTGTGCTGGAGCGCCTCGCGGCCGGTGGCGGCGGGGTCGGCTTCGGTCCGCAGGGTCTGCCGGGCAAGGGCGGGCGCATCCGGAAGTCCGGCGCCGAGGGCCCGTACGAGGGCCAGCGCGGCGCGCAGCGGGCGTACCGGGCGTACCGGGCCGGCGTCGGCCGAGAGCCGGGACAGTTCGAGGAGTCGGAACAGTGCGGCGTCGCCGCGCCCGAGCAGCCACCCGGCGGCGAGCGCGGCCAGCAGGTGGCCGATGAGCATGGCCGGACTGAACAGGCCGGTCGCGGGGGCGCCGGTGGCGGCTTGGGCCAGGTGCGCGTGCGCTCCGTGGCCCTGCGCGGCGAGGTCTCCGGCCTGTCCGGCCTGGGCGGCGAGCGCGGCCGGGTCCAGCCCGGCGCTCTCCAGGATCTGCCGGGCGTCGGCGGGGCTGAGCGGTACGGAGTTGCCCCCGCACACCAGTCGGGCGGCGAGCGCCGCGAGCGAGCCGTCGTCGGGTGCGGCGTTGCCGGCCGGTACCTGCCCGGCCGCGGCGCTGTGCTGGCCGAGGCCGAACAGCGTGTGCAGGGCGAGTTGTCCGGCGGCGAGCCCGGCGGCGATGCCGGGCAGTGCGCGCCGGCGTCCCGCGAGCGGGGCCGCGACGGCGAAGACCGCGACGAAGCCGGCGCACAGCGACCACCAGGGCACGGTGGCGCAGGACGCCAGGGCGTGCCCGGCCCCGGACAGCACGACACAGACCGCGGTGAACACCGCGGCCCGGATCATCCGGAGGGAGGCTCCGGCGTGCGTCGCGTGGGGGGCAGTCATGGCCGGGCCATCATCGCACTGCGCTTAGGCCCTCCATACGGCAGGTCCGGAAGGTCCCTTGAGTCCGCTCTGGGGATGGCTTGAGACGGGCACCGGTGCCGGGGTCCGGCCGCCCGCATACACCGCTGTCCGGGAGCGCCGCCATCGGCCGAACGGGGGCATTGCGCGCTCGGTCGCCCTCGAAGCGCTTATGACCCCCCGTGGGCGGCAATAGGTAACAGTATGAGCATCTGGTGGTCTCTCCACTTGAGGCGCGAAGCCGCGAGCGTGCCGCTCGCCAGGCGACTGCTGCTCGGGACGATGGAGACCGCGGGGGTGGACCCGGACATCTCCTTCGACCTCTCGGTGGCCCTGAGCGAGGCGTGTGCGAACGCGGTGGAGCACGGAGGGCACGGCGACCTCCCGCACGAGACCGAGGCGTACCACGTCACGGCCTATCTGGACGGGGACCGCTGTCGCATCGAGGTGAGCGATTCGGGGCCGGGTTTCCCTGCCGCGACGGTGGCCCGTCGCAGACCGTCCCTGGCCGAGAACGGCCGGGGACTGCACTTGATCGCGGAGCTCGCGGATCACGTCCGCTTCCGCAACCGGCCGGGCCGCGGGGCGGTCGTCAGCTTCGACAAGATGCTGAAGTGGCGGGACGACGCGCTGCTCAAGGTTTCCTGATCCCGGACGGGGTACGACGCGCCGGTGGGCGGGACCCCGTACGGGATCCCGCCCACCGGCGGAGTGCGTCGGCTCCTGAGCGTCAGCCCTTGAGGCGCGCCATCCAGGACTCGACCTCGACCGACGTGCGGGGCAGTCCGGCCGACAGGTTCCGGTTGCCGTCCTCGGTGACGAGGATGTCGTCCTCGATCCGGACGCCGATGCCGCGGTACTCCTCGGGCACGCTCAGGTCGTCGGCCTGGAAGTACAGACCGGGCTCGACGGTCAGGCACATGCCCGGCTCCAGCGTGCCGTCGACGTACGCCTCGGTGCGCGCGGCCGCGCAGTCGTGGACGTCCATGCCGAGCATGTGGCCGGTGCCGTGGAGGGTCCAGCGGCGCTGCAGGCCGAGCTCCAGGACGCGCTCGACCGGGCCCTCCAGCAGGCCCCACTCGACGAGCTTCTCGGCCAGTACGTGCTGGGAGGCGTCGTGGAAGTCGCGGAACTTCGCACCCGGCTTGACGGCGGCGATGCCGGCTTCCTGGGACTCGTAGACCGCGTCGTAGATCTTGCGCTGGATGTCCGTGTACGTGCCGTTGATCGGCAGCGTGCGCGTGACGTCGGCCGTGTAGAGGGAGTGGGTCTCGACGCCGGCGTCGAGCAGCAGCAGGTCGCCGGAACGGACGTCGCCGTCGTTTCGGACCCAGTGCAGGGTGCAGGCGTGCGGGCCGGCGGCGCAGATGGAGCCGTAGCCGACGTCATTGCCCTCGACGCGGGCGCGCAGGAAGAAGGTGCCCTCGATGTAGCGCTCGGAGGTGGCCTCCGCCTTGTCGAGGACCTTCACGACGTCCTCGAAGCCGCGGACGGTGGAGTCGACGGCCTTCTGCAGTTCGCCGATCTCGAACTCGTCCTTCACGGCGCGGGCCTCGGAGAGGTAGACGCGCAGCTCCTCGTCGCGCTCCTTGGTCACCTTGTCGGTGAGGGCGGACTCGATGACGGAGTCGTGGCCGCGGACGGCCCGAACCGGGCCCTCGGCCTCGGTGAGCGCTTCGGCGAGCTCGCGGACGTCCTTTGCCGGGATGCCCAGGAGCTGCTCGGCCTCGGTGAGCGAGTGGCGGCGGCCGACCCACAGCTCGCCCTGGCCGGAGAGCCAGAACTCGCCGTTCTCGCGGTTGGAGCGCGGCAGCAGGTAGATCGTGGCGGTGTGCCCGGTCTCCCCAGTGGGCTCCAGGACCAGGACGCCGTTCTCGGTCTGGTCGCCGGTGAGGTACGCGTACTCGGTCGAGGCGCGGAAGGGGTACTCGGTGTCGTTCGAGCGGGTCTTCAGGCGGCCCGCGGGGACGACGAGGCGATCGCCGGGGAAGCGGGCGGACAGCGCGGCGCGGCGGGCGGCGGTGTGTGCGGCCTGCGCGATGGGCTCCAGCCCGTGCAGCTCGGTGTCGGCCCAGCCGGTGCGCATGCTCTCGGCAAGTTCGTCGCTGACGCCCGGGTACAGACCGTTCTTGCGCTGCTTGTGCGTCTTCTTGGGCTGCTCTTCTTCCGGGGTCTCCGGGGTGAGCTCGTCAGCCACGTCTTCTCCTCAGCTACGACAGACACGGACCTGGGTGTGGACCTCGTCCATCGTATGTGTGAGCGGGCGGCCCCCGAAGGCCGTGTGCCATATAGCACAAACAGCCAAAATGGCCGCAATAGTCACAACAGGGGCAACCGCTACATCACGCGCTGAATCACTCGAACCGGGCGGCGAGCAGGACGACGTCTTCGGGCGCGTCCTCCGGCTCCCCTTCGGGCAGTACGGTCCGCAGGATGTGGTCGCAGATCGCTCCCGGATCCTCCCGGGCGCTCCGGGGAACCCCCGCGGCGGCCGCGTGCAGCCGCGCGTAGGCCCGGTCCATCGGGTCTCCGGTGCGGCGCAGCAGCCCGTCCGTGTACAGCAGCACCGTTTCTCCGGCGGCCGGCTCGATGTCCACGCTCGGTGCCTCCCAGCAGGACAGCATCCCCAGCGGTGCGGAGAGCGTGGTCTCCACGTACTCGGTGCGGCGCTCGCCGATGAGGAGCGGCGGCGTGTGCCCGGCGCCGGCCAGGATGATCTTGGTCCGCTGTCCTTCGCCGCCGGGACCCCCCGCGGGCTCGCAGTACGCGAAGAGCGCGGTGGCGGAGCGTGCGGGCTCGGTCAGCCGCAGCAGCAGTTCCAGGTCGGACAGGACCGCGACCGGATCCTCGCCTTCCATGACGGCGTACGCCCGCAGCGAGGCGCGCAGCCGGCCCATGGCGGCGACGGCGCTCGGCCCGGAGCCGGTGACGGAGCCGACGGCCAGTCCCAGGGCGCCCTCGGGCAGCGGCAGGGCGTCGTACCAGTCGCCTCCGCCGCGCGGCCCCGTGTGGTGGCGGGCCGCGATCTGGACCCCGGGGATTCGGGGCAGCCGGCTGGGCAGCAGCTCCTCGGCGATGGTGGCCAGCCGGGAGCGGGAGCGCTCGACCTCGAGCATCCTGGCCAGGTGCTCCGCGGCGTGCCGCACGTAGAGCCCGACCAGGTCGCGCTGGCGGTCGTTCGGTTCGGCCTGCTCGTCGTAGAGCCACACGGCGGCGCCGAGCCGGCCGGTGGCCTCTGCGGTCAGCGGCAGCGCGTAGCTGGCGGCGTAGCCGAGGCGGGCGGCGACCTCGCGGTGGCGGGGGTCGACGGGGGCGGCGAAACCGCCGGTGCCGGCGGGTGCGTCCGGTTCCGGGAGCACCTCGGAGCCGCCGTGCGCGTCGGGCAGGCCGTCGAGGATGCGTCCGTACGAGGTCGCGCTGCGCGGCACGGTCTCGATGTGGCCGAGGTCCGCGTGGCCGAGGCCGAGGCCGATCGTGGTGGTCGGGCCGAGTCCGTCGGAGGGCTCCAGGACGACCAGTCCGCGGCGGGCGCCCACGAGGGAGGCTCCGGCGCGCAGGAACTCGTGGAGCGAGGCGTCGAGGCCGCTGGTGCGGGCGAGGCGCTCGGTGAGCTCGTGGAGGGTGGTGAGGTCCGAGACCATGCCTGCGAGCCGGTCCTGGATGAGGCTGCCCGGGCCGGCCGGAGGGGCCGGGGTGGCCGGGGTGGCCTGGGCGGGGGTGGTCCGCGCGGGTGTGGGCGCCGCAGTGTGCGGTGACGCGGTAACTGCTGGATCGATTCCAGCCACTTTCGGCAGATGCGGGGCGCTCATGGCGTCCGCCTTTCCACCTGGTGCGATTCGCCATATAGCATCGCAAACCCCCAGATCGTGCTGCGTCGCCATCAAGGAATCCACATCTACACGCACACACGGATCCATGTCCAGCATTGCCCAGGTGGGAATCCTGGTGTCCGTGAGGTGGCAACTCACGGTCCGGCCAAGGCTAGAACTTGGCCGGAAAAAGCTGGAAGCAAGCGGTTTTTACGATCGACTGGACGGACCCGACAGGGGGTTCGGGTACGTAACCGGTAGCGCCCGGGGCCAGTTGGAACCGCCCGGCGCGGGTCGCCGTCCTTATCGGCGGCAGCCGGTCTCGGTACCGGCGCGGGTCGCGCTCCATGCCCGCCGGACGTTTGATGGACCCGTAAGACGACTGCACGAACCGTGTGAACCTGCTTCTGGTGGACAGTGACGCGAAACGTGTACGTGTGGTGAGACACCGGTTACGTGGTGTGATGTGGCCCTCGGCGTTCAACGGAAAGGAACGAGCGCTCATGCGCGAGATCCTCGGAAGGCGTCTCCAGCGGCTCCGCGACCGCTTTCGATCCCTGCGCCCCGCCCCTGGGCGGGTCGACGCCCCGCCGGCCCTCCTCGACGCGGCGCTCACCTGCGCCACCGTCCGGCAGTGGCCCGTCCTGCCCGGCGTCGGCCGGTCCGCCTCGGACGGCTCGCGCTGTGCCTGCCCCGACCCCGACTGCGTCGTTCCCGGCGCGCACCCCTTCGACCCCGGGCTGCTCGCGGCCACCACCGACCCGCGGATGGTGGCCTGGTGGTGGACGCGGCGGCCCGCCGCTCCCGTCCTCCTGGCCACCGGTGGGACCGCCCCCTGTGCGGTGAGCCTGCCGGCCGGGGCCGCGGCGCGTGCCCTCGTACGGCTGGACGCGCAAGGCCTGCGGCTGGGGCCGGTGGTGGCCACGCCGACCCGCTGGTCGCTGCTGGTGGCGCCGTATTCACTGGAACGGCTCGGCGAACTCCTCTACGCCAAGGACCACGTGCCCTCCTCCCTGCGCTTCCACGGCGAGGGCGGCTACTTGTTGCTGCCGCCATCGGCCGCGTCCAGTGGCGGCCAGGTGCGCTGGGAGCGGGAGCCGGGTCCGGATGAGGAGCTGTGGCTGCCCGACGTCGAGGCGGTCGTGGACGCGCTCGTCGAGGCGAGCAGCGGCGCACCCGGCGGCGGCAGCCGGCTCGCGTACTGATCACTCGTACGGGTGCCAGAGGGACGAGTTTCCAAGGGAATTGGGCGCGGGGCTCTCCGGGCCCCATTCCCGCGTCGCTATCTTCGGCGAATGAATCTCCGCCTGATCGGTATCGGCGCCGGTGTGCTGATCATCTTGTCCCTCCCGCTCGCGGGAGCGATCGCCGGGCCGGATTTCGCCGTTCAGGATGACGGAAAGGGCGGCGACCTGTTCTCGACCCTGGGTCTTTCCGACTCCTCGAACGGGTCTCACGGGACGGAAGCGTCTGCTGGGTCTGCTGGGTCCAATAGGTCCCAGGGGACTACCGGTTCTCCCGGATCCGCTACGAGTTCTCCGCGCTCGGCGGCCGACACCCCCGCTGGGCAGCCCGGCCCGGCCGTCGCGCCGCGTACGGACGCGCGCTGCGGCCCCGAAGTGTCCTCGCCGCACGGGGTGGAGGCGCAGACCTGCGTCCTGGTGGGCGAGGGGCAGACGTGGGGTCGCAGCTACTACAGGAACACCAGCGGTCACGCGTTGGACGCCGTGCTGACGGTGATGGGACCGGCGGGCCGCACCGTGCAGATCCGATGTGCGGTCGGCGCGAGCGACGAACCGGGGCTGTGCGAGACGCCGAGGGAGGCCTCGGCGGGGGTTCCGGACAACTACTCGGCCGTAGCGGAATTTGCAGTTCCGGATGATGAAGGGGAGCTGCTGCTGCGGTCCGGGAGCAACTCACCGGCGCCGGGTGACGGTTGAGTCCCGCCTGAAATGGAAGGGCCCGGTCGCTGGCGACGGGGGATGCACCAGCGACCGGGCTACAAGAACGGTAACAAGAGATCGCCTGTTCGCAAATTCGATCTCTGATATTCAGACACCGATTTGCAGACGATTAGCGGGAGTTGTGACACCTGTCACCGGTCCACGAGGGGTCGCGGACCGGTGATGTGTCAGCTGAGGGTCACCTGGCGGTTGGTGAGCCCGCCGCGCGCCCGGCGCTCCTCCGTGGTCAGCGGGGCGTCCGTGGCCAGGGCTCCGGCCAGCCGCTCCGCCAGCTCTGCCGCGGGCTTCTCCACGTCCTCCGCCGTGACCCCGGTGGGCAGGTCCCAGACGGGGACCATCAGGCCGTGCGCACGGAAGGAACCGACGAGCTTCGTGCCCTCGCCGAGCGAGGAGGTACCGGCCGCGTGCAGCCGCGCGAGGGCGTCGAGCAGCTTCTCCTCGGGGTGCGGCATGACCCAGCGCAGGTGGTTCTTCTCCGGGGTCTCGCACCAGTAGGCCGCGTCCACACCGGTCAGCTTGACGGTGGGAATGGCGGCCGCGTTGGCGCGCTCCAGCGAGGCGGCGATCTCCGGAGAGGCGTTCTGGGCGCTCTCCGATTCCGGAATCCAGAATTCGAAGCCGGTGTGGACAACCGGCTCGAAACCGCCGTCGGAGTCCAGGAGATCCTGAAGTCGCGGACCCTCGGCGGGAACCCGGCGGGCCGCCACGGGAGTACCCGGGTCCGCCACGAGCGCACGCTCCAGGGTGTCGGCCAGGTCGCGGCCGAGGTCCCCGCTGGACGATTCGTTCTGCAGGCCGAGCAGGACCGAGCCGTCCTCGCGGCGCAGGGCCGGCCAGGCCATGGGCAGTACGGTCACCAGCGTGACGGAGGGAACTCCCTCGGGCAGACCGCCCTTGAGGGTCAGCGGCACGGTGGCCGCGGGCACGAGTTCGCGCAGCGCGACCCAGTCGCACTCGCCCGGCAGGCCCTCGAAGGGGCGCCGCACGTGCTCGGTGACGGCGTGCGCGGCGGCTGCGCCGTGGCAGGCCTTGTAGCGGCGCCCGGATCCGCAGGGGCAGGGCTCGCGGGCGCCCACCACGGGGATTTCACCGTTGTTGAGCTGCGGCTTTGCAGACTTGGCTGCGGGGCGCTTCTTGGCCATCGTGGGTGTCTCCCGGTTGCGGCGGTACGGCGTCGTGTCTGGGCGCGAGCCTAGCCGTTCGTACCGCCGGAACCGGTGGGGTGCGGCCGGGAGCACGGTCGGCGTGCGCTCCCGGACGGCTGCTTGTCTCTTCCCGCGTCGTCCAGTTGTCGTTGAGCGGTGTTCGGTTGTTTCTCTGTTCCGTGTGTCTGTTCCGCGTGTCTGTTGTCGTGTGTCGCCCTCAGGGATCGAGATCGTCGAAGGCGGTACTGAAATCGATCGCCGGGGGCGCAACGCGCGTAGCGAAATCCTCGTGCCGGGGCCCACAGGCAACGATCACCCACACGGTGACCTCACCCGCCGCTCCGTCCCGGACACCCCAGTCCTGGGCCAAGGCACTGATGATGTTCAGCCCCCGACCACCGCGCGCGGTGACCGAGGGCGTGGCAGGAACAGGGCGAGTGGGCCCGCCCCCGTCCGTGACCTCGACCGTCAGTCGCCCCGCTGTGTCAAAGCGCCATGCGGCGCGTATCTCCCCGTCCCCGACTTCCCGCGCGCCCAGCGGCCTGCCGTGTCGGCAAGCGTTGCTGAGCAGTTCGGAAAGGATCAGTACGGCATCGTCCACGACCGATTCGGACACCCCGCTGATGCGCAATTGCTCACGCATCCGGTGTCTCGCCTCGCCCACGCCCGCAGGACCATGGCGTACATCCATGCACGACGACGTGGGCACTTCTTGTGCCACCACCAACGCCACCCCCGGAACCTCCTTAGCCCCACGCATGGTCTGGATGCCCCAATGGCCTGGACCGGAAACCGCCGGAGCGGGGCCCTCTGACGCATTCGCGCCGGACGAATGCGGAGCGGATGCGCCGGTGCACACCCTGTTACGGGAGGGGCGGGCGGGGTGGGTGCGCAAAAGGGGACGTCAGCGGCCCAGTTGGGACAGAACCTGACGAGGTCTGTTCGTGATGATCGCTTCCACACCCAGATCAGCGCAGAGCTGAACGTCTTCCGGATCGTTCACAGTCCATACGTGTACGGAGTGGCCCGCGCCCTGGAGCTTGCGGATGAAGCCGGGGTGGTTGCGTACGATCCGCATCCCCGGACCGGCGATTCCGACGCCGGCCGGCAGCCGCCCGTCCCGCATCCGGGGCGAGATGAACTGCATCAGATACACGGTCGGGATCGTCGGGGCGGCTGCCCTCACCCGGTGCAGGGAGCGCGCCGAGAAGCTCATGACGCGGACCGGGTGGGGTCCTTCGGTGGGCGGGGAGTCCAGGCCGAAGCGCTTGAGGAGGAACAGGAGGCGCTCCTCCACCTGTCCGGCCCAGCGGGTCGGGTGCTTCGTCTCGATCGCCAGCTGGACCGGCCGGCCGGCGTCGGAGACCAGCTCCAGGAGCCGCTCGAGGGTGAGGACGGAGGTGCGCTCCGGGTCCGCGTCCCAGTCGGGGGACTCCTCGCGGTCCTTCCAGGAACCGAAGTCGAGGGCGGCGAGGTCGGCGAGCTCCAGGGCGGAGACCGCGCCGCGGCCGTTGGAGGTGCGGTTGACCCGGCGGTCGTGGACCAGGACCAGATGGCCGTCGGCCGTCAGCCGGACGTCGCATTCGAGGGCGTCCGCGCCGTCTTCGATGGCCCTGCGGTAGGCGGCCAGGGTGTGCTCGGGGGCGTCCTCCGAGGCGCCGCGGTGGGCGACGACCTGGATGGGGTGCGGCGTTGCGTGGGTCACCGGGTCATGGTGCCACCGAGGGGGCCCCGGGCGTCGAGGTCGAGACCTGCAGATGCATCCGAAATGCCCGATATAAAGAATAGGAGGAGATGCACAGGTCCGGCTTACAGTGCTCTGACGGGTGATGGGAAAGGCTTTGCCCAGGAACTTGTGTGGCAAGTCGAACGTTCAGTCGGACCGATTGCCAGAGATTTGCCAGAGATTTCTGAAGCCGTGTGTGACGAGGAGAGAGCGCTGTGAGCACCGAGAACGAGGGCACCGCGGCCCCGACGCCCCCCGCGGCCCCGTCCGCACCCCCCGCTCAGGCCTCCGAGACGCAGCCTGCGGCTCCCGCGCCTGCTCCGCAGCCGGCGGACGCACCGCCGGCGCCCCCGGCCCCTGCCGAGGCGACGGCTCCGGCCGCCCCGGTGGTCCCCGCGGCCGCGCCCGCCGCAGAGCCGGTGACCCAGCAGCTCCCGCCCACTCCGGCGCCGGGCGCCGAGCACACCCAGCAGCTCCCGCCCACCCCGCCGCCCGCCGCTGCGGCGCCCGCCACCCCGGCGTACCCGGCTCCGGCGCACCCCGCCCCGGCCTACGGCCAGGCCCCCGCTCCGGCCGCGCACGGCGGCGAGGGCTGGCCGCCCCCGCCGCCCGCCGTGCCCGGGTACGGCGCGCCCGGCGGCCAGGGAGGCCACGGAGGCGGTGCCTGGGGCGCGCCCCTGACCGCCGACGGCACCCCGCCGGCCAAGCCGAAGGGCAAGGGCGGCCTGATCGCGGGCGTCCTCGTGGCGGCCCTGCTCGCGGGCGGCATCGGCGGCGGCGTCGGCTACTGGGCCGCCGACCGCAGCAGCAACGGCACGGGGTCGACCACGATCACCGCCGGCAACACCCCGAAGGACCTCAAGCGCGAGGCCGGTTCGATCGCGGGTCTGGCCGCCGCCGCACTGCCCAGCGTCGTCACCATCGAGGCCTCGGCCGGTGACGGCGACGGCGGGACCGGCACGGGCTTCGTCTACGACCAGCAGGGCCACATCCTCACGAACAACCACGTGGTGGCCTCGGCCGCCAACGGTGGCAAGCTCTCCGCGATCTTCTCCGACGGCAAGAAGTACGAGGCCGAGGTGGTGGGCCGGGCGCAGGGTTACGACGTCGCCGTCCTCAAGCTGAAGAACCCTCCGGCCGGCCTCAAGCCGCTGCCGCTCGGCGACTCCGAGAAGGTCGCGGTCGGCGACGCGACCATCGCCATCGGCGCGCCGTTCGGCCTGTCGAACACGGTCACGACCGGCATCGTCAGCGCCAAGAACCGCCCTGTCGCCTCCGGTGACGGCTCCGGCGGCAAGAATTCGTACATGAGCGCCCTGCAGACGGACGCCTCGATCAACCCGGGCAACTCCGGTGGCCCGCTGCTCGACGGGCGCGGCGCCGTCATCGGCATCAACTCCGCGATCCAGTCGGCCGGCAACGGCGGTTTCGGCGGCGGCCAGGCCGGTTCCATCGGCCTCGGCTTCGCCATCCCGATCAACCAGGCGAAGAACGTCGCCGAGTCCCTGATCAAGACGGGCAAGCCGGTCTACCCGGCGCTGCTGGTCCAGGTGGACCTCCAGTCCAAGGCCGAGGGCGCCAAGATCTCCGAGCAGGGCGCGGCCGCCAACGAGCTGGTCGATCCGAACGGTCCGGCCGGCAAGGCCGGTCTCAAGCCGGGCGACATCATCACCGACTTCGGCGGCAAGCCGGTCGACAGCGGCCCGACCCTGATCAGCATGATCTGGACGTACAAGCCCGGCGACACGGTGAAGCTCACCTACCTGCGCGGCGGCAAGCCGACCACGGTGGACGTCACGCTCGCCTCGCGGGTCGGCGACAAGTAGGGCCGAGGGCCGGCGCGAGCAGGACCACCGGCCACGGCAGTGGCCTGATGGGGAGGGGCCGTAGGCGGGATTCCGCCTGCGGCCCCTCCCAACGTCCGCTTATGCTTCGCTGGTGTTCGATTCCCGGCACATACGGACGTTCCATGAGGTGGTCGCCTCCGGGTCCTACTCGGCGGCCGCCCGCGTGCTGGGCTACACCCAGCCCGCCATCACCCAGCAGATGAAGGCGTTGGAACGCGCCGTCGGAACACCGCTGTTCACCCGCGTGGGCCGGAAGATGCAGCTCACCGAGGCCGGAGAGTCCCTCTCCCGGCATGCCGAGACGATCCTCGGCAGCCTCTCCGCCGCCGAGGCCCAGCTCAAGGCGTACGCGCGTCTGCGCACCGGGCGGGTGCGGCTGTGCGGCTTCCCCAGCGCCAACGTCACCCTCGTGCCGGAGGCCCTGAGCGGTCTGGCCAAGGACCATCCCGGCGTACAGGTCGAGCTGCTGGAGGGGGAGCCCCCGGAGTCGCTGCGCCGACTGGAGCGCGGGGAGTGCGACATCACTCTGGCCTTCACCTATCCGGGGCTGCACGAGGAGATCCCGGAGGAGGTCACCGAGGTCAGGCTGCTGGAGGACCAGCTGACCGTGCTGCTCCCGACCGGGCACCCGCTGGCGCGGCGCAGGGCTGTGCACCTGGCGGATCTCGCCGAGGAGCGGTGGATCGCCGGCTGCCCGCGATGCCGGGCGAACCTGCTGCACGAGTGCGCCGAGCTGGGCTTCGTACCCGACATCCGCTTCGCCACCGACGACAACCTGGTGGTGCAGAGCCTGGTCGCCCAAGGCCTGGGCGTGGCCATGATGCCCGCGCTGGTCCTGCCTTCCCTCTCGCTCAGCAAGGTCTGCGGACGGGCCCTGCAGCCCACCGCGCGCCGCCACATCGCGGCCTACGTGTACCGCGACCACCTGCGCGTCCCGGCGACGGCCGTGGTCCTCGACGCGCTCCGGCGGGTGGCGGCGAACCGGGTCGGCTGCTGACCAGCGACCAGAACCCATAAGCAGTACTTGGGATTTGAGGTCATAACTGTCGTTGGACGTGATGGGTCGGCGGCAGGACGCTGCGGCTATGACCACCACCACGCCGGCCCGTACCACCACGAGGATGGCCGCCCTCGTCAGTGAGATCCGCACGGTCGTGGAGCGGGGGCTGGCCCCGGACCTGACCGCGTACCTGGTCGGCGAACGGGTCGCCCCGCATCTGGGCGCCGCCGACCTCCTGACGCCCGCGCAGTGCGAAGGCGACTCGAAGCGGTACCGGCAGCACATCCTGCACGCCGAGTCCGACGGCAGCTTCTCGGTGGTGGCGCTGGTGTGGCTGCCCGGCCAGGAGACGTGCATCCACGACCACGTGTCGTGGTGCGTGGCCGGGGTGCACCAGGGCGAGGAGAGCGAGCGCCGCTTCCGCCTGGCGCCCGGTGTCGGTCCGGCCCGGCTGGTGGCCACCGAGGACGTGGTCAACACCCAGGGCGAGGTCTGCGGTTTCGCCCCGCCCGGAGACATCCACAAGGTGCGCAACTCCTGTCGCACGAAGGCGATATCCCTGCACGTGTACGGAGCCGACGTGTCCCGGCTGGGTACCAGCATCCGCCGCGTCTACACGCTGCCGGTCGACTGATGGCCCTCCTCCACCGCCCCCAGGGCGTGGCGGTCCGGCATGTTTCACGTGAAACATCCACCTCCTGGCCCGGGTTGGCGATGGCCGCGGGCGGGGCACTGGCGGCCTGGTGCGTCCACCGTCTCGTGCCGGCCGTCCCCCTGCTGACCGCCTCGGTCGTGCTCGGCATCGCGGTGGCGCATCTCCCCGGCCTACGGACCTTCGCGCGCGGGACCGCCCGCCCCGGTCTCTCCCTGGCCGGCCGGCGGCTGATGCGGATCGGCATCGTCCTGCTGGGGCTCGGTCTGGGACTGGACCAGGTCGCGCGACTGGGCTGGGGGACCGTGGCCATGGTGGCAGGGGTTGTCGCGGCGACCTTCTTCGGCACCCTCTGGCTCGGTCGCCGCCTCGGACTCCCCGGTGACCAGCCGCTGTTGATCGCCACCGGATACTCGATCTGCGGGGCCTCGGCGATCGGCGCGGTGAGCGAGGTGTCGGGCAGCGATGAAGAGGACGTGGCCGCCTCGGTGGCACTGGTCACCCTGTGCGGAACCCTCGCGATAGCGGTCCTCCCCCTCCTCCAGGGCCCGCTGGCGCTCTCCGACCCCGCCTTCGGGCGATGGGTGGGCGCGAGCGTCCACGACGTCGGCCAGGTGGTGGCCACCGCGCAGACAGCGGGCCCGGGCGCGCTCGGCGATGCCGTGCTGGTGAAGCTGATGCGGGTGGCGCTGCTCGCCCCGCTCGTGGCGGCCGTGGCCTTCTCCGTACGGGCCCGGCGGCGAGGGGTGCGGACCGCCTCGGGGCGTCGGCCGGCCCCGGTACCGCTGTTCGTGGCCGGATTCCTGGCGGCGGCCGCGCTGCGGGCGACCGGCGCGGTGCCCGACGTAGCGCTGGACTGGGCCCACACCGCGCAGGAGGCATTGCTCGCGGCGGCCCTGTTCGGCCTGGGGAGCGCGGTGCACCTGCCGACGCTGGCCCGGACCGGAGGGCGGGCCGCGGTGCTGGGGCTCGGGGCGTGGGTGGTGGTCGCGGGGGTCTCGTACGCGGGCGTGCTGCTCACGATGTGACGGAAGGGAGTTGGCCATTTCCTGGCCGGAACCGACCGAACGTTCCGACTGCCCGCTGACATTGCGACCCGCCCGTGCCACTCTCCTCCCGGCAACTCGAACAACCGATCCGCACCGACCGCTCTTCACCCCCACCCTGCCCCGACGGCCACCCCGTCCCCGGGCACGGCAGAAGGAGTCATGCGTGAATCGTCATCGAAAGGCCTTGTCCGTCCTGCTCTCGACGGGCGCCCTGGTCGCGGGCGTCCTGACGGCGGCCACCCCCTCGACCGCGGCGGACACCCCCACGTCCTTCCGGCAACAGCACACCCAGGGCTTCTGGACCGCCGAGCGGATGCGCGCCGCGGCCCCGCTCGACGTCACGGCGACCCCCGGCACGCACCGCACCCCGGTCGCCACTTCCGCCGCCCCGACGAACATCGCCCCGACGGCCGCCTCCGTCTCTCCCACGGCCTTCCCGCAGGCGGGCGGGGCCTGGACGGGCGGCGGAGCGGTCGTGAAGACCTCCGGCCGGGTCTTCTTCACCATGGGAGGCCGGACCGCCTCCTGCTCCGGTGACTCGGTCACCAGCGCCAACGGCAGCACGGTCATCACGGCCGGCCACTGCGTGAAGTACCAGGGGGCCTGGCACACGAACTGGACGTTCGTCCCCGCGTACAACAACGGCAACGCGCCCTACGGCCAGTGGTCGGCCACCAAGACCTTCGCCACCGACCAATGGGCCGCGAGCGAAGACATGAACATGGACGTCGGCCTCGCGGTCGTCGCCCCCCTGAACGGCCAGACCCTCAGCCAGGTCGTCGGCGCCCAGGGCATCCTCTTCAACGGCGGCTACAACAAGCGGATGTACGCCTTCGGCTTCCCCGCCGCCGCCCCGTACGACGGCACGAAGCTGGTCTACTGCAGCGGCAACAGCGGCAAGGACTTCCTGCTCACCAGGGACCACAGCCTGGCCTGCAACATGACCGGCGGCTCCAGCGGCGGCCCCTGGTTCCAGGACTTCAACGAGACCACGGGCCTGGGCACCCAGGTCTCGGTGAACAGCTTCGGCTACACCTTCCTGCCGAACCGCATGTACGGCCCGTACTTCGGCAACGAGGCAAAGGCGGCCTACGACAAGGCCCAGACCGCCTGATCCTGGGGCACCGGAGCAGTGCCCCGGTGCCCTCTGTGCCTTCCCGCGGGCGGCATCGCTACATACGCTGCTCGTACCAATGCGCTTGGGGAGGATGCGAGTTGGACAAGAGCGACAAGAACGATTCCCGGTTACGGCACGAGGAGAAGGAGACGCTCCTGACCGAGCTGCGCCAACTGACCTACCGGATAGCGACGACCCCACATGACGTGGGCGTCGCGGATCCCAAGGCCAGGATCGCGGAACTGAGGGAGCAGCTCGCGGCACTGGACGCGCCGGCGGCAGGGAAGCGCGGAACCCCCGAGACCGGCAGGACGAAGGAGCCCGAATCTCCGGACCGCGGGCGGCCCAAGGAGGACCTGAGCGGATACGGCGATCCGGTTCCCGATCCCGCCCGGACGTACGATCCGAGCTCCCAACCCTACGCGGGTGGGCGTTCGGACCGCAGCGAGGAGCCCGACCAGGAACTCACGCGGGGCCCCCACGACCGGCGGGGCCGGTTCGGCCAGCACCGCCGGGGTAGAGGCCGCAGCTGATCACGACCCGGACACCCCTGACAGCCGGTACTCTGGATCCCGCTCCGCCGCTGTCCGGCAGGGGCGAGGGTGGGTTGCCCGAGCGGCCTAAGGGAACGGTCTTGAAAACCGTCGTGGCGCGAGTCACCGTGGGTTCAAATCCCACACCCACCGCCACCAGGTCAGAGAACATCCTGATCAGAAGGGGTGCCCCTCACAGAGGGGCACCCCTTCGGCGTTCGGCCTGTCTCACCCTGTCTCGCCCGTATCCCACTGTTGACCAGTGCGTACGGCCAACCTGCGGCCAGGTTTCCGCTCCATCAGAGCGTCGGCTGATCGCCCTTCGCCTGGTCCGCGAACCCCTGGTCGATCAACTCGTTCATGCGCTCCTCCTCGCCGTCCAGCACCTTGGCGTAGTAGCGCTGAAGCACTGCGATGCTCTGCCCCGCCCTGCGGGCCGTCTCGGCCAGGCTGACCCCGGACCGCAGCCAGAAGGACACGCAGGCGTGTCGCAGGTCGTACGGAATGAACGCGAGCGGGGATGCCGCCTGCGCCGGCGTGAGGGCCCGGCGTCGAGCCTCTTTCCACACCGCCCCGTACTCCTGGGACCGGATCGGGCCTCCACGGACAGCCTGGAATAGCCGGCCGTCGGCGCCAGCACCGAACTGGTCGATGTGCTCGCGCAGCAGGACGACCAGCGCGGGCGGGATCGGCACACGACGCACGGTCCGCCGGGCACGGTGCTTGAGCCCACGTTCCTCGTATGGCATCCCGTCATCCGTCCACCCGGAACCGACCTGTGGACGCGCCCCGGAGAGGTCCACCCGCCCCCATCCGCTCTCGGGGAGGATGCACTGATCCAGGCTGAGCACGGAGACCTCTTCGGGGCGCATGGCCGCGTAGTACATGCACCCGAAGAACGCCACCAGGTGCTTGCCCCGGGCCCCCTGCCCGCGCACGCCGTCCAGCAGCAGCCTGGCCTGTGCCGGAGTGGCGACGCTTCGCTCGTCCAGCTCCTCGACGGCCTTCGGTGTCTCCCAGTGCACGCGGTGCAGAGGATTGCTGGGGAGCAGCTCCTTCTCGACCGCCAGGCGGAGACAGTTGCTCAGCACGGCTCGGCGACGCCGGATGGTGTTCGGCGCTGCCGACTTCCCGTCCTTCCGCCTCGCCAGGCCATCCAGAACCGTGCGCATCTTGCCCGCGCTGTCGAGGTCCACCATCGCGGGAGAGTTCTTCTCGACCCAGGCCAGTGCCCGAGCCTCTTCGTCCGGCGGGTTTTGCCCGTGCCGGCCAGCGTTGAACGCCCACTGGTAGAGCGCACGCCGCAGCAGCTCCTCGTCCGGCCGTCCCTTGCTGTTCGGGCAGAGCGTCATCGTGGCGATGCTCAGGCTCTCGGCAATGCTCGCGCGATGCTTCGCAGCAGCCTGCGGCCACTTCATCGCGACGTGATCCCGAGCATGGGTGTACCAGGAAGTGCGGTTGAGCTGGCGAAGCTCGGAGACCGGAAGCCCGGTCTCCGTGTCGAAGGATTCGCCACGACCGGCGGCCGTCACGAGCTGAGCCCTGCGGGCGTCCGCAAGCGTTTTGGTCAGGAACGGCTCCTGGTGGACCTTGCCGTCCACGGTCCAACGAAGCTGAAAGGGCGCGCTCTTGCTGGCGCGGCGTCGGATGTTCCAGACGCGCACGTCGTAGGTCTGCATGTAGGTCTCCTGAATGCCGAAGGGGCCCACTGACGAGTGGGCCCCTTCGGAGTGGGATGTCGGATTAGACGGCGCTGGCGCAGGTCTCCCACCAGGAATCGAGGTCCGCGCGCCGAACGCGGATCTGTCCGTTGGGCAGTTTCTGCAGCCGCGGGGCCTGGCCCCGGGCGCGCATCCGGTAGAAGGCGGCTCGGCTCATCCCGATCTCATCCAGCACCTCGGGGAGTCGGAGCATCTGAGGGCGTGCCATCGGTCTCTCCTCGAATGGGTCGGCTTGCTTCCCGGCTGAGTTGGTCCCACATTTGCGCGTGTCGCGACTCAAGCGACTCAGCGCGACTCAACCCCTGGGGTGTGAGGGGCTTGAGTCGCTTGAGTCGCGTCTCTCAGCGATGCGGGTCGGACTGGGTGAGGGTGATTCCGGTGTACGTGGGGACCTGGCGGCCGTAGGCGTCGCGCGGGCGGGCCCGATGGAGCTGGGGGACCACGGACTGGAGGTTGCGGCCGAAGAGCTGCTTGGTTCCGATGGCCCGGACGCCGTTGTCCTCGGCCCATTCGCGCCAGACCGCCCAGAGGGTGTCCACGGGGATCGTGCAGTCTCGGCCCGTGGTGCAACGTTCGCGGACGAATGCGCTGGTGGGCGACGCGGTGTCCTGCATGATCGTGATGGATTCCTGGGAGGATTCCGGCTGCGTGATCCGGCCGGTGTGCTCCAGACGTGCCAGGCCTTCCAGGGCCCAGTTGAGGATCCCGGGCATCTCGGCGGCCAGCTTGCCGTCGAGTTCGGTGTCCTCCTTGCCGAGCCACGAGAGCGTCATGTTCAGCACGATGAACCGGCGGGCGATGACTCCGGAAGCGTCTCCGAAGTTGGGCAGTTCGTTGGTGAGGACCATGAGCCGAGTGGGGAGCTTGCCGGTCCATGCATCGCGGTACTTGCGGTCGATGTCGATGGTGTCTTCGCCGGAGATTGTCAGCAGCCGCTCGACCACGCCGCTGTCGTTGCCCGACAGACGCGCGTCGGAGATGACGGCGAGCGGCTTGCCGATCAGAGAGGCGAGCCCGAAGTTCGTGCCCAGGGCCGAGAGCGCCGGCCCGGCGAGGTTGTTCTCGCCGACCATCTTTCGCATGACCCGGGCGATGGTGCCCTTCCCGGAACGGCTCGGCCCCTTCAGGAGCAGGATCTTCTGCTGGTCAGTCCGGCCGGACAGGACGTAGCCGAACCATTCCTGCAAGGTCGCGACGGACGCGGGGTCGTCGGGCCACAGCTTGTGGAGGAACGACTTCCAGTTCGGCGCAGTGGCTGCGGGGTCGTAGTCGAAGGGGATGGACACGATGTTGAAGAACCCGGGCCCGTGCGTGAGGAGCTCTCGGTCCCGGATGCGCAGCAGCCCGTTGCGGCAGGCGACGATGACGCTGGCGTCCTGCTCTTCGCGGTCGACCCAGGACGGGGCGTCTACGTCGTTCGGCAGCAGCGTGATCGCTCCGAGGGCATCGAGTAGGTTGCTGATCTTCGTTCGGGTGGGGGCCCAGTCCCGGATCTCGGGGTTGCCATCCTTGTCGAGGCCAGCGGTGTAGGTGGCGTGCTCCAGCCGCGTGTAGAGGGCGGCTCGGATCTGCTGCTCGTCCAGCTCCCGCCAACACGTGCCGGTCCACTGCATCCAGGATCCGCGCCACCGTCGGTACAGCAGCCGCTGCTGCTCGTCCTGCCAGTCGGGCAGGACCCGGCGGGCCACGGCCATCGGGTGGGAGGGAGCCGGAAGCTCCTCCACGTCGCTCATGCTGCCCTCCTGTCGTCCTGCGGGGCCTGCTCGGAGCAGGTGGCGCGGTGCTGCTCGTGGTCGGCGATCAGATTGCCGCCGGCCGCGTATCCGACGGAACCGAGGTTCCTGCCGCACACGCACCACGACCGAACGGTGGGGGTCCCTCCGGGCTTTGGCGCCCGCATGACGAGCCACCCGACGATGCGGCGCCCATCGTCCCCGTGCGCGTCAGAGCGAAGGGCAGAAAGGACGCCTTCGGCGACGACCTTCGGCGCGCCACTCCCGGCGGGGGGCGGGGTCGGTTCGGCGGAGCGGGGGCTGGTGGTCATGACGCCCTCACCGCCACGGCGTTGAAACCATTGGCGACGGCGCGGGCGGCGTACGCCTCGGGCACTCCGACATCGACGGCCTCGTCGATGATCTGGCGCCTGATGGTCTCCAGACCGCAGGGTCCGGGGCACGCGGTGTGCTGGTTGGCGAGGAAGCGGGCGACGCCGTATGCGGTGCTGCCCGCGCCCTGCTCGCGGCATGCGGCGACCTTGGCGAGGCCCCGGGCCAGGCCGGTTTGGACGAAGGTTTCGGTGTGGCGACAGCCGGTGGCCACCGACCGGTCCCAGGCGGCGCGGCCGGGAGACGAAGAGTCCACCTCCTCACGAAGCGGCCGGGTGGTCTCTTCCCTCACGACCAGCGCCCGGACGACGTCCGGCAGGGCCGTGATGGTGCCCGTGCCGATGCCGTACCAGCGGGCGTAGGACATGCGGGACTTGATGTCTACGCCGGGCCGCAGCTTGTTCGCGGACTGCATGGCGCCCCGGTAGATCCAGTGCTCGCCGCGGGTGGTCGCCACGGTCTTGGTCGCGGGGAGCTCCTGGCGGGCCCACGCGACCGCGTCGGCGTTGTCGAGGTCCACGACGGTGAGTCCGGCCCCGCCGGGGTGGTAGGCGATGGCCACCGCCTGGCGCCAGGCGGTGGCCCAGGCCGGGCCGGTGAAGACGTCGGGGTTGACCGTGGCGGCGGCCCAGCCGTGGCACGGGGCGGGGCACTGGCAGGGGCCAGCGGACTTCATGTGGGGCCGGTCCCCGCAGGCCGAGCCCGCGCAGGCCGGGCAGTTCCCGAAGGGGAGCTTGCCTTTCCGCAGCGGCACCACGGGTAGGCCGATCTCGGCGAGCCAGAGCGCGGTCTGCAGGTTCGGGGGTAAGGCCAGGCGGCCGGGGCCTCGCGGGAAGTCGGTGGTGTGGGTCATGCTGGTCTCTCCAGTTCTTGAGCGTTCTGGATGAGAGCGGCCCCGCTTCATTGGCGTGAGAGGGGGCCGCTCTCGGCATGTCGGACGGGTCATGCGGAATCCCTGCCGCTGGTGGGGCAGGGAGGCGTGGGCACCCCCTGTGGGGGTGCGTGTGGAGGGGGTTTCGGGGCGCTGACCTGCGGCGCCTCCCTGCCTCCCTGACAGATCATTTCCGCAGGTCAAAGCCAGGGAGGCAGGTCAGGGAGGCCGTCAGGGAGTTCTCCCTGCCTCCCTGACCCGGGACCGTGCGGCTCCCTCTACTCGGCGGCGGAAGCGGAACCGTTGTCCGGGCGGCTGGCGAGGACGCGGGCGAGGCGCTCGCGGCCGATGACCATGCGGCCGTCGGACTTGTAGGGCTCGGCTCCGGTGCCGTCGAGGACCCGCTTGAGGTCGAGGAACGACCAGCCGCCGTAGGCGTCCTTGTTCAGCGCGGCGAGCCGCTTGAGGACGTCTTGGGTGAGGACGCGCGGCTCGGTGCCGAGCACGGACAGGATGTCCGCGAGCGGGTCGGCCGCCGGCCCGTGGTCGATGGTGTGGGCGGTGGTGACGCCGTCGCGGAGGGCCTTGGCCCGCTCGGCGATCAGCTTGGCGGTGTCGGTGTCGATGTAGTGAGTGCGGACGGTGATGGATGCCTGCCCGGCCGGGATGGCGATGCCGTCGGACGCGACGACCACGGTCCCCTTGTCGAGGCCCTGGCGGAGCAGGTGCGGAGCGGCGCCGCCGTCGACGGCCTTGTCACCCAGGGCCATGCGGGCCTGCGACTCGGTACCCAGGGCAAGAGAGACGCGGGTGTGGGCGCCTTCGCGGACGAGCTTGGGAAGGTTCTGGTCGGTGGGGTCCTGCGTGCCCTCCCAGAGGGTCACGTCCACGGCCCGACCCTGGTTGTGGATCTTCCGTGCGGCCATGAAGTACCGGGACGTGGCCTTGGAGCCGCCGTAGGGCCGCTTGTCGTCGCCGACGGCGGGGCACATGAACGCCACCTGCGCCTCATCCACGACAAGGACCAGCGGCGGGAACACCGTGCCGGGAGGTGCCTGGATACGGCGCTCCATCTCCGCGACCCCGCCCTCAAGCATCTCCGTGGCGTCGATGACGTGCTCGTCGGTCGGGCCCTGGATCAGGGTGGTGGCCAGGCCGTCGAACATGTCCCAGTCGCCCACGCCCTTGAGGTCGGCGATGCGGAACTCGACCGTCTTGTCGAGGGCGAGCCACAGGGCGAGCGCGCGGAGGGCGGCGGTCTTGCCCTGGTTGGACAGGCCGGTGATCAGCAGCATGCGCTGATACAGGCTGATCAGTGCTGCGTCGCCGCGCAGGTCCTGGCCCCAGGGGGCCTTGCCAGTCTTGTAGTTGGCGGTCATGGTCTCGTCGGTGACCAGCGGGGACGGGCCGATCGGCTCGTCGAGTGCGCCGGAGTCGGCGATCCACAGCCGCACCGTGCGGGCAGCCGCGGGCAGCGTGATGAACACCTCGTGCTCGTGGCGGGCGAGGTTCTCGGCGAGCTTCCTGCGGCGTCCCTGCACCTCGGCGGTGGAGACCCCGGAGGGGAGGGTGACGTCGACCTCGACGCCGCATCCGGCGATGCGGATCGGGCCGAGCATTCCGGCGCCGGCGTCCCCCATGTCCTTGATGGCGTTGCGCAGCGGCGCGATACCGAGGTCCCGCAGGGCCGTGACCACGATCGAGGGGGTGATGGGTGCTCCGGCGTCGTCGCGCTGCTGGGCGGGGAGCGTCCACTGCGGCGCGGTCTGCTGGCGCCGGCCGACTCCCCACAGGGCCAGTAACGCCAGCCACGGCCCGACCGTCAGTGCCGGTCCCCATACGACGGTCGCCACGGCGACGATCCAGCGGATCGCCTCGATTACCGCTCCGATCGGGGCGACCACCCACGAGATGTCCTCGTTCGCTATGGCCAGCACGATCCCGAGCAGCAGTAGGCCACCGACCGTGAGGCCGGTCCCGTAGAGGGCGCTTTTGGTGAGGTCGGGGGCGGACCGGAGCAGGTCCATGCGGCGGTGGTGGCGGCCGGCGCGGAAGCGCTGGAGCCGGTCCTCCCACTCCTTGGCCTCGTCGAAGTTCCCGCCCGCTTCGGCGGCGCGGATCATCCGCTCGTACCGGGACGCGGTCCGCCCGTCCCACGTCCGCTTCGCGGTGATCCTCGTGCCGCCGATGACGTACATGCCGTGGCGGGCCACCAGCCGCGCCGCCGTACGGGACCGCTCGCTGGTGACCGCCGTTCGCAGGCCTCGCCCGGTCCGGCGCCACACCCGGACCGGCTTCACAGCGTCGGGCGCGGCCGGTCCGGGGGCGGGCGCGGGGATCGTGTCGGTGGAGCTCTGGGGCTCTTTGAACAGGGGGACGACGTTGTCGGTCATGCTGAGAACTCCTGCTCTCGCGAACTAGCGGGTGGGTAGGGACCGGGGCGGCCGGCGTTCTTTGGCGAGAGGGCGGCCGCCCCGGGGCACAGCTACTTGGTCTTGAGGTTCTTGGCGCGGGCCTTGCTGGCGGCCTTCTCGGCCTCCGCCGCATCGGCGGCCTGGCGCTCTTCACGCTCGCGGGCGCCGTCGATGATCCGCTCGACCTTGCGCTCCAGGTCGCCCTGGTAGACGGTCTCGCCGGCGATCCCGCGCTTGGCCATCCGGCCGATGTACCAGGCGAGCTTGGCGGTCTCGCCAGCGGTGAACTTGGGGTCCTTCGCCATGACGCTCCCTCCGGGGCCGGTCTGTCCGGCTCCCCTCACCACCCGCACGGGTCGGGTGGATCGGGCAACCGTCAGCCGCGGCGCCGACGGGCCTTGCGCACGTTCTTCACGGCCGCCGCGCCCTCAGGGCTACCGACCGACTTCACGACGGTGTGGACGCCCCAGCCGAGCATCAGCGCGAGGAAGGCCAGGAACGCGAAGTTCGCGGCGATCGCGGTCAGGGCGGCGATCAGGAGCGGGCCGAAGTAGACGCCAGCCGCGACCGCTCCGGCGCCGACCCCGGAACCGAGCGCCAGGCGCTGAACGGTCCGGTCCGGGGCCGCCTGGTGGATGTGCTGGTGCACGACCTGCGGGCCGGCGTAGGTGGCGGGCATCTGGTCGGCGTAGACGTGGGTACCGTCCGGGAGCCGGACGACGCGGGCGGGTTCGGGCAGGTGGTTCACGAGCGTCTCCCTTCGGGAGGTTCAGGCGGCCGCGGCCGCTACGCCGGGGCTCATGAGGGTGTGGAGTGCGGCGGTGGCCTGTTGGGGGACGACACCGTTGCCGAGGGCTTTGAGTTGGGCGGTGCGAGACAGGCCGGGGACGGCGGTGACGTGGCCTTCGGGCAGGCCCATGAGCCACTCGACCAGCGGTGGGTTCAGTCGTCCCACAGCGTCAGTTGGCCGGGGAGCGGGGCGTCCGAGGACGGTTTCCCACCGGTGGATGGCGGGACCGTAATGGCCCCAGTCAGGGTCGGGTTGCCCCTGCCGTAGGTCGCGGACCGACGCTCGCTGTCCGCGGCTGTCGGCGTCGGGAGCAGGTTCACGACCACTTCGTTCAGCGGGCGGGCGTTGCGGTCCATGAGGTTCGACTTGCCCGAGCGTCCGTCCCGCGCCGCCGGCGTGGGCAGAAGCCGGACGGTGGTCCGCAGGTCCAGGCCCCCCGCCCCGTGGTGCCCCGCCCCGTTGGTGTCCGAGGTGCGCGGGGTCGGTAGCAGTGGCGAGGACGAAGAGCCGGTTCCGCTGGTGGGGTGCACCGACGTCGGATGCGCGTACACAAGCCCACCGTGCATCGAACCCGAGGGCGGCAAGGTCGGCGAGGACGGTGGCGAATCCGAGGGAAAGGTGCCCTGCGACGTTCTCAAAGACCGCGTGGCGGGGTCGAAGAACGCCAAGGGCGTGGGCGATGTGGGGCCAGATGTGCCGGTCATCGGCGACTCCCTTGCGCTTGCCGGCGGAACTGAACGGCTGACAGGGGTAGCCGCCGCAGACGACGTCGACGGGCTCGACCTGGCGCCAGTCGACCGCGGTCAGGTCACCCAGGTTCGGCACCTCGGGGAAGTGGTGGGCCAGGATGCGTGAGGCTCCCGGGTCGTTGTCCGAGACCCACGCGGGCGAGCCACCCATGACGTTCTGGACGGCCATGTCGAGGCCGCCGTAACCGGTGCACAGCGACCCGATCCGCAGGCTCATCCGGTCACCGTCGCCGCGGTGTCCCGCTCACGTTCCGCCTTCAACGTCTCCCGCACGATCCGGGCCTTCGCCGGCGAGGTACGCAGGGCCTTGCGGATTCCCTCGCCGGTCAGCTTCTCGATCGGCCAGGACTCGGTCAGGCTGCGTGCCTCGGCGAGCAGCTCGACTTCCGTGCGGGTCGGTCGGGTCGATCGGGCCGCCGCGGGGACTCGACCGGTCGCCCGACGAGGACGCGTCACCTCGGCCGCCACCGCGAGCTGCGGACGGGCCTCGATCGGCTCGACCGGGGCGGTGGGGGAAGAGTCCACCTCCTGCCCCGGCGCGGGCTGCTCGGCGGGAGGTTCGTCCTGCTCAGGGGTGGACCGATATGCGGGGGTGTGGGTGGATTCTTGCTTGTCCTGCTCGATGGGTGGCTGGTGGTGGAGGACCTTGGCGACGAGGTCGGAGCCGAAGTAGATCGACCCGACCGGAAGCGATGTCGCCAGCAGCACCAGCGCCCAGTTCGTCCAGTCGCCCGAGGCCAGTCGAGTCCAGCCGATCGACTCGCTGTGCAGCTCCGGCAGCAGTCCATGGATGTAGTTCAGGACCAGCGAAGCGAGCGTGTACGCGGCGAGGACTCGTAGCGCGAACTTGCGGGCATCGCCGGTCAGGACGAGAGCGGCGACGAGGGCGAGGGCCATCAGGCCGTCGACCACGAACGGGTACAGCGTCGCCGCCGTTCCGTCCGCGCCGATCGCCCGAGCCACGTCCCGCAGCGCGTTCCACGACACGCGGAACGCCATGCCGACCACGACCACCAGAGCGACCACGAGGAGCCTCTTGGCCTTGCGGTTCACCGGTCGACCTCCTCGTCGAGGTCCCCCGGCACCCACACCCACGACTCACCCACCCAGTCATCCGCCCCACTGTCGGCGGGCGGGGTGATCGGCGGCGGCGCGGGCGGCGTGGGCAGCTTGAAGAGCTTCCGCAGGATCCTCATGCGCCGACCCCCGCCACGGAGGCCTTGGCGGCGAGGTCGCGGCGGGCAGCGAGCAGGCGCCGGCGGGCCCGGCGGATCCGCCGCTCGTCCACCTCAGACGGCATGCGGTCAGTCGTCATGATCTGCGCGTCGAGCAACTCGACCTCCGCCAGGATCAGCGGCAGCTCCTGCTCGATCGCGTCCAGCTCCGCGTCCGTCGGCTCAAGGCCGTCGGACCACGGGGTAACACGGTTCTGAAGTGCAGCGATGAACTCCACGGGTCTTGCTCCTTCGGTAGAGGAACGGGACCCAACAGCAGCCCCGGGTCTAGCCACCCGGGGCTGCACTGCGTTGGGGTGAAGCGGAAAGATCCGGCTCCCCTCAACCCCGCCCGTTCGACCAGCAGGCCGGACGGGCGGGGGAGGCAACCGGCCGCCACCCTGCGGGGCGGCGGAGGGTTGAGATCGCGCTGTTCCGCACGCGGGGACAGAACCCGCGCACGCCGCCCTCTCGGAGTGGGGCGGATATCTCGGCACTCTGTTGAGTTCTCAAGCAACCAACGCTTCCTCCGCGCCCCTCCCAGGGCCCGTCCGGGCGCTTCATTCGCCTACGGCGGCACATCCATGCAGGTCAACTGCCAGATAGGCCCCCATGCACTTCTGTGCTTAGGGGGTCTATGCGCTGACCTGATAGCCAAGGTAGGCAGTCCCGCCGTGGTCGTCAAGCCCCCCTCGCGGTATGGTTGCTAGACCCCCTAAGCGCGGAGGCTGGAGATGCAGGAAGAGATGCAGCGAGTTGCGCAGGTAGAAGTGCCTGTGGAGCGCGCGAAGGCCGCGATCGACCTCATGGCTGACTACCAAGGACGGGTGGTCGAGCTTTCACGCATCCGGCGGGAGGCCATTGAGGAAGCGGCGGCGTCGGGCATGTCGCAGTCGGAGATTGCGGCGCTTCTGGGAGTCAGCCGCGGCCGCGTAGGCCAGTTGGCCTCTCAGGGCCCTCCGCCGGAGCGTGCCTTCTTCGGTACCGACCTCATGACGATCTCGCTCGGAGGCAAGTACGAGGCGGGGAAGTCGCCTGAGGAGAACCCTGGCGAAGTGGTTGCGCGAGAGGACCTTGGGAACTTTGACCGGCTGAGGAAGCTGCTAGCGACGCTCAAGCTCGATGCGCACTACGAGGTGATCCCTCCGAGCGGCATGGTCAACCTGAACAGGGACAACCACGTAGTCGTCTGTGGGCCCCGACTCTCACCGATCATTGCCCAGGTACTTGAGGGCGATGACTTCCTGCGGTTCGAGAAGGACAAGGCTTGGCACCTTGTAGACCTCAAGACCGATGAGCGCTTCCGGTCACCCATGGACGAGGACGGGTCGGCGGGAGACTTCGGGTACCTCGCCCGACTGCCCCGTCTCGACGGTCGCGGGACGTTCCTCTACGCCGCCGGTATCCATGCCATCGGGGCGAATGGCGTCGTGCACTTCCTGGAGAACAACCTGCCTGAGCTGTACAGGGAGGTACGCACTCGACGGTTCTCCACCCTGATCTCCTGCCGCTATGACCCCAAGACTCTGGAAGTCCTGGAGAGCAAGCGGGTCACGCCGCTCTACCGACACGAGGGATGACATGCACGTCAGCGTTGCGACTCAGGCCGGTGGCGCGTCCCCTAACGAGGACTGGGTGGCGGGCACTCCGACATTCGCCGTGGTTCTTGACGGACTCAGCACGGCCGGCTTGGACACGGGATGCGTCCACGGCGTGCCGTGGTACGTCGCCCAGCTCGGCGGCCACGTCGTTGCTGCCCTCGCGGACCCTGGCACGGCGCTGCCTGACGCGCTGGCTACGGCTTTGGAGCGCGTGGCGGGCCTGCATCAGACCTGTGATCTGAAGAACCCGGGTACGCCTTCAGCAACCGTGGCCATCCTCCGAGAACGGCCAGGCGCATTTGATCACCTGGTCCTCGCGGACTCGCCGATTGTGCTCGAAGGCGCTGCCGGATTCACGACGCTGACGGACCTTCGGGTGGACGAGGTCTGCCAAGACCTACGGGCCGAAACGGAGCGCCACGAGACTGGTTCCCCTGAGCACCGTTCCAGCGTGGCGAGGCTCGTAGCGGCGCAGCGTGAGATCAGGAACAAGCCTGAGGGCTACTGGGTGGCTGCCGCGACGCCAGAGCCGGCGTTCCACGCCCTCACGGGAATCGTGGATCCGAGCGAGGTTCGGTCCGCTGCCGTTGTCTCGGATGGTGTCTCGCGACTCGTCACCGAGTATCAGATGGCCTCTTGGGCAGAGGTGTTCGCGCAGCTGCGGAAGGACGGTCCCGCAGCATTGATCGGCAAGGTGCGCGAGGTTGAAGCCACTGATCCCCATGGGCGCCGTTGGCCCCGGTACAAGGCAGGCGACGACGCGGCAGTGGCGTTCTGTCAGCCTGACGCGGCCACGTGATCAAGGTCCGTGGCCAACCTTCGGCCAGAACGGCGCCGGAGACGGTGGGATGAAGCACTGAAACGCAGGTCAGAGGTGGTGCGCAATCGCGCAAGATCGCGGTCTTGAAAACCGTCGTGGCGCGAGTCACCGTGGGTTCAAATCCCACACCCACCGCTTGCAGGTCAGAGAAGTGGCAAACCAGAGGGCGGGTACCCGAACCGGGTACCCGCCCTCTCTGCTCACTCTGTGGAGCTCTCGGGAGTACGTCCGTACGGACGAAGTGGACTCCGTACGTCCCGGTCGCGGTGTCGTCGCTTCTGTGCCGGCGCACGGAAGGATGCCGTTCCGGTCGGGGCACACGCGCCGCCGAGCGAGGTGAGGGCTGCGATCCGGGCCCTTGCGGGCTCGGCAGTTCGAGGCAGTGCGCCGTACGGGGGCGGACCGGAGGCCGCAGGGCCGCTTGAGCCTTCCGGGTGGTGTTTGTCGGAAGATCGGCGCGGGTTGTGGGGGTGGTGCGGTTGCGACCACATCATGACGAATGTATGCAGATCCGTCCGTCGGAACATCGCGAAATGAGGCACCCCGTCATGGCTCACCGCAGCACCTTCACGTCGATCTGGACCACCGTCCTCGCCGCTCTCGTGGCCTTGCTCGCTGCCCTCGGCTTCGGTGGGAAGGCAGCCCCTGCCGCTGCCTCGGTGTCGGCCTCCGCCGTTCCGGCCGCCGCCGCTGTGCGTCGTCCGGCCGTCGCGGCCCGGCGGACCTGGCGGGAGATGATGCGGGGCGGTTCGCTTCCGCCGACCATCAAGCAGCGGATCCGTGCCGAGGCCCACGGCAAGACCCCGTCCGTCCGTCGATCCACCACCGCCGCGGCCATGGGTGCAGGTTCAGGAGTCGCGGCCGGAGCCCCGACCGCATTCGGCGCCGACGTGGCGGTCCCTGCCGCAGCCCTCGCCGCAGTCCGTGCCGGAGCCTCTCGGACAGCCCTCACGCTCGCCGCCTAGTCCGGAGCCGGTAGGCAGTGATCGATGGTTGGTGGTCGGTAGTCGGTAGTTGATCGGTAGTCGTGGTGTCCGGTTGCGCAGGCATACGTGCCACCGCCGGCAGCAGTACGCGCCGAGACAGGCGCGGCAGGTGCGGCCCCGTGTGAGGAAGCAGAAGGACGTCAGGCGCTGGAGCCCGGTCGATCACGACCGTGGATCGCGCCGTGCGGTGCCCCGGAGCGGGGCACGGACGGGTTGCCCCGGCGGGCGCCGGGGGCGTGCAGGGGGCGTGGAACTTGGTATTGCAGGGCCGCAGGCCCGGGAGACGGTGGGGTTCCCGGACGACGTGGCCCTTTTTGGCATGTCCGGAGGTGCGGTTTTGGCTGAACGGTTCAGCTCTTGTGCGGCAAGGGTTTCGACCGGTTGTGGGGTGCTGACCTGGGGCGTACGGGGCGCGAATTTGGTTTATCCGGGGTTGGTCATGCTTGCGGGGGAATCGCAGAGTCCGGGGTGGTTCGCCGGGGATTCGGTGGGCAACTCTGGTCTCGCGACGTCGTCACCACACGGAACGACCGAGGCGGTCGGCCAACTGCCTTGGAGCAACTCCCACTTCGGTTTCTGGAGGATTCACACATGGCAAGCATCCGTACCGCCCGCGTCATCGCCGCCGTCGCCGCGCTCCCCCTCGCCTTCGCCCTCTTCGGCGGGGTTGCCTCGGCCGACAACGGCTCCTTCGCGAACGACGGATCGAATGCGAGCGTCGCCAGCATCTTCGGCAGCGGCGTGGGTGGCGACAACAACGGCAACTCCTCCACCTCGCAGCAGGTGGCCACCGGCTCGGGAGCGTCGAACCAGAACAACACCGCGCAGGTCAACGGCTCGGCCTTCACCGCGATCAATCAGTCCAACTCGAACGTGGCGGTCAACTTCTACCCCTGGTGGTAGCCGCGGCCTGAGCCGCTCCGATTCTTGAGGGCGCCCGTGCGACCGGACCGGCTGGGGTCCGGTAGCGCGGGCGCCCTCGCGCGTGCCCTCCCCGCGAGCTGCCCGCCGGCCGCCCCCCGCTGTCCTTCGTTGCCCTCCGCTTCCCTCCCGACCTTGACACCGAAGGTGAATCTGACGGACAGTCAGGTCCACTCGATGTTGTCATGCCGGGAGGCCAGCGCCGTGCACCTCGCCCCGACCCAAGGCCAGTTGCGGCTCCGTGCCGAACTGCGGGAGTACTTCAAGGACCTGCTGCCCGACGGGGTCCCGGACGACCCGGCCCGCCAGCGCGAACTGCTGCGCCGCATCGGCGCCGACGACCTGCTCGGCCTCGGCTGGCCCGTCGAGTACGGAGGCCAGGGCCGCGGCCCCGACGAGCAGTTCGTCTTCTTCGACGAGGCCTACCGGGCCGGCGCGCCCGTGTCCATGGTCACGCTCAACACCGTCGGCCCGACCCTGATGAAGTACGGGACCCAGGAGCAGAAGGACTACTTCCTGCCGCGCATCCTCAAGGGCGAGATCGTCTTCGCCATCGGCTACTCCGAGCCGGAGGCCGGCACCGACCTCGCCTCGCTGCGCACCCGGGCCGTCCGCGAGGGCGACGACTGGGTGATCGACGGGCAGAAGATCTTCACCTCCAACGCCCAGAACGCCGACTGGATCTGGCTCGCCTGCCGTACCGACCCCGAGGCCCCCAAACACAAGGGCATCTCGATCATCCTGGTGCCCACCGACGACCCGGGCTTCTCCTGGACCCCCATCGAGACCGTCGGCGGGCTCACCACCACCTCGACGTACTACGACTCCATCCGCGTGCCCGCCGGCAACCTCGTCGGCCCCGAGCACGGCGGCTGGGGGCTGATCACCAACCAGCTCAACCACGAGCGCGTGGCCCTCGCCGCCATCGGCATGCAGGCCGAGGACTTCTACGAGCGCGCGCTCAGCCACGCCCGCACCCCCGACCCGACCACCGGCGAGAGGCCCGCCGACCAGCCCTGGGTCCAGTCCCGGCTCGCCGAGGCACGCGCGCGGCTGGCCGCCGTACGCCTCCTGAACTGGCGCCTCGTCCAGGACGTGGGCGCGGGCACCCTGGCCCCCGGCGACGCCAGCGGCGTGAAGTTCCTCGGCACCGAGTCCACCGTCGAGGTGTACCGGATGTGCCAGGAAGTGGTGGGCGAGGAAGCGCTCGTACGGGGCTCCGGGGCCTTCGCGGGCGGCGAGCTGGAGCGGATGAACCGGGCCGCGCAGATCAACACCTTCGGCGGCGGGGTCAGCGAGGTCCAGCGGGAGATCGTCGCCATGATGCGGCTCGGCATGAAGGGGAGGAAGCGATGACGGCGCAGGCGGCCGACACGGCCGGGGAGGCAGTCCGGTTCCACACGCTGCTGGCGGCCTTCGAAGGGCAGCCGGCCGCCACGGCGGCCCGGGGCAAGGACCCGGTCAACGAGCCGATGATCCGCCACTGGTGCGAGGCGATGGGCGACGCCAACCCCTCCTACACCGGCCCGGACGCCATCGCTCCGCCCACCATGCTCCAGGCCTGGACGATGGGCGGGCTCTCCGGCCACTCGGACGGCTCGGGCCGTTCCTCCGCCTACGACGAGCTCTTCACGCTGCTCGACGCGGCCGGATTCACCTCTGTCGTGGCCACCGACTGCGAGCAGGAGTACCTGCGCCCCTTGCGCCCCGGGGACGCGATCACCTTCGACGCCGTCATCGAGTCCGTCTCCCCCCGCAAGACCACCAAGCTCGGCACCGGCCACTTCGTGACCACCCGCATGGACGTCCACGCGGACGGCGAGCTCGCGGGCACCCACCGCTTCCGGATCCTCAAGTACGCGCCCGCCGCCAGGCCTGCGAAGAAGCCCCCGGCCCAGCGCCCCCGCCCGGTGATCAACCGCGACAACCAGGGATTCTGGGACGGGGTCCGGGACCACAAGCTCCTCATCCAGCGCTGCACCTCCTGTGCCACCCTCCGCTTCCCGTGGCTGCCCGGCTGCAACGCCTGCGCGAGCCCGGACTGGGACACCGTCGAGGCCTCCGGCTCCGGCACCGTCTTCTCGTACGTGGTCATGCACCACCCGCCCTTCCCGGCCTTCACGGCGCACGAAGATCCCGCTGCCGCGGGGGGTCCCTACGCGGTCGCGCTCGTCGAGCTCGCCGAAGGGGTCCGGACGATCAGCAACATCACCGGCGTCCCGTACGACAAGGTGCGCATCGGCATGCCCGTCCAGCTGGAGTTCCTGCGCGTCGACGACGGCCTCGAACTCCCCGTCTTCCGCGGGAGTGAAGGCTGATGGACTTCCACCCCTCCGAGGAGCAGGCCGCCGCGGCCGGCCTCGCCGCCCGGATATTCGGCGACCTCGCCACCCACGAACGCCTCGGGGCCTCCGGGACCGGCAGTGACGCCGAGCTCTGGAAGGCCCTCACCACGGCTGGCATGACCGCCGCCGTCGAGGAAGTCGGCCTGCTCGGCCTGGTCCTGCTTCTGGAGGAGCAGGGCCGCACCACCGCGCAGGTCCCGTACGCCGCCACCTGTGCGTACGGGATCCTCCCGGTGGCCGCGCACGGCACCGCCGAGCAGCGCGACCGCCTCCTCCCCGCCCTCGGCACCGGAGAAGCGGTGGCCACCGGCGCCTTCCCGGCGCGCGGCCGGATCACCGCCGAGGGAGACCGGCTCACCGGCACCGTCCCCGCCGTGCCCTGGCTGCGCGACGCCACCCACGTACTGGTCCCCGACGCCGACCGGGCCCTGTGGCTCGTACGGACCGACGCGCCCGGCGTGAGAACCTCCCCCGTGGAGACCACCGCCCCCTGGTCGGCGGGCCGCCTGACCCTGACCGGAGCCGAGGGCGAACGACTCGGGGACGACGGCGCCTACGAAGCCACCCTCGCAGCCGCCAGGACCGCCTTCGCCGGGCTCCAGGCGGGCGTCTGCGCGGGCTCGCTGGCCCGGGCGGTGGAGTACACCTCCACCCGCGAGCAGTTCGGCCGGCCGCTCTCCACGAACCAGGCGGTCCTGCTGCGCGCGGCCGACGCCCACATGGACACCGAGGCGATCCGGGTCACCACGTACGAGGCGGCCTGGCGCATCGACCAGGGCCTCCCGGCACGCGAACACGCCCTGACGGCGGCCTGGTGGGCATCGGAGGCGGGCAAACGCGTCGTCCACGCGGGCCAGCACCTGCACGGGGGCATGGGCGCCGACCTGGACCATCCCGTCCACCGGCACTTCCTCTGGGGGCGCCAGCTGGACGCGTACCTGGGCTGCGGCAGCGAGCTGCTGGCCGAACTGGGCGCCGTGCTGGCGCAGGAGGGCTGAGCCATGGGAGTCGGCGCCATGAGAGTCGGCGAGGAACTGCCGCCGCTGGAGATCCCGGTCACCCGCACCCTGATCGTCGCGGGGGCGATCGCCTCCCGTGACTACCAGGACGTGCACCACGACGCGGCGCTCGCACGGGAGAAGGGCTCCCCGGACATCTTCATGAACATCCTGACCACGAACGGCCTGGTCGGCCGGTACGTCACGGATCACCTCGGCCCGCACGCCGTCCTGCGTAGCGTGGCCATCCGCCTCGGCGCTCCCAATTATCCGGGCGACACGATGACCCTCACCGGCACCGTCACCGCGGTCTCGGGGAACACCGTCGAGATCCGCGTCCTCGGCGCCAACGGCATCGGCCGGCACGTGTCGGGGACGGTCACCGCGGAGGTGTCGGCATGAGCGTCCGCACCCGCGACGAGCTCGGCGGCAGGGCCGCCATCGCCGGCATCGGAGCGACCGAGTTCTCCAAGGACTCCGGACGCAGCGAGCTCAAGCTCGCGGTCGAGGCCGTGCACGCCGCCCTCGAAGACGCCGGGCTCACCCCCGCCGACGTCGACGGCATGGTCACCTTCACGATGGACACGAGCCCGGAGATCACCGTCGCGCAGGCGGCCGGCATCGGGGACCTGTCCTTCTTCTCCCGCATCCACTACGGCGGCGGCGCGGCCTGCGCCACCGTCCAGCAGGCCGCCCTCGCCGTCGCCACCGGGGTCGCCGAGGTCGTGGTCTGCTACCGCGCGTTCAACGAGCGGTCCGGGCGGCGCTTCGGCTCCGGAGTGCAGCAGCGCGAACCCTCGGCGGAGGGCGCGGCGCTCGGCTGGTCGCTGCCGTGGGGGCTGCTGACCCCCGCCTCCTGGGTGGCGATGACCGCCCAGCGCTACCTGCACACCTACAACCTCACTCCCGAGGCCTTCGGGCACGTCGCCGTCACCGACCGCCGGCACGCCGCGAACAACCCCGCCGCCTACTTCCACGGCAAGCCCATCACCCTCGCCGACCACGCGGCATCGCGTTGGATCGTGGAGCCGCTACGTCTGCTGGACTGCTGCCAGGAGACCGACGGTGGCCAGGCCGTCATCGTCACCACGCCCGAGCGGGCCCGGGACCTGCGGCACGCGCCCGCCGTGATCACCGCGGCCGCGCAGGGCGCCGGCCGCCGGCAGGAGGGCATGACCTCCTTCTACCGGGACGACCTCACAGGGCTGCCGGAGATGGACGTGGTCGCGCGCCAGCTGTGGCGCACCAGCGGGCTGCGGCCCTCCGACATCGACGTCGGCATCCTCTACGACCACTTCACCCCCTTCGTGCTGATGCAGCTGGAGGAGTTCGGCTTCTGCAAGCCGGGCGAGGCCGCCGACTTCGTGGCCGCGGACGCACTGCCGATCAACACCCACGGCGGCCAGCTCGGGGAGGCGTACCTGCACGGCATGAACGGGATCGCCGAGGCCGTCCGCCAGCTGCGCGGCACCTCCGTCAACCAGGTCGAGGGAGCCGCGCGCGTACTCGTCACGGCCGGTACCGGGGTGCCGACCTCAGGGCTGATCCTCGGAGCGGACGGCTGACGGATCCGTCAGGGTTGGGCCCCACCTCCTCCACCTTCAGGAGGTGGGGCTTTCCCTACTCCTACAACCTGAGACGGACCCGTCTTCGGCACTTGCGGCCGATCCCATGACGGGCGGGCGCTCCTAGCGTGGACACATGACCACGCCTGTGTGCACGCTCGCCTCGAACCCGACGCCGTACCCGTCGTTCTCGGCGTACGTCCGGACCCGCGGCACGGTCCTGATGCGCACGGCGCGCTCCTTGACCGCCAACCCGTGCGACGCCGAGGACCTGCTCCAGACGGCCCTGGCCAAGACCTACATGGCCTGGGACCGGATCGAGGACCACCGGGCCCTGGACGGCTACGTCCGGCGGGCCCTGGTCAACACCCGCACCTCCCAGTGGCGCAAGCGCAAGGTGGACGAGTTCAGTTGCGACGAGCTGCCGGAGACCGAGGATGCCCCGGCCGCCGACCCCGCGGAGGCGCAGGCCCTGCGGGACGCGATGTGGCGCGCGGTGACGAGGCTGCCCGACAGGCAGCGGGCCATGGTCGTGCTGCGCTACTACGAGGACCTGAGTGAAGTGCAGACCGCCGAGCTGCTGGGGGTCTCGGTGGGCACGGTCAAGAGCGCCGTCTCCCGAGCGCTGGTCAAGCTCCGCGAGGACCCGGAACTCACGCCCGTCCGCTGACCGTCGACGGTACCCCGGCCCTGCCGATGTTTCACGTGAAACCAGAGGACGCAGGGGACGAAGGGCACCAGGAGGATGTTTCACGTGAAACACAGCCTTGTTTCTACTCCCGGGTAGTGACATGCCGACCGGTACGTGCGCAGAATCGGCAGCATCCGTAGCCGCCCCAGCGCCGTAGCGCTCACCGGGAGGACGCTTTGCTGAGCACCATGCAGGACGTACCGCTCCTCGTCACCCGCATACTCCGACACGGGATGACGATCCACGGGAAGTCCCAGGTCACCACCTGGACCGGGGAGGCCGAGCCGCACCGCCGCAGCTTCGCCGAGATCGGTACCCGCGCCACCCGCCTCGCCAACGCCCTGCGCGACGAGCTCGGGGTACAGCAGGACGACCGGGTCGCCACCCTCATGTGGAACAACGCCGAGCACGTCGAGGCGTACTTCGCGATCCCTTCCATGGGCGCGGTCCTGCACACCCTGAACCTGAGGCTCCCTCCCGAGCAGCTGGTCTTCATCGTCAACCACGCGGTCGACCGGGTCGTGCTGGTCAACGGCAGCCTGCTGCCGCTCCTCGCGCCGCTGCTGCCGCACCTGCCGACCGTCGAGCACGTCGTCGTCGCCGGCGTGGGCGACCGCTCCTCGCTCGACGGCCTGGACGTCCGCGTGCACGAGTACGAGGAGCTCATCGCGGGCCGCCCGGACAGCTACGACTGGCCCGAGCTGGACGAGCGCCAGGCAGCGGCGATGTGCTACACCTCCGGCACCACCGGGGACCCCAAGGGCGTCGTCTACTCGCACCGCTCGATCTACCTGCACTCCATGCAGGTCAACATGGCCGAGTCGATGGGACTGAACGACAGGGACACCACCCTGGTCGTGGTTCCGCAGTTCCACGTGAACGCGTGGGGCCTGCCGCACGCCACCTTCATGACCGGCATCAACATGCTGATGCCGGACCGCTTCCTCCAGCCCGGCCCGCTCGCCGAGATGATCGAGCGGGAGAAGCCCAGCCACGCGGCGGCCGTCCCGACGATCTGGCAGGGACTGCTCGCCGAGGTCACCGCCAACCCGCGCGACCTCTCCTCGATGAAGCAGGTCACCATCGGCGGCGCGGCCTGTCCGCCCGCCCTGATGGAGGCCTACGACAAGCTCGGCGTCCGCCTCTGCCACGCATGGGGCATGACCGAGACCTCCCCGCTCGGCACGATGGCGCACCCGCCGGCCGGTCTGAGCGCCGAGGAAGAGTGGCCGTACCGGATCACCCAGGGCCGTTTCCCGGCCGGCGTCGAGGCCCGCCTGGTGGGTCCGGGCGGTGACCACCTGCCCTGGGACGGTGAGTCGGCGGGCGAGCTGGAGGTGCGCGGCGCGTGGATCGCGGGCGCCTACTACGGCGGCGCGGCCGGCGAGCCCTTCCGTCCCGAGGACAAGTTCAGCGAGGACGGCTGGCTCAAGACCGGAGACGTCGGCGTCATCAGCCCCGACGGCTTCCTCACCCTCACCGACCGGGCCAAGGACGTCATCAAGTCCGGTGGCGAGTGGATCTCCAGCGTGGCGCTGGAGAACGCGCTGATGGCGCACCCCGAGGTCGCAGAGGCCGCTGTCGTCGCCGTCCCCGACGACAAGTGGGGCGAGCGCCCGCTGGCCACCGTCGTGCTCAAGGCGGGCGCGACCGTGGACTACACGGGGCTGCGCGAGTTCCTCGGCCAGTCGATCGCCAAGTGGCAGCTTCCGGAGCGCTGGACGCTCATCGCGGAGGTGCCCAAGACCAGCGTCGGCAAGTTCGACAAGAAGGTGATCCGCAAGCAGTACGCGGACGGCGAGCTGGAGGTCACCACCCTCGGCTGACCTGCGTCACCCCTTGGTGAGCCACGGCCGCAGCAGCTTGCTGATGCCGGGCATGGCGACGTAGGTCATCAGGGTGCTGAACACGACGGCGAAGGCTGCCGTGCGCAGCACGAAGTGCAGATCCACCAGGTACGGCCCGAGCACCGCGTTGCCGATGAGCGAGATGGGGAAGATGGCCAGCCCCGAGCTGATCACCATCTTCCACCTCGGCGGCGCGGGCCGGGTCGTACCCGGCTTGGCGAACCAGGTCTCCATGCCGTGCAGTTCCCGGCGGGCTATCTCGGTGTGGTGGTGGCCGAGGCAGTTGGAGAACCACTGGGCCCGCTCGGGCGAGTCCTGCCAGCGCTGGAACGCGGCCTGGTTGCGGAAGCGGTGGACCAGGAACCAGGGCCCGCCCTCGGTCGCGGGGCGGAAGAGCCCGTACCCGAGGTGGTCCGGGAAGCTCGCGGCCGTCTCCAGGATGCCGTGGGCCCAGGCCTCAAAGGTCTCCTCGTACCCGGGCTCCACCTGCCGGGCGATGAGCAGATTCACCTCCCCGTTGTCGGCGGGGACGCTCTGCTCGGTCGTGTCGAAGATGGCCATCGGGCCAGGATGACTAGTTGGTGCCGATCTTGGCCAGTAGGTCCACGATGCGACCCTGCACGTCCGTCGTGGTGGCCCGCTCGGCGAGGAAGAGCACGCTCTCCCCGGAAGCCAGCTTCGGCAGCTCCGCCGGATCGATGCCCGTCGCCGTGTAGACGACCAGCGGGGTGCGGTTCAACTGCCCGTTGGCGCGCAGCCAGTCCACGATCCCGGCCCGGCGGCGGCGCACCTGCATCAGGTCCATGACGACCAGGTTGGGTCGCATCCGCGTCGCCGTTTCCACCGCGTCGGTGTCGGCGCCCGCCCGGGCGACCTGGAGCCCGCGCCGCTCCAGGGCGGCGGTGAGTGCCGTCGCGATCTCGTCGCGTTCCTCGATCAGCAGCACCCGGGAGGGGTGCTGCTCGCTGTCCCTCGGCGCCAGCGCCTTGAGCAGCACGGCCGGATCGGCGCCGTACGCCGCCTCGCGCGTGGCGTGCCCCAGCCCTGCCGTGACCAGCACGGGCACCTCGGCGGCCACCGCGGCCTGGCGCAGGGACTGCAGGGCGGTGCGGGTGATCGGCCCGGTCAGCGGGTCCACGAACAGCGCGGCGGGGAACGCCGCGATCTGCGCGTCCACCTCCTCGCGGGAGTGCACGATCACCGGGCGGTAGCCGCGGTCGCTGAGCGCCTGCTGCGTCTGCACGTCGGGGGCGGGCCACACCAGGAGGCGGCGCGGGTTGTCCAGGGGCTCCGGCGGCAGCTCGTCGTCCACCGGTACGGGCACGGGGCGGTTGACCACCTCGACGGCGCCGCCCGGGCCGTCCAGCGGCTCGGGGCCCTCGTCGGAGCCTGCCTCCGGGGCCCCTATGGCGAAGGCCCGTCCCTGCGGAGCGGGCTCGGCGAGCCGGCGCCGACGGCCGGAACCCGAGCCGGTGCCGGTGGTATCGACGGAGATGCCCTGGCCGAGGGTGCCGAGGGCGCGCACGCTGATCGGCTCCCCGGCCTGGCCCTCCACGGGGGTGTCCTGCGGCTGCCGGGCCGCGGGCAGCGCGACCTGGCCCGACTCGCCGTCCTCGGGGGCGGTCCGGGCCGCCGGGAGCGGCCATGCCGGAGCGGCGGACAGCGCACGCCGCCGCCCGGTCGGTGGTACGGGCTCCTCCGCGCCCGCGGCGGCCTGCGCGGCGGGGGCTTCGGGGTCGGCGGAGGGCGCGCCCAGCACCCGGCGCCCGCGCCGACCGCCGGGGGCGTCGGCGTCGGCCTCGGCGGGAGCGGGGGCCGGGCCAGCCATCGCGGGGGTCTGCGGAGCGGAGGGGGCCGGCGTCGGTCCGGCGGGCAGTGCGAAACCGCCCTCGGGGGCGATGGGCCGGGTGGGAGCGGGCGTCGGGCCGAGCCCGGTCGCGGGCACGGGACCGCCGGGCTGCGCGGGCCCGGCCGGACCCAGCGCGCGGCGCCGCCCGGCGGGGTGCTCGGTCACCGGGACCGGGGGAACGGCCGGCAGCGCGGGCACACCAGTGCCCTGCGGCGGGACAGGCTGCTCGGACCCGCCGGGTCCGCCCGGTGCTCCGATGCCGCCAGGCCCGCCCTGGCCCCTGAGGGCGCCGGGCCCGCTCTGGGCCCCGATGCCGCCGGGCCCTGCGATGGAAGCGGGCCCTGCGATGGCGGCGGGGCCGCCCTGGCCTCCGAAGCCGTCGGGCCCCCCGATGCCCCCGGGCGTGCCCCGGCCCTCGATGTCGGTCCCGCCGCTGACGTCGCCGGCCCGGCCGCGCCTGCGGCCGGTGCCGAGTCCGGCCGGGTTCACCGGGGACTGTGCGAGCTCCGGCCCCGCGTCGGCTTCGCCCGCGCGCCGCCGCCCGGACGGCAGCGCCAGCGCGCCCCCGACCCGGTCGGCCTGCGCGGCTTCGGGGCCCGCCGTCTCGTCCTCCAGGAAGGCGTCCACGCCGCGCCGGCCCCGGCGCCCGCCGGAGACCTTCCCGGGGGCCGCGTCCCCGGCCGTCCCGGAGCCGTCCGCGGCAGGGCCGGCGGAGGGCTCCTCAGCCGGCTCCGGCAGGGTCACCGTCCCGGCTCCCGAACCCAGGGGGAGCTCCAGCACGTAGGCCCCTCCGGGCGCGCCCGGAACCTCCACGGTCTGGAGCACGCCTCCGTGCGCGGCCACGATGCCCCGCACGATCGGCTCATGGACGGGGTTCCCGCCCTCGTACGGCCCGCGGACCTCGATCCGTACGACGTCACCGCGCTGCGCGGCGGCCACCACGATCGTCGAGTCGCTGTACCCGCTGCCCTGGCGGGTCTTGCCGGTGGCGTCGACCCCGGCGACGTCCGCGACCAGATGGGCGAGGGCGGTCGCGACGCGCTCCGCGTCCACCTCGGCCTCGATCGTCGGCGCGTGCACGGCGAACTGCGCGCGGCCAGGTCCGATCAGCTCGACCGCGCCGTCGACGCCGGCCTTGACGACGTCGTTGATCAGGACCTTCTTCTTGCTGAGCCTGTCGCTGCCCGAGTCCAGGCGCTGATAGCCGAGCACGTTGTCCACGAGCGTGGTCATCCGTGAGTACCCGGCTGCCAGGTGGTGCAGCAGCTGGTTGGCCTCGGGCCAGAGCTGCCCGGCGTCGTCGGCCGCCAGCGTGGCCAGCTCCCCGCGGAGCTCGTCCAGGGGCCCGCGCAGCGATTCGCCGAGGACGGCCAGCAACTGCGCGTGCCGCGCGGCGAGGGCGTCGTAGGGCCGCCGGTCGGTGAAGGTCATGACGGCGCCGACGAGCTGCTCACCGTCCCGCACGGGGGAGGTGGTCAGGTCGACGGCGACCGGCTGGCCGGCCTTGTTCCACAGCACCTGCCCGCGTACGCGGTGCTTGCGGCCGCTGCGCAGGGTGTCGGCGAGCGGGGACTCGTCGAAGGGGAACGGCGAGCCGTCGGCGCGCGAGTGCTGGACCAGGCCGTGCAGTTCGCGGTTGCCGAGGTCGGTGGCCCGGTAGCCGAGGATCTGGGCGGCGGCGGGATTGACCAGCACCACCCGCCCGTCGGTGTCGGTGCCGACGACGCCCTCGGCGGCCGCGCGCAGGATCATCTCGGTCTGCCGCTGGGAGCGGGCCAGCTCGGCCTCGGTGTCCACGGTCTCCGCGAGGTCCCGTACGACGAGCATCAGCAGTTCGTCGCCGGTGTAGCCGGGTTGCGGCTCGCGGTAGGCGTCACGTCCGTCGAGGTGGGCTGCGGTGACCTCGACGGGGAACTCGGAGCCGTCGGTGCGGCGCGCGATCATCCGTTTGGGTGTGGCGCGGCCGCCTTCGTCCTCGCCGGGCCGGCGCATGGAGCCGGGGATCAGCTTGGAGTCGAACTCGGGCAGGAGGTCGAGCACGCCCCGGCCGACGAGCCCGGTTCCGGGGCTCTCCATGACCTCGAGGGCGATCGAATTGGCGTTGACGACCGTGCCGTTGGCGTTGACGAGCAACAGCGCGTCCGGAAGAGCGTCGAGTATTGCTGCGAGGCGAGCAGCGCCTCGGGATGGCCTGCTGCTCACGACGAGCTTCCTCCCTGACCACAACTACCGGCATGTCACGGGAGGAGTCTAAGGCCACAGCCCCGCGATGGGGTGGCCGAAGTGCGGTGGATACCGCCCGCTCCGCGCATCCTCCCAGGTCAGGAACGCCCACTCGGAAGCAGAGGTTCCAACTCGTCCCAACGGCTGATTTCGCAGCCGTCCGTCCGACGGAAGGTCGCGTCCACTTTGTGCCCCTGCCAGGTGCCGGTGATCCGGGCGGTGGCCGGGCCCCCGTACTTCATGCTGCAGATCTGCCGCTTGGAGACGGGAGCGAAGGGGTTGCGGCCCTCGGCGGCGAGCTGGTGGAGCTTCGCGCAGGCCTGCTCCCTCCAGGGGTGGTCGCCGCCGACGGGGTCGCATTCGAGCACGTACTCCCGGTCCAGCCGGCGGTTGCCGGTGTCGGCCATGGCGATGGTGAGGTGGTCCGGGCCGGACAGCAGCCGCCCGAGCGGCAGTGGTGGCAGTGGTCCGGCGGCCGCGGCGGCCAGGGCGGAGGTGACGGCGAAGGCGGCGAGTCGCAGCATGGGGCACTCCAGGTCGTCCGTACGTCGTACGCCTGACCAACGACCGGGGCGCTCCTACGTTGCGTGCCGATGCGCGCGGACGGCTCGGGCCGCGCTGTCTTAAGCCTTTGCTCTTCGGCCGCAGGTCCTAGTACCTTGGGAGCGGATTGGTGAGGGGCCCTGCGCCTGTGTCATCATCTGCACGCACCCTCGTACGCGGGGGTGTGCTGGAGGCGTCGCCTAGTCCGGTCTATGGCGCCGCACTGCTAATGCGGTTTGGGCTTTACGGTCCATCGAGGGTTCAAATCCCTCCGCCTCCGCACCTCATCGAAGCCCCGGTCCTGACGGACCGGGGCTTCGATGCGTTCCGGGGCAAATCGGCCCACTCCACCCCCTGCGTCAACCCAAGCGGATGATCTTCATCCGGCTCGTTTCCGCAGGTCAGAGGTGGTTTGGGTAATGGATTTCGCGTCCCGGCGAGGTCCATGTATTGTTGTTCTCGCAAGGCCAACGGGGCGCAAAACCCCGGGAAGCCCAAGCACTCGTAGCTTAACGGATAGAGCATCTGACTACGGATCAGAAGGTTGCAGGTTCGAATCCTGCCGAGTGCACAGCAGGCCAGAGGCCCCGGACGAAAGTCCGGGGCCTCTGTCGTTGTGCCCGGGCTCAGGGGGCAAGGGGAACGGTGCCGCGGAGGGCGTAGTGCGTGGCCCGGGGCTGGGTCGGCCAGGGTCTCCTCCTTGGTGGGGAGGGTGTCCCCCGTAGGTAGTCAGGGGTGGGATGGCTCTGGAGGGTGACGCGGGCTGCGCGTCGGGCTCGGTACGGTTTTGGAGATCGTTCGAAGCTGGAAGCGGGGGCTCTCATGGGACTGTTCGGGAATGCGCACACGGTCGACCCGGTGTCGGCGCAGCGGGACTACGCGCGGCTGCTGGGGCAGGGGGAGCAGGTGCACGCCGCCTACCTGCTGATCAGGGACACGATCCTGTTCACCGATCGGCGGCTGGTGCTCGTTGACAAGCAGGGGCTCACGGGGAAGAAGGTGGAGTACCACTCCATCCCCTACCGGAGCATCACGCACTTCGCCGTGGAGACCGCAGGGCACTTCGATCTCGACGCCGAGCTGAAGATATGGATATCCGGCACCTCGACGCCGATTGAGAAGACCTTCACTAAGGGCGTCGACATCTATGAGGTGCAGGCGATCCTGACCCAGTTCGTCGCCCGGTAGCCCTCAGAGGACCCGCGGGAGGCCGGTCACGGACATCACCATCGAGTAGAGGGAGGTGGTGGCCGTGATGAAGACGCGGTTGTTCTTCGGGCCGCCGAAGGTGAGGTTCGAGACCGGCTCGGGGACGCGGATGCGACCGATCAGGGTGCCGTCCGCGGCGTAGCAGTGGACGCCGTCCTCCATCGCGGCCGCCCACAGCCGGCCCTCGTCGTCGAAGCGGATGTTGTCGGGGCGCGAGCACGTGGTGAAGACGCGGTCGTCGGTGAGGGTGCCGTCGTCGGTGACCTTGAAGGCGCGGATGTGGCCGGCGCGGGTGTCGGCGGCGTACAGCTCGCTCTCGTCCGGGGAGAAGACGAGGCCGTTGGGGCCGAGGAAGCCGTCGGCCACCATGCGGACGGATCCGGTCGCGGGGTCCGCGCGGTAGAGGTTGCAGGCGCCGATCTCGCTCGGCGCCCGGTGGCCCTCGTAGTCGTTGGTGATGCCGAAGTCCGGGTCGGAGAACCAGATGGAGCCGTCAGAGCGGACGACCGAGTCGTTGGGGCTGTTCAGCCGCTTGCCGTCATAGCGGTCGGCGATCACGGTGAGCCTGCCGTCCGGCTCGGTGCGGGTGACGCGGCGGTTGCCCTGCTCGCAGGTGATCAGGCGGCCTTCACGGTCGAGGGTGTTGCCGTTGGAGTGGCCGGCTGGGGAACGGAAGACGGAGACCGCGCCGGTGGCCTCGTCCCAGCGCAGCATCCGGTCGTTCGGGATGTCGCTCCACACCAGCTGTCGCCAGGCCGGGAGGTACAGCGGGCCTTCGGCCCAGCGGCAGTCGTCGTAGAGCCGCTCCAGTCGCGCGTCGCCGTTGGCGCAGCGGCCGGTCCGGAAGCGGTCGTCCAGGATTTCGTACAAGGTGAGGTCGGCTATGGCAGACATGATTCTCCCTGTAGTTGAGATGCCGAATTTTGTTCGGCGTGATGTTGAGATTGCCGGATCAGGTACCGTCTTCGCAAGGGCCGACGGGTCCATGAGAGGAAGATCGCGTGGACGACATCGACCGGGCGCTCCTCCTGCGCCTGCAGGAGGACGCGGGGCAGTCGTACGCCGCACTCGGCACGGCGGTCGGGCTGTCGGCGGGGGCGACCCACGAGCGGGTCCGCAAGCTGCGCGAGCGCGGGGTGATCCGGCGGACCACCATCGAAGTCGACCCGGGCGCGGTCGGTAGCGGGGTCCTCGCCTACGTGTTGGTCGACTCCAACGCCTGGATGGGTGAGTCCGGCCCGGACTTCGAGGCGATCCCCGAGATCCAGGAGGCGCACATCATCGCGGGCAGCGCTTCGGTGATGGTCAAGGTGCGCACGGCTTCGACCGAGGGGCTGCAGGACGTTCTGCGACGTCTCTACGGCATCGAGGGGGTCAGCGGTACGCACGCTACCGTCGTCCTGGAGACCTTCTTCGAGCGGCCGCTCCCGCTGTGACCTGGTGGTGCACCGGGATGCGGTGGAGCGACGGCCGCCCGGCCATCGGGTGGTACGGGGAGGGGCGCGGCGAGCGGGTGAGCGGGCTCGTGTACGGGCAGCGGCTGGCCTTCGTCGCACGTGGGGAGCGGCACTGCCTCGGTGTGCGGCGGGCCGGGAAGCGGACGATGTGCCCCACCGCCGCCATCGTGCCGGGGCGTGCGGGGAACGCGCAGTGTCCCGAGTGCGCCCGTCTCGACCGGTCGTTCTCGGTGGCGGCCGACACCAATGTGGCCGATCCGCGCACCTACCGGGTCTACCTGGCCTGGTTCGGGCCCGGCCTGGTCAAGGTCGGCATCACCGCCGAAGAGAGGGGCTCGGCCCGGCTGCTGGAGCAGGGGGCGGTGACCTGGGCCTGGCTGGGGCGGGGGCCGCTGATGGCCGCCCGGCGCACCGAGGAGCTGCTGAAGGCGGCGCTCGGAGTGCCCGACCGGATCGCGTACGCGCGCAAGCGTGGCGTGCGGGCGCACTTGGCTCCGGCGTCCGAGCGGGCTCTGGACGTCGCCGAGTTGCACGCCCGGGCGGTGGCGCTGGCGGGGTGGCCGGATTCGCTGGAGCGGGTGGAGTGTGAAGTCGCCGACCACGCAGGGGTGTTCGGGCTGGACGGGTGGGCCGGGTTGCCCGCGCCGGCTCGGGTGATCACGGCGATGGTGCCCGGTGGGGCCGTTGTGGGGAGGCTGGTGGGAGCGGCCGGGCCCGATCTGCACCTTGCGGACGGGCTCGTGGTGGACACCCGGCTGCTGGCCGGATGGGAGCTCGTCGCCCCGCAGGTCGAGGTCGAGGCCGAGGTCGAAGCGGGGGTGGTGGTACCGGTGGCGGAGGTTGCGGGCGCTGGTGATCTCGGCGCCGAGCAGGACGGGTTGTTCTGAGGGGCCGGTTCGGGGCGCGGGTGGGCTTGGTCAAAACTTGGATCCCTTTGGGCTTCCGGGGCTGTTTCCGGTGGACATGCCAGGGGGGATCCGCCGAGGGTGGTGGGCATGACCATTCAGCCAGTACCGGCCTTTGAACCGCCCTACGTCATGGCCGTTTTCAGCAATGTCCGTACCGAAGACGCGAGTGGATATCCGGAGACCCTCGCCCGGATGAACGAGATCGTCCGGGAGAATCCCGGCTTCCTCGGCTACGAGTCCGCGCGGACCCCGGGAGGGCTCGGGATCACCGTGGCGTACTTCCGTGACCACGCGTCGCTGGGCGTCTGGCGCCAGGACCTGGAGCACCAGGCGGCCATGAAGCAGGGCCGCGCCGAGTGGTACGAGAGCTACACCCTGCACGTCGCGACCGTCGAGCGGAGTCAGGGCTTTGACCGCAACGCCTGAGGCGGTCCGCGCCTTTCGGGAGCGGCTCGGGCTGCCCGGACTGGTCGACGTGCACACGCACTTCATGCCCGAGCGGGTCCTGGACAAGGTGTGGGAGTACTTCGACGCGGTCGGCCCGCTGACCGGCGTCGAGTGGCCCATCACCTACCGGCACGAGGAGGAGCAGCGGGTGGCGCTGCTCCGGGAGTTCGGGGTCCGGGCCTTCACCGCGATGCTGTACCCGCACAAGCCGGCGATGGCCGCCTGGCTCAACGCGTGGTCCGCCGACTTCGCCGCCCGGACGCCCGAGTGCCTGCACACCGCGACGTTCTTCCCGGAGGAGGGCGTGGCCCCGTACGTCCGTCAGGCGGTCGAGGCCGGGGCGCGGATCTTCAAGGCGCACCTCCAGGTCGGCGGGTACGACCCGAACGACGACCGGCTGGATCCGGTGTGGGGGCTGCTGGCCGAGGCCGGGATCCCGACCGTGGTCCACTGCGGCTCGGGACCCGTCCCGGGCAAGCACACCGGACCCGAGCCGATCGCCCGGCTGCTGGCCCGCCACCCGCGGCTGCCGCTGATCGTCGCCCACATGGGCATGCCCGAGTACGTCGACTTCCTCGACCTCGCCGACCGGTATTCCGAAGTGCGCCTGGACACCACCATGGCCTTCACGGACTTCTCGGAGCAGTTCAGCGGCTTCCCGGCCGGTGACCTCGGAAGGCTGTCGGACCTCGGCGACAGGATCTTGCTCGGCACGGACTTCCCGAACATCCCCTACCCCTACGACCACCAGCTCTTCGCGCTCGAACGGCTCGGCCTGGGCGACGACTGGTTGCGGGCCGTCTGTCACGACAACGGGGCCCGCCTGTTCCGGCTCGACGGCTAGGTCCGCCGGCCGCGCGTCAGCGCAGCAGGAGCACGCTCCTGACGCCCGCGTGGTCGGACGGCCACAGGCCCGACGGGGTCCGGTCGGCCGGTGCGGCGCCCAGCCGATGGGCCGTCCGCGCCTTGATGTTGCCGCGGAAGAGCACGTAGTCGATCCGCCGCGTGAGGGTCGAGACGGCGTTGTCCAGTGCGGGGTCCTGGCAGCAAGTGAAGCCGGGGTTGCGTTGGCGGGTGGCGGTCCAGACGTCGCTGAAGCCGGCGGCCAGGAGGTGGTTGTAGCTCTGGGTGGCGCTGCCCGGTGTGGCGCCGACTCCGCCGGCGGCCGAGTTGAGGTCGCCGAGCAGGACGGTGGGGAGCGTGGTGTTCAACGGGCCGGCGAGGAGTTCGGCGGTCTGTGCCTCCTGGGTGGTGGGGGAGGCGGGTTCGAGATGGGTGGTGACCACCCGCGCGGTGTGGCCGCGGACGGTGACGTCGGCCGCGACCCAGCCGCGCTTGACCGGGATGCGGACCTGGCAGCCGAGCGTGGGGTGGCAGAAGGACACGAAGCTCGGGAACTGCGCGTGCTGCGCGTTGGCCACGGAGAAGACGTGTGCGGGCAGGTCGGTCCGGGCGAGGAGCACGTCGCGGTCGGTGAGCCGGATGTCCTGCAGGTTGCCGTTCACGCGTCGTGGGGCCTCGAAGTCGCTGCCGACGGTGACGGTGTCCACGATCCGGTAGTGCTTGCCCCGGGCGGAGAGCTTGTCGAGGAGGATCTCCAGGAAGTCGTACTCCTTGCGGTCGGCGGGGCCCGGCCCGGCGGGGGTCTGGCTGCTCCACAGGACGGCTTCCTGCAGGCCCACGACGTGGGGGTCGCTGTCGGCGATCTCGTCGGCGAGTGCCTCGGCGCGCTCGGGGAAGTTCGTCGCCTGGACGTTGGCGTACGCCGTGGTGACCGCGTTGATGAGGGCCGGGACGTTGGTGGCGGCGAGGATGGGTGCGAGGTCGGCGCCCAGGTAGAGGTTGCGCGTGAGGACCCGCAGGGGGGCCGGGGCCTCGGCTGCCGAGGCCGTGGCGAGTGACCCCGGGACGAGGAGCGCGAGCGCGCACGCAGCGGATGTGAGCCAACGGCGAGTCATACAGGCAGGCCTTTCGGTGAAAAGCGGGAGGAATCCCGCGCCTTCGCCGAAATCTAGGACGGCCCGGGGGAAGCGGCGATCCCGGTGTGGGCCGGGTGGCCGATGCGCGGAGGAGCGGTGGTGCGAGCGCGCGTTTCTCAGGAGATTCACAGGAAGGGGCAAGAACGCTCTCAGAGGCCCGGGACAGCGTGGGCACATGACTGCGACGACCGCCTCCCACGCGTCCACGTCCACCGGCAGCCCCACGGCCCTGGTGCGGCCCGACGGCGGGCCCTGCCGGGTGCTCGTCGTCGACGACGAGGCCTCGCTCTCCGAGCTGCTGTCCATGGCCCTGCGCTACGAGGGCTGCGAGGTCCGCAGCGCGGGCGACGGGGCGGGAGCCGTGCGGGCGGCGAAGGAGTTCCGGCCGGACGTGGTGGTCCTCGACATCATGCTCCCCGACATGGACGGGCTCGCCGTGCTGGGACGGCTGAGGCGGGAGATCCCGCAGGTCCCCGTGCTGTTCCTGACCGCCAAGGACTCCGTCGAGGACCGCATCGCCGGTCTCACGGCGGGCGGCGACGACTACGTCACCAAGCCCTTCAGCCTGGAGGAGGTCGTGGCCCGGCTGCGCGGGCTCGTCCGGCGTTCGGGTGCGGCGCAGGCGGCGCGCGGCGGCTCCGTGCTGGTCGTGGGCGATCTGCGGCTCGACGAGGACAGCCACGAGGTGGTGCGGGACGGGCTGGAGGTCCACCTGACCGCCACCGAGTTCGAGCTGCTGCGGTACCTGATGCGCAACCCGCGCCGGGTGCTGAGCAAGGCGCAGATCCTGGACCGCGTGTGGTCCTACGACTTCGGCGGCCAGGCCAACGTGGTCGAGCTGTACATCTCCTACCTGCGCCGGAAGCTGGAGAGCGGTCCTGGGCTCGCGCCGCTGATCCACACCCGGCGGGGCGCCGGATACCTGATCAAGCCGGCCGAGTAGTGGCCGTCCGTCCGAAGCGGCCGCGCCGCCGGCCCTGGTCGCTGCGGACCCGGCTGGTCGTCTCGGCGGTGGCGCTGATCGCAGTGGTGGGCGCTGCCATCGGGACCGTCACCACCCTCGCCCTGCGCTCGCACCTGGTCGACCAGGTCGACAAGCAGCTGAGGACCTCCCTGGAGATGGCCCTGCGGGGGCCCCTCGGCAAGTCGGCCCGCGAGAGCGCCGTCGGTTTCCCCTGGGCCCCCGGTACCCCGCTGGGGGCAGCCGGGATCCGCCTCGACTCCGACGGCAAGGTGCTGGGGGTCGGCGACCGCAACACCCTCGGCCAAGGGCCTTCGTACGACCGCCCTCAGCCTCTGACCGAGGAGCAGAGCGAGGCCCTCGCCGAAGTCGCACGCAAGGCCACGGAGGCCACGCGGGGTGGGAAGGGCGTGGCCGAGCCGGTGGAGCTGGAGCTGCCCGGGCTCGGCGACTACCGGGTGCTGACCGCCCCCGACGGCAGCCTCGCCCTCGGGGTGCCGCTCGCCGACACCGACCGCACCGTGCGGACCCTGATCGCGGTGGAGGTCTGCGTCACGCTCGCCGGGCTGATCGCCGCGTCCCTGGCCGGGCAGGCCCTCGTCGGGGTCGCCCTGCGGCCGCTGCGCCGGGTCGCCGCCACCGCCACCCGGGTCTCCGAACTGCCCCTGCACAGCGGCGAACCCGCCCTGCACGAGCGGGTCCGCGACGCCGATCCCCGTACGGAGGTGGGCCAGGTCGGCGCGGCCCTCAACCGGATGCTGGGGCACGTCTCCTCCGCCCTCACGGCCCGCCAGCAGAGCGAGATGCGGGTCCGGCAGTTCGTCGCCGACGCCAGCCACGAGCTGCGCACCCCCCTCGCCTCCATCCGCGGTTATGCCGAACTGACCCGCAGGGGACGGGAGGAGCCGGGCCCCGACACCCGGCACGCCCTGGGCCGGATCGAGTCCGAGGCCACCCGGATGACCGGTCTGGTCGAGGACCTCCTGCTGTTGGCCCGGCTCGATGCCGGCCGCCCGCTCGACACCGGGGACACTTCCACCGACCTGGCCCCGCTGGTGGTCGACGCGGTCAGCGATGCCCGCGTGGCCGGGCCCGAGCACCACTGGCGATTGTGTCTGCCGCAGGAGCCGGCGCCCGTGCGCGGCGACCCGGCGCGGATCCAGCAGGTGCTGGTCAACCTGCTCGCCAACGCCCGTACGCACACCCCGCCCGGCACCACCGTCACGGCCCGTGTTTCACGTGAAACATCCGCCGTCCGGCTGCGGATCGAGGACGACGGGCCCGGTATCGCGCCCGGACTGCTCCCCCACGTCTTCGAGCGCTTCGCCCGCGGCGACGCCTCGCGCTCCCGCGCGGCGGGCTCCACCGGGCTCGGCCTCGCCATCGTCCAGGCCGTCGTGACCGCGCACGGCGGGCGGGTCGACGTACGAAGCGAGCCCGGACGGACCTGCTTCGAGGTCCTGCTGCCGCACGCCCCCGAGGGAGCGGTCGAGGACTCACAGTCGGGGCACAGGCTCAGCACACTTCGGTGACAGGGCGTCCGGCGAGTGTCGGACCATGCGAACCGACACCTCTACCGGGGCCCTTCCGGCCCGGGCGCCCCTCGCGCCCGTGCCCGGCCTGCCCGTCCTCGACGTGGTGATCCCGGTCTTCAACGAGGAGAAGGACCTCGGCCCCTGCGTGCGCAGGCTGCACGAGCACCTCACCCGTACCTTCCCCTACCCGTTCCGGATCACCGTCGCCGACAACGCGAGCACCGACCGCACCCCCGAGGTCGCGGCGGCGCTGGCGGGAAGTCTGGACGGCGTGCGGAGCGCCCGGCTGGAGGAGAAGGGCCGGGGCAGGGCGCTGCGCACCGTCTGGTCCGGCTCCGACGCGCCCGTCCTCGCGTACATGGACGTGGACCTCTCCACGGACCTCAACGCGCTGCTGCCGCTGGTCGCCCCGCTGATCTCGGGCCACTCCGACCTCGCCATCGGCACCCGCCTCGCCCGCTCCTCGCGGGTGGTGCGCGGGGCGAAGCGGGAGTTCGTCTCCCGGGCCTACAACCTCCTCCTGCGCTCTTCCCTCGCAGCCCGCTTCAGTGACGCCCAGTGCGGTTTCAAGGCCATACGGCGGGATGTCGCCGAGCGGCTGCTGCCGCTGGTGGAGGACTCGGGTTGGTTCTTCGACACCGAGATGCTCGTGCTCGCCGAGCGGGCCGGGCTGCGGATCCACGAGGTCCCGGTGGACTGGGTCGACGACCCCGACTCCACCGTCCACATCGTCAGGACCGCGACCGAGGACCTCAAGGGCGTCTGGCGGGTGGGCAGGGCGCTGGCCGTCGGGGCGCTCCCGCTGGACCGGCTCGCCCGTCCCTTCGGCGATGACCCGCGCGACCGCGCGGCCCTGCCCGGGGTGGAGCCAGCTCCTCGGCTTCTGCGCCGTCGGGGCCCTGTCCACCCTGCTCTACCTGGCGCTGTACTCCGCCTTCCGCGCCGGGACCGGCCCGCAGCTCGCCAATGGCGCCGCGCTGCTGCTCTCCGCCGTCGCCAACACCGCCGCGAACCGCCGGCTCACCTTCGGCGTACGCGGCCGGGACCGGGCCGTGCGCCACCAGGCCCAGGGCCTCGTGGTGTTCGCCATCGGGCTCGCGCTGACCAGCGGCTCCCTCGCCGCCCTCGGAGCGGCCACGGCCGATCCCGCGCACGCCACCGAACTGGCCGTGCTGATCACCGCCAACCTGGCCGCCACCGTGCTGCGGTTCCTGCTCTTCCGCGCCTGGGTCTTCCCCGAGCGGCGCGACGCACCTGTGAAGGACGACATCCGATGACCACGGCAGCACCTCCGCTGTTCCCCGTTCCCGAGGCCCGGGCGCATGCCGGCCGGCACGCGGCCGACCGGCCCCGCTGGGAACGGCCCGCCCTTGCCGGGCTCCTGATCGCCACCGCCGCACTGCTGCTGTGGGACCTGGGCTCCTCCGGCTACGCCAACTCCTTCTACTCCGCCGCGGTACAGGCGGGCAGCGAGAGCTGGAAGGCCTTCTTCTTCGGGTCCTCCGACGCGGGCAACTCGATCACCGTCGACAAGCCCCCGGCCGCACTGTGGCCGATGATGCTGTCCGTCCGGCTGTTCGGGCTCGGCGCCTGGCAGATCCTGGTCCCGCAGGCCCTGATGGGCGTCGGTACGACGGCCGTGCTGTACGCCGCCGTACGCCGCCAGTTCGGGCCCGGGGCGGCGCTGATCAGTGGTGCGGCCTTCGCGCTGACGCCCGTCGCCGCGCTGATGTTCCGCTTCAACAACCCCGACGCGCTGCTGACCCTGCTGCTGACCGTCACCGTCTACTGCGTACTGCGCGCCCTCGACGGGGCCCGGACCGCGTGGCTGGTGTGGGCGGGGGTCGCCGTCGGATTCGCCTTCCTCACCAAGACCCTGCAGGCCTTCGTCATCCTGCCGCCGCTCGCCCTGCTGTACGCGGTCTGCGCGCCGACCCGGCTGCGCAGGCGGCTGGGCCAGCTGATGCTGTCCGGGCTCGCGATGATGGCGGCCGGAGGCTGGTGGGTGGCCATCGTGGAGCTGTGGCCTGCGGCCTCCCGCCCGTACATCGGTGGTTCGCAGACCAACTCCTTCCTGGAACTGACCCTCGGTTACAACGGCCTGGGCCGGATCAACGGCAATGAGACCGGCAGCGTCGGCGGCGGTACGCGGACGAGCGGGGCCGGCGGGGCCGGGGCCTACGGCCTGGCCGAGGGCGGGCCTGGCATGCGGGCCGGCGGCGGAGGTGGCGGCTGGGGAGAGACCGGCATCGACCGGCTGTTCGCGGGCAACATCGGCGGCCAGATCTCCTGGCTGCTGCCGGCGGCCCTGGTGCTGCTCGTGGTGGGCCTCGTCGTCACCTGGCGGGCCCGCCGGGCCACCGATTCGCTGGAGGGCATGGCCCGGGCGGCGTTCCTGGCCTGGGGCGGTGCGCTGCTGATCACCGCGGTGGTGTTCAGCTTCATGCAGGGCATCTTCCACGAGTACTACACCGTGGCGCTGGCGCCGTTCGTGGCCGCGCTGGTCGGCATGGGCGTGGCCCTGCTGTGGGAGGAACGGGGCGGCCGGGCGGCCGTGTTCACCCTGTCCGGGGTGCTGGCCCTGACGGTGGTCTGGTCGTGGGTGCTGCTGGGCCGGGCCACCGGATATCTGCCGTGGCTGCGCTGGACGGTGCTGGTGGCCGGTCTGCTCGTGGCGGCCGCGCTGCCGTTCGCCGCGCGGCTGGGCCGCAGGGGCTTGCAGGTGGTGGCGGCGGTCGGCCTGGGCGCGGCGCTGGCCGGGCCGTTCGCGTACTGCATGACCACCGTGAACACCGGGCACACCGGGTCGATCGTGACCGCCGGACCGGCGGTGGCGGGCGGCCGGGGCGGGCCGGGCGGGGCGGGCGGGGCGATGGTGCTCGGCTACGGTCCCGGCGGCGGGGTGACCGCGGATGGCCCCGGTGGTGCCGGTGGTGCCGGTGGTGCCGCTGGTCAGGGCGGCCAGGCGGCCGGTCAGGGCGGCCAGCCCGGCGGGACCCCGCCGGGTGGCACGCAGCAGGGCGGCACGCAGCAGGGTGGCACTCAGCCGGGTGGGCCGGGCGGTGCCGGCGGCCAGGGAGGCATGCCCCAGGGCCAGGGCGGTGCCGGCGGGCGTGGGTTCGAGCGCGGCGCCGGGGGCCAGGGCGGCGGCATGGGCGGGCTGTTGAACGGCGCCCGGGTCGGCGCCGAGGCGAAGGCGGCCCTGCAGGCCGACGCCGACACGTACACCTGGGCGGCGGCAGCGGTCGGCTCGCAGAACGCGGCGAGCTACCAGCTGGCCTCGGGGGAGCCCGTGATGGCGCTCGGCGGCTTCAACGGCAGTGACCCCTCGCCGACCCTGGAGCAGTTCAAGAAGTACGTACGGGAAGGGAAGATCCACTACTTCATCGGGCAGAGCAGCGGCAATGCCGCGGCCGGTGAGGGCGGTATGCGCGGGGGCGGTGGAACGAGCAGCCAGATCGAGAGCTGGGTCCAGGCCACCTTCAAGGCCTCCACGGTCGGCGGCGCCACCTTCTACGACCTGACGGCCCCGGTGTCCGGAACCTCCTGATCCGGTCTCATCCGATGGACACCCCCTAGCATCAAGAGGGCGGACCGGGCATTCCGGGCTGATCCACCTGTTGTGAGGAGGGTGCCTCCATGGTGAGCGCGGCTGATTCCGGTGATCCGCTCCCGGTGCAGTCCAGCGTGTGGCTGGCCGAGACGCCTGCCGCACCCGCGAGACGCCGCAGCGAGGCGCCCTCCGGGCTCGACCGGGACCGGATCACCGCCGCCACGGTGCGGCTGCTCGACGCGGAGGGGCTGGCGCGGTTCTCGATGCGGCGGCTGGCCGCCGGGCTCGGGGTCACCGCGATGTCCCTGTACTGGTACGTGGACACCAAGCACGATCTGCTCGAACTCGCCCTGGACAGTGCCCTGGGCGAACTCGCGGCCCCGGCCTGCCCCGGCGAGCCCGACGGCTGGCCGGGGCGGCTGCGGGGGCTGGCCCGTGGCTACCGGCGGGTCCTGGCGGACCATCCCTGGGTGGCTCCGCTCACCGCCGCCTACCCGAACATCGGCCCGCACGCCCGGGCCTTCGACGCCGACCTGCAGTGCCTGCTGGACGCGACCGGTCTGGAGGACGCCGACCGGACCGGCGCCCACCTGGCCGTGTCGCAGTTCCTGCACGGCTGCGGGGGCACCGTTCGGTGGCCGCCCGAGGGTGACTTCTGCCTCGCGCTCGATGTCCTCATCGCGGGCATCGAGGCGACGGCCACCGCCGATTAGGCCATCTCTTACTTGCTGGAGTCCGGCCCTGGGTCCGGAATGCCCGGGCGTCCTGAAGTGCGTGCACCGGTGTCGTGCTCTAGCGTCGGAAGGGCGAGGGTGACCGATGCGTCGAGCCGGTCGCCCCTCGGAGTGCCTGCTCCGCGCCGCCCCCGCCCGTGGTCCGGCGCATGGCGGATCGCGTGACCGACCGAGAGAGCAGGTGTATCCGCATGCGTTCGTCAGCTCGTATCCCCAGCCTCCTCGCCGGCCTGGCCCTTGCCGTCGGCGGCTTCGTCTTCGCCGCCCCGGCCGCCCACGCGGACATGAAGGCCTGCGAGCAATACGTCGCGCAACAGAACAAGCAGGTCACGGACGCCGTCCGGCAGGCGTGCTACGAGGGCCAGCTCGGTGACCAGACCGGCTGCACCGCAAGCCTCAATGAGGCCGGCATCTCCAAGGACGTCGCAACCGAGGCATGCCGGGTGGCTCCGAAGTAGCAACCACGAGCCCCCCGACACAGCGGCTCGATCGGACGAGGCCGTCGGCCAGGCCACCGGCCAAGCCGACGGTCAGGCCACCAGCCAGGCCGACGGTCAGGCCGACGGTCAGGCCCGCAGTGCGGGAGCCTCGGCCGGGGCCGCCTCGCCCGCCGCCGGCTCCTCCGGAGCCGCCGCCGGGGCGTGGGTCGCGGGCTTCGACTTCAGTGCGACCTCCTTGATGAACAGCACCAGCACCAGCGAGAGCAGTGCGAACGGGGCGGCGTAGAAGAAGACGTCGCCGACGCCGTGCCCGTACGCGGACTCGACGACCTCGCGGACCGGCGCGGGCAGTGCGTCGAGGTCGGGGATCCCGCCGCCGGCGGTGCCGCCGTGGCCCATGGCCGCGGCCTTCGGTCCGAGCGCGGCGAGCCCGTCCTGGACGTAGTGCGTGACCCGGCCGGCCATGACCGCACCGAGCGCGGAGACGCCCATCGCGCCGCCGAGGGAGCGGAAGAAGGTGACGACCGAGCTGGCCGCGCCCAGGTCCTCGGGAGCCACCTGGTTCTGGGTGGCGAGGACCAGGTTCTGCATCATCATGCCGAGACCGAGGCCGGTGAGGGCCATGTAGATCGCGATGTGCCAGTACGGGGTGTCGTGGCGCAGGGTGCCCAGCAGGCCGAGTCCGGCCGTCAGCAGCACGCCGCCGGAGACGAGCCAGGCCTTCCACTTTCCGGTCTTGGTGATCACCTGACCGGAAAGGGTGGAGGAAACGAAGAGCCCGCCGATCATCGGAATGGTGAGGATTCCGGACATCGTCGGGGACTCGCCGCGGGCCAACTGGAAGAACTGGCTGAAAAACACGGTCCCCGAGAACATCGCGATGCCCACGAAGAGGGAGGCCGCCGAGGCGAGGGTGATGGTCTTGTTGCGGAAGAGCCGCAGCGGGATGATCGGGTCGCTCGCACGGGATTCGACGAGGACGAAGAGCAGGCCGAGCACCGCCGCGCCGCCCGTCATCGCGAGGGTCGCCCAGGAAATCCAGGCGTAGGAGTCGCCGGCCTGCGTGACCCAGATCAGCAGCAGCGAGACGGAGCCGCTGATCAGGAAGGCACCCAGCCAGTCGACCTTGACGTCGCGGCGTACGACGGGCAGGTGCAGCGTCCGCTGGAGCACGATCAGCGCGATGACCGCGAAGGGCACGCCGACGTAGAAGCACCAGCGCCAGCCCAGCCACTCCGTGTCGGTGATGACCCCGCCCAGCAGCGGGCCGCCCACGGTGGCGACGGCGAAGACCGCGCCGAGGTAGCCGCTGTACCGGCCGCGCTCGCGCGGGGAGATCATCGCGGCCATGACGATCTGCGCGAGCGCGGACAGGCCGCCGACGCCGATGCCCTGGACCACGCGGCAGGCGATGAGCATGCCGGTGTTCTGGGACAGGCCGGCGACCACCGAGCCCAGTACGTAGATCACCAGGGAAATCTGGACCAGCAGCTTCTTGCTGAAGAGGTCGGAGAGCTTGCCCCACAGGGGGGTGGCCGCCGTCATCGACAGCAGGGCCGCGGTGACCACCCAGGTGTACGAGGACTGGGTGCCGCCGAGGTCCCCGATGATCTGGGGCAGGGCGTTGGAGACGATCGTCGAGGACAGGATCGCCACGAACATGCCGAGCATCAGCCCGGACAGCGCCTTCATGATCTGCGGGTGGGTCATCGCGGGGTGCGTGGACGGGGTGGTGGACGGGGTGGTGGACGTGCCGTCTGCGGGCGTCTCCGTCGTGGCCATGGGTTTCCTTCGGTCTAGAAGCTCGATCGGAGTCGGGCCAGCAGGGTGTTGAGTACGTCGATGTCCTCGGCGGACCAGTCGGCCAGGGCTTTTTCCAGCGCGGCCGTGTACCGGGCTCCGAGCTCGGCGAGCAGCGCGCGCCCGGCCGGGGTGAGCCGCAGGATCCGGCAGCGCCCGTCCCCCGGGTCGGCCTCGCGCTCGATCCAGCCGCGTTCGGCGACGTGCGCGACGTGCCGGCTGGTCACCGAGATGTCGATGGCCATCAGCTCGGACAGCCGGCTCAGCCGCATTTCGCCGTGCCGGTCGAGCAGGGTCAGGACGGCGGCGGAGCCGGGCGGGCAGGCCGGGGGCAGTGCGCGGGCGAGCTCGCGCTTGACCGCGCCGATCCCGGTGAGCCGGCGGGCCAGCTCCTCGTACCGAGTGGTGGTGGTCACCGGACGCCCCCCATCTTGTTGCTTCAAGCAACCATAGAAGCGGATGGTTGCTACAGGCAAATTAATCCGGAGGGTGGGGCGGTAAAAGAATCGGAAAACCCGCTAGGGTCCTGACCCATGGCTGAGAACCACAACTCACAGGTCCCCGAGGGCAACTACGACCCCGCGGGCAGCACCCAGATGTTCCGCGCGTTCGTGGAGGAGGCTGCTCCGGCCCGGCAGGCGGGGCCGGGTTCCCGTCAGCAGCGCCGCGCCGAGGAGAGGCAATCCGGATCCGCGAACCCCACCGCGAAGATCGCGCTGGTCGTCGCGCTCGTGCTCGTGATCGGCGCGGCGGCCTGGGTCGTCCTGCACTGAGGCTGCGGCACTGCCCGAGGCGACGGCCTCAGCTCCAGGTGGCCGTGACCTTCTGCGTCTCCACGCGCATGCCCAGCGGTACCCGCCAGGCCTCCACGCACACCGTGTAGGCCTGCGTCTTCGAGGTTGCCCCCGCGATGGGCGCCGGCAGCGGCTGGGTCGTGGTGATCGTGGCCCAGTCGATGCCGAGGGCGCCGATGATGTGGGTCGCGAAGCTGACCGTGCCCGAACGGGCCGCCGTCGTGCCGGTGTTGGTGAAGGAGACCGTGACCTGCTCGCACCAGCGGTCCCCCGCGGCCGTCCTGGTCGGAGTGGACAGCGTCAGCCGCGCGGGAGTCGCGACGGGTGGCGGAGGCGTCGTCGTGCCGGGCTTCGTCGGCGTGACCGACGGGACCGGCGGCCCGGACGGAGTGCCGGGGGCGGTGGTGGCGGAACCCGGGCCGGGGGTGGTGCCGGGGGTGTTTCCGGAGCCGCCGGGTGCGGTGGTGCTCGCTCCGCCCGGGGCGGAGCCGCCGGGGGGCTGGGACCCCGCCGGGCCGGCCGACGTACTGGCGGACGCGGAAGAGCCGCCCGCCGCTGACGGGCCGGCGAGCTGCTGGAACTCCACACCGCCCTGCGGCGCCACGTTCTCCCCGGCCCCGCGTTCGGGGCCCGGGGCGGCGGCGCCCACGGCGACGTATCCGTCCCGCGGTGGGCCCCCGCAGCCGGTGAGGGCGGCGACGGCCGTGCAGCACAGGGCGAGGAAGGCGGCGGCCGGGGCGGCCGTACGGGATCCCGTTCGCATCGCGCCAGTTTTCCTGACGCTCCGTCAATTGGGAACCCCGTACGGACCGATGGGCCGGGTTACTCCCCGATGAGGCCTACGCGCAGCTGCGCGAGCGTGCGGGTCAGCAGCCGGGAGACGTGCATCTGGGAGATGCCGACCTCCTCGCCGATCTGCGACTGCGTCATGTTCGCGAAGAACCTCAGCATGATGATCTGCCGTTCCCGGGGCGGGAGTTTGGCGAGCAGCGGCTTCAGCGATTCGCGGTACTCGACGCCTTCGAGCGCGGTGTCCTCGTACCCGAGGCGGTCCGCGAGCGAGCCCTCGCCGCCCTCGTCCTCGGGCGAGGGCGAGTCGAGCGAGGAAGCGGTGTACGCGTTCCCGACGGCGAGGCCGTCGACGACGTCCTCCTCCGAGACCCCGAGCACGGCGGCGAGCTCCGGCACGGTCGGCGAGCGGTCCAGCTTCTGCGCGAGCTCGTCGCTGGCCTTCGTCAGCGCGAGGCGCAGTTCCTGGAGCCGGCGCGGGACGCGGACGGACCAGGAGGTGTCCCGAAAGAATCGTTTGATCTCGCCGACGACGGTCGGCATGGCGAACGTCGGGAACTCCACCCCGCGTTCGCAGTCGAAGCGGTCGATCGCCTTGATCAGGCCGATGGTGCCGACCTGGATGATGTCCTCCATCGGCTCGTTGCGGCTGCGGAAGCGGGCGGCCGCGTAGCGCACGAGCGGCAGGTTCAGCTCGATCAGGGTGTCGCGTACGTACGCGCGGTCGGGGCTGTCCGCGTCCAGGGTGGCAAGTCGCTGGAAGAGGGAGCGGGAGAGCGTGCGGGTGTCGATGGCTTCCGAGCGGTTGGACACTGCCGGCGGCGTCACGCTCTTGACGAGTGTGAGCACCTTGGAGCTGCCCTGGTCTACGGACATGCCACCCCCTTGAGGTCGCGGACGGTCGCGTACTGCGCGCCCGTCGGAGGAACGCAGCCTCCACCTGAATACCGGAGGCGGGGCTGCGGCAAACGCGGTTCCAGCAGAATGTCACATGTCGGCAACGCGCTGTAGCGTCATGTCGACATATATCTCCAGCGACAGAACAGGTCAGAGGGGGATCCGCCTGTTCTGTCGGGAAACGGGTGGATGATCTCCACTCGTTCCGGTTACGCCTCGATCCTGTTTGCGGATCGCAGTCGGGCGAAGCTGCGGGCGAGCAGCCGGGAGACGTGCATCTGGGAGACGCCCAGCTCGGCGCTGATCTGGGACTGCGTCAGATTGTTGTAGTACCGCAGGAGCAGAATCCGCTGTTCGCGCTCGGGCAGTTGTACGAGGAGATGCCGTACGAGGTCACGGTGCTCGACCCCGGCCAGCTCGGGGTCCTCGTACCCGAGGCGGTCGAGCAGCCCCGGCATCCCGTCGCCCTCCTGTGCGGCCTCCAGCGAGGTCGCGTGGTAGCTGCGCCCGGCCTCGATGCAGGACAGCACCTCGTCCTCGGTGATGCGCAGCCGCTCGGCGATCTCGGGGGTGGTGGGGGTGCGGCCGTGGAGGGTCGTGAGGTCCTCGGTGGCGGCGTTGACCTGCACCCACAGCTCGTGGAGGCGGCGCGGCACGTGCACGGTGCGGACGTTGTCGCGGAAGTACCGCTTGATCTCGCCCACGACGGTCGGCATCGCGAAGGTCGGGAACTGCACGCCGCGGTCCGGGTCGAAGCGGTCGATGGCGTTGATCAGGCCGATGGTGCCGACCTGGACCACGTCCTCCATCGGCTCGTTGCGGCTGCGGAAGCGGGCGGCCGCGTACCGGACGAGGGGAAGGTTGGCCTCGATGAGGGCCCCGCGCACCCGGTTGTGCTCGCTGGTGCCCGCCTCCAGGCCCTTCAGCTGCCCGAAGAGCACCAGGGTCAGGGCCCGGGTGTCCGCGCCCCGGGTGCTCTGCGTCCGCTGGGCGCCGGGGGCGACAGGGGCGAAGGGAGCGACGGGGGAGGCCGGGGCGACCTGGGCCGCGGCCGGGATCCCGGGCGGGTTCCCGGCCGCGGCGGCGGCCCCGGGCTCGTCCTGCTGCGGCGGGACCTGGGGCTCCTGCGGGGCCTCCTGCTGGGGGTCCTGCTGGGGTGGCACCTGAGGCGCTGTACTGGCCGGCACGGTCACGCCACCCCTTCAGTCAACTTCAGTCAACTCATCCGTCAAAAGCGGTCATAGCATCACAAGAGATGTGCACTGTGTGCAAGCACCGTATATAGCCGTGTTGAGGGCAAGTTGGGCATATAGGGGTATTCCATCCGGGAGCGGGGTACACAAAAAGCCCCCCACCCGTCGGAGTGGGGGGCCGGAAGTCCGGGAACCGCTTCAGCGTACGGGTTCAGCGCACCAGTTCGGTCATGAACTCGCCGATACCGGAGGCGGCATCCGATATCCCCTGGAAGCCGATTCCCACGATCTCGGCCGCCCTCTTCGGCTGGGTGATGATGACGAAGAGGACGAACACGGTCAGGGCGCTCGTGATGAGCTTCTTTGTGTCCACGGGCGCGCGGCCTCCCCAACCGGTCCTTGTGAGTCGGGTGAGTCTAACCGGTCAGGATTGGGCACTCACCTGTCCTTTAAGGACCAATGACCCGGCGGAACGGGTCTTTTGCCGCTGGGGCGGCGGTCGCGCGGGGCGCATTCTTGTTGTGAGCCCACCGGTTCTGGCAGGAAATCGGTGGGTGAGGGACAGGGCCTCACTGCGGGGTCCGAGCCGCAAGCTTCCCCCCTGACTGCGGCTCGGACTGGCAGGTTCCGTCCTCTACGGGGGAAGTGGCTTGTCCCCCCGATGCCACTTCCCCCGTCCCATACGTCGAAGGTCCCGACCCTCCGGGTCGGGGCCTTCTTCGCGTGCGCGCTACTGGATGGCGCCGGCCAGGTCGGTGATGGGCTGTACGGGGGCGATGACGGGCGCCAGCTGGTTCGGCACGTCCATCAGCTGGTTGAGCTGGTTCGCGCCCTCGCTGAGCTTCCCGCCGATCTCCTGGACCGAGGCGGGCGTGGCACCGGCCGGCATGCCGGGGGCGGCCGACGGCAGGTCGGGGAGGGTGAGGGGGGAGAGCGGGGCGTCGGCGGCGGAGGCGGCGGGAGCGGCGAAGCCCGCGGCGGCCCCCGCGAGGGCGATGGCGGCGAGCATGCGCTGGGTCTTGGTCATGCCGTGACAACGGCCGAGGGGGCGGGCGGTCACGCCGGTGTCCTCCGGACAGGGCGGGAGGGGGTGTGCGGATGGGTGCGGATGCCTGCCGGGGCGGGTTGTGGGCGGGTGCGGCGCCGCTGCCGGGGCTCTGCCCCGGACCCTCCCCCAGACTCCGTCCGGGGGGGACCCCCACCCCTCAAACGCCGGCGGGGCTGAATGGGGGCTGGCGCATACGCCGAGAGCCCCGACCCTTGCGGGGCGGGGCTCTCGATCAGAGCGGTAGTGGAGGGATTTGAACCCCCGATGGGTTGCCCCATACTCGCTTTCGAGGCGAGCTCCTTCGGCCACTCGGACACACTACCGAGATGGATCCTAGCCTACGGAGCGGCATCTTTTGAAATCGGTGTCCCCCGGGCGCGCGGAACCGGCGTCAGAGGTTCCGGAAGAAGTCCGTCAGCTGCCGGGCGCACTCGTCGGCGAGGACGCCCCGGACCACTTCCGGCCGGTGGTTGAGCCTGCGGTCCCGTACGAGGTCCCAGAGCGACCCCGCGGCGCCCGCCTTGTCGTCGTCCGCGCCGTAGACGACCCGGGCGACGCGCGACTGCACGAGCGCGCCCGCGCACATCACGCACGGCTCCAGGGTCACCACGAGGGTGCACCCCGGAAGCCGCCATTCCCCGAGTGCGGCGGCGGCCCGGCGCAGTGCCACCACCTCGGCGTGCGCGGTCGGGTCGCCCGTCGCCTCCCGCTCGTTGTGGCCGGTGGCGAGGAGTTTCCCGTCCGGGCCGAGCACGACGGCGCCGACCGGCACGTCGCCGGCCGGCACCGCCCGGGCGGCCTCCTGGAGCGCGAGGAGCATGGAGTCCCGCCAGGGATCCCGTACGGGGTCGGGAGCGTGCGCGTCCTGCATGTGGATCACTAGCGGACGGCCTCCAGGACCTCGGTGGCGCCGAGCGAGTCGGCGATCTCCGAGAGGGCGTCCCCGTCCAGGTTCATCAGCTGCTTGTTGGTCACCCCGAGGTCGTCCAGCAGGCTCGGGTCGCCGAGCGGACCGGCCGGTACCGGATCGGTGCCGATCCCGCCCGTCTCCGCCTCGTCGTCGTCCTCGTCGGTGTAGGCGGCCACGGCGTCCTCCTCGCCGTCCTCGGTGCCGTCCAGGTCGAGCTCGTCGAGTTCGTCGTCGTCCTCCTCGTCGTTGCCCAGCAGCTCTTTGGTCAGCATCGAGCCGTAGGAGCTGCGGGCGGCCGCGGCGGCGTTCGATACGAAGTACCGCGGGTCCTCCTCGCCGTCCACGCGGACGACGCCGAACCAGGCGTCCTCCTGCTCGATGAGGGCGACCACCGTGTCGTCGTCGACAGCGGCGGAACGGGCGAGATCGATCAGATCACTGAGGGACTCGACGTCGTCGAGTTCCATGTCGCTCGCTTCCCACCCGTCTTCGGTGCGCGCGAGCAGTGCGGCGAAGTACACCGTGACTCTCCCACTGGTCTTAGGCGTGCCGGTTGGAGGTCCCCCCGGCCGGAGGTTGGGGCGGAACGGCCGTGTGCGTGCGGTGCTGCTTTGCCGTTCGTACCCCGCCCAATCGGCATCGTGGCAGAAACGGAGGCGTTGCGAGAGGTCTTCGGCCGTTGCGTCGTGGCGTGCCGTGTCCTGGCGGGGGCTGTACCCGGTTCTGCGGAAGGGCGTGTCGGGGGCTCGGGTGCGGCGCCGTTGCCGGGGCTCTGCCCGGACCCCGTGCCTCAAACTCCCCCAGCCACCGCTGGGAGGTGCCCCCTGGCGAGGCTGGATTTCGGCCTCACCAGCGGAAGGTGCGCATGCGCATCTGCTGGCGCATGCGGGCGGCGCGGGCGCGGCGGGGCTGGACGCGGTCGCGCAGGGCGCGGGCCTCCATCAGGTCGCGCAGGAACTGCGCGCGGCGCGCGCGGCGCTGCGCGGCGGTCTCCGGCGGGTCCGGCATCTCGCCGCTCGGCTTCGTGTCGGGCATCGGCCACCACCCAGGCTGGTCGGTCGTCCCCCTCGCACCCACCTTCCCCCGAACAGCCCGTTTGATGCCACCCATGCGCAGGTCAAGCAGGTCAGGCGTCGTCCGAGAGGGTCGGGACGACCGCCACCGGGCCCTGCGCGTGCTGGAGGACCGCGTTCGCCACCGAGCCGATCGACAGGGACATGGCGCTGCGCCGCGGGTGGTGGCGGCCGACCACGACCAGGGCTGCCGACCGGGAGGCCGTGACCAGGCGGCCCGCCGCGTCGCCGGGGACGGCGGCCTGCTCGACGGGGACGTCCGGATACCGGGTCCGGAAGGGCGCCAGCCGCTCCGTCTGGGACCGCAGCATCTCCCGCTCGGCCGGTACGGCGTCCCCGTCGTCCGCCAGCCCCTCGGGCGGGATCACCGCGAAGGGGCTGTCGATCACCATGGTCGGCGAGGGCGGGATGACGTACGCGGAGACCACCTGGACGGCGGTCCCCCGCGCGGCGGCCTCCGCGAAGGCGAAGGCCAGTACGTCGTCGGGGGTCTCGGCGGCGTGCAGGCCGAGCACCACCCGCCCGGCCGAGGCCTCCGCGTCGGCCCCCGCCGAACGCTCCTCGTGCGGGATCACCACGACCGGGCAGGGCGCCGTCGTCGCCACGGCCCGGCTGTTCGAGCCGAGCAGCAGCGTGGCGAAGCCGCCGCGCCCCCGGGATCCCATGACCAGCATCAGCGCCTCGGCTCCGATCACCCGCAGTGCCTCGGGGACGGAGCCCTCCAGCGACTCGTACCGGACGTCCCGCGGCAGCTCGGCGCCGCCTTCGGCGAGCAGGGCCCGTATCCGATCGCTCACCAGGTCGGTGTACTCATCCGGCTCCGACGCGGAGTGAAGTGCGGAACGCCGGCCCGCATACAACTGGGCGTGGTCGGGCAGGACATGTGCGATCAGCAGCCCGGTGCCGTGCCGGATGGCGGCGGCCCGCGCCCAGTCCAGGGCCTTGAGGCTGTGTTCGGATCCGTCGACGGCTGCGATCACCGGTGCGTTCGTCATCAGTCCAGGGTGCTGGGCACGCGGGCGGTCCGCATCCGGGGGCCGGTCGGGGCGCGGGCGGCGGTGGGGTGCGAGGGCGCGGAGGGGCCGTGTCAGCGCGTAGCCTTTTGGGTGTGGGTCGCGTCTCGCGGCCGTTTTTGCAGGTCGCAGGCCGAATTTTGGAGGATGTTGTGCGTTTGCAGGTAGTCGATCACCCCTTGGTGGCGCACAAGCTCACGACCCTGCGCGACAAGCGCACCGACTCCGCCACCTTCCGTCGGCTCGCCGACGAGCTGGTGACCCTGCTCGCCTACGAGGCCACGCGCGACGTGCGGACCGAGCAGGCGGACATCGAGACCCCGGTGGGCCCGACCACCGGTGTGAAGCTCTCCCACCCGCGTCCGCTGGTCGTGCCGATCCTGCGCGCCGGTCTCGGCATGCTCGACGGCATGGTGCGGCTGCTCCCGACGGCCGAGGTGGGCTTCCTGGGCATGGTCCGCAACGAGGAGACCCTGGAGGCCTCCACGTACGCGACGCGCATGCCGGAGGACCTCTCGGGCCGGCAGGTCTACGTGGTCGACCCGATGCTCGCCACCGGCGGCACGCTGGTCGCGGCGATCCAGGAGCTGATCAAGCGCGGCGCCGACGACGTGACCGCCGTGGTGCTGCTGGCCGCGCCGGAGGGCGTGGAGATCATGGAGCGCGAGCTGGCGGGCACGCCGGTGACGGTGGTGACGGCCGCGGTGGACGAGCGGCTCAACGAGCACGGCTACATCGTGCCGGGGCTGGGCGACGCCGGTGACCGTATGTACGGCTCGGCCGAGTAGAAGTCCGGCGGGTTCAAGTCGGCCGGTGCGGCGCCGCTGCCGGGGCTCCGCCCCGGACCCCGCGCCTCACACGCCGGCGAGGCTGACATTGCCGACCGGCTCAGCACTTGACGGGTGCGGGTGCGGGGTTGGCCAGGAGGGCCAGGGCCGCGTCCGCGGCTTCCTTCGTGTTCAGTTCCTTGAAGGCGTCTCCCAGGATCAGGTCGACGTCCGCGGTCTCGCGGGCGTCGGTCTGATGGGTGGCGCCGGCCAGGTGGGTGCCGAGCACGGCGAAGACGGCCTTGTCGGTCGCGGGGGAGCTCAGCAGTATCCCGGTGCCGGGGACCTTCTTGTCGAAGTCGGCGGGGGCGTTGCCCACCTTGCCGATGACGAAGCCGCGTTTCTGCAGTTCGTCGCCGACGGCCTTGGCGAGGCCCGCGCGCGGGGTCGCGTTGTAGACGTTGACGGTGATCTCGCCGGGCTGCGGGAGGACGACCGTGGGTTTGGCCGAGGCAGCGGCGGGGCCGCCCTTGGCCGCGGTGCCGGCGGCCTTGGTCGGACAGTCCTTGGCGCCCGAGGCCGTATTCCGTTTCGGGCTGTCGCCCTGGAACACGTCGATGAGCTGCAGGGCCCCGAAGGCGAGCAGGCCGAGTGCGAGGACCGATCCGAGCACGGCGAGGACGATCTGCCGACGGCTCCGCTTACGGCTCATGCGGGGGTAGGCGGCTCCCGTGACGCGGTACTTGCCGCCCATGCCGGGGGGAGTGAGCATGCTCATGGGCGCAGCGTAATGCCGCCGGGGGGCGATGCCTACTAAATGATCTGCTGATAGGTCAATGGAGACCCGAAAGGCGCAATCCACGCGAAGCGGAAGTGCGGAAGCCCGGAGGGCATCAGTCCATTTCGAGCACGCGCGCGTGCAGCACCTGACGCTGCTGGAGGGCCGCGCGCACGGCGCGGTGCAGCCCGTCCTCCAGGTAGAGGTCGCCCCGCCACTTCACGACGTGCGCGAAGAGGTCGCCGTAGAAGGTGGAGTCCTCGGCGAGCAGGGTTTCCAGGTCCAGCTGCCCCTTGGTCGTCACCAGCTGGTCGAGCCGGACCGGGCGCGGCGCGACGTCCGCCCACTGCCGGGTGGTTTCCCTGCCGTGGTCGGGGTAGGGCCGTCCGCTTCCGATGCGCTTGAAGATCACACGGAAAGCCTACCGGGCCGGTGCCTGCGGGCGCAGCCTCGCTGCGTTGGTGCAAAAGTGGCAAACAGGGCTATTTCTGGAGTGATGCATGAGCGAGAGCACCGACGCCGCCGTCTCGACGGACCGGGCCGAGCAGCAGGCGGACGAGGCGGGCCCGGCCGGACGGATCGCCGCCGGGTACGCGTTCACGGGCCCCGCGCTCGACCTGGGAGCACTGCTCTGGGACGGCGCCTGCCTGCCCGAACGGCAGATCCGCATCCCGCTGTCGATGCTCAACCGGCACGGTCTCGTCGCGGGCGCCACCGGCACCGGCAAGACCAAGACGCTCCAGCTGATCGCCGAACAGCTGTCGGCGAACGGCGTCCCCGTCTTCCTCGCCGACATCAAGGGAGACGTGTCGGGGATCTCCGCGCCGGGCGCGCCGGGCGAGAAGATCGACGAACGGGCCCGCGACGTGGCCCAGAGCTGGCAACCCACCGGACACCCGAGCGAGTTCTACTCCCTCGGCGGCATCGGCCCCGGGATCCCGGTCCGCTCCACCGTCACGAGCTTCGGCCCGGTCCTGCTGTCGAAGGTGCTCCGGCTCAACCAGACGCAGGAGCAGTCGCTCGGCCTGATCTTCCACTACGCCGACACCAAGGGCCTGGAGCTGATCGACCTCAAGGACCTGCGCGCGGTGGTCGCCTTCCTCGTCTCCGACAAGGGGAAACCCGAGCTCAAGGGCATCGGCGGACTGTCCACCGTGACCGCCGGGGTGATCCTGCGGGCACTGACCGCCTTCGAGCAGCAGGGCGCGTCGGAATTCTTCGGCGAGCCCGAGTTCGACACGAGCGAGTTCCTCCGGACGGCCGCCGACGGGCGCGGCACGGTCTCCGTACTGGAGCTGCCGGCGGTCCAGGACAAGCCGCAGCTCTTCTCCACCTTCCTGATGTGGCTGCTCGCCGACCTCTACAACGACCTCCCGGAGGTCGGCGACCTGGAGAAGCCCAAGCTCGTCTTCTTCTTCGACGAGGCCCACCTGCTCTTCAACGGAGCCTCGAAGGCCTTCCTCGAAGCCATCACCCAGACAGTCCGCCTCATCCGCTCCAAGGGCGTCGGCGTCTTCTTCGTGACCCAGACCCCCAAGGACGTACCGGCCGACGTCCTCGCCCAGCTCGGCAACCGGGTCCAGCACGCGCTGCGGGCCTTCACCCCCGACGACGCGAAGGCGCTGAAGGCGACGGTGAAGACCTTCCCCAACTCCGAGTACGACCTGGAGGAGCTGCTCACCCAGCTCGGCACCGGCGAGGCCGTCATCACCGTGCTCAGCGAGAACGGCGCGCCCACCCCCGTCGCCGCGACCCGTCTGCGCGCCCCGCAGTCGCTGATGGCGCCGATCGAGGCGGGAGCGATGGAGCAGGCGGTGAAGGCCTCGCTGCTCTACTCGCGCTACGCGGAGCCGATCGACCGCGAATCGGCGTACGAGAAGATCAGCGCCGAGCAGGCCGCCGCCGAGGCCGAGGCGGAGGCGGCAGCGGCGGCCGCCGAGGCGGAGAAGCAGGCCAAGGAGGCCGAGAAGGAGGCGGCGCGGGCCGCGCGCAGCGCCCCGAAGCCGGATCCCTCGCTGGCCGAGCAGGTGGTGGGCAGCGGGCTGTTCCGCTCGCTGGCCCGGTCGATCGGGACCCAGCTCGGACGGGAGATCTCCCGCTCGATCTTCGGGACGGCCCGCCGGCGGAGGTGACATTCCCGGACCCGTTCCAGGCGGAGTCGAGCGAACCGATTGCCGCTACCCGGGTGCGCGCTGACAGACTCGTCGCATGCGGACCGAACTCACCGACACCACGTCCAGCAAGGTCAACCGTGCCCTGCTCGAAGCCCGCCGGGCCATAGGCAGCCCCACCATGGGGCTGGTGCTGACGCTCGTCGTCGTCACCGACGAGGAGAACGCGTACGACGCCGTGCGCGCGGCCTCCGAGGCCTCTCGGGAGCACCCGTGCCGCATCATCGCGGTGATCAAGCGGGTCTCGCGCGGCCCGCTCACGCTCAGGGCGACCCGGATGGACGCCGAGCTGCGGGTCGGCACCGACGCCGGGACCGGGGAGATCGTGCTCCTGCGCCTGCACGGCGCGCTGACCGAGCACACCGCCTCCGTCGTGCTGCCGCTGCTCCTGCCGGACGCGCCCGTGGTGGCGTGGTGGCCCGCCTACGCCCCCGCCGACGTGGCCGGGGATCCGCTGGGCGCCCTCGCGCAGCGCCGGATCACCGACGCCGCGGCCGCCGCGGACCCGGTCGCCGTGCTCGACGAGCGGGCCGCCGGCTACCAGCCCGGCGACACCGACCTGGCCTGGACCCGGCTGACCCAGTGGCGGGCGCTGCTGGCCGCGGCCCTCGACCAGAAGCCGCTGCCGGTGACGGGCGCGACGGTGGAGAGCGAGGCCGACAACGTGAGCGCCGAACTGCTGGCGCGCTGGCTGGAGGACCGGCTCGGGGTGCCGGTGGACCGGGTGGAGAGCCCCGGCCCGGTGATCACCCGGGTCAGCCTGCGGACCTCGGGCGGCGAGATCCGGGTGGACCGCCCCGCGGGCGCGCTGGCGACCCTGGTCCTGCCGGGGAGCGTCGACCGCAAGGTGGCCCTGAAGATCCGCAGCAACGCCGAACTGATCTCGGAGGAGCTGCGCCGCCTCGACGCCGACGTGGTCTACGGCTCCGCGCTGCGGCGGCGGCCGCTCCAGGCGGCGCTCTCCGCGTAGTGGTTGTCGTAGGTCGAGGAGCTGTCCTTGATGTCCTGGACGGTGGCCTCGCCCTTGTTGACCCGGCCGAGGAGCCGGTAGTAGTCGAAGCGGCCCATGCCGGGGGTGAAGCCGACGAAGACGCTCGCCGTGTGGCCGGCGGCGGGGGCGAAGGCGTGCTTGACGCCCGGCGGGATCGCGACGAAGTCGCCGGCGCGGAGCGTCTGGACCTCGTCGCCGACGAGCAGGTCGAGCCGGCCCTCGGTGACGTGGAAGAACTCGGTGGCCTTGGTGTGGAAGTGCACCGGGGCTCCGGCGGCGCCCTCGTCGAAGGTGGCGGTGTTGCAGGTCAGCTCGGCAGTGTCGGTGAGGAGGGTGATGAGGCTGCCGGGGGCGTCCTGGATGGCTTCGGCGGTGGCTGCGCGGGTCACGATGTCTGTCATGTCTCCAAACTACGGCGTGGATCGACCGGTATCAGGGGTCAATCAGGGGCGTGTCAGACCGGTCAATTGACGCGCTGTGCGGACCTCACGGGGAGGCCTTGGCGGCCTTCGCCGCGGCCTTCATCTCCTGCTTGTGCGCCCGCACCTTGGCCAGGGACTCCGGGCCCGTGATGTCCGCCGCCGAGCGGTAGACGTTCGCCTGTCCGTACCCGCCCGCGGCCTCCCGCCAGCCCTTCGGCCGCACCCCGAGCCGCTTGCCCAGCAGGGCGAGGAAGATCTGCGCCTTCTGCTCCCCGAAGCCCGGCAGCGCCTTGAGCCGCTTCAGCAGCTCCTCGCCCGTCCCCGCGTCGGCCCAGACGGCCGCCGCGTCCCCTTCGTAGTGCTCGACGAGGTACGCGCACAGCTGCTGGACGCGCTTCGCCATCGACCCGGGGTAGCGGTGCACGGCGGGCTTCTCCGAGAGCAGCGCGGCGAAGGCCTCGGGGTCGTACGCGGCGATGGCGTGCGCGTCCAGATCGTCGGCTCCGAGCCGCTGGGCGATCGTCCAGGGCCCCGAGAACGCCCACTCCATCGGCACCTGCTGGTCCAGCAGCATCCCGACGAGCGCGGCGAGCGGGCTCCGGCCGAGCAGCGCGTCGGCTTCCGGCTGCTGGGCCAGCCGGATGGTGATGTCGTCGTCCATGGCTCCAGGGTCCCGCGCGCAGGCTCTTTCCGCGCGGAGGCGCTTCGCGCGGAAGAGCCCGCGCGCGGTTGTCGGTGCCCGCCCCTAGCGTGGTTCGTGCAGTCGTGCAGTCGTGGAGTCGAACAGTCGAAGAGCAAGCCAAGGAGTCGATCGATCATGGTTGAGTTCACCGAAGGCGCGCCGTGCTGGGTGGACGCGATGTTCGCCGATGTGGAGGGCGCCAAGTCCTTCTACGGCGATGTGCTGGGCTGGACCTTCGGCGAGGCCAGCAGCGAGTACGGCAACTACACACAGGCCTACTCCGACGGCAAGGCCGTCGCCGCCGTCGTCCCGCCGATGCCGGGTGTCGACGCGCCCTCGCAGTGGTGTCTGTACTTCGCCTCGCCCGACGCGGCGGCCACCGCCACGAAGGTCACGTCGGCCGGCGGTGAGGTGCTGATGGGCCCGATGCAGGTCGGCACCTTCGGATCGATGGTGATCGCGAAGGAGCCGAGCGGGGCGGTCTTCGGCGTCTGGCAGCCGGGTGACCACAAGGGCTTCGAGAAGATGGGCGAGGCGGGCGCGTACGCCTGGGCGGAGGTCTTCACCCGGGAACCCGCCAAGGCGGACGAGTTCCTGCCGAAGGTCTTCCCGTACGGCTCCCAGCAGATGGACGCCGGCGACGACCCCGAGATGGAAGGGATGGACTTCAAGGTCTTCAGCCTCGGCGGCCCCGAGAACGCGGTGCTGGGCCGGATGAAGATGGACGACGACTTCCCGCCCGAGGTGCCGCCGTACATCCAGGTCTACTTCGCGGTCCCGAACTGCGACGAGGCGGTCACGAAGGCCAAGGCACTCGGCGGCAAGCTGCACTTCGGCCCGATGGACAGCCCCTTCGGGCGGTTCGCGGCGGTGACGGACCAGCAGGGAGCGGCCTTCGCGGTGATCGACCTGGGGACGACGGTCGGGGAGATGCCGAAGTTCGAGTGACGGTGACGGTGGCGGTGACGGTGACCCGCTGAGCCGTCCGTACGCATGCCCGTGCCCCTGCCGGTGATACACGCCAGGGGCACGGGGGTGTGGGGGGTGTGCGTCAGCGGTGGACGTGGTGCACGACGGCCGGCTGGTACGCGAACCAGGCCGCGGGGTGCGCGGGCTGCAGCAGCAGTGGGGCGGGCCAGAGCGGGGACGGGGCGAGGAGGACGTACCCGTAGGGGGGAAGCGGGTACGAGTTGCTCTGCGGAGCGGCGGCCTGGGCGGGGGCGCAGGTGAGGAAGGCGGTGCTGAAGGCGAGTGCCGCGGCGGCGGCGATGTTCTTGATCACGGGTGGAGGAATATCGGCCGGGGGGTGTCGCCGAACAGGTTTCTGAGCCCGGCTTCACCCGTATGCCGGAGTCCTTTCACTGCAGAAACGACGCTTCAGCCGCGGCCCCGGAATCAGCTGCGGATCAACGACATCAACAGCTCGTGGGTTTCGGCATCGGCGGCCACGACGAGTCCGCGGCCGCGCCCGTCCCGCCCGACCGGGGCGCCGTCGATCCCGGTGACCACGCATCCGGCGGCCCGGCACAGCGCGATGCCCGCGGCGAAGTGCACGCTCCCGGAGAGGTCGCCGCCGTCGGTGACGTACGCGGCGCGCTTGCCCGCGGCGACCCACGCCAGTGCCAGGGTCGTGGACACGACGCGCGGCCGGAACCGCTCGACGAACACGGGGTGGGCCAGCAGGTCGACGGCCCGGAAGCCGGGGGCGCCGGGGAACGGCGGGTCGAGGTTGACGTCGACCAGCCGGGTGGCGGAGGTGGGGGCCAGGAGCTCGTCGTCGGCCCCGTCCCGGCGTACCCGGGCGGTCTCGCCGTCGGTGAAGAAGACCTCACCGCTGAAGGGGTCGGCCACGGCCGCGGCCCCGTCGCGCAGCGCCACGTTGACGGCCACCAGCATGTTGCCGACGGCGTAGTTCAGCGTGCCGCACAGGGGATCCACCAGCCACTGCCGCGCGGCCTCGGCGGCCCCCCGCTGCCCGCCTTCCTCGCCGAGCAGGGCGTCATCGGGACGGGCGGCCCGGATGACGTCGAGGATCGCTTCCTCGGCCGAGACGTCGGCGGCGGTGGCGAAGTCCCCGGCGCCCTTGTCGATGCGGTCGAGCCGCCGGCCGTACATGTCCCGCACGACGTCCGCACCGGCGCGGGCGGCGGCTATGGCGACGCCGGTGTCGTCAGGATTCGCGTATGAGTTGATCACGCCGCACCCTACTTCGCGGGCTCGTGCCGGCGGGGGTCATGCGGCCTCGGCGGTCCCGGCTTCGCCGCAGTCTCCGCATCTGCCCGGGATCGGGCTGCGGAAGGCGCGCTCGCACTTGTCGCAGGTCTGGAACGGATCCGGCGGTACGTGGGCGTGCCCGCCGTAGAGGGGCCCGAGCAGCGGCGGGAGTTGGGCCGCGAGGCGGTGGGCGATCAGTCCGGCCGGATTGCGGGGGGAGGCGGGGAGGTTCGCCGTCAGCGCGGTCACCACCGCGTCCGAGGACGCACCGCGCTCCAGCCAGGCCTCGACGCCGGGTGCGAGCCGCTGGAAGTCCCGCTCGCCGAGCAACAGCCGGTGGTCGAAACGGCGCAGCCGCCCGAGCAGCTCGGTGGCGGCCTGGCGCCGGGCGGGGGACACGTCGGAGGGCGCGGGTACGGGGGCTGCTGCGGCCACGGCTACCGGAGCGGGCGGCGCGTGGTTGTCGGCAGGGGGCTCGGGTTCGGGCTCGGGTTCGGGCACAGGCTCGGCCTCGGGCCGGACCTCTGCCGCGGGCTCCGCCGGTACGGGGGCTACGGGCGCGGGCCGCGGAACGGGGCGGGGCGGTGTGGGATCCGACCTGGACCCCGGCCTGGGCTCTGACCTGGGCTGCTGCCTGGACTCCGGCCTGGGGCCCCGCTCGGGGACGTGTCCCGGGCGGTTGTAGGACACCGTCCGGGTGATGATTCGCCCACCGGGCAGATGTTCCTGCGTTCGGCTGAGATATCCCGCGTGCTCCAGCTCGCGGAGGGCGGAGGCGATCCGGATCTCGCCCTCGGTGAACCGTCCGGCCAGGTCTTTGATGCCGATCCGCGTGCCGCCGGGCACCGACTGGATGTACAGGCCCAGCCCGATCGCGGTGAGGGACAACTCGCGGTGCTGGGCGAGGTGGTTGCCGACCACGGTGAAATGCGACGTGTGACGGACATGGGCGTGGCGTACGCCGGACGGGAAGACCGGGCGCGCGTTAAAGTGCTCAGGAGCCATGTGGAAGGTGAAGCTTCCTCGTTGGTCAGGCCCTCGTTCGGGATTCGCAGTCCCGGCGGGGGCCGTCTCATGTCTGGGGTTTGTCGGGCAGAGCATATGCCAGGCAACCGGCTCCGAATCCAGCCCAGTTGGCACATGTCACCCGTGTGAGTGACCGGCCGATTCCGGGAGGCTGGAGGGGTCGGGCTGGGTCCTTTCTCTCGTTACTGCGGAGCAAAAGAAAAATCGTGGATCGCCGCAACGTGACGAACCACGACCCGGTGGGGTGCCCCGCGGCGCGGCGAAAACTACGGTGCCCAGTTGTGTAGCCACCGACAAATCGCAGGGGAGAAGACCATGGGTCCGCGTTTGAACGTCTTCGGCAACGCGACCGCAGGCACGCTGATGAACCACTTCGCCTCGGCGAGCAAGGCGATCAAGGAATCTTCGCTCCCGGTCGTGACGCAGGATCTGGTGGCGCTGCGCGTGAGCCAGATCAACGGGTGCGGTTTCTGTGTCGACATGCACAGCAAGGACGCGTACGCCCATGGTGAGGTCTCGGTGCGCCTCCACCTGGTCGCGGCGTGGCGGGAGGCCACGGTGTTCACCGAGGCCGAGCGGGCGGCGTTGGAGCTGGCGGAGCAGGGCACCCGGATCGCGGACGGGGCCGGAGGCGTCACGGACGAGGTGTGGGCGAATGCCGCCAAGCACTACGACGAGGATCAGCTGGTCGCCCTGATCAACCTGATCGCCCTCATGAATACCTTCAACAGGCTGAACGTCATGCTTCAGATACCCGCCGGCGAATATCAGCCGGGCCAGTTCGACTGAACGGTGTTGTAAAACCCTTTCGGCGCAGGTTTGCCGCACGAATGGTGGAGCTTCGGGCGAATTTCCGACCCGCGCCGATAGGGTGTGAATTATGGAGGAATGCCTGGAAGGGTGGAACGACTTCAATGTCGCCATGATGGGAGCGGCGGGGGCACTCGCCGGCCTCGTGATCGTGGCGGCAAGTGTCAATATCGCCGAGGTCGTCAAAACCCCGTCGCTCACATCGCGACTGGCCGGCGGCATCGCCGGCCTCGTGCTGGCGCTCTCGGGCTCTGCGATGGGTCTGGCCCCAGGGGTCTCGCCGATGGCGTACGGCTTGCCGATGGCCGTACTCGCCGTCGGTGCCGGGCTCTTGCAGGTGCAGGCGACGAGACGGATCTACGCGAACGACCACCCCGGCAACCAGATGAAGTTCGGCAAGGCTGCTGTCGGCTTCGTCGCGCCCCTCGCGTACCTCGTCGGAGCCGTGCTCCTCGTCGCCGGGTCGCCACAGGGCGTCGCATGGTTCGCCGCCGGTTCCATCATCGCGATCATCACGGCGCTCGTCATCTCCTGGATCGCGCTGGTCGAAGTCCTGCGCTGAGCCGCTCCGCTCAGGGCTGTCCTCCGCGGGAGCGGTAGAGGTCGCGGAGGAGGGCGATCTCCGAAGCGTGGTGCAGCAGTTCCTGATTGACCCACCAGGCGATGTCGATGAAGGGCTCCTCCGCGTCGCTGCCGTGCGGGTAGGTGCAGTGCCCAACGGTGTCCAGCGCGGCCTCGTCGATGCTCAGCAGCGCGTCGCGCCAGGCGGTGGCGGCGGTGTCGAAGCCGGGTACCGCGCCCGCGACGTCACCCTCGACGCGGTAGTCGTTCCGGGTCCGGGAGCGGGTGCCGGCCGTGTGGTCGGCGCGCAGGGTCAGCATCTCGGTGAGGTGGCTCAGGCGCCACGCGATCGTGGTGAACGGCGGAGGCGAGGGGTGCGGGTAGGCCGCGGCGTCCCGCCCCCAGTCGCCGGCGCCGGCGAGGAGCGTGGCCCGCGGGCCGGGCCCGTCCGCGCGGCGGCGTACGGACCAGCAGTCCGCGACCGGCTCCCAGAGGTACTCCGCGTCCGTCATGGGGCCGACCTTGGTGTCCGAGCCGTCGCCGCTGTCCATGACGGGGCCCGCCATACGGTCGACGAGGCGCCGGTGGGCGAAGTCGAACTGGGCGAGCAGGGGGATCAGGCGGGGTGGCGTCATGCGGGCGAGGGTAGTTGGCGGCCGGTTCGGCCCCTACGGATTTACGCGGAGCTCGCCGGGGAGAAGCCCGGAACAACGGCACTTACGAGCCGAGCGGGTGGTTCCGGTTGGTGGATGCGACGGGTTGAACGCAAGTCAAGGGCACGGTGTTTACGGTCGATTCGTGTGGTTCCCACCGGACCCGCACGAAGCCGATACGTAAGAGGTCGAACGACTCATGAGCCTGAGCATCCGCAACCAGATCACCGGCACCGTCACCACCGTCACCACAGGTGAGGCCATGGCGACGGTCAAGGTCCGGCTGGGTGGCGGCCAGGACATCACAGCCGCCATCACCGCCGACGCCGTCAAGGACCTGGGCCTGGCCGAGGGGTCCGCCGTCAAGGCGCTCGTCAAGGCCACCGAGGTCGCCCTCGCCACCGGGCCCGTGGACGGGATCTCGATCCGCAATCAGATCGCCGGCACCGTCGCCGACGTGGCCGTCGGTCCCGCCATGGCGTCCGTCAAGGTCGACGTGAACGGCGGCGGGCTCACCGCCGCCATCACCGCCGACGCCGTCGAGGCGCTCGGCCTGGCCGCCGGGTCCTCCGTGGTGGCGCTGATCAAGGCGACCGAGGTCTCCCTCGCCAACGCCTGAGGGGCCGGACGGTTCAGAGGCCGAGGGTCGGCGGGGACAGGGCGCCGAACCATACGTGGGTGACGGCGCTGACGTACCGCGCCCCGCAGCGGTCCGTGGGGACCACCAGTTGGCAGCCCGGCTCGTCGAGGTCCTCCCCGTCGAGCCGGGTGGCCAGCAGGACCGGGTTGCCCGCGAAGTCCCCGTCCAGCTCCGCCCAGGACAGGACGGTGTGGTGCCCGTCCCCGCCGCTGATCGCGAGCATGAATCGGCTCCGGTCCTTGCGTCGACGGGCATCGAACGCCGGACCCGCGTCCGCGATCACGTCGTGGAGCAACGCTCCCTCGAACACGTGGTGTTGCGGCCCGTTCGTCGCGCAGTCGAACGTGACCACCGCGCGGTGCTGCTCCCATGAGCGCAGGTCCGCGACGCTCAGCTTCGCCGGGTGGTCCAGGTCTCCGTGCAGGATCAGTTTGGCCATGGGGCTCTCATGCCCGGACTGATGGAGTTCAGAACCTCATCTGCAAGGTTTTTAGGTCGATGTGGATCGCATATCGCATTTCACTGGGTGCTGATTCCTTGCATGGGCCCGGAACGTGTCGGCGTGGTCGGTGGCCCACCGGTCGAAGCTGCGCGGCGGGCGGCCGAGGATCCGCTCGACCGTCGGGGTCACCTCGGCCACCGAGCCGGGGACCGTCGCCCACATGTCCAACATGAAGGAGATCCCCTCCTCCGGCCAGCCCTCGGCCCGCCACTGGAGGCGCGCCTGGTCGTCGGTCAGTGCGGTGAAGCGCAGCTCCCGGCCGGTCGCCCGCGCGATGGCCGCGACCTTGTCGGCGGGGGTGAGCGCTTCCGGGCCCGTGACGACGTAGCGCCGGCCGGCATGGCCGCCCCCGGTCAGGACGGTGGCGATGACGTCGGCGACGTCGCGCTCGTCGGCCGAGGCGGTGCGGCGGGCGCCGTACGGCTCGCGGACCTCGGCGGTGGCGCGGATGGCGTCGGCCCAGCCCAGGGCGTTGGCCATGTAGTCGATCGGCCAGACGAAGGTCCACTCCAGGCCGCTGTCGCGGACGGCGCGTGTCAGCCCGCCTTCGGAGCCGTCCGCGAGGACCGTGATGCGCCGTACCCCCGCCCCGGCCGCCATGGCCGTGATCTGTGGACCGGTCCGCAGTGGGGCGTGGTCGTGCCCGGTCGCGCCGATCAGGTGCACGGCGCGGGCGCCCTCCAGGGCGGCGGCCAGGGTCTCCGGCTCGGTCAGGTCCCCGACGGCCACCTCGACCCCGGCGGGCAGGTCGGCCGCCGCGGCCGGAGTGCGCGTCAGCGCGCGCACCCGGTGGCCGTCCCGCAGCAGCCGGCCGACCACGTGGCGGCCCAGAGTTCCCGTCGCACCCGTCACCAGAATCGTCATACGGGGGGCGGTAGGCGGGATGTAGGTCAGATCCCGGCCGCGTTCGAACTCCCGGAAAAGAATTTCGGCGGGGCTGTCACACACGCCCCGTGCGGCGGGTCAGAGGAGTGAAGCAGGCGGGAAACCCGACCGGAGCGAGGATCGCACCGGAGCCCGTCTCCAGAGGAGTCCAGATGTCCACCACCGCCGTTGTTTTCGCTCTGGTCGGCGCGCTCATGGTCGGTTTCTCGGCCTACTCGGTCTTCGCCAAGGCCGAGTTCGTCGTCGGGCCGCTGGCCGAGTACGGGGTCCCGCGCTCGTGGTGGACCTGGCTGGGCGTCGCCAAGGCGGCCGGGGCGCTGGGCCTCGTGGCCGGGCTGTTCGTACCGGCCATCGGCGTCGCCGCGGCGATCGGGATCGCCCTCTACTTCGCGGGGGCCGTGCTCACGACGTTCCGGGCGAAGGCGTACGCGCACGCCGTCTTCCCGATCATGTACGCGGCCCCCGCGGTGGTCGCTCTGGCGCTCGGGTTCAGCGGCTGAGCGCCGCCGCCGGTTCGTCGGCCGGTCCGTCCGCCGTGCGGAAGGGTGCGAAACCCCGGTTGTCCTTGCAGCCGAGGTTCTCGTACGTATTGACCTTGGTCACCGGGTCGGTGCCGGTCAGGCGGATCTTGCAGGCCTGCTTGATGAAGCGGCCCTCGACCCCGCCGGGGAAGTCGATCTCCTTGTTCCACAGGTACGGCGACTCGTAGCCGTTGGCCCAGGCGGTGGAGTTCACGTCGATGCCGCCCGGCGCCTCGATCTCGTAGACCCAGCCCGTCTTGGCGCTGCCGTAGGTGGCGAACTTCTCGGCCACCCACTTCTCGCAGCTGGTGCTGAGGTGCGCGCTGGTCTGGCCGCCGCCCTTGACGATGTACTCGGCCAGGGGGATCAACTGGTCGCCGCGCGGGGTGAATCCGGTCCGGAACAGCTCCTCGACGTTCTCCCGGGTGTCGCCGCGCCACAGGGTGTTGTCGTCCGCGCGCCAGTGCCAGTTCTCCGACTGCGCGGTGGCCTGGACGGCGTAGGCGATGAACGGGTTGGTGGTGGTGCTGAACCAGTCCCACGCGTCGAACTCGGTGACCGGGCCGCAGGGGCTGGTCTCGGGGGTGGGGGCGGATGGCGTGGGGGCGGATGCCGTGGGTGCCGATGCCGATGCCGTGGGTGTGGCCGAGGCGGGGGCGATGGCGGCGGCGGAGGCGAGCGAGGCGGCGGCGAGGACCTGCAGAGCGGCCTTCAGCATGGTGAGTGCCCATCAGTTGATCAACATGACGGGCCCTTTTATAGCGAGATGTCGCAGCGGGGATCGAGGCCGACGGAGGGTGATCACCCGGACGAGTGGCCCGCCGTGTGCGGGGCGGCCCTGAGCGGGGAACGGGATCGGACACCATGGGGGCGCACCCCCGCCCGACACCGCGCACAGGAGCGGAGAGCACCGTGACGACGAGGTTCCAGACCCCCGCGGGCCACGATGCGGCAGCCGTGACCCGGGCCCTGGCCGGAGGGGACTGCGGGGAGGTCGCCGGGGACGCGGGCCGGCGGGCCCAGTACTCGGCCGACGCGTCCAACTACCGCCAGGTGCCGCTGTGCGTGGTCCTCCCGCGCGAGCGGCGGCACGTCCTGAACGCGCTCGCCGTGTGCCGCCGGCTGAAGGTGCCGGTCACCGCGCGCGGCGCCGGCACCAGCACCTCGGGGCAGGCGGTCGGCGCGGGGGTGGTGCTCGACTTCTCCCGCTGGTTCAACCGGCTGATCGCGCTCGATCCGGCCGCCCGCACCGCCACCGTGGAACCGGGCATCGTCCTCGACGACCTCCAGCGGGCGGCCGCCGGGCACGGCCTGCTCTTCGGCGCCGACCCCTCCACGCACAGCCGCTGCACGATCGGCGGGATGATCGGCAACAACGCGTGCGGTACGCATTCCCTCGCCTGGGGCCGTACCGCCGACAACGTGGCCGCGCTCGAAGTGGTCACCTACCGGGGCACGGTCGTCCGCCTCGGCCCGATGACCCGGGAGGAGGTCGCCGAAGCCGTGGCGGCGGACGACGACCGAGGCCGGCTGATCGGGGCGCTGCACCGGCTCGCGCAGGACAACCTGGAGACCCTCCGCACCGAGTTGGGCCGCTTCCCGCGGCAGGTGTCGGGCTACGGGCTGGAGCACCTGCTGCCCGAGCACCGCTTCGACCTCGCGAAGGCCTTCGTCGGCAGCGAGGGCACCCTCGCCGTGGTGCTATCGGCAACCCTGCGCCTGGTCACCCCGCCGCCCGCCCGGACCCTGGTGGTCCTCGGATTCGAGGACGCGTACGCCGCCGCCGACGCGGTGGTGCCGCTGCTGGAGCACCGGCCGCTGGCGCTGGAGGGGCTCGACCAGGCGCTGACCGACGTGATCACCCGGCCGGAGACGCGGGAGGCCGTCGACACCCTGCCCGCCGGGCGGGCCTGGCTCTTCGCCGAGCTCGGCGGGCCGGCGCAGGAACTGCCCGAGCGGGCCCGGGCGCTGGCCGCGGCCGCGCAGGGGGCCGCCGGGTTCACCGGCAGCCAGGTGGTCGGCGACCCGGGGCGGGCCCGCCGGCTGTGGCGGATCCGGGAGGACGGGGCGGGGCTGGCCACCCGGCGGCCCGACGGGTCGGAGGCCTGGCCGGGCTGGGAGGACTCGGCGGTGCCGCCCGCGCGACTGGGTTCGTACCTGCGGGCGCTGGGGCCGCTGATGGAACGGCACGGGCTGAAGGGGGCCCTGTACGGGCACTTCGGCGAGGGCTGCCTGCACGTACGGATCGACTTCGACTTCGGTACGGCCGAAGGCGCCGCCGTCTTCCGGGCGTTCCTGACCGACGCGGCCCGGCTGGTCGCCGAGCACGGAGGCTCCCCGTCGGGCGAGCACGGCGACGGGCGGGCCCGCTCCGAGCTGCTGCCGCTCGTGTATGGGCCCGGGGTGATGGCCCTGTTCGCGGCGTACAAGGACGCCTGGGACCCGGACAACGGGCTGAACCCGGGGATCATCGTGCGGCCGGTGCCCGTGGACGGGAGCCTCCGGGTGAGCCCGCTGCGCAAGGAGCTCCCGCTGACGACGGTCTTCGCCTACGCCGCGGACGGCGGCGACTTCACCAAGGCCACCCGCCGCTGCGTGGGCGTGGGCACATGCCGCGACGCCGAGCCCGGCGGGGAGGTCATGTGCCCCAGCTACCGGGTGACGCGGGACGAGAAGGACTCCACCCGGGGGCGGGCGCGGCTGCTGTACGAGATGACGCAGGGCGAGGTGATCGCCGACGGGTGGCGCTCGAAGGAGGTCCGGGACGTTTTGGACCTGTGCCTGTCCTGCAAGGCGTGCAGCGTGGACTGCCCGGTGGGCGTGGACGTGGCCACGTACAAGTCGGAGTTCCTGCACCACCACTACAAGGCACGGCTGCGTCCCGTCTCCCACTACACGATGGGGTGGCTGCCGGCCCTGGCCCGGTGGACGGACCGGCCGGGCCTGCGGCAGACGGTGAACGCGGTGGCGGGCTCGCGGCTCGCGCCGCTGGTCAAACGGGCCGGCGGGATCGCTCGGGAGCGGGAGCTGCCGCGGCTCGCGGAGCAGACCTTCCTGCGGTGGTTCCGGGAGCGGGAGGCCGGGGGCGGCGGCCGGCGGGAAGGCCACGGGGAAGGTCACCGGGAAGGCCACCGGGGCCCGGTGATGCTGTGGGTGGACACCTTCGGCAACCACTTCGCGCCCGAGGTGCTCAAGGCCGGGGTGGCCGTCCTGGAGGCCGCCGGCTTCGCGGTACGGGTTCCGGACGGCACGCAGTGCTGCGGGCTGACCTGGATCACCACCGGGCAGCTCGGCGTCGCCCGCCGCGTCGCCCGGCGCACCACGGCGGCGCTGGCACCGGCGGTGCGGGCGGGCGTGCCCGTCGTCGGACTGGAGCCGAGCTGCACGGCGGCGCTCCGCACGGACCTGCCCGAACTCCTCGGCGGGGGCACGGAGGTACGGGCGGTGGCCGCGGCCACGGTCACCCTCGCCGAACTCCTCGGGAGCCGGGCGGCCGACTGGCAGCCGCCGCGGACCGGGGCGACGGCCATCAGCCAGACCCACTGCCACCAGCACGCGACCTCCGGGTTCGGGGCGGACGCGGCGCTGCTGGCGCGGATGGGGGTCGACAACACGGTGCTGAAGTCCGGATGCTGCGGCCTGGCGGGCAACTTCGGCTTCGAACGCGCCCATTACGCGGTGTCCGTGGCGGCCGGCGAGCAGGTGCTGCTGCCCGCAGTACGGGCCGCCGCGGCCGAAACCCTGGTCCTCGCCGACGGCTTCAGCTGCCGGACGCAGATCCGGCAGGGCACGGGCCGGGAGGCCACGCACCTGGCCCAGCTGATCGCCGCCGCGCTGCCGGCTTAGGCCGTCTCTTCCAGGTTGAACGCCATGCGCTCCAGGACGGTGACGGCGGTGCGGTAGTCCTCGTCGGAGAAGCCCCGCGTCGACAGGGCGCGGAAGGCGTCGACCCGTACGCCGACCTCGGCGAGGCGGGTGCGGCCACCTGTGGTGAGGGCCTCGGCATCGGCGTTGGCGGCGAATCTCCGTTCGTTGTTGCCGTGCATGCGCGTGCTGAGCCGGAAACGGCGGAGGAACTGCGGGACGCCGTCGGTCCGGCGTTCGGGAAGCTGCGGCGCTCCTCCTTCCTGGAGGCCGAGAACCCGGTCTCCATGACCGACCGCTGATCCACCGGTGGCGGGCCTCCAGGATCCGCGCGATCTTGGAGCCATGGTCACGGTTACGGGCACGGGCACGGGCACACAGCGGCGGGCCGGCGCGGTGCGCGAGCTCGGGCCGAACTGGTACGCCTCGGTCATGGGCACCGCGATCATCGCCAACGCGGGCGTCGCCCTGCCGCTTGCCTTCCCGGGACTGCGCGTCCTGTGCCAGGTCTTCTGGGCCCTCTCCGTCGTCATGCTCGCCGTCCTGCTCACCGCCCGGGCCCTGCACTGGCGGCACCACCGCGACCGGGCCCGCGCGCACCTCCTCGACCCGGCGATGGCCCCCTTCTACGGCTGCCTCGCGATGGCGCTGCTCTCCGTCGGCGGCGGCACGATGCTGGTCGGCAAGGACTGGATCGGCGCCCGTGCGGCCCTCGCCGTGGACACCGTCCTGTACCTCGCGGGCACGGGCATCGGGCTGCTGTCCGCCGTGGCGATCCCGTACCTGATGGCCGCCCGTCACGGCCTCAAGCCCGGCAGCGCCTCACCCGTATGGCTGCTTCCCGTCGTCGCGCCGCTGGTCTCCGCCGCCCTCGGCCCGCTGCTCCTGCCGCACCTGCCGGCCGGCCAGTGGCGGGAGCTGCTGCTGCTCGGCTGCTACGGGATGTTCGGGCTGAGCATGATGGCCACCCTCGTGATGCTCCCCGTGGTCTTCGCCCGGCTGCTGACCGGCCCGCGCCTCCCCCTCTTCCTGACGCCGACGCTCTTCCTCGTGCTCGGGCCGCTCGGCCAGTCCGTCACCGCGGCCAACCAGTTCGCGGACGTCGCGCCCCACGTGGTCCAGGAGCCGTACGCGCAGGGCTTCGGGATGCTCGCGGTGCTCTACGGGGTGCCGGTCATGGGATTCGCCCTGTTGTGGCTCCTGCTCGCCGCCGCGGCGGTCCTGCGCGCCCGGCGGGACGGGATGGGCTTCTCGATGACCTGGTGGGCCTTCACCTTCCCCGTCGGCACCTGCGTGACCGGTGCCGCGGGACTCGCCCGGCACACGGGGCTGCACTTCTACGAGTGGCTGGCCGTCGCCCTGTACGCCGTCCTCCTCGTGGCCTGGGCGGTGACGGCTTGGCGGACACTGCGCGGACTGCTCGCCGGGACACTGCCGCAGCGGGCCTGACCGTCCGGGCCCGGTCCATAGGGTGGTCCTGTGAACGTGCCGCACCTCTCCCCGCGGGTCCCGGACCTCTCCGCCCTCGAACTCCTCCTCAGCGTCATCGAGCTGGGCAGCATGGGCCGGGCCGCCGAGGCACACGGCATCAGCCAGCCCTCCGCGAGCTCCCGGCTGCGCTACCTGGAGAAGCTGGTCGGCGTTCCCGTCCTGGAGCGGTCGACCCTCGGCTCCCGGCCCACCGCGGCGGGGGCGCTGATCGCCGAGTGGGCGCGGGTGGTGGTCGACGCCGCGCACCAGCTCGACGCGGGCATCGACGCCCTGCGCGAGCGGCGCCACTCCCAACTGCGGGTGGCCGCCAGCCAGACCATCGCCGAGTACCTCTTCCCCAAGTGGCTGATCGCCCTGCGCTCGCGCACCCCGTCGACCGTGATCGCCCTGCACGCCGGGAACTCCGAGGACTCCGCACGGGCCGTGCTGGAGGGCCGGGCGGAGATCGGCTTCATCGAGAGCCCGCGCGCGCCCAAGGGGCTGCAGAGCCGGCTGGTCGCACGGGACCGGCTCCTCGTGGTGGTGGCCCCCGGCCACCCCTGGGGCGCCCGGCGGGCGCCGATCGGCCTCGACGAGCTCGCCGCCACCCCGCTCATCCAGCGCGAGCCCGGCTCCGGTACCCGTACCTCCTTCGAACGGGCCGTCACCGCGCGGCTGCCCGGATGGAAGCCGACCGCCCTGCTGGAGCTGTCCTCGACCACCGCCATCAAGACGGCCGCGGCCGCCGGGGCGGGCCCGGCGGTGCTCAGCTCGCTCGCGGTGGAGGCCGAACTGGCCGCCGGCACGCTCGTGTCCCCGCAGGTGCGCGACCTGGACATGGCCCGCGCGCTGCGCGCCGTATGGCCGGCCGGACAGACGCCGAGCGGCCCGGCGCGGGACCTGTACGCCATCGCGCGGCGGCCGTAGCGGTCGGCGTACCGGGGTCATAGAACCGGTCTATGGACCCATCGACCGGATGCCGCTACCGGCGCCCGGTCCCCTGCCGGAGGGTGGAACCGCAACCCCCCAATGAAGCAGGGACACCATGTACAGCATCCTCTTCCTCTTGATCACCGCATGCGTGTGGGCGGTCGTGCGCGACTGGCCGCGCAGGTCACAGCTGCTGCTGTGGGCGGGGACCCTGGCGCTCACCGCGCTGGCGTTCCTCCCCCACCTCGACCGCGCCTTCGGCCTGAGCTTCTGAGGAGGAGCCGACCATGACCAGCACCACCACCCTCGCCCCCGCCCGCACCGCCGGGCTCTCCAACCGCCTCGGCCTCTGGTTCGCCCACGCGTACGTCCTCGGCATGTGCGCCACGATCGGCGGCGCGTACGTCTTCCAGTTCGGGCTCTGGGAGTACCCCTGCCCCATGTGCCTGCTGCAGCGCATGTTCATGCTGCTCAGCGCCGTCGGCCCCGCCATGATCGTGGCCCGCTCGCGCAGGGGACCGGTGACCACCGCCGATTTCGCCTCCGGGTGGGGCGTCGCCATCGTGTCGGCGCTGATCGGCAGCACCGTGTCCGGGGCGCAGGTCCTGATGCACATCGTGCCCCCGGACCCCGGTTACGCCGGCGCCCTCTTCGGCCTGCACCTCTACACCTGGGCCGCGATCACCTTCGGCCTCGCCGTGCTGGCCGGCGCCGTGAACCTGGCCCTGGCCCACTCGGCCCAGCCCCTCGACGCCGCGCAGACCTCCCCCGCCCTGCGCCGGGCGGCCGGCTTCACCCTCGCCGTGCTCGTCTTCTTCGCGGTGAGCAACCTGCTGGCCTGCTTCTTCCTGCAGGGCTTCCACTGGCAGATGCCCGGTGACCCCACCGGCTACCAGCTCTTCACCGACCTCCTCTGAGGAGGCCGGTGGAGCGGCCGGCGCGGCGGGCGCCGGCCGTCTCAGCCCGCATTCGCTTCCTCGTCGGCGACGTGGAAGCGAATGCGGGCCGCGAGCTCCTCGCAGCGCCGGACGGCTTCCGCGCGGGTGGGCGCGGTGGCGAACACGTAGCCCTTGTCGCAGGCCAGGAGGGAGTCCATGGCCGCCACCGTGTCGCCGACGTGCTTGCTGATCACCGCTCCGGCCTCCTGGCCGGTGAAGCTCTTCAGGAAGGGGATCATGTGCGGAGGCGTGGTCCCCGCCGGGACCCAGCGGACCGGCACGGGGAGGTCGTCCACCCCGGTGATGGCGGTGATCCGCCCCGCATCCGAGTCCAGGAAGCGGATCGCGGAGCCGCGCTCGGGCCTCGGGGCGACGTCCGGGAGCCGGTCGATGCCGAGCGGGACGGTCATGAAGAGCCGGGCCGGGTCCCAGCCGGTCGACCGATTGACCATCTCGGGGATGCCGGAACCGGAGAGCCGGTTGTGGGTCTCCAGCAGCCGCGGTCCCTTGGGGGTGAGCACGAACTCGCTATGCGAGGGGCCGTCGGTCAGGCCGACCGCGTCGAGGACGCCGGCGGTGAGCTCGTGGAGGGCGGCCAAGTACGGCGCCGCCTGGTCGCTGGAGACGCTGCACTCCCACTCGACGAAGTGCTCGTTCACCTGGTACTCGCAGATGCCCAGCACCACGTGGTGGCCCCGGTGGGAGAACGCCTCGACGCTGACGACGGGGCCCTCCAGGAACTCCTCGGCCAGCACGCCGCCGTAGCCGAAGGCGGCCACCTCCCGCACCGCGCGGGCGGCGTCCTCGGCGTTGTCCACCTTGTGGATGTGCAGGCTTCCCGCGCCCTGGCCGGGCTTCAGGACGATGGGACCGCCGGCCCGCTCCAGGAACTCGACCGCTTCGGCCTCGCTGTGGATCTGCCGGTAGAGCACCGGGCTCAGCCCGTGCCGGTCCAGCGCCTGCCGGGTCAGCGCCTTGTCCTGGATGGTCCGGGAGACGTCCGGGCTGGTGCCGGGAAGGCCGAGCTTGGCGTTGACCTCGCCCACCGACACCGCGGCGAGCTCGGTGGTCGTCAGGATGAACTCGAACGGGTTCGCCTCGTGCAACGGCTGGAGCAGCGCGAGGAGTTCACCGGCGTCCGTGATGTCGCCGGTGAGGATCGCGGAGCAGTGCGGCTCGGCCTCGGCCCGGTCGAACTGGCCCTCCGTGTGGACCAGGGTGACGTCGATGCCCAGTTCCCTGGCTCCGTGGACGGGGGCGGGACGGCCACCGACTACGGCGATGCGGCGCGGGGTGGTCATGCGGTGGCTCCTTCGGACGTGGTCCCCAGGGGGACGCTCGGGTGAATCTCGCGCTCGATGCGCGGGAGGATGTCGGGGAGGTAGATGTCCTGGATGGCGGACAGCTCGCCGTGCGCCTCCCAGTGGTCGCGGCTGGCCCAGCGTTCGACGAGGACGAACCGGCCGGCGTCCTCGTGTGACTGGTACGCCTCCCAGCTCACGCAGCCGTTCTCGGCGAGGCAGACCGGGCGCATCCGGGCCAGCGCGTCGGCGACCGGGGCGATGTCGTCCGGCTTCGGTACGCGGACGATGACGATGAGGTCGAACATCACTGCTCCTGGGCTGTCGTACGGGCGAGTTCGGGGAGCCATTCGGCCACGGGGGCGAAGGCGTGGCCGAGCGAGGCCAGCCGGGTGGTCGTGACCCCGAAGTCGACGGGGAAGGAGAACGGGGACAGCGCGGGGTCGCCGGCCGGGTCGTCCTTCTCGATCACGGTCGCGGTGAGCCCCGTGGCCCGTTCGACGGCGGCGCACATGTCGAGGGGGCCGGCGCTGTCGGGCGAGGCCACGTTGACCGTGCCCGTGACCTCGGCGGTGGCCGCCCAGGCGAGGAACCGGGCCGCGTCCGCGGCGTGGACCAGGGAGGTCCGGCCGTGCCGCTTGTGCACGACGACGGGCTCCCCGGCCGTGATCCGGTCGTGGTGGAAGCGGAACCGGCCGGTGAAGTCGCCCTCGGCGGCCAGCACGTGGGCCACCCGGGCGATCATGACGGGCACCTCGGCGCTGCGCACCAGCGCGGCCTCGGCCTGGCGCTTGCCCTCGCCGTAGTTGGCCTCCAGGTAGGAGAGCTCGCCCCACGGGAGGTCGGTGTCGTACTCGTACTTCGCCGGGTCGAGCTCGTCCTCGTGGGCGAAGGCGCTGATGGCCGGCGCCGGGACCCGCCACCGGAAGGTGTCGGTGTTGTAGACCTCGACGGTGCTGGTGAGGATGATCCTCCCGGCCCGGTCGCCGAAGGCCCGGGAGGCCTCCAGGGCGGCGATCGGGGTGTAGCACATCTGGTGGATCACCGCGTCGAACCGCTCACCGGCCACGGCGGCCGCCAGCTCGCCGGGTTGGTTGACGTCGGCGCGCAGCCGTCGTACCGAGTCCCCGAACGGGTCGGCCGTCCGGCCGCGGGTGATGACGGTGACGCGGTGGCCCCGGTCGAGCAGTTCCCGTACGAGGATCTTGCCGAAGAACCGGGTTCCGCCCACAACGCAGATGTCGGCCATCTGTCGTCCTCCTCAATCTTTCCTGTACCGATCGTGTTTCCGTGACTAGGCGGAGGCCGCGTTGGCCGGCTGCGGCACGGGCTCCGCGGCGGCTTCGGGAGCGGTGGCGGTGGCGGTGGCGGCAGCGGCGTCCGGCACGGACACGGCGCTGTCGTTGTCCTCGTCGCGGCTGAGCAGGCAGATGACGGCGCAGACCGCCGCCACCGCGGCCGTGACGTACCAGTTGCCTCCGGGCACGCCCGCGTTCCGGGACAGGTCGAACAGGGCCCCGGCGAGCAGCGAGCCGATCATGTTTCCGGCGCTGCGGAAGAAGTGCATGGCGCCCATGGCCTTGGCGAGCCGGTCCTCGGGGACCTTGCGGGCCACCCAGATGTCGAAGGACGGCACGAAGAGGATCTCGCCGAGCACCACGACGAGGCAGCCGACGACGACCCACGGGGCGGTGCGGCCGGCGCCGAAGGCGAGGAACGCGGCGGTCATGCCGGTCAGTCCGACGGCCATGACGGCGCCCGGACGCAGGTGCCTGATCAGGAACTTGAAGACCGGGTACTGGAGCACCAGCACGCTCAGTCCGGTGATCCAGAACGGGGCGGAGGGGGCCCACTGGTCCACGAACTCCTGCATGTGGAGCGGGATGCCGACCACGAAGCTGATGGACAGGAACCAGAACACGGCCGACAGGAGGAAGTAGCGCGTGGCGCCGCGGACTTCGATGCCCTTCAGCACCGCGGTGCTGAACAGCGGCGCCCGGGTCCGCCCGGCCTGCTGCTTCCCCGGCTGCTTCCCGGGTGCTTCGGCGCGGTCGGGGTCGGTGAAGCCGTCCCGGGGGATGAACGACGAGGCGACCAGGCAGTAGACGAGGAAGATCGCGAAGACCAGGGTGAAGAGGGTGCGCAGGTCCACGCCGGCCATCAGGCCGCCGAGCAGCGCGCCACCGAACAGGCCGACCTGGCCGCACATCTGGAAGGTCGAGAAGGCCTTGGGGCGTTCGCTGTCCGGGAAGGACACCAGGATGTTCTTCAAGCCGGGGAAGGAGGCCCCGGAGCCGAAGCCGATGAAGAAGGCCAGGATGCCGTAGGCCGGCAGCCCGTCGGTGAAGCCCATCAGGCCCAGGGCCACCGCCTCCACGGCGGTGCCGAGGAAGACCGCCCCGCGGACCCGCAGGCGGGCCGCGAGTCCTTCGTAGACGAAGGTCGCGAGCAGCCGGCCGATGTAGGTCATGCACATGACCACGCCGGCCCAGAAGCCGCTGCCGGTGCCGCCGAGCGTGGCGACGAGTACGGGGAACCAGATGAAGCTGCCGGTGTTGGCGAGCAGGATGCCGGCGTTGACGCCGATGAGGGCGCGCCTGCGTTCGGTGGTCACAGTGCGGCCTTGCCTTTCGTCTCGTGGGAGCGGAGCTCCGCGATGGCGTGCGCGAGGGCGGGCCGGTCGATGGGGACCCCCCGCACGACGGTGGCCAGCGGGAGGGCGGAGAGGGGTCGGCCGGGCGCGTGGAGGTTGTAGGTCGCGCTCTCCCCGACCGTGAGGTGGTGCGCCACGGCGGGCTCCCCGCGCAGCTCGTCGAAGTAGCGCCGGCCGCCGACGGTGGCCTGGTGGCGCAGGGGGGCCGCCAGCGCGGGGTCGTCGCCGCGGAGGGCGTCGAGCTCCCCGAGGAAGGAGTAGCCGTGGTAGGCGCCCAGGTTGCCGGAGTCCGTTCCGACCAGCAGGTTCCCCTCGCGGAGCGCGGTGAGGGCGTTGCGGCGCATGTCGGCCAGGGCGGCGGTGCGGGTCTCCTGGCAGCCGTACTCGATCCCGAAGGGCTTCTCGATGCCCCGGACGAACTCCAGGTTGTAGCCGTCCTGAGTCTCCAGGAAGCCCTCCCGGCCGTACTCGGTCAGGAACTCCTCCCGGGTCATGATCATCGAGCGCAGTCCGGCGAGGGTGGAGACGAACCGGGCGCCGGCGAGCCCCTCCCACTCCGCCCCGGTGAGGGTCCGGTCGCGGACTGAGTGCGCGAAGAGGCGGAAGCCGCACGCGTACGCGAACAGCGTCTCCTCCAGGGTGTTGCAGTCGATGACGGCCGTGACACCGCGCTCGGCGGCCATCCGGGCGGTGAAGCGCATGACCCGCTCGGAGAGCCGGGAGAACTTCACGGGACTGCCCGGCTGCTCGGTGCCGTCCGTGAACATGACCTTCAGGAAGGTGCCGCCGCGTTCCCGGTTGGTCCGCAGCGCGTGCTCCAGGTCGGCCTCCACGGCGAGCATGTGGACCGGGGCCGGGAACTCCACGCCGTGACCGGTGAGTCCGGCGCCGTTCGTCATCGCGGTCACCGCGTAGCCGCAGTGCACGAGCTCCGGGTACGGCCACGGCGAGGAGACCTTGCCGGACTCCCACGCGTCGGCCAGCAGCGGGAACCCGAACATGTCCACCACGTGGGTGACCCCGTGGTAGAGGTACTGCAGGGCGGTGATCCGCGGGTCGTCGACCGAGTCGTCCCAGTTGGGGGGCAGCGAGACGTGGGCGTGGGTCTCGGTGTAGCCGGGCCACAGCTCGTTCTCGTCGCCGCGGCGCGGTCGGCCGGTGCGCTCGATGCCGGTGAAGACGCCGTCCGCGACGGTCACGTCGAAGAGGGCCTCGGCGTCGATGGCCGGGACGGCCACGCCCCGCAGGACGAGCGGGCCGGGCCGCTCGGCGGAGGCCCCGCTCATCGGGCGACCTCGACCTTCATCCGCAGGTCGATGGCGTCCAGGCCCTCCTCGCAGCGCTTGTTGACCTCGTCGCGGCCCTCGCCGGTGAAGATGATGTGGCCGATCCAGTCGAAGTTGCTCTTGGAGAGCCGGCTGACCTCGGTACCGGGCTTCTTGTACGCCTGGGCGCCGTGGAAACCGGGCAGTTCCGCCAGACCGTCGAAGCCGATGGAGTCCACGGTCCCGGCGATCGGGGCGCCGAACCAGTGGCCGCCCGCGGTGGTCCGGCCGGGGAAGGGGAGCTCGGGGGTCTCGCCCAGGGCCTGCCGGATGACCTGCAGGTAGGCGTCGACACCGGAGGAGATCTCCATCAGCGTCGGCACGATCCCGCCGATCAGACGGCCGTTGACCTCGCACAGCACCGGACCGTCCGGACCGAGCAGGAACTCGGTGTGGATGAAGCCGAAGTCCACGCCCAGCTCGTCCAGGATCCCGGTGGTCATGGCGAACAGCTCGTCCTGGAGGGGGTGACCGCTGAAGTAGGTGGCGCCCATCTCGATGAAGTGCGGGAACCCGCTGAGCGGTCGGTCGGTCAGGCCGAGGTTGACGACCTCGCCCTTGGCCAGCACGCAGGACTCGACCGAGATCAGCTCGCCGGTGACGAACTCCTCGATCAGGATGTCCGGGATGCGCACGACGCCGCGCCCGTAGTCGACGACGTCCGCGAGCTCGGCCAGGTAGGCGGTCAGGTCGTCCTCGTCCTTCAGGTGCAGGACGTGGAGGCTGGCCGTGCCGTCCGAGGGCTTGACGACGCAGGGGAACCCGACCTCCCGTACGGCGGACTCGATGTCGTTCACGTCGGCGACGTGGGCGAAGCGCGGCTGGCGGATGCCGGTGCCGTCCAGGGTGAGGCGGGTCAGGTGCTTGTGCCGTGCGTTGCGGGCGCCCTCGACGCTCATGCCCGGGAGGCCGAGCGCCTTCGCCACCGAGGCGGTGTGCACGGTGTGGTACTCGCTGTAGGTGGTGACGCCGTGGATGGGGCGCTCGGCGTGCAGGTCCGTCGCCAGCGCGATGAGCTCGTCTATGGAGAACGCCTGCTCGCTCTTGACGACGTGGCAGTTCGGGTGGGCGTAGGCCGCCTCGGCCAGCGGGGAGGCGCCGAGGTAGAAGTCGGGGTCGACCGACACCAGGGTGACCTCGTGCCCCAGCTCCAGGGCGTTGGCGATGCCGGCGATGCCGTTCGGGTTGCATTCGATCATGAGGATGTGCATGGCGGAGCTCCTGAATTCTGTTGGTGGGACCGGCCGTTGGAGAGGAGAGGGGGCGCGGGGATCAGGCGGCGGCCTGCGCGGGGCGGTAGCCGCCCCGGGCCCGGGACACCGCCGCGAGCACGGCGGGCAGGTCGAGGCCGAGCGCGGCCATGACCTCCTCGTGGTCACCGCCCTGCGCGGGCCAGTTCTGGCCGGCGGCCACCGAGGTGACCTCGCAGCCGGGCATGAGCAGTGCCAGCGCCTCGGCCGCGCCGCCCTGGCCGCGGTGCTCCTCGACGACCACGAACCGCCGGTGGTGCCGGGCGAGTTCGGCGGCGGACGCGGCCAGGTGCTCGTGGTCCAGGTAGACCAGGTGCGCGTGGGAGGTGTCCGGGGAGGCCCGGCGGGCCTCCAGGGCCAGGCGGGTGCCCTCCTCGCCCACCGAGACCAGGCACACCGCGTCGGAGTCGTGGCCGGAGCCGGAGCCGCTGCGGAACTCCCAGGTAACGGGCGGGGGCACGTCCGCGTCCCCGTACGGGTCGAGGGAGTCGTACGCGGCGTTGCGGCCCGTACGGATGTAGTGCGGCTTCCCGGACCGTGCGGCCTCCCGGACCACGGCCCGCATCTCGGCCTCGCCGTAGGGGGCGGCGATGGTGACGCCCGGGATGCTCCGCAGGACCGCGAGGTCCTCCAGGCAGTGGTGGGTGGTGCCGAACCAGGCCCCGGAGACCCCCGCGTACGGGGCGACCACGGTGACGCCGGCGGCGAGGTAGCCCAGGGTCAGCTTCAGGCTCTCCGCCGCCCGCAGCGCCGCGAACGGCGCGAAGGTGCTGATGAAGGGCTTGTAGCCGGCCGCGGCCAGCCCCGTCGCCATGTCGACCATGGCGCCCTCGGCTATGCCGAGGTTGAAGAAGCGGTCCGGGTGGGCCGCCTCGAACGGGTGGCCCTTGCCACCCAGGTCGGCCTCCAGGCAGATGACGGAGGTGTCGTCGGCGGCGATCCTCGTCAGTTCGTCCCGGTAGGCGTCACGTCCCGAAAGACTCATCGGATCGCTCGCTTCCACTTGGCGGCGCGGGTGGCGTCGATGGATACGTAGTGGGAGCCGGCCTTGCCCTGTACGGCGGCCACGCCCTTCCCCTTGACGGTGTCGGCGATGACCGCGAGCGGCCGGCGGGCCGCCGAGCGGTCGGCGGACAGGATCGCGGTCAGCGCCCGCAGGTCGTGCCCGTCGGTCTCGGCCACCTCGAACCCGAAGGCGGCGAACCGCTCGGGGAGCCGGTGCAGCGGCGAGATGTCCTCGACGTAGCCGTCGTTCTGGCCGCCGTTGCGGTCGACCACGAGGACGAAGTTGCCCAGCTGCTGGGCCGCCGCGACCTGGCAGGTCTCCCAGACGAGCCCCTCCTGGAGCTCCCCGTCGCCGGCCACGGCGATGCCGAGGCCGTCCTGCCCGCCGATGCGGCGGGCCAGCGCCCACCCGGCGGCGTACGGGACGCCGTGGCCGAGGCTCCCGGTGGGGAAGCGCACGCCCGGCACCTTGGGGCCCGGGTGGCCGGTGTAGGGGTGGCCGGCCAGCCCGTACAGCGGGGCGGGGTTCTCCGGCAGGACACCGCTGACGTGCAGGGCCGCGTACAGGCCCGCCGCCGCGTGTCCCTTGCTCAGGACGACCTCCGTACCGTCCCCCGCCGAGGCCCGGTGCAGGGCCGCGATCAGGATGTCGAGCACGGAGAGGCTGCCGCCGAGGTGGCAGCCGCGCGTACTGGCCGCCATGTCGACGATGAGGCGCCTGGCCTGCACCGCACGTTCGGACAGGGTGGCGAACAGCGCGTCCTCGGCGTCGCCATCGGTTTCGACCACCGTGGGGGGTGTGTCGAGCAGGACGGTCATCAGCGGCTCCCCTCGGGCAGTGCGAACCAGCGGTTGACCGCGTCGGCCAGCAGCGAGCGCGCCGTGCGGTACTCCATGCCGCCGATCCGCTCCTCGTCGGTGTGGTCGAGGGCCGAGTCGCCCGGCCCGTACGCCACCATCGGCACGTCGCTCCACGTGGTGGCCAGGGTGTTCATGTCGGACGTGCCCTTCTTCACCACGAACCGCGGCCGGATGCCGGCGTCGGAGAAGGCCCGGGTGAAGACCTTGACCAGCGCGCTGGAGCGGCTCCCGGAGTAGCCCGGGGTGGCCCGCAGGACCTCGATGGTCACGCCCTCGCGGCCGAGGCCGAGCGCGGCGCCGCGCAGTGCCGGGAGGTCCGCCGAGGGCGGCACGCGGAAGTTGAGGATCCCGGTGGCCCGGTGCTCCTCGCGGCCGGTGCCGCAGCTGATGTCGATGACCGCGCTGAGCGCGTCCGGCGCCTGCGAGAGGACCGCCTCGCGGATCCCGTCGAGGGCCCGGATCAGCAGGTCCGGGGCGGACACCGCGTCCATGCCCGCCGAGTGGCCGCTGGCCACCGACGCCGTCACCTTGAGCTTGAAGAGCCCGAAGTAGCCGAGGGTCAGTTTCTGCGAGCCGCTGGGCTCCCCGATGACGACGGCGTCCGCGGGGTAGTGGTCACGGACGTGGAAGGCGCCCTTGGAGGAGGAGATCTCCTCCTCGACCGCGCCGACCACGCGCAGCTGGCCGTCCTCGGGGATGTCCGCGTGGGCGAGCACCTCCAGGAAGTTGGCCAGACTGCCCTTGGCGTCGACGCTGCCGCGGCCCCACAGTTCGTCCTCGCGCCATTCGACGGGCCAGTGGTGGGGGACCGTGTCGAGGTGGCCGAGGAGCAGCAGGCGCCGGGGGCCGGTGCCGCGGGTGGCGACGAGGTTGCCCGCCTTGTCGACCTCGGCGCTCATGCCGCGCTCGCGGCACCAGTCGGCGAGGAAGGCGGCGAGTTCCGCCTCGTCGCCCGAGACCGAGGGCACCGAGACCAGCTTGGTGAGCAGGGCGAGGTCGGCGGAGGGCTCCCGGGTACGCCAGAACCGGGTCCAGCCGGAGGGGTCGGACATGGTGTGCGGCCCGGTGACCGCCACGTCCGCGCTGCCCTCCAGGGCCATTTCGGCCGCGCGCACCTTCTGGCGCATGCGGCCGCCGGCGTACCGTGCTCCGTCGCCGGGGTAGGCGTTCTCCAGCGTGGAGCGGGGATCGGAGGGGTCGGTCAGCAGACCGGGCGTGCCGGTGACCAGCCGCAGGTGGTCGGCGTCCAGCGCGTTGCTGAGGACCGCGGCCAGCACGTCGGCGTCGACGTTCAGCGGCGAGCCGCCGTCCGGGTCGGCGACCGGCGGGGACACGCAGACCACGTCGTACGCGTCCAGCAGGGCGTTCAGCCGCACGGTGTCGACGGCGGTGGGGACGCCGACGCGGTGGTCGCGGACCACGAGCGGCCGGTCCTCGGCGGACAGGGCCTTCAGGGGCCGGTTCGCCCGGCCGGTCACCAGACCGCCGCGCGCGGCGACGGCGGTGAACACGCTCAGCCCGAGCGCCCGCAGCTCCGTCTCCACGGCGGGCAGGGTGACCCGCTCGTAGGCGTCGACCAGGTGCGCCATCTCCGCGGGCGGGCAGTAGCGCACGGTGTCGCCGTTGGCCAGCCGCAGCTGCGGCATCGGGCGGCCGATCGCCCCGTAGTGGCGCTCGATGCCGGTCGCGCCGCCGGCGACCACCAGCACCCGGGCGCCGCGGGCCACGAGGCCCGCCACTTCCTGGTGGATGGTCCCCCGGTCGAGGGTGGCGCTGCCCGCCTTGATCACGTACAGGGGCCTGGTCACGGGGACACCGCCGTGGTGGGCAGACCGGCCGTCTCGTCGAAACCGCAGAGCAGGTTCATGGCCTGGATGGCCTGGCCCGCCGCGCCCTTGATCAGGTTGTCGAGGGCGGCCACGGCGATGCACTGCCCGTCGCGGACCGCGATCGCCACCTCGGCGACGTTCGAGCCGACGACGGCCTTGAGCATCGGGAAGTCCTGCGGGGCCTTCGGCGCCGGGCGGACCCGGACGAACGGCTTGCCGACGTACGCCTTGGCGTAGGCGCGCTTGACGTCCAGCGCCGAGACCTCGGGGCGCAGCCGGGTGTACGCGGTCACCATGATCCCCCGCGCCACGTCGAGGCTGTGGGTGGAGAACTGGAGGTCCAGGGTCGCGCCGGTGTACTCGGCGATGGCCTGGTGGATCTCCGGCGCGTGCCGGTGCCCGTACAGCTTGTGCACCCGGAAGTTCCCGGTGCGCTCGGCCGGCGGTTCGTCACTGCCGCGCCCGCCGCCGGTGGAACCGGTCTTGGCGTCGACGATGACGTGCTCCTCCACCAGGGACTCGGCGAAGAGCGGGTAGAGGGCGTAGATGCTGGTGACGGCCATGCAGCCGGGCAGGCTGATGAACCGGCTCTCCGGGACGGTCCGGCTCAGCTCCGGCACGAAGTACGCGAAGTCCTCCAGCGGCGGGTGCGCCGAGGTCTTCGGGTAGTGGGTTCCGATGTCCCCCACGTCCCGCAGCCGGAAGTCGCCGCCCAGGTTGAGGACGCGCTTCGCGTGCGCGGCGATCAGCGGCAGCCGCTCGGGCAGCGCGCCGGTCGGCAGGCACCCGAAGGCGATGTCGACGCCGTCGGTGTCCGCGAGCTCCGAGAGCGGGCGGAACTTGAGGCCGCCCGCCTTGGGGTGGTTGCGGATCCAGGGGTGGACGCTGCCGATGGTGGCGCCCGCGTTGCGTTCCGCGGAGAGGAAGGCGAGCTCCACGCCGGGGTGTTCGAGCAGCAGGCGGATCACTTCTCCGCCTGTGTACCCGCTGCCGCCGATGACGGCGACGCGGATCTTGGAGTCTCCGATGTCAGCCAAGGCGGGCCGCCTTCTCGTACGGACGGCGGTAGTCGCCGGCCTCGACGAGCTTGCGGACGGCGTCCGGGCGCCGCGCGACCTTCGTGAAGGCGTCGGCGTAGCGCCGGGCGCGTTCCCACTCGACCGGCGAGCGCAGCTCGCGGCAGAGGACGAGGGTGCTGTCGAGCATCCCGAGGGTGACCGGGAAGTCCTCCGGGCGGTGGTCGCGCACGGCACCGGGGTTGAGCGAGAAGGGGTAGCCGTTGCCGAAGCCGTCCCGGTGCTGGAAGGGCAGGTGGCAGGGGATGGGGGTGTTCTGCCACTCGCGGGCGGGGACGCCCTCGGCGACGAGGAGCTCGTGCACCGCTTCCTTGACCGCGTGCACGGGGAGGTCGCCCAGGCCGACGGCCTCGGGATGCAGGGTGATCCGGTACATGTTGTACGCGTGCACGTGCCCCTCGGGGACGTGCGGCGGGGTGAACAGGCCCGTCTCCGAGAGGGCTTCGCCCAGCAGGGTGGCGTTGCGCGCACGGATCTGGTCGTAGTACGGCAGCCGCTTGAGCTGGCTGCTGCCGAAGGCCGCGGCGACCCAGGACATGCCGTAGTCGATGCCGTGGCGCGCCAGGTAACCGACGGCCCGGTCGTAGGCCTCCTCGGTGGAGAAGAAGGCGATGCCGCCCTCGCCGCCGAGCGGGAAGTTCTTGTCGGCCATCAGGCTCTGGCCGGCGGCGTCGCCGAAGGAGCCGGCGACCTGGCCGTCGATCTTGGCGGAGTGGGCGTGCGAGGCGTCCTCGACGAGGGCGAGGCCGTGCTTGTCGGCCAGGGCGCGCAGCGCGGTCACGTCGGCCGGCAGGCCGTGGACGTGGACCGGCATGAGGGCGCGGGTCCGGCTGGTGATCGCGGCGGCCGCGGCCTGCGGGTCCATGCAGTAGGTGAGCGGGTCGATGTCGACGAACACCGGGACGGCGTGCGCCGCGACGACGGCCTGCGCGGTGGCGATGAAGGTGAACGCGGGGACGATCACCTCGTCGCCGGGCTGCACGCCGGCGCCGACCAGGGCCATGTGGAGGCTGGAGGTGCCGCTCGCGGTCGGCAGGGCGTACTCGGCGCCGACGTAACCGCGGTAGGCCTCGGCGAAGTCGGCGACGACCTTCTCGGGTACCTGACGCTGCGCGAGCATCAGGTTGAAGACGTCCTCCTTCGTGATGACGGGGAAGAGGGTGCGGCGCAGGGCCTTGGGGATCATGGCCCCGCCGCCGAGGGCGGCCAGTTCCGCCTCGATGTCCGCGGCGGCGGGCAGGGGCAGCGGGGCTGCCGGGAAGTCAGTGATCATGAGCGTGCTCCGGATGTGGCGGCGGGTCGCGCCGCTTGGGTCAGGGCCATCCGCGCGCAGGCGGCCACCAGGGGGCTCAGGCGGTAGTTGAACTGGACGCCGGGGACCAGATCGGGGTCGGCCTCTTCCTGCGTCCACATCGTGCGCAGGTCGTAGGCGCCGAAGATCTTCAGGCGCTCGGCGCGGTTCCAGACGTCGGGGTCGTCGGTCAGGACGGCCGCGGCCGGTCCGAAGCCGAGCCCGGTGAGGTCCACGACCAGCGCGGGGGCGGTGGACCCGGCGGCCAGCTCGGCCAGCCGGTCCGCGTTGCAGGCGTCCAGCGCCAGGTAGTCGTACGCGACCGGACCGTCGCCGCCGACGGCGACGCCCAGCCAGTTCAGGAACGCCTCGGTGTCCGCGTCCGCACCGGCCACGGAGATGGTGTCTCCGTGGCCGATGCGCTGGCCGGCGAGTGCCGCGTGTACGGCGCCCGTGCGGCTGTTGAGCAGGACGGCCTTGGCGCGTCCGGTCTGCTTCGTGAGCAGCCGTTCCAGACCGGGCAGTTCCCGGTCGCTCTTCTCGATGCTCATGACCACGCCCGAGGTGAGGACGCGGGCGAGCACCGTGGCGGTGTCGAACAGTTCCATGGGTCTTCTCCGTCTCACGCGGCCACGGCCGCGAGCTGCTGCGCGACGTAGGCGGCGAGGTGGCCGGCCACGTTCACTCCGTGCACGGCGGAGGAGCGGGCGAATTCGGGGTTGGCGTTCACTTCGAGCACGAGCAGCTCGCCGGTGGCGCGGTTCTCGACGAGGTCCACTCCGTAGAAGCCCTCGCCGAGGGCGTCGACGACCAGGCCGCAGAGCTTCTCGATCTCCGTGGTGATCTCGACGCGCTGGACCTCGGCTCCGAGGTGGGTGTTGGTGCGCCAGTTGTCGGAGACGCGCTGGATCGCGACCACGGGAGTACGCCCGACGACCACCACGCGCAGGTCGTGGCCCGGCTTGTCGATGTACTCCTGGACGACGACGGGGAACAGCTTCCCGGCGGCGTCGGCGGACTCGCGGCCGCCGGCCCAGGCCTCGACGCACTCGACGTTGGTCATCTTGGTGACCCCGCGCCCCCAGGACCCGCTGACGGGCTTGACGACCGCGGGCAGGCCGAACTCCGTGACGGTCGAGCGGACCTGGTCGTAGCTGAAGGCGTGCCGGGTGGTGGGGTGGGGGATGCGGTGCCGCGCGAAGATCAGGGACTGCAGTCCCTTGTCGTTGCACGTCTCGATGGCCGCGGCACGGTTGAAGGTGGGGATCGCGGCGTGCTCCAGCCGGCGGGAGACGCTGATCGCTTCACGGTGGGAGAGGTTCCTGATGAGGACGAGACCGGGCGGGCCCGTGTGGCCCGCCACGACCCCGGCCAGATCCTCGATGAGCAACGGCTGTGCCGTCAGGCCCTCGTCACGCAGCGCGCCGAGAATGAGCTTCTCGTCGGGCCGCAGCATGGTGACCGAGAGCAGGACCTGGGCTTCGGACATCACTCGCCCCAGTCCTCTTCCACCTCGGGGGCCAGGTCCAGGCGCACGAGGGCGCCGGACTTCTCGACCACCTCGTGCTCCTGGCCGCAGGCCGTGCACTCGGTGATTTCACCCTTTTCCCAGTCTTCCTGAATTTCGAATTCCGAGTCGCATACGAGGCACTTCGGGGCCGCAATGGCGGTGGTCATTACGAATACTCCTTCGGTAAATTGGCATGCCGAAATATCCGGACGGTGAGTCTTTGCCTGCTTGGTCCGTGAGAAGTTGGCGAGATCAGTGGCCGAAAATCACCCAAACCGACGTGGGGTTACGGTGATGACCGCGATCCAGCAGATCCTTCTGATCCGGCGGATGAGGCGCCCGCCCGGGGTGAACTGTCGGAAGCCGCAGTTCATCGCGTGGCGATGGCCGGGGCTCAGCCCCAGCCCGGATCCGGGGTGGTGGTGGTGCCGGCGGCGGCCGTCGTGCGATCGGCGTCGCCCGGAATGGCGGAGAGTCCGATCAGTACCGCGGCGGCCACGGCGAGCGTGCCCAGAACTTTGCGCAGAAAGTGACTGAGGTCCATTTCTTGTTCCCCCTGGGTATTTCGATCGAGCCGGTGTGTTCTGCTCTTTCTGAGAAGAGAGTGGCTCAAGGGGAGAGGTTGCGGGAAGTACCCACAGGCATCAGGATCATGCACTGCGGAAACCTGAAGGGGGAACACATGTGCACCAGACCCGATGACCTTGGGGACGGGGACCATGCAGAGATCTGCGAGGAGGGGCGACGGGTCTACCGGCTCGCACTCTCACACGGTTCGGTGGACGAGGCCGAGGCTCCCGCCTGCCTGTCCGAGCTGGGGCTGCTGACAGCCTCGGTGGGGGACCCGGACATGCTCGTACCGGTACCGCCGTCGGTCGCGACCGCGGCCCAGGCGTACCCGGTTGAACAGGCCATTCTCGTGCAGCAGCAGCGTCTGGCCGCGCTGCGCTCGTCGATGTCCGAGGTCGAGAGCATCTACCAGGAGGCACGTCAGCACGGGGACCCGGCCGTGGAGCGGCTGGTCGGACCGGCCGTGATCGCCGCGGCACTGGACGAGGCCAGCCAGTCGACCAAGGAGGAACTGCTGACCGCCCAGCCTGGGGGGAGCAGGCCGGAGGGGATCCTCGCAGAGTCCCTGAGACGGGTCGTGCAGGCCCAGGAGAGGGGTGTCGTCCAGAGGACTCTGTACCAGCACACGGTGCGCGCGCACGGCCCGACCCTCGACTACATCAGGACGGTCACCGAGGCGGGGGTCGCGGTGCGCACCCTCGACGAGGTCTTCGACCGGCTGATCGTCTTCGACCGGTCGGTCGCGTTCATCCCCGACAAGGGGGCGGGTGAACGGAGCAATCACGCCCTGGTCATCCGGGACGTCGCCATCGTGCACTTCCTCGCGTCGGTCTTCGAGCACGCCTGGGAGCGGGCCGAGCCGGTCGCCTTCAAGCCGGCCCAGCAGCGTCCCCGGCTCCTCACGGACAAGACCCGGCTGCGCGTGCTGCAGCTCATGGTCGACGGCTACACCGATGCCGCGATCGCCAGCCGTCTCGGCATGAGCACCCGCACCGTGGCGACCCACCTGAAGAAGGCCTCGGACATGCTCGGCAGCAACAGCCGTGCGCAGCTGGCCTACTTCACGGCCCGGACCGGCCTCCTGGGCGACTCGTCGGCCGAGGCCTGCCTGTGCGGCACCCAGAGCCACGGGGGGTGCGGAGGCTCCGGAGCCGACCACGACACCGCCGGCCTGGGCACCTGACGGTCCCCTGGCCCCCCGCTGCCGCCACCGACACGTGGCGGCGGCGGGGAGTCAGGGCCGCGGGGTCACGGCCCGCGGGGTCACGGCCCGCGGGGTCAGCGGGCGACCCGCTCGGCGAGGTACTGCTCCCAGGTACGCGTGCCGAGCGCGTGGCCGGGGGCGGTCAGGTGGCCGGCACGCCAGGCGGCGCCGATCCTGCCGGGTACGCGGACGGGGAGCACGACGCGGCGCTTGCCGGCCGCGCGCAGCCAGTCCTTGGCGAGGCCGGCGGCCGGGTGCACCGCCGGTCCGGCGAAGTCGGGTACGTGCCCGCCCGGGGCGCCGATGGCCAACTCGACCAGCCGGTCCGCCACTTCGCCCGGGTCGACCGGCTGGCAGCCGGTGCCGGACGGCACGAGGACCACCGGGAGCTTGGACAGGGCTCCGAAGGCGAGGTCGAGCAGCGCGGGGAACTGGGTGGCCCGCAGGTTGGTCCAGCCGATCCCCGAGGCGGCGAGCAGCCGCTCGCCCTCCAGCTTCACCCGGTAGTACGGGTAGGGGATCCGGTCGACGCCGACGATCGAGATGTTGACGACGTGCTCGACGCCGGCCCGCTTCCCGGCTTCCAGCAGGTGCCGGAAGCCGGGGATGTCGTTCTTGAAGTGCCGGATGTCGCTCGCACAGTGGATGACCGTGCGGACGCCCGCGAGCGCCTCGTCCAGTCCGGTGCCGGTGGTCAGGTCGCCGGTGTACCAGGCCACCCCGGAGTCGTCCGGCGCCGCGGTCCCGCGGGTGAGCGCGCGGACCGGGCGGCCGGTGCGGCGGGCCCGCTCCAGCACCTCGCGGCCGAGCACGCCGGTCGCGCCGGTCACCAGCATCGTCTCGTCAGTCATCAGTCTCGGCCTCTCGTTCGCGTCGCCGTCACCGATGAAGAACCGACGGGTCATGCGTTCTGTGACAGCTCCCGGAGCTGAGTGGCGAGGAAGGTCAGTTTGTCCGGGTTCCGAACGAGCCGGATCCCGGTGATCCCGCCCTCGCCGAGCTCCAGCACCCCGAACGCGGTCAGCTCGCCGTCCTCCCAGCCGACCACCACCGGAACGCCGTTCGCCTCGGCGAACCCGATCCGTACGCCGCTCACCCACCGGGAGAAGAGACCGACCAGGAAGCGGGCCACGGCGTCCCGCCCGACCACCGGCCGACGGGCCGCGCTCACCTTGCCGCCGCCGTCCGACCAGACGACCACCTGGTCGGCGAGCAGCTGCTCCAACCGGTCCATCGCACCCTCGGCCGCGGCGGCCAGGAACCGGGCGAGCAACTCGCCGTCCTCCTCCCGCGAGGTGGTGAACCGCGGCCGGCCGTCGGCCAGGTGCTGCTTGGCCCGGCGGTAGAGCTGGCGCGCGTTCGCCTCCGAGGAGTCGAGGACGCCCGCGACGTCCCGGTGGCTGTAACCGAAGGCGTCCCGCAGCACCACGCAGGCCCGCTCGGGGGGCGACAGCCGCTCCATCATCGTCAGCACCGCGAACGACACCGCGTCCCGCTGCTCAGCCGTCTCCATCGGCCCCAGCACCCCGGCGGCGGTCTCCACCGGCTCGGGCAGCCACGGGCCGGGGTACTCCTCGCGCCGCGCCCGGGCGGAGGTGAGCCGGTTCAGGCACAGATTGGTGACCACCTTGGCCAGCCACGGCCCCGGCGCGACCACCTGACCGGGCTCGACCCCGTGCCAGCGCAGGTACGCGTCCTGCACGGTGTCCTCGGCCTCGGCCGCCGAGCCGAGCATCCGGTAGGCCAACGAGAACAGCCGTCGCCGGTGGCTCTCAAACTCCTGTGCCATGTCCATGACCCAAAACTACTGCTGCCACGAGCGGCTCCACCGGACCGCCGAACACACCAGAGCGCCGCCGGAGCGGACGGCGGACGGACGGCCCGACGGTCAGGAGACGGCTGCCGGCCGCGGGGTGCCGTGGAAGACCTGGTCGGTGTGCCAGGCGCGGTGGGCCGCCGCGACGGGGCTGACGCCCCGTTGAGGGCCGATGAGCGGGCGCCCGGCGAGCGCCGTGACCTGCTCGCGGGCGGCGGAGCTGCGGCCGACGAACCGCTGCGAGACCAGGACGCGGTGGCCGTCGCCGACGCCGAGGACGCCCTTGTCGAAGAGCCTGTGGTGCAGCGAGCAGAGGCAGAGTCCGTTGTCGACCTCGTCGGGCCCGTCGAACGCCCACCAGCGCACGTGCGCGGCCTCCAGCCCGACCGGCACCGCGCCGATGCTCCCGTCGTAGCCGCAGAAGGCGCACTGGTACTCGTACGCCGTCAGCACCAGCTCCCGCATCCGCCGGTCACGCTGCCTCCGCGCCTCCGAGGGCCGCCCGGCCTCCGACGGCTCCGGCTCCAGCTCCAGGCCGACGGCTCCGCACAGTTCCTCGTGGAGGGAGGGCGGGAAGTTCACGTCGAGGAGCACCCGCGCCATCCGGCCGAGCAGCGTCGGCTCCCGCCGGAGCGCCGTCCGCAGTTCGGGGGCCAGCCGTCCCGCGGCGCCCGACGCCCGCAGCTCCCGCACTCCGCTGCCCGGACTGCCCTGTCCGTGATCGGTGCGCACTTCCCACACCTCATCGCTCACCAGATGGTGGAACGGGTAGGCGGGGGTGGTCTTGTTGGGCGGACCGTACTCGGCGAGCAGCCGCTTCAGGTCCTCCTCCACCGCGCTGTACCGCAGCTCGCCGTGGGCGTCCTGCTGGTACCGGCCGAGGGCGTAAAGGAACAGCAGCGGCTTGTGCGGAGCGCGTGCCCCGCTCCTCGTCCACTGCCTCAGCTTCGCGGTGCGCTCCAGCCAGTCCATGACCGGCGATCGTAGTAGGGCCTCATCGAACACTCGTGGACACCGGCCCCGGCCGAGACGCCGACCGGGACGGGGCAGGGGAAAGGCCCCGCTGCGAGCAGCGGGGCCTTTCGGGCCGTCCGGCGCCGGACGGCCCGTGGTGGAAGGCCGTCACCTGCCGCTGAGAGCGGGTTCGAGGTCGGGCTTGTCCGCCGGCGGCTGGGGGGCTTCGTGGTGCTTGAACAGTTTGCTGGGCCACCACATCCACCGACCCACGTCCAGGGTCAGCGCGGTGACCAGCACCGAGCGGACGATCATGGTGTCCAGCAGCACGCCGAACGCCACCGCGAAGCCGAGCTCGGCCGCGAACACCAGCGGCAGCGAGGCCATCGCCGCGAAGGTACCGGCCAGCACCAGACCCGCCGAGGTGATCACACCCCCGGTGGTGGACAGACCGATCAGCGCGCCGCGCCGGGTGCCCTGCAGCAGCGCCACTTCGCGTACCCGGGTGACCAGGAAGATGTTGTAGTCGATGCCCAGGGCGACCAGGAACACGAACGTCAGGAGCGGGAAGGAGGCTTCCGCGCCGGCGAAGCCGAACACGTGGTTGAACACCAGGCTGCTCACGCCGAGGGCCGCTCCGAACGACAGCACCACCGTCGCCATGAGCAACAGCGGCGCGACGATCGCCCGCAGCAGCAGCGCGAGGATGAGGAGCACCACCACCAGCACGATGGGGATGATCACCTTGGAGTCGCGGGCGGCCGCTTTCTGCGTGTCGAGCATGATCGCCGTGCTACCGCCGACCTGGGCATCCGCACCCTCGACCTCGTGGACCGCGGTTCTGGCCTCCTCGACGGTGCGGATCGCGGCCTTGCTGCTGGGGTCGGCCTCGAGTTCCCCGAGCATGATCGCCTCGCCGTCCTTGACCATCGGCGACGAGACACCGACGACTCCCGGTACGCCGGACAGCGCGGTCCGCACCTGCTCCGCCGAGGCAGCCTTGGCCACCACGACGACGGGGTCGCCCGACCCGGCCGGGAAGTGCTCGGACTGGATCTTCTCGCCGACGGCCATCTGCGGTGTGCCGGTGAACTGGTCCTTGTTGGACAGTCCGTCGGCCTTGAGCCCGAGCATCCCGATCGCCATGACGCCGAGCACGAGCGTGGTGCCGATCCACACGATCCGCGGCCGGCGGGAGACGGAGGTGCCGACCCGGGTCCAGACGCCTTCCTTGGTCGCCTCGGCCGCTCCGTACGACGGCTTCACCGGCCAGAAGATCCAGCGGCCGCAGATGACCAGCAGGGCAGGCATCAGCGTGACCATGGCGAGCAGCCCGACGAGGATGCCGACGGCACAGGCCGGCCCGAGCCCCTGGGTGGAGCTGAGGGTGGCCAGCATCAGCAGCATCAGGCTGACCGCGACGGTCGCGGCGCTGGCGATGATCGCGGGACTGGAGCGGTACAGGGCCTCTGCCATGGCCTCGTGCCGGTCCTCGTGCTTCAGCAACTCTTCCCGGTACCGCGAGATGAGCAGGAGCGCGTAGTCGGTGGCGGCCCCGAACACCAATACCGTCAGGATGAAGCTGGTCTGCTTGTTGACGACGAGTCCGGCGTTCTTCGCCAACAGGTAGATCACCGCCTCCGACGTGACCAGGGCGACGCCCACGGTCAGCAGCGGCAGCAGGGGCAGCAACGGGCTGCGGTAGGTGAGCAGCAGCATCACGACGACCACCAGTGCGGTGATCGTGGTCAGGGCGCCCCCTCCGCTGAACGCCTTGATCGAGTCGGACGCGTAACCGCCCGGTCCGGTGACGTGGAAGCCGAGACCGTTGGCGTTCTCCTCGCCGACCTTCGTCATCGCGTCGACGGTCTTGCCGATCCCCTCCCAGCCCGTCTTGTCCTTGTGGAGCTGGACCACGGTCTGGATGGCCTTGCCGTCCTGGGACTTCAACGGCCCCTGAGGCTGCCCCACGACGTTCTCTATGCCCTTGAAGGCTTCGGCGTCGGCTTGGGCCTCGGCCATGTCGGCAGGGGTGACGCCCTCCGGCCGGTCGTAGATCACGATCGCGGGCACGGTGTCGGCACGCTGGAAGTTCTCGGCCCGGGCGACGACCTTGGTCGACTCCGCGTTACCGGGCAGCCAGGCCGAGTTGTCGTTCTCCTCGACTTCGCCGAGCTGGCCGGCCAGCATCAGGACCGGGATCAGCAGGGCCGCCCAGAGCGCGAGGACGACCCATTTCCCCACTCTTCCACCGGGCAACGAAGCAATTCTTCGCATCATGTTGTCGATTCCTCAGTGATCAGGCGACGTGAGAGAGCTTGTCGGGATTGGCGACGGTGTAGATCCCGCACACCTGGTTCCCGTCCGGAGTGAGGTCGAGGACGAGGACGGCGTAGAGGGTGTCGCCGGCGAAGAGCAACGCCGACGGGTCGCCGTTGACGCTGCGGTAGGTGATGGTGAGGCCCATGCCGGAGCCGGGGGCGACAGCCGCGAGCAGGCGGGCGACCTTGTCCCGGCCGTGGACCGGGCGCAGGCCTCCCGGCGCGTGACCCTTGCCCCCGCCGTCGCCCCACAGGGTCACCTCCGGTGCCAGGATTTCCAGGAGGCCGTCCAGGTCACCGCCGAGCGCGGCGGCCATGAACCGTTCGGTCACCTGCTGCCGGATCTGCGGGGCGGGCTCGTAGCGGGGCCGCCGGGCGTGGACGTGCTCGCGGGCCCGGTGGGCGAGCTGGCGGATCGCCGCGGGACTGCGGTCGAGGATTTCCGCGATCTCGGTGTGGGCGTAGCCGAACACCTCGTGCAGGACGAACACCCCGCGTTCCAGCGGAGTGAGGGTCTCCAGGACCACCAGCAGCGCCATCGAGACCGACTCGGCGCGCACTGCCACATCAGCGGCATCGTCGGGGCCGCTCGTATCGGTCAGGGGGCCGAAGAGCGGTTCGGGCAGCCATGGCCCGATGTACGTCTCGCGGCGGCGGCTGATGGCGGCCTGGTGGGCGAGGGCCCGGTTCACCACGATGCGCACCAGGTAGGCACGCGGATTGTCGATCCCGCCCGCGCCGAGTGTCTCGTTCCTGGTCGTCCAGGACAGCCATGCCTCCTGCAACACGTCCTCGGTGTCGGCGACGCTGCCGAGCATGTTGTAGGCGATGGAGAACAGCAGCTCACGGTGGTTGTTGAACACCTGTGTCGAGGTGCTCGCCACCGGATCGGACGTTGCCTCCCGCAGGCTGCCTTCGGACGAGGCGGCCGGCGAGTCTGGCGGGGTCTGGGACATCGTGAGGCTCTCTCGTCGCTGGTGCATTGCGAACTGAGAGCGGTTCAAGCCTCGGAGTGTGACATCCGGCCACCGAAATGTGACCCACGCCTCATCGGCGGCCCCGGGCGGCTAGAGCTGCCCTGGCCACCATCTGTCGTCAGGAGAACCGGCGGGGCTGACCCGGGCTCGGGCCAGGATCTTCGAGTCGAGTGCCCGTACGAGTTGTCGCAGCTCGCGGGCCGACTTCTTGGGAAGGGCGTGCAGGACCTCTTCGAGGTGATCGCGGTGGAGGGAGGGATCGCAGCCGCATTCAAGGGTTTCGCACCGGGTTCCGGTGTGCGGAGCGGCCAGTCGCCTCAGCGGGCCGTGGGCCAGGGCGGCCCAGTGCCAAAAGGATCCGGCCGTGGCCTCGGGCCAGTAGTGGCTCCGGTCCAGCCGGCGGATGTCGGCCGTGCAGGCTCCGGACAGGCGGTCGATCGCCGGGTAGAGGCGTCGGTGGTCGCGGCTCCGTACGGGGATGCCGGCCCGCACGTCAGAGGGGCGCCTACGCGGCATTGCCCTTTCGGATGTCGGTCATGGGAGCAACGTACCGGGCCCACGGGCGCGGCGGTGCGAACAGAGCTCGACTCACAGGAGCCGGCGCACGGCCTGGACGATCGAGCGGCGGCGGTCGTCGGTGCTCTCGGCCTCGGTCGTAGAGGCGGGCATTCCGGTGGCATTGCCCGGGTTCCATGCGAGGGCGAGGCTCAGGACGAGGGTGAGCAGCGCGGTGGGGGAGAAATCGGCGCCGATGCCGTCCTCCTTCTGCACCGAGGCGAGCGCCTCCAGCTTCGCGTCGCGTGTCGGTGCCGCGACGGCCGGGTCCCGGTCGTGGCTGTCGCCGCGCTCCAGCCGATGCCACGTGGCGAGCCGGATGACCTCGGGGTGCTGCCGGCAGTAGTCGAAGAGCCGCCCCGCGTACCCGGGGAGGTCGTCGGGGGTGAAGGGAACCGCGTTCAGACCGTGGGTGACGTGGGTGTCGAAGACCGTGTCGAAGAGCTGGTCCTTGCTGCAGAAGTAGACGTAGATGAGGTTCTTGTTGGCAGCCGCCGCCTTGGCGATCCGGTCCACCCGGGCTCCGGCGATGCCGTGCGCGGCGAACTCGTCGGTGGCGGCCTGGAGGATGCGGGCCTTGGTGGCATCGGCGCGGGACATGCGAGAAATCGTAAGGGGGGACCAACCGGTCGGACGTTCTCCTGGGGATGCCCCGCGCCCAGGCCGGTCATCCGATCCCGAAGGCGTCGAGGACCGCGTCCGACGCAACCAGCAGAACCGTGCACCACAGCGTGACCCCGGCCATCAGCCAGCGGATCAGCGGCCACCGGGGGATGCCCAGCGCGGCGCCGAGCAGGGACGAGCCCCAGGTGCCGAAGAGGGCGGGCCCCACGATGCCGAAGCCCACCACGCCGTACCGCTCGAAGACCCGCCGCGCCCGCCGCCCCGCGGCGCCGGAGAGCCGGTCGCCCGCCGGTGACCCGATGGCGGCCACGCCGTCGGAGGGTGCGCCGTCGCCGGACGTGCCCGTCGCCGAACCGGCGCTCACCACGGGCGACTTCCGGCGGGCTTGCCAGGACTGCCAGCGCAACCGGGCCCGTTCCATGGCGAACACCGCGAAGACGACGCAGCAGGCGGAGCCCAGAAGCGCCGCGAACAGTGCGACCGGACCGGGCAGGGAGAGCGAGAGGCCGACGGGGACCGCGGGGGTACCGATGGCGAAGCCGGCGAGCAGGGTCCAGGCGAATCTCCCCATGCGGGTTCCCTTCAGCTGCGTCGTTCGCATCGTCGCGCCGTACCGCCGGCAGCCTAATTGACTAACCGGTTAGTCACTACCCGTGGATCATGTCGACGTGGTGCGAGACGGGTTGGCAGCCGGCAAGCCCTCGCGGCCGGCGCTGCCGCCTCCTGACCGAGCGACCGCGGGACGCTGTACAGAGCCTCGACAGAACGGTGGCGATCGATCCGCGCCGCGATCATCGCCTGAGACGGAAATCGAGACGGGACAAGCGAAAAGCCCCGCTGCGAGCAGCGGGGCTTTTCGACATCGTGCCCGGTGAGGCACTGGCGGAGGATACGAGATTCGAACTCGTGAGGGGTTGCCCCCAACACGCTTTCCAAGCGTGCGCCCTAGGCCACTAGGCGAATCCTCCGCCGCAAACAATACAAGACGTTGAGGGGTGCTCGCGAACGTGATCGTCGGCGGAGGGGCAGGTCGGGGTCCGGGTCGATTCCGGGGGTCTCCATCCGCTAGGGTGGGGGAAGCCCCTCACGTGGCGCTATCTCACCCAACTCCCCCAGGGCCGGAAGGCAGCAAGGGTAAGTGGGCTCTGGCGGGTGCGTGGGGGGCGTTTTGCGTTCCGGGGGGTCCCGGAGGCGTCGGAGGGCCACCGTTGTCGGTGGGCCCGGATAACCTCGTAAGCGTGTCGTCCCTTGCGCTGTACCGCCGCTATCGTCCCGAGTCGTTCGCCGAGGTCATCGGGCAGGAGCATGTCACTGCCCCGCTGATGCAGGCCCTGCGGAACAACCGGGTCAATCACGCGTACCTGTTCAGCGGGCCGCGCGGCTGTGGAAAGACGACCAGCGCGCGCATCCTCGCCCGGTGCCTGAACTGTGAGCAGGGTCCCACCCCGACCCCCTGCGGCGAGTGCCAGTCCTGCCGCGACCTCGCGAGGAACGGGCCGGGGTCCATCGACGTCATCGAGATCGACGCCGCCTCGCACGGTGGTGTAGACGATGCCCGTGACCTGCGGGAAAAGGCCTTCTTCGGGCCCGCCTCCAGCCGGTACAAGATCTACATCATCGATGAGGCCCACATGGTCACCTCGGCGGGCTTCAACGCCCTGCTGAAGGTGGTCGAGGAGCCGCCGGAGCACCTCAAGTTCATCTTCGCGACGACCGAGCCGGAGAAGGTCATCGGGACCATCCGGTCCCGGACGCACCACTATCCGTTCCGGCTGGTGCCGCCGGGCACCCTGCGCGACTACCTCGGCGAGGTCTGCGGCCGCGAGGGCGCCACCGTCGAGGACGGCGTGCTGCCGCTCGTCGTGCGCGCCGGCGCCGGATCCGTGCGTGACTCGATGTCCGTCATGGACCAGCTGCTGGCCGGCGCGGCCGAGGAGGGTGTGACCTATGCCATGGCCACCTCCCTGCTCGGCTACACGGAGGGTTCGCTGCTCGATTCCGTCATCGACGCCTTCGCCGCCGGTGACGGGGCCGCCGCCTTCGAGGTCGTGGACCGGGTGGTGGAAGGCGGGAACGATCCCCGTCGCTTCGTCGCCGACCTGCTGGAGCGGCTGCGCGACCTCGTGATCCTGGCCGCCGTGCCCGACGCCGGGGAGAAGGGGCTGATCGATGCCCCCGCCGATGTCGTGGAGCGGATGCAGGCCCAGGCGTCCGTCTTCGGGGCCGCCGAGCTGTCGCGGGCCGCCGATCTGGTCAACACCGGGCTCACCGAGATGCGGGGCGCGACCTCGCCGCGGCTGCAGCTGGAGCTGATCTGCGCCCGGGTGCTGCTGCCGGCCGCCTTCGACGACGAGCGGTCCTTCCAGGCCCGGCTCGACCGGCTGGAGCGCAGCGGGGCGGCCGCGTTCGCCGCCGGGCCGCCGCTCGCCGCGCCGGCTGCCGTGCCGCCTGCCATGGGCTACGTGCCCGGCCCCGAGGCGCACGCCATGGCGCCCGTCGGGCCCGGTGGGGGCGTCGCCGCCGCGCGCGCCGCCGTACGGGCGCCCGAGCCCGCCGCCGAGCCGGTACGAGCTCCCGAGGCGGCGCCGTCGCCCGCGCCTGCTCCCGCTTCCGCTCCCGCACCCGCTTCCGACGCCGGTGCCTGGCCGGGGGCCGCCGCTCCCGGGCAGGGCGTCCCGGCCCAGGCCCCGGCGACCGCCGCCCCGGCCACGGCCCCCGGCGCCTGGCCCGGAGCCGCCCAGCCGGGCGCCGCCGCTGCCGGCCAGGGCACCCCGCCCCCGGCTGCCGCCGCCCCGGCCCCGGGTACCTGGCCCGGAGCCGCGCAGCCCGGTGGGGCCGGTGCCGGCGCGTGGCCGAGCGCGGCCGCTCCCGGCCAGGGGATCCCCGCCGCGGCACCCGCCCCCGCGCCGGCCCAGGCGGCGGCCCCCGTGCAGGCGGCACCGCCGTCCCCCGGGATGGCTGCCGGAGCCGGCCAAGTGCAGGCGATGTGGCCGAGCGTCCTGGAGGCCGTGAAGAACCGCCGCCGCTTCACCTGGATCCTGCTCAGCCAGAACGCCCAGGTCGTCGGCTTCGACGGAACCACCCTCCAGCTCGGCTTCCCCAATGTCGGAGCCCGCGACAACTTCGCGAGCAGCGGCAGTGAGGACGTGCTCAAGTCGGTCCTGGCCGAGCAGTTCCAGGTCAACTGGAAGATCGACGCCGTGGTGGGCGGGGGCGGAGGCGGCGGCGGCCAGCCCGCGCCCCCGTACGGCGCTCCGCCGGCGCCCGCCTACAACCCGCCGCCCCCCGCCGCCCCCGCGGCCCAGGGCCACGGTCAGGCCTCGGCGCAGGCCCAGCCGCCGGCCCCGCAGCAGTCTCAGCCGCAGTACCAGCCCCCCCAGCAGTCCGCCTCCGCCCAGCAGCCCCCCGCGCAGCAGGCGCCCCCGCCGGTCGCCCCCGAGGACGACTTCGCGGAGGACGACGACCCGGACCTCGTCGACAGCGCGCTGACCGGACACGACCTGATCGTGCGCGAGCTCGGAGCCACGGTTGTGGAGGAATACACGAACGAGTAGGGCCGTCTCATTGGGTGGCCGCACGAAAGAGAATCCGGAGCGCGGGCTACGCTTCATGGCGTGAAGGTCCTCGTCATCGGCGGCGGCGCCCGCGAACACGCCCTGTGCCGCTCTCTGTCCCTCGACCCCGACGTCTCCGCGCTCTACTGCGCCCCCGGTAACGCGGGGATCGCGGAAGTGGCCGAGCTGCGGGACGTCGACCCCCTCGACGGCGACGCCGTCGCGCGCCTCTCCACGGAGCTCGGCGTCGACCTGGTCGTCGTCGGCCCGGAGGCGCCGCTGGTCGCCGGCGTCGGCGACGCCGTGCGCGAAGCCGGCATCCCCGTCTTCGGCCCGTCCGGCGAGGCCGCGCAGCTGGAGGGCTCCAAGGCCTTCGCGAAGGACGTGATGGCCGCGGCCGGCGTCCCCACCGCGCGCAGCTACGTGTGCACCACCCCGGAAGAGGTGGACGCGGCCCTCGACGCCTTCGGCGCCCCGTACGTCGTCAAGGACGACGGCCTGGCGGCCGGCAAGGGCGTCGTGGTCACCGAGGACCTGACCGCCGCCCGCGCGCACGCGCTCGCCTGCGACCGCGTGGTCATCGAGGAGTACCTCGACGGCCCCGAGGTCTCCCTTTTCGCCATCACCGACGGCGTCACCGTGCTGCCGCTCCAGCCCGCGCAGGACTTCAAGCGCGCGCTCGACGGCGACGAGGGCCCGAACACCGGCGGCATGGGCGCGTACTCCCCGCTGCCCTGGGCCGACCCGAAGCTGGTCGACGAGGTCATGGAGCTGGTCCTCCAGCCGACCGTCGACGAGCTCCGCCGCCGCGGCACCCCCTTCTCGGGCCTGCTCTACGCCGGTCTCGCGATCACCAGCCGCGGCACCCGGGTCATCGAGTTCAACGCCCGCTTCGGCGACCCCGAGACCCAGGTGGTCCTGGCGCGGCTGCGCACCCCGCTCGCGAGCGTGCTGCTGAACGCCGCCAACGGCACCCTGGCCGCCGAGCCCGCGCTCAGCTGGCGCGAGGACGCCGCCGTCACGGTGGTCATCGCCTCCCACAACTACCCGGAGACCCCCCGCACCGGGGACCCGATCGAGGGCCTCGCCGAGGTGGCCGCCGAGGACGGACCCGACACGTACGTGCTGCACGCCGGGACCCGCCGCGAGGGCGACGCGGTGGTCAGCGCGGGCGGGCGCGTCCTGTCGGTGACGGCGACCGGTTCCGATCTGGCGGAGGCGCGCGAGAAGGCGTATAAGGCCGTCGCGCGGATCAAGCTGGACGGCTCGCAGCACCGTACGGACATCGCCGCCAAGGCGGCCCAAGCCGGCTGAACCCCGCTGACCAGCGGCTCCGCAGACCCGCGGGCCCGGTGCGCACACCCTGCGCCCGGGCCCGCGGGCATGTTCGCGTGCGAGTGCATCCAGCCGCGTTCGAACGCACCCAGCTTTACCCAAAGCCATTCCATCGGGTGATCTCACCCGGTCTGCCTGACGCCCGGCCACACCCCAACTAGGGTGCGATTCCAAGCATTCCGGCACTTGGCCCACCGGCATTGCGATGTCAGTGGCGGGTGTCACAGTGGGGGAGTGAGCAACGCCGCCGCAGGGCAGAGGGGGTGAGGTCCGGCCGTGTCCGGAACCGGTTCGATCGTGGAAGTGGGCGTGCCGTCCGCACGTTCCCGCGCCCTGGGCGTGCTGCGTGTGCGCAGCAGGGCCCTGGCCCTCGGGCTGCTGCCCGCTGCCCTCGCCGTGGTGCTGGTGAGTGCCCGGATGACGGGCCGGCTGGCCGGTGACCCCTGGCCCGTGGTGACCCTCGTGGTCTGCGCGGTCGCCGCGCTGGTGCTGCTCGTCGGCGGGACCTTCGCCGCGGTGGTGCTGAAGGCGAGCCCCGCAGTGACGCCCACGGTGCCGCTCTCGGAGGACTCGGCGCCCGATCTCTACCGGCTCGTGCGGGACCTGGCCGACCGGATGGACGTTCCGGCACCCTCCGCGATAGCCCTGACCCCGGACTGCGACAGCTGGCTGGAGGACCGCTCGCACGCGGCCCACCGCCGCGATCGGGCCCGCACATCCGCCGGCACAGCCGCAGGCACATCTGCCGGCACAGCCGGCCTTGCCGGTCCGGAGACCGAGCCGGGCGCCGCCCCCGTGCTGGTGATCGGCTCGCCGTTCCTGTGGTGGATGCGGGTCGCCGAGCTACGGGCCGTCCTCGCGCCGGTCGTCGCCGGCACGGGACCTTCCGCGCACCCCGACATAGCCGACGCCCGCGGCTTCGTCCGCGGCCTGGACGCCGCGGTGGACGTGGGCAACCGGCGCGGCCTCGGCTGGATCGCCGCACCGGCCCGGCTGCTGCTGCGGCTGTGCCGGGTGGACGCCGCCGAGATGGAGCGCGGGGTGGCCGCCGCCGCGTCGGACCGTGCACAGGGTGTGGACTACGGGCTGCGCATCGTCGCGCAGGAGCAGGTCGGCCTCGCCTACGCGGGCTGGGACCGGCTGCTGACGCGGGTCGCGCTGCCCGCCTGGCGGATGGGCCGCTGGCCGGCGCACCTCGACGCCGGAGTGGTCTCCGCGCTGACCGAGCTGTCCCGGCGCGACCGGCTGGCCGACGGGTTCACCTCGCGGCTCGGCGAGCGCCCCGCCTGCGATCTGCTGGAGCGCCCCGGCGTCATCGACGAGGCGGCCTCGCTGCTGGCCGCGCGGCTCTTCCACGGCGGTCCGGCCGAGGCCGGGCCCGACTGGTCCCCCGTGGACTGGGCGGCCTATCCGGAGGAGGTCGTGGACCGCAAGTGGCGCACGGAGGCGGCCCGGCTGCATGCCGCGCTCGATGCCCTGGCCGTCTCGGAGGGTCTGCCGGCAAGCTCCCCCGGAGCCGCGGGCCCCACCACCGTCACGCACACCGGCTCCCAGCCGCCCGCCACCGCCGACGGGTTCGCCGGGCCCACGCTGGACCGGGTGCTCGGCTACCTCACGGACCCCGGCGGCGAGTGTGCGGCCGGCGAGGCGCTGGCCGGCCGGCTCAGCGGGGACCTGGCCCGCGAGGAGCGGGCCGCCGGTGCCGCGCATCCCCCGGCCGCGAAGGCGCACGGCGCGGACTCCGTACCGCTCTTCCCGCTCCAGCCGCCCCGCAGCGGGCGGGACCTGCTGGCCGACCACGTCACGGCGATGGTGTGCTGCGCCGCCGTGGACTCGGCGGGCGCCGCGCCCGGCCTCGACTGGCTGGACGGCCCGGTGCTGCTCGTCGGCGGCGCCCGCCGCTCCGACCTGGCGCCGCTCGTGCTGTGCCTCGTCGAGGACGGGGACCCGGAGCCCCTGCGGGACTGGCTCGCGGAGCTCGGCGTCCGCCCCGAGAAGCCCGTCCGCCTCGTCTGACGCTTCCCCCATCGGGCTACGGATCGCACGCACAAACGGATTGGAATGTTCCGGTCACGTCAATTCGCGACGAACGGTGACGGACTGAGTGCGTTATGTGATGTGCTGGGACCGGCTTGATACATGCCCGTTCGGGGGAGTGAGGGAGGGGAGCGGTTCATGAGTGCGGATCAGATCCGGCGTTGGGAGTCAGGTGCGCTCGCGCACGCGGTGACCGACCCCTTCGGACAGGGCCCCCTGCCCTGGTTCCGGGGGAGCGAGCTCTACTTCGACGACACCGGCCAGGTGGTCCCCTGGTACGTGGACCCGGCCGCCGCGGCGGTCAACGCCGCAGGCAGCGGCGCCGGCACCGACACCGGCCGGATCCCGCGCGCCCGAGGCACCGGCGGCCCCCGTACCGCCGACGACGTGCACCGCCAGATCAAGGGCTTCACCTCCACCGGCGCCGTGACCCCCGGAGAGGCCATCGACTTCCACATCACCGTCGATCCGCCCCAGCAGTTCTCGGTCGACGTCTACCGGATCGGCCACTACGGCGGAGACGGCGCCTCCAAGATCACCACCAGCCCCCGGCTCTCCGGCATCGTCCAGCCGGCGCCCCTCACCGCCGACCGGACCGTCTCCTGCCACCACTGGTGGATGTCCTGGCGCCTCCAGGTCCCGTCCTACTGGAGCGTCGGCGCGTACGTGGCCGTCCTCACCACCGCCGACGGCTACCGCTCACACATCCCCTTCACGGTCCGCGACGACCACCCCGCCGACCTGCTCCTCCTGCTCCCGGACATCACCTGGCAGGCCTACAACCTCTACCCGGAGGACGGCCGCACCGGCGCCAGCCTCTACCACGCCTGGGACGAGGAGGGCCGCCTCCTCGGCGAGCAGGACGCGGCCATCACCGTGTCCTTCGACCGCCCCTACGCCGGCGCGGGCCTGCCCCTCCACGTCGGCCACGCCTACGACTTCATCCGCTGGGCCGAGCGCTACGGCTACGACCTCGCCTATGCCGACACCCGCGACCTGCACGCCGGCCGCGTCGACCCCACCCGCTACCGCGGCCTGGTCTTCCCCGGTCACGACGAGTACTGGTCGGGCCCCATGCGCCGCACCGTCGAGCGCGCCCGCGACAACGGCACCTCGCTGGTCTTCCTCTCCGCCAACACCATGTACTGGCAGGTCGAGCTCGGCCCGTCCCCCTCGGGAGTCGACGACCGGCTCCTCACGTGCCGAAAACGCCGCGGCCCGGGCCGCCCCAGCCTCTGGCGCGAAGTGGACCGCCCGGAGCAGCAGTTGCTCGGCATCCAGTACGCGGGGCGGGTCCCCGAGCCCGCGCCCCTGATCGTGCGCAACGCCACGCACTGGCTCTGGGACTCCACCGGCGCCGGGGAGAACGACGAGCTGCCCGGCCTGGTCGCCGGCGAGGCGGACCGCTACTTCCCGCGCACGCAGCTCCCCGAGCACCAGGACCGGATCCTGCTCGCGCACTCCCCGTACCTCGACACCGAGGGACACCGCCGCCACCAGGAGACCTCCCTCTACCGGGCCCCCAGCGGCGCGCTGGTCTTCGCCTCCGGCACCTTCGCCTGGTCCCCGGCCCTGGACCGCCCCGGCCACGTCGACGAGCGGGTGCAGCGGGCCACCGCCAACCTCCTCGACCGCATCTGCAAGAGGGACTGACCAGGACTGACCAGCGAGGCCGCGGCACCCCCTGGCCGGAGCGCGGGCACCGGTACGCCAGAATGGTCCCGCGCTCGTACAGAACCACAGGGAGACCCCGTGTCCGGATTCGTCGAAAAGCCCGAGCCGGTTCAGGTGCCCGGCCTCGTCCACCTCCACACCGGGAAGGTGCGCGAGCTCTACCGCGACGAGGACGGCCATCTCGTCATGGTCGCCAGCGACCGCCTGTCCGCCTTCGACTGGGTGCTGCCGACCGAGATCCCGGACAAGGGCCGCGTGCTCACCCAGCTGTCCCTGTGGTGGTTCGACCAGCTCGCGGACATCGTCCCGAACCACGTCATCTCCACCGAGCTCCCCGCCGGCGCCCCCGCCGACTGGGCCGGCCGCACCCTGATCTGCAAGAACCTGAACATGGTCCCGGTCGAGTGCGTGGCCCGCGGCTACCTCACCGGCTCCGGCCTCGCCGAGTACAAGGAGACCCGTACGGTCTGCGGTCTCGCGCTCCCCGAGGGACTCGTCGACGGCTCCGAGCTGCCCGCCCCGATCTTCACCCCGGCCGCCAAGGCCGCGGTCGGCGAGCACGACGAGAACGTCTCGTACGAGGAGGTCGCGCGCACCGCCGGCGCCGAGACGGCCGCGCTGCTGCGCCAGGCCACCCTCGCCGTCTACGGCCGGGCCCGGGACGTCGCCCGCGAGCGCGGGATCATCCTGGCCGACACCAAGTTCGAGTTCGGCTTCGACCCCGAGGACGGCACCCTCGTCGCCGCCGACGAGGTGCTGACCCCGGACTCCTCCCGCTTCTGGCCCGCCGACCAGTGGGAGCCGGGCCGTACGCAGCCCTCGTTCGACAAGCAGTACGTCCGCGACTGGCTGGCTTCCCCGGCCTCCGGCTGGGACCCGAAGAGCGAGGTGCCGCCGCCGGCCCTCCCGACGCAGGTCGTCGCGCAGACCCGCGCCAAGTACATCGAGGCGTACGAGCGCCTCACCGGCCAGACCTGGTCCTGAGAAACGAAGAAGGCCCCGATCGGTGATCGGGGCCTTCTTCGTTCTGAGCGGACAACGCGACTCGAACGCGCGACATCCACCTTGGCAAGGTGGTGCTCTACCAACTGAGCTATGTCCGCACTGCGCCGTAGCGCGAGAGCAACTATACCCAACCTCGCGCGCGAGCGAGACGCACCGCCGTGTGTCGGTTTTCGGCGCCCAGTTTCGTCGCCGCCGAGGACAGGTAGTTCCGCACGGTCCCCTGGGACAGCGAGGCCCGCTCCGCGATCTCCGCGATCGGCGCCCCGTCCGCCGCGAACTCCAGCACCTCCGCCTCCCGAGCGGTCAGCGGAGAGTCGCCCGCACTGATCGCGTCGGCCGCCAACTCCGGGTCCACGTAACGCCCTCCGGCGTGCACGGTCCGGATCAGCTCCGCCAGCCGCTGCGCCGAAACGGTCTTCGGAGTGAAGGCCCGCACCCCCGCCGCGAGGGCCCGCTTCAGGTGGCCCGGACGGCCGTGACTGGTCACGATCATGACCTTGCACTCGGGGATCTCGGCCCGCAGGGTTGTGGCGACACTCACACCGTCCGCCCCGGGCATCTGCAGGTCGAGCACCGCCACGTCGGGCCGGTGCGCCCGCGCCATGGCGAGGGCCTCGGGCCCCGAGGCCGCCTCGGCGACGACCAGCAGGTCGTCCTCCAGCGAGAGCAGCGCCGCCAGGGCGCCGCGGATCAGGTGCTCGTCGTCGGCGAGCAGTACACGTACGGGGCTCACGCCCGCACCTCCAGTCGTTCGGTCCGCGGGGCGGGGATCTCGGCGTGCAGCCGGAACCGGCCGCCGTCCACCAGCCCCGCCTGCAGGGTTCCGTCCAGTACCGCGAGCCGCTCGCGCAGCCCGGCCAGCCCCCATCCCGGCAGCCCCGCGGGCACCTCGGGAGCCCCGTCGTTCTCCACCAGCAGCGTCACGGAGCCCCCTACGGGCGCGGTGAGCCGGATCAGGCAGTTCTTCGCGTCCCCGTGCCGCAGTACGTTCGTCGTCGCCTCCCGCACCACCCAGCCGAGCGCGGACTGCACCTCGGCCGGCAGCGGCCGGGCCGCCTCGAAGTCGACCCTGCAGTCCATCCCGGCCGCGGCCAGCACCCCGCGGGCGCCCTCCAGCTCCACGGCGAGGTCCGCCTCGCGGTAGCCGCGTACGACGTCCCGGACCTCGCGCTGCGATTCCCGCGCGATCCGCTGCACCTCGATCATCTGGTCCACGGCCTCGGGCCGTTCGCGCCGGGCCAGTTGCACCGCCAGCTCGCTCTTGAGCGCGATCACCGCCAGGTTCCGGCCCATCACGTCGTGCAGGTCCCGTCCGAACCGCAGCCGCTCCTCGGCCACCGCGAGCCGCGCCTGGTCCTCGCGGGCGTGGTCGAGCTCGTAGACCGTCCTGAGCAGCCACGCCGAGAACCCGCAGGTGGCGCTGAAGAACAGGCAGCCGACGAGTACCCCGACGGAGTACCCCAGCGCGTATCCGGCCGGCATGCCCAGCGCGAGCACGGCCACTCCGATCGCGGCCGCCGTGGCCGGGGCGACGTACCACATGGTCCGCACCGACCGCATGCACAGCACCAGCGATCCCGCGGTGAAGCAGGTCAGCCCCGCCACCAGCGTCGGCGCCACCGCCGGCTCGTCGATCTTCCCGGTCGCCTTCAGAGCGAGCACCCCCAGGGCGGCCGCGGCCGTCAACGCGGCGGTGGCCACCGCCAGCCGGGTCGGGCGTTCGCGCCGCCCCGTCACCCAGCCCAGCGCCTTGGAGGAGAGCACCCCGCACAGCACCGCGTGGGCGCACAGCATCAGGAAGAGCGAGAGGGGCACCACCAGGGCGGAGGAGTTCTCGGCGGCGGAGGCCACGGGGGCCAGTCCGAACGACGTGATCTCGATGAGCACGAAGAGGTGGAACGACCACCGCGTGTACAGCTCGACCTTCCCCGCACTGCTGCGGTTCTTCCACCACCCCGTCAGCTTCGACACGGTTCCGGTCCCCCAACTCGCTCTAGCGCCGAGGTTCCCAGCGGAACCACCGCTGAACAGCAAACACGGTGATCATGATCCAGGCCAGCGCGCCGCCCGCGCTCCCCAGCAGCTCCCCGCCGGCCGCGCCGCCGCTCCAGCCGGCCCGTACCAGTTCCATCACCCCGCTCAGCGGCAGCAGTTCGCACACCGAGGCCACGGAGTCCGGCAGCGAGTCCACCGGCACGAACAGCCCCGAGCCGAGCCCGGTCAGCAGGAACAGCGGCAGCGTGGTGAGGCCGGCGCTCTCCACGGTGCGGGTGAAGGAGCTGGTCAGCGCCGCCATCCCGGCCAGGATCACGATCCCCGCGAGGACGGCCGCCGCGAGCACCAGGGGATTGCGCGGCATCCGCACGTCCAGGGCGACCGCCCCGGCCACCGCGAGGACGAGGATCTGGCCGAGCGCCAGCACGGCGGCGGGCAGCGCGGTTCCGGCCAGGATCTCCGGATCGTTCGCCTCGCCGGTACGCAGCCGCTTGAGCACGAGCTCCTCGCGCCGTGCCACGTAGGCCGAGACCAGGCTCATGTACACGACGAGGGTCAGCACCATGCCGATGCCGCCGGTGAGCGTGGCTTCGCCGAGGGCCGCAGCCCCGTCGAGGCCGGTCAGGGAGGACCGCAGGATGAAGACCATCACCAGCGGCATCAGCAGGGCCATGCTCAGCGTGGCCCGGTTGCGTACGAGCAGGGTGAGTTCGCTGCGGCCGAGGGCGAGGAGCCGCCGGGGGTTGACGCGCGGGCCCGGGGCCTTGGCGGGCTGCGGGTTCAGGTGCAGGCTGTGCGTGTTCATCGGGCTCCCGCCTTCTCACGTCGGTTCTGCGCGATCTCCAGGAAGGCCTCCTCCAGGGAGGCGGACCGGGCGTCGAGCCCGGCCAGCTCGACTCCGGATTCCCCGGCCCAGCCCAGCAGTTCGGCGAGGTCCGCCTGGAGCCGGTGAGTACGGATCTCCACGCGCGGCCCGTCGGCCGCCGCGCGCAGCGCCGGCGGGATCCGGCCCGCCGCCACTCCGTCCGGCAGCGTGAAGCGGATCCGGGACGGCCGGGTCGCGGTCACCTCGGCCGGGCGGCCCGACACGACGATCTCCCCCTCGTGCAGGATCGCCAGCCGGTCCGCGAGCTCCTCGGCCTCCTCCAGGTAGTGCGTGGTCAGCAGCACCGTGGTGCCCTGCGCGCGGAGGTCCCGTACCAACGCCCAGGTGTCCCGGCGCCCTTCCGGGTCCATTCCGGTGGTCGGCTCGTCCAGGAACAGCACCTCGGGCCGCCCCAGCAGGGCCGTCCCCAGGTCCAGCCGCCGCCGCTCGCCCCCGGACAGCTGCTTGACCCGTACGGAGGACCGCGCGGCCAGCCCGACCAGCTCCAGCACCTCCGCCGCGGGGCGGGCGCTGCTGGTGACCCCGCCCCACATCCGCAGGGTCTCGGCGACCGTGAGGTCTGAGGGGAAACCGCCCTCCTGGAGCATGACCCCGGTGCGCGGGCGGACCTGGGCCCGCCGCGTGTACGGGTCGAGCCCGAAGACGCGGACCTGCCCGCCGCTCGGCGCGGCCAGCCCCTCCAGCAGTTCGACGGTGGAGGTCTTGCCGGCGCCGTTGGTGCCGAGCAGCGCGAAGATCTCGCCGCGGGCCACGGAGAAGGAGACGCCTCGTACGGCCTCGAATCCTCCGGCGTAGCCGCGGCGCAGGCCTTGGGCGTCGATCACGGTGTCAGTCATGACTCAAGCCTCGCGGCGCCCGCGCCGGGTCGGCAGTGCGCGCTGTCATGACCCGGGATGACATTTGTCAGGCGCCCCGGCCGCCGTCACGCGCGAGGGAATATGAAGAAGGCCCCGATCGCAATGATCGGGGCCTTCTTCATACAGAGCGGACGACGCGACTCGAACGCGCGACATCCACCTTGGCAAGGTGGTGCTCTACCAACTGAGCTACGTCCGCAAGCAGTGCACTGCTGGGGCAGTACGTGCATCACTCTACCCGATCCACCGAGGTGGTCGGAAAGCGATACAGAGCGGGTGACAGGAATCGCACACTGCGCCTTCCCCCTGGAAGAGGGATGTTCTGCTACTGAACTACACCCGCACGACCTTGGGGGCTGACCTTCCGGCCCGGCCCCTTGGCGTGATCCAGACTCTAGCCGAACCATGGGGGTGGATGGCAAATCGGCTCTCAGTGGGCGGCGTTGTAGGCCTCGTAGATCTTCTTGGGGATGCGGCCGCGGGGCGGCACCTCGAACTGGTGGGACCGAGCCCAGGCCCGGACGACCGCCGGGTCGGGGGCGACGGACGTGTGCTTGAACACCTTCCCCGAGCGTGACTGACGGCGGCCGGCGGCCACGAAGGGGGCCAGGCCCTTCCGCAGTTTCTTTGCGTTCGCCGCATTGAGGTCGATCTCGTAGGACTTTCCGTCCAGGGCGAACACGACCGTCTCCGCCGCTTCTCCGCCGTCGATGTCATCGGAGAGCGTGACCACTACGCGCTGCGCCACGGATATCGGTCCCTTCGGTGCGACGCCGCCACGCGCTGACGTGCGGCGATGTCGCCTGTGTGGATGTTTCGGGGCAATGCATCTTTGAAGCGAAATCTTGGGTGATTCCTTTGTACCCCGATTCTCATTGCATTGCGAAGCCCAGTTAATTCTCTCCGCGTGTCCCGCCGCAATGCCGGGCACGTGTTTTTCCGGCGGATTTTGCGAAGCGTTGGTGAAGCCGAAACGGGTCGGTGATCACTCCCTCCGGATATCTACCCGCGTAGAAATTTCGGCCGGGTACGCTGATGGAACCGCCTTCGCACCAACCACAACACGGGAGTGCCAGTGGCACGCGTCGTAGTCGACGTCATGCTCAAGCCGGAGATCCTCGACCCCCAGGGCCAGGCGGTGCAGCGTGCACTGCCGCGCCTGGGCTTCGATGGGATCGCCGACGTCCGCCAGGGGAAGCGCTTCGAACTGGAGGTGGAGGGACCGGTCGACCAGGCCGCCCTCGACCGCATCCACAAGATGGCCGAAACGTTCCTCGCCAACACCGTCATCGAAGACTTCACCGTGAAGGTCGAGGCCTGACGGTGACCACTCGCATCGGTGTCGTCACGTTCCCCGGAACGCTCGACGACCGTGACTCGCTGCGCGCCGTCCGCCTCGCGGGGGCCGAGCCGGTCTCGCTATGGCACCGCGACAAGGACCTGCACCAGGTCGACGCGGTCGTCCTCGCGGGCGGCTTCTCCTACGGGGACTACCTGCGCGCCGGAGCCATCTCCCGCTTCTCGCCGGTGATGGAGACCATCATCGAGCAGGCCAAGGGCGGCATGCCCGTCCTCGGCATCTGCAACGGCTTCCAGGTCCTCACCGAGGCCCACCTGCTGCCGGGGGCGATGCTCCGCAACAACCACCTCCACTTCATCTGCCGCGACCAGAAGCTGCGGGTGGAGAACGCGGAGACCGCGTGGACCGGCGACTACACCGCCGGCCAGGAGATCTCCGTACCGCTCAAGAACATGGACGGCCGGTACACCGCCGACGAGCGCACGCTCGACGAGCTGGAGGCCGAAGGCCGCGTCGCCTTCCGCTACGTCGTCCGCGGCGAAGCCGCTGATGGATGCGGTAACCCGAACGGGTCGCTGCGCGACATCGCCGGCATCACCAACGCCGCGGGCAACGTCGTCGGCCTCATGCCCCACCCCGAGCACGCGGTCGAGCCGCTCATCGGGACGGGCCGCACCGACGGCCTCCCGTTCTTCACGTCGGTCCTGAAGAAGCTGGTCAGCGCATGAGCCTCGACACCGTCAAGAACGCCACCGAGACCCCGGACGCCTCCCAGCCCTGGAAGGAACTCGGCCTCAAGGAGGACGAGTACGCCCGGATCCGGGAGATCCTCGGCCGCCGTCCCACCGGCGCCGAGCTCGCCATGTACTCGGTCATGTGGTCCGAGCACTGCTCGTACAAGAGCAGCAAGGTCCACCTGAAGCAGTTCAGCGAGAAGAAGCCCCAGTCCGACGCCATGCTCGTCGGCATCGGCGAGAACGCCGGCGTCGTCGACGTCGGCCAGGGCTACGCGGTCACCTTCAAGGTCGAGTCGCACAACCACCCGTCGTACATCGAGCCCTACCAGGGCGCGGCCACCGGCATCGGCGGCATCGTGCGCGACATCCTCGCCATGGGCGCCCGCCCGGTCGCGGTCGTGGACCCGCTGCGCTTCGGCGCGGCCGACCACCCCGACACCAAGCGCGTCCTGCCGGGCGTCGTCGCGGGCATCGGCGGCTACGGCAACTGCCTGGGCCTGCCCAACATCGGCGGCGAGGTCGTCTTCGACGAGTGCTACCAGGGCAACCCGCTCGTCAACGCCGGCTGCATCGGCGTGATGAAGCACGAGGACATCCACCTCGCCAAGGCCTCCGGCCCCGGCAACAAGGTCATCCTCTACGGTGCCCGCACCGGCGGCGACGGCATCGGCGGGGTCTCGGTCCTCGCGTCCGAGACCTTCGACGACACCAAGCCCACCAAGCGCCCCGCGGTGCAGGTCGGCGACCCCTTCCAGGAGAAGCTCCTCATCGAGTGCACCCTGGAGATCTTCAAGGAGAAGCTGGTCGCGGGCATCCAGGACCTCGGCGGCGCCGGGCTCTCCTGCGCGACCTCCGAGCTCGCCTCCGCCGGCACCGGCGGCATGCGGGTCGAGCTGGACACCGTCCCGCTGCGCGACGCGACGCTCTCGCCCGAGGAAATCCTCATGAGCGAGTCGCAGGAGCGCATGTGCGCGATCGTCGAGCCGCAGTACGTCGACCGCTTCATGGAGATCTGCGAGAAGTGGGACGTCATCGCCACCGTCATCGGTGAGGTGACCGACGGCGAGCAGCTGGAGATCTACTGGCACGGCGAGCTCATCGTGGACGTGCCCCCGGGCACCGTCGCCCACGAGGGCCCGACCTACCACCGCCCGTACGCGCGCCCCTCCTGGCAGGACGCGCTCCAGGCGGACGACGCGGGCAAGCTGCCGCGGCCGCAGACCTCCGAGGAGCTGCGCGCGCAGGTCCTGGCCCTGGTCTCCTCCCCGAACCAGGCCTCCAAGTCCTGGGTCACCGACCAGTACGACCGGTTCGTGCAGGGCAACACCGTGCTCTCGCAGCCCGAGGACGCGGGCATGATCCGCATCGACGAGGAGTCCAACCTCGGCGTGGCCATGGCCACCGACGGCAACGGCCGCTTCGCCAAGCTCGACCCGTACACGGGCGCGCAGCTGGCGCTGGCCGAGTCCTACCGCAACGTGGCCGCGACCGGCGCCAAGCCGCTCGCGATCTCCGACTGCCTGAACTTCGGCTCCCCGGAGGACCCGGACGTCATGTGGCAGTTCGCGGAGGCCTGCCGCGGGCTGGCGGACGGCTGCCTGGAGCTGGGCACCCCGGTGACCGGCGGCAACGTCTCGCTCTACAACCAGACCGGTGACGTCGCCATCCACCCGACCCCGGTCGTGGCGGTCCTCGGCGTGATCGACGACGTCAACCGCCGTACGCCGATGGCGTTCTCGGAGACCGGCCAGCTGCTGTACCTGCTGGGCGACACGTCCGAGGAGTTCGGCGGCTCGGCCTGGTCCCAGGTCGTCCACGACCACCTGGGCGGCATGCCGCCGAAGGTGGACCTGGGCCGCGAGAAGCTGCTCGGCGAGATCCTGATCTCCGCCTCGCGCGACGGCATGATCGACGCCGCGCACGACCTGTCGGACGGCGGCGTCATCCAGGCGCTCACCGAGTCCTGCCTGCGCGGCGGCAACGGCGCGCGCGTGGTGGTCCCCGAGGGCCTGGACGCGTTCACGTTCCTCTTCTCCGAGTCCGCGGGCCGCGCCATCGTGTCGGTCCCGCGCAGCGAGGAGCTCCGCTTCACCGACATGTGCGGTGCGCGGGGCCTGCCGGCCGCGCGCATCGGCGTGGTGGACGGCGAGGAGATCGAGATCCAGGGCGAGTTCACCCTCCCGCTGGCCGAGCTCCGCGAGGCCCACGAGGCGACGATCCCGGCCCTGCTGGCCTGATCCCAGCCCTTGCCCGAGCCCCCGTCCGGTTCTTCCGGACGGGGGCTCGGCGTTTCCGGGGCCGGTTGGTAGCGTCGGTCGCCTCGTCGCGGTTGCAAGCCAGTAGCAGGAATGGGGTTGGGGATGTTCGAACCGATGGGGCCTTCCGGTGGCGGCCCGCTTCCGGACCGGGGCCGATGGCGCAATGCGGCCAATTTGCTGCTGTGTATCGCCGGTGTCGGCGGCATCGCCTTTGGCGGCTGGGCCCTGTACGGCTCCTATGAGTCCTGGCAGCACCGCGGGGAGAGCCGTACCGCGATCCGCGAGGCCTGTGCGGATCTGCTCGAACCCGACGCGGTGATGTGGTTGGACGGGGGCCGGGACCGGCTGGTGCCGAGCGAGGTCAAGGACCGCAAGAAGCTGGACCTGGAGGAACTCCCGGACGAGTGCGTCCTGCTCTCCTCGTACGAGGAGAAGGGCAAGACCCGGTGGACCACGCACTTCGGCCTGAGGGTGCACGCGCTGCCCCAGCCGGGCCTGCACGTGCTCGACACCGATGACAGGCCCTTCGACCCGTATGGTCACCGAAGCGCCGGCGAGGACGTCACCGACCAGGCGAGCGATCCGCTGCCCGCCCCGCTCGGCGACGGCAGTACGGGTGCCTACTCCGCCCGGACCGTCTCGGTGACGGTCGGCTGTGCGCAGGCCGTGGCGGGCACGACCTCCTTCCGCGCCTCCGCGACGGCCGAATACGGCGACCCGACCGACAAGGAACGCAAGGCCCTCGCCTCGATGGCCCGAGCGGCGGCGGTCAAGGCCGCGGAGCGCGCCGGCTGCGCCGTCACACCCCCCGAACTGCCCACCGCCCTGCCCGCGCAGGGGCGCACCCTCGGCCCCGCAGAGCAGGCGAGCGGCAGCTGCGCCTGGTACGCCGCCTTCCTGCGCGGCCGCCAGGACCGGGAGCGGCTGCCCGACAAGGCACTCGGCGTGCCGGTGTCGGAACGCAGCGGGAGCGAGTCCTGCGTGCTGGCGCTGGACACGGACACCCGTGAGGGCATCTACGCCCAGCTCCTCGCGGACGGTGTGAAGGCCGGGGGGCCCAGCGACCGCTGGACCAACCCCTGGTGGGTGCAGACCTTCTCGTACTTCGGCGACGACGCGGCCGGGACCAAGGTGGAATCCGGCGGCAAGAAGCCCACCGCGATCGCCGCCGGCCAGGCGGGACGGCACTACCGGCTCCTGTACGCCTCGGCCACCTGCCAGGGACGCCCCGCCGTTCTCGGCATGACCGTGGCCTTCCAGTACGACGGGGTACTCGGCCCCCGCCTCGACGAGGTCTTCAAGGCCTACGCCACCGAGACGGCGGCGCGGCGCGAATGCACCGGTCTCGTGCTGCCCGCGCCCGAGTAGGGTCGGGGCATGCCGCCCGCCAGGAAGAAGCCGCGTAGCTACGACCCCGACAAGATCCGCGCGGCCGTCACCGCGCAGTTCGGGCATGTCGCCGTCGCCGTGGGGGAGTTGGGGACCGAGCAGCTGGCCCGGCCCAGCGGGGTCGGGGAGTGGAGCGTCGCCGAACTCGCCGCCCACGTCGCCTGGATCGCCGACTCGCTGGCCGGCGGCCTCGCCCGGCCGCCCGCCGCCGTCGCGGAGCTCACGGCCGTGGAGTGGCCCTTCGCCACCGCCTCCCTCGCCGGGAAGATCTCCGAGGCCGCCCGGGAGACACTCGCCGGCGCCCCGCTCCCCGAGCTGTTCGCCACGGCCTCCGTCCGCATGGCGCGGGCCCTCGCCGAGAGCCCGGGCGACCGCGTGCTCGACCTGTGGATCGGCGACATGACCCTGGCCGACTTCCTGGTCACCCGGACCGTCGAGCTGGTGGTGCACACCGACGACCTGAACCGGGCCACCGGCCTGGACATCCCGATCGAGCGGCAGGCCCTCGCCGCCTGCACCCGGCTGCTCGCCGACGCCCTCGCGCTCAAGGCGCCGGGCGGCTCGGTCGAGGTACGCGTGCCGCCCTTCGCGGTGGTGCAGTGCATCGAGGGCCCCCGCCACACCCGCGGCACCCCGCCGAACGTGGTGGAGACCGACCCGCTGACCTGGCTCCGGCTCGCGACGGGCCGTACGGGATGGGCCGAGGCCCTGGACGCGGCGCAGGTCCGCGCCGGCGGCGAGCGGGCCGACCTCTCCGCACTGCTGCCGCTGATGAGCTGAGGGCCGAGGGGCTGAGGGGCGGGGCGGGTGGAACCGCTCCGGCGCCCGGCCCGTCCCAGGGGCATGCGTAGATTCCGGTACGTCCACGCCACCGCCGCGCTCGCGGCCCTCGCGCTCGCCGCCACCGCCTGCGGTACCACCGAGACCAGCGGGGGCGGCCCGCTCCCCGCAGTCACGGGGTCCTGGGCCGTCGAGTCGCTGACCACCGGCGGCAAGACCCTGCACGCGCCCGAGGCCGCCCGTGTCGAGATCGGGCACGAGGAGGCCACGGGCAACTACGGCTGCAACGGCTTCACGGCGGAGCTCGTGCAGGAGGGAACCTCCGCCCTGACCGTCTCGCCGGGCGTCTCGACCAACATGGCCTGCGAGCACATGGACTTCGAGACGGCCTTCTCCCAGCTGTTCAGGGGCCGGTTGACCATCGACCGGGGCCCCGACCGGCTCACCCTGAAGACCGTCGACGGGAGCACCATCGCCATGACCCCGAAGCCCCCGGCGGCGGACGCCCCGCTCACCGCCACCCACTGGACCGTCGACTCCACGATCAACGGCGACACCGCGGCCTCCCTGCCCGCCGAGGCGACCGGCAAGGCCCGGTTCGCGATCGACGGGGACACCGTGGCCGGCAGCCTCGGCTGCAACCGCTTCAGCGCCAAGGCCACCGTCGACGGATCCACCCTGACCTTCGGACCGCTCACCTCTACCCGGATGGCCTGCGAGGGCCCGGCGGGAGAGGTGGAGCGGGCGCTGACCGACCTGTTCGGCAGCGGCCCTCTCACCTGGAAGGTCCAGGAGCGCACCCTCACCCTCGTCGCCCCCGACGGCAAGGGCCTCACCGCGAAGGCGGCCTCCGCCGCGGAGTGATCAGGGCAGCGCGGGATCAGCCCGGGTAGGGCAGCAGTCCCGCGTTCACGCCCTCCCAGGCAGCCCGGAGTTCCGCCAGCCGGGCCGGCTCCACGGCGGCCTTGTCGGCCTGTTCGCGGATGTCGCCGGCCAGGTTGAACAGCTGGTCCCGGCCCGACTTGCCGCGGTAGTACTTCCAGTCGCCGCGCCGCAGCGCCCGCTCGCCGCGCACCCGCCAGAACAGGTTCCGCTCGGCGACCTTCTCCCCGCGCAGCAGGTACCCGGCCAGGCTCGCCCCGTCCAGCGGGTACGCCGGGTGCGGCCGGGTACCGGCCAGTTCCAGCAGGGTCGCCGTCCAGTCCGGGCTGAACACCGGGACGTGGCTGACCTGGCCGCCGTCGAGGCGCGCGGGCCACCGCACGACGTTCGGCACCCGGATCCCGCCCTCCTGGAGCGAAGCCTTGTTCCCGGCGAGGGGCCAGTTGTACGAGAAGCGCTCGCCGCCGTTGTCGCTGGAGAAGACGACGATCGTGTCGCGGGCCTGCCCGGAGCGGTCGAGGGCGCGCAGCACCTCGCCGATCGAGCGGTCCAGGTCCTCGACCATCTCCTTGTACTTCGCGACCGAGCCGCCGTCCGAGTGCCACAGGGCGCGGCCGTCGCCCGCCTTGATCCGCCGGACGATCTCGGCGCTCTCCTCGGTGTCCCCGTCGGCGATCCACGGCCAGTGCGGGGTGGTGAAGTTGAGGTTCAGCAGCCACGGCTTGCCGCCGTGGTCGCGTGCGACGTACTCGCTCGCCCGCTCCGTGATGATCCGCGTGTAGTAGCGCAGGTCCTTGTACTCGGCGTCGCCCTCGTAGAGGTCGTACTCGCCGCCCAGGCCCAGCTTGGAGTAGTACTCCAGGGCCCCGCCGAAGTTGCCGAAGAACTCGTCCCAGCCGGACTTGGTCGGGCTGTAGTCCGGCAGGTAGCCGGCGTGCCACTTGCCGATCAGCGCGGTGGCGTAGCCGGACTCCTTCAGCAGCGAGGCCAGCGTCGGGTGCGTCGGCTCCAGGCCCACCGACTTGTCGGCGATCGGCTCGGCCAGCCCGCCCTTGGTGCGGCCCGGGTAGCGCCCGGTGTACAGGCTGAACCGGGTCGGGGAGCAGGTCGCGGAGCCGGAGTAGGCGTCGGTGAAGCGGACGCCCTGCTTGGCGAGACGGTCCAGGTTCGGGGTCTTGATGTGCGGTGACCCGTACGAGGACAGGTCGGCCCAGCCCAGGTCGTCACCGAGGATGAACAGGATGTTCGGGCGCCGCGAATGCCGCCCCCGCGCGGCCCGGAACTCCCGCTCCGCTCCGGCCGACGGGGACTCGGCGGCCTGGGCCGGCGCGGCCCCGCCGAGACCCACGGCCGCGGCGGCGGCGGTCACTCCGACGGCGCCACCGAAGGCACGCCGGGACAGGTTGGATTCGTACGAAGACACAGGTACTCCAAGGCACAGCCCGCCCACCCGCCCCGGGCGGGCGCGGGACGGCGCGCGGCACGGCAGGGCAGGGCTCGGCGGAGCAGAAATGTGAAAGGGGGAGAAAGAGTTGTGGCTACGCAGAACAGCGACAGATGGCGCTCGCGACACGGACCAGGTCTACGTGGCGGCGCTCTACGAGGGTGACGGAACGGTCACCGGGAGGCTGCATGGGTCGAGAGCCTGTACGAACGCTGTTGTGGATGTCAACAAGGGCATCCGAATACCGAGACGGGGGTGTTCCGTCACCCTCTGTGCTGTGACATTTCCCGGTCGGCGCGAATTCGGACCAGTGGTCGATCTCGCCTACACTCGGTGTTGTGCCTCGTGGTGATGGACGACTCAACCACGACCTGCTCCCCGGCGAAAAGGGCCCCCAGGACGCTTGCGGCGTCTTCGGTGTCTGGGCTCCGGGTGAAGAGGTCGCCAAGCTCACCTACTTCGGACTGTATGCATTGCAGCACCGCGGACAAGAGTCCGCGGGAATCGCTGTGAGCAACGGCTCCCAGATCCTCGTCTTCAAGGACATGGGACTTGTTTCCCAGGTCTTCGACGAAACCTCCCTCGGCTCGCTCCAAGGTCATATCGCGGTCGGTCACGCCCGCTACTCGACCACCGGGGCCTCCGTCTGGGAGAACGCTCAGCCCACCTTCCGTGCGACCGCCCACGGCTCCATTGCCCTGGGTCACAACGGCAACTTGGTGAACACCGCCGAGCTCGCCGAAATGGTCGCCGACCTCCCGCGTCAGGACGGCCGAGCCACCCAGGTGGCCGCCACCAATGACACCGACCTCGTGACCGCCCTCCTCGCCGGCCAGACCGACGACGAGGGCAAGCCCCTGACCATCGAGGAGTCGGCCGCCAAGGTCCTGCCTCAGGTCAAGGGCGCCTTCTCGCTCGTCTTCATGGACGAGGGGACCCTCTACACCGCCCGCGACCCGCAGGGCATCCGCCCGCTGGTCCTCGGCCGCCTCGAGCGCGGTTGGGTGGTCGCGAGCGAGACCGCCGCCCTCGACATCTGCGGAGCCAGCTTCGTCCGCGAGGTCGAGCCGGGCGAGCTCATCGCGATCGACGAGAACGGTCTGCGGACCTCTCGATTCGCGGAAGCGAAGCCCAAGGGCTGCGTGTTCGAGTACGTCTACCTGGCGCGCCCGGACACCGACATCGCCGGCCGGAACGTCTACCTCTCGCGTGTCGAGATGGGCCGGCGCCTGGCCAAGGAAGCCCCGGCCGATGCCGACCTGGTGATATCGACGCCGGAGTCGGGCACGCCCGCCGCCGTCGGCTACGCGGAGGCCAGCGGAATTCCGTACGGCGTCGGCCTGGTCAAGAACGCCTACGTGGGCCGGACCTTCATCCAGCCCTCGCAGACGATCCGCCAGCTCGGCATCCGCCTCAAGCTCAACCCCCTCAAGGAAGTCATCCGGGGCAAGCGCCTGGTGGTCGTCGACGACTCGATCGTCCGCGGCAACACCCAGCGCGCCCTGGTCAAGATGCTCCGCGAGGCCGGCGCGGCCGAGGTCCACATCCGGATCTCCTCGCCGCCGGTGAAGTGGCCGTGCTTCTTCGGCATCGACTTCGCCACCCGGGCCGAGCTGATCGCCAACGGCATGACGGTCGACGAGATCGCCACGTCGCTCGGAGCGGACTCGCTCTCGTACATCTCGCTCGACTCGATGATCGAGGCGACGACGATCCAGAAGCCCAACCTCTGCCGTGCCTGCTTCGACGGCGAGTACCCGATGGAGCTGCCCGACCCGCAGCTCCTGGGCAAGCAGCTGCTGGAGAGCGAGCTGGCCGGCGGCACGGACGCGGCCGACGCGCTCCGCCGCCCGTAGTCCGCGGCTCCACCTCCCCCGGACTCTGTCCGGGGGACCCAGGCTGAACCTGCGCCGGGCCCTGTCTTTGAGGCTTCTCCCAGGGCCCGGCACCAATCGCAGTAACGACACGAAAGCTCTCTCCTGTCATGACAGAGAAGACCACCGGTGCCAGCTACGCAGCCGCGGGTGTGGACATCGAAGCGGGAGACCGCGCCGTCGAGCTGATGAAGGAGTGGGTGAAGAAGACGCAGCGCCCCGAGGTCCTCGGCGGCCTCGGCGGCTTCGCCGGCCTCTTCGACGCCTCTGCCCTCAAGCGCTACGAGCGCCCGCTGCTCGCCTCCGCCACCGACGGGGTCGGCACCAAGGTCGACATCGCGCGCCAGATGGGCGTGTTCGACACCATCGGCCACGACCTGGTCGCGATGGTCATGGACGACATCGTCGTCTGCGGCGCCGAACCGCTCTTCATGACCGACTACATCTGCGTCGGCAAGGTTCACCCCGAGCGTGTCGCGGCCATCGTCAAGGGCATCGCCGAGGGCTGCGTCCTCGCCGGCTGCGCCCTGGTCGGCGGCGAGACCGCCGAACACCCGGGTCTGCTGGGGCCGGACGACTTCGACGTGGCGGGCGCCGGCACCGGTGTCGTCGAGTACGACCGCCTGCTGGGCGCGGATCGTATCCGTACGGGGGACGCCGTCATCGCGATGGCTTCGTCCGGCCTTCACTCGAACGGGTACTCGCTGGTCCGGCACGTCCTCTTCGACCGGGCCGGGATGTCCCTGGAGCAGGAGATCGCGGAGCTCGGCCGCACCCTCGGCGAGGAGCTCCTGGAGCCCACCAAGATCTACTCGCTGGACTGCCTGGCCCTCACCCGTACGGCCGAGGTCCACGCGTACTCGCACATCACCGGCGGCGGCCTCGCCGCGAACCTGGCCCGGGTCATCCCGGACCACCTGCACGCCACGGTCGACCGTGCGACCTGGGCCCCCGGCGCGATCTTCGACCTGGTCGGCAAGGCCGGGCAGGTGGAGCAGCTGGAGCTGGAGAAGACCCTGAACATGGGCGTCGGCATGATGGCCGTCGTTCCGCAGGAGTCGGTGGACGTGGCGCTGACCGCACTGGCCGACCGGGGTGTCGACGCCTGGGTGGCCGGGGAGATCCTCGACCGCGGCGACCGTACCGAGGGTGCGACCCTCACCGGTTCCTACGCGAGCTGAGCAGCACTGAAACCCGGCCCGGGGCTATGCCCTGGACCGGGTTTCAGTCTTTGACCTGTGGTGCAGACGCCCTGGAGCGTCAAGCCCCGCGACGCTGTGCCGACGGACCGGACTCTTCGTCCTCGTCGTCGTCATCGCTGTTGTACAGATCCGCGTACTTGGCGTACGGGTCGTCGTCGTCCAGATCGTCATCGACTTCGACCGGCTCGCTGATAGGCAGCGGCTCTGTCGGCGATGCGCCCAGCTCATTGGCCAGACGCGAGAGGTCAGTCCCGCCGCTGTTGTACTTCAGCTGGCGGGCGACCTTTGTCTGCTTGGCCTTGGCCCGGCCGCGCCCCATGGCTCGACCCCCTCGGTGACGGGGCTCGACGGCCCCAGAGTCTGACACGCGTTCATGGTTCGGAGCGGGCTCTCCGTGGAGAGACCGTCCGTAGGGGTTTAACGGTACCTGCTTCCGCGGCCATACGGTACGCCGCCCGCGTGACACGCCCCGGTGCAGAACCAACAAGGCGCCCCGTCCTCGCTGGTCAACCGCGATTTTAACGCTTTCCGGGCCCGCGACCCGCCGAAGTGCAGTGAGTTCTGTCTCCCCGCACCCCGGCGGGCGCGCCCAAGTGCCCTGCGAAGGGTCAGACCGCGCGGGCGGTGCGGGCGTCGGCCATCCGCTGCTCCGCGATCCGGTCGGCCGCGGCGGCCGGCGGAATGCCGTCCGTCTTCGCGCGAGCAAAGATCTCCAGGGTGGTGTCGAAGATCTTCGTGGCCTTGGCCTTGCAGCGGTCGAAGTCAAAACCGACGAGCTCGTCGGCGACCTGGATCACGCCGCCCGCGTTGACCACGTAGTCCGGGGCGTAGAGGATCCCGCGGTCCTGCAGGTCCTTCTCGATGCCCGGGTGGGCGAGCTGGTTGTTGGCCGCACCGCAGACGATCTTGGCGGTGAGCGCCGGCACGGAGTCGTCGTTCAGGGCGCCGCCGAGCGCGCAGGGGGCGTAGATGTCCAGGCCCTCGACACGGATCAGCGCGTCGGTGTCCGCGACGGCGGTGACCTTGCCCGGGTGCTTGTCGAGGATCCGCTGCACGGACTCCTCGCGCACATCGGTGATCACGACCTCGGCGCCGTCCTCCAGCAGGTGCTCGACCAGGTAGTGGCCGACCTTGCCGACGCCGGCGACGCCGACCTTGCGGCCGCGCAGGGTCGGGTCGCCCCACACGTGCTGGGCGCTGGCGCGCATGCCCTGGAAGACGCCGAAGGCGGTGAGGACCGAGGAGTCGCCCGCGCCGCCGTTCTCGGGGGACCGGCCGGTCGCCCAGCGGGTCTCGCGGGCCACGACGTCCATGTCGGCCACGTAGGTGCCGACGTCGCAGGCCGTCACGTAGCGGCCGCCGAGGGACTCCACGAACCGGCCGTAGGCCAGCAGCAGTTCCTCGGACTTGATGACGTCCGGGTCGCCGATGATCACGGCCTTGCCGCCGCCCAGGTCGAGACCGGCGAGGGCGTTCTTGTACGACATGCCGCGCGAGAGGTTGAGCGCGTCCATGACGGCCTCCTCGTCGGAGGCGTACGCGTGGAAGCGCGTACCGCCGAGGGCGGGGCCCAGGGCGGTGGAGTGGATGGCGATGACGGCCTTCAGGCCGGAGGCGCGGTCCTGGCACAGCACGACTTGCTCGTGGCCACCCTGCTCCGAGCGGAACAGGGTGTGCAGGACGCCGTCGGTCATTTCGGTCACGGTGGTGACTCCCATGGAAGAGATGCGGCGGATTTCACGCCCGCCCTGCGGGTGGGGGAGGGCGTGCTGGGAGCAGCGTAAGACCTGCGGGGCGCGCGCAGGCGACCTGTCCAGAGATCGGAACCCTCCCGGAGTACGAGGGGGCGGCCGGAGTACGCCGGGGCCGCCCGGGGGAGTACGACAGCGTGAGCGAAACCCCGGATCCCCCGCTGCCCTCCGTGCGCCCGGCGCCGACCGTTCCGTACGCCTCCTACCTGCGCGTCTACGAGCCCCTCGCCGCCTTCCCCGAAGCGGAGCGCGCGCACTGGGCGGACTACGCCCGGCGCGGGGTGACGCCGACCGCGCAGGACGAACTTCGCCGGTCGCTCACCGACTTGGTGCGGGTCCCCGTGGTGGGGGTGCCCGCCCACGAGAGCGCGGACGCCTTCACGGCGGAGGTGGACGGGATGCTGCTGGTCTGCCCGTGGCGGACCAGGCTGCGGGGCTGGCTGGCGCTCCAGGAGCTGGAGGAGTGGTTCCCGCTCCCGGTGCTCGACGCGGCGCTCCCGGCGGCGGCCCGCCGCCGGACCACCGAGGAGTACGAGCGCTGGCGCGAGCGGAACCCGGACGCGCGGCCGTGGATCCGCACGGGGGTGTGGCAGGTCCCGCTGCGCTGGTTCGTCCTGGTGGCCGACGAGGAGCGGGAGTACCTGCCGGGCGAGCTGCTGCGCTACCGGACGCCGATGGTGCAGGCGCGGCGCCGTCTCGCGCGGACGCTGCGGACGCTGCGCGAGGCGGAGGGGTACGCGATGCTCGCCGACGGCCTGGTGGAGGTCGGGAGCTGGCTGGAGGAGTTCCACCCGAAGTCGATGGTCGAGCTGGACTACGGAGGGCTGCTGCACGCGCTGCCGGCGGACCGCCTGGAGGCCGACCGGTCGGCGGGAGAGCTGGCGGAGGGGGTCGCGGCACTGCGGGCGGGTGACACCAGCGGGGCGGCTGACGCTTATGAAGTGTTGGCGGAACGCTGGAGGGCGGTCCGGGAGCGGCTCTTCGCGAATTAGTGACGGGAATCTTCCACGGCTCCTCGGCCCCCGCGGAGCCCTCCGGAGCCCCTTCCCGTACCGGTGCGTATCGGTCGATCGGCCACAAGTCGCTGATCAGAGGCCTGATCATGGCATTCGGGACGTAGTGCCAGGACCTACGTCCCGATACGGGCCATTGGCCCAAGCGTGACGGACCGCACTAACTACACCCTTGCGCCCTTCCCCTACCCTCGTGCCAAAATAGGACAAGGAGTCCGGGGAGGGTTCCTTCCGCCCAACTACGGGCGGAATGCTCGGCATTGCGCTCTACGGGGGGTCTGACGACTCCTGATTGTTCTGTGACTGATCGTCACGGTGGGGTGACTGTCCGTTATGGGGCGGTCCATCGGCTTCCGTCGCTGATGAACACCTCGGAGGGCAATTCCGTCGGTTTGGCCCTTGGGGCTGGACGGATGGTGTAGTTGTAGTGCCGAGGACAAGCCGTTCGTCCTATAACCGACTCGGCCCGCGTATGTCCATTTCGGGCAACGCGGGCCAAGGTGCAGAATTTAGAGGAAAGAACCGAGATGGTTCGGTTCTCCCGAGGAGGCCGCTCATGACCGCTCGCACCCCTGATGCCGAGCCGCTGCTGACCCCGGCTGAGGTTGCCACGATGTTCCGCGTGGACCCGAAGACGGTCACCCGCTGGGCCAAGGCTGGCAAGCTCACGTCCATCCGCACCCTGGGTGGACACCGCCGTTACCGCGAGGCCGAGGTTCGCGCACTGCTTGCGGGAATTCCGCAGCAGCGCAGCGAGGCCTGAGGTTCCGCAGCACTCTGTTTTAACGGGTCTATATCGGGTCCCCCAATCCGATGAAACCCACATGGCTTCATGCGATGGATCCTGCCCCAACAGGCTCACATCGTTCGATCGCGCTGGACTCCGCCGGGTCCAGCGCGATCTTTTTTTATGCGCTGGTCAGGGGTCTATAGGGCCGATCGGGCGGCGCCGGCGGAGTGGGTGCCATTGCACATATTAAATCGAGGTCGCGTAGGGGTGCGATAAATGTGCGAGTCTCAAAAACTCGTGTGGTGACTCCCGTCACAGATGATCACTCTTGTATTCCCGGCAATGCACCCCGTAAGGGGACGTGCGCGACGGGGCGCATCATGCGAACGAGGGATTCTCGGGACCACCCGGCCCGGGCGGAGGGCGGAAGAGGGGCCGGAAGGGGGATTGCGACCCGACCGGTCGGTACCGCACCCCTCGATGAGGATTCATGCGCCCGGGCGAGGGCCTATGCGGCCCCCTGAAGCCCCCGCACGCCTCCGCGACCCCCCAAGGCGACCTCCGGGCCTCTGGGGCGCCCCAGAGGCCCCTGGAAGCCCAAGCCCTCCCGAACGTCCGTGCCCGTCAACGCGTCAGGGCCCGCATCCCCTGGGGGATACGGGCCCTGACGTTTCTGCGAACCTGACGGGACTTGAACCCGCGACCTCCACCTTGACAGGGTGGCGAGCTAACCAACTGCTCCACAGGTCCTCGATTTGCGGCCGCTCGGCGGCTGCGAATCAGACTGTACCGCAGCTCAGGGGGTGCAGTCGAACCCGATCACGGAGCGGGTCACCGGGCCGAGGGCGGGGCCGCCGCGTCCACCGCCTTCACGATGCGCTTGTCGGAGATCGCGTACGCCGTCCCGAGCGCGTGCGCGAAGTAACTGACCCGCAGTTCCTCGATCATCCAGCGGATGTCCGTGACCGTGGACGGCACCGGCCGGCCCTTCGGGAGCTGCTCCAGCAGCCAGGCGTACTCGTCCTGCATCTCGTGGACCTTCTCCATGCGCGTGGTGTCGCGCTGGACGCCCGTGGGCATCTGCTGGAGCCGCCGGTCCGCCGCCACCAGGTAGCGCATCAGGTCCGGCAGCCTGCGCAGGCCGGTGAGCGTCACGAAGCCGGCCGGCATGAGCGTCGCCAGCTGCGTCTTCACGTCCTGGATGTTGGCGACCAGCGCCAGGCTGCTCGTGGACTTCAGCCGCCGCTCGCACGCCTGCCAGGCGGCCAGCACCTGCTCGACCTGGCTCACCGTCCGCACGGTGGTGTCCACCAGGTCGGCGCGGACCGCCTCGTAGAGCTTGCGGAAGCCCGCCTCGTCCCACGCGGGGCCGCCGTGGTCGGCGATCAGCTTGTCGGTCGCGGCGGTGGCGCAGTCGTCGAACAGCGCCTGGATGGAGCCGTGCGGGTTCCTCGACAGGGCCAGCTTCTGCTGGTTCGTCAGGTGGTCCGAGGCGAACTTCGCCGGATTCACCGGGATGTTCAGCAGGATGAGCCGCCGGGTGCCCAGCCACATCGCCTGCTGCTGCTCGGCCTCGGTGTCGAAGAGCCGTACGGATACGGACGCGCCCTCGTCCACCAGCGCCGGGTACGCCTTCACCGGCTGCCCCGCCCGCCGGGTCTCGAAGACCTTGGTCAGCGTGCCGATCGTCCAGTCGGTCAGCCCGGTGCGCTCCACCGACTCCCCGCCCGCCCGCTCGGCGGTGGCCGCGGCGGCCTTGGAGAGGGCCTGGCGGGCCTTGGGCTTCAGGCGCAGGCGCAGCGCCTCCAGGTCCTTGTCCTCGGCGAGGTTCTTGCGGCGCTCGTCGACGATCCGGAAGGTGATCTTCAGGTGGTCCGGGATCCGGGTCAGGTCAAAGTCCTCGGCCGAGACCGGGACCCCGACCATCCGCTGGAGCTCGCGAGCCAGGGTGACCGGCAGCGGCTCTTGCAGCGGAACCGCCGTGTCCAGGAAGCGGCCGGCGAAGTTCGGCGCGGGCACGTAGTGCCGGCGGATCGGCTTCGGCAGGGAGCGGATCAACTCCGTGACGACCTCCTCCCGCAGCCCGGGGATCTGCCAGTCGAAGCCCTCGTCGGTGACCTGGTTCAGCACCTGGAGCGGGATGTGGACGGTCACGCCGTCCGCGTCCGCGCCCGGCTCGAACTGGTAGGTCACCCGGAACTTCAGCTGCCCCTGCCGCCAGGTGTCCGGATAGTCGGCCTTGGTGACTCCGGCCGCCTTCTCGGTCAACAGCATCTCGCGCTCGAAGTCGAGGAGTTCGGGCTCCTCGCGCTTCTTGTGCTTCCACCAGGAGTCGAAGTGCGCCCCGGAGACCACGTGCTCGGGGATCTTCTGGTCGTAGAAGTCGAAGAGGGTCTCGTCGTCCACCACGATGTCCCGGCGCCGGGCCCGGTTCTCCAGCTCCTCCACCTCGGTGAGGAGTTTGCGGTTGTCGGCGTAGAACTTGTGGTGGGTCCGCCAGTCGCCCTCGACCAGTGCGTTGCGGATGAAGAGCTCGCGCGAGACCTCGGGGTCGATCCGCCCGTAGTTGATCTTCCGCTGGGCGACGATCGGGACCCCGTACAAGGTCACCTTCTCGTACGCCATCACGGCCGCCTGGTCCTTCTCCCAGTGCGGCTCGCTGTACGTGCGCTTGATCAGGTGCTGGGCGAGCGGCTCGACCCACTCGGGCTCCACCTTGGCGTTGACCCGGGCCCACAGCCGCGAGGTCTCCACCAGCTCCGCCGACATCAGGAACTTCGGCTGCTTCTTGAAGAGCGAGGAGCCCGGGAAGATCGCGAACTTGGCGCTGCGCGCACCCAGGTACTCGTTCTTGTCGGTGTCCTTGAGCCCGATGTGCGACAGCAGACCGGCCAGCAGCGAGACGTGGATGCTCGTCTCGGGCGCGTCGGCCTCGTTGACGTGGATGCCCATGGTCTTGGCGACCGTGCGCAGCTGCGAGTAGATGTCCTGCCACTCGCGGATCCGCAGGAAGTTCAGGTACTCCTGCTTGCACATCCGGCGGAACGAGGACGAGCCGCGCTCCTTCTGCTGCTCGCGGACGTAGCGCCACATGTTGAGGAACGAGAGGAAGTCGCTGGTCTCGTCCTTGAAGCGGGCGTGGTTCTGGTCGGCCTGGGTCTGCTTGTCCGAGGGCCGCTCGCGCGGGTCCTGGATGGACAGGGCCGCCGCGATGACCATGACCTCGCGCACGCAGTTGTTCTTGTCCGCCTCCACGACCATGCGGGCGAGGCGCGGGTCCACGGGGAGCTGGGAGAGCTGGCGGCCCATGGGTGTGAGCCGCTTGCTGTGGTCCTTCTCCGCCGGGTCCAGCGCGCCGAGCTCCTGGAGCAGCTGTACGCCGTCGCGGATGTTGCGGTGGTCCGGCGGGTCGATGAAGGGGAACTTCTCGATCTCGCCGAGGCCGGCCGCGGTCATCTGGAGGATGACGGAGGCCAGGTTGGTCCGCAGGATCTCGGCGTCCGTGAACTCCGGGCGGGCGTTGAAGTCGTCCTCGGAGAAGAGCCGGATGCAGATGCCGTCGCTGGTACGGCCGCAGCGGCCCTTGCGCTGGTTGGCGCTGGCCTGCGAGATCCGCTCGATGGGCAGCCGCTGCACCTTGGTGCGGTGGCTGTAACGGGAGATCCGGGCGTTGCCCGGGTCGATCACGTACTTGATGCCCGGGACGGTCAGCGAGGTCTCGGCGACGTTCGTCGCGAGGACGATCCTTCTCCCCGTGTGCTGCTGGAAGACCCGGTGCTGCTCGGCGTGCGAGAGGCGCGCGTAGAGGGGGAGCACCTCGGTGAAGCGCAGGTTCTTCTTGATCAGCGCGTCCGCCGTGTCGCGGATCTCGCGCTCGCCGGAGAGGAAGACCAGGATGTCGCCGGGGCCCTCCGCCTGGAGCTCGTCGACGGCGTCGCAGATCGCGGTGATCTGGTCCCGGTCGCTCTCCTCGGAATCATCCTCCAGCAGGGGCCGGTAGCGGACCTCCACCGGATACGTCCGCCCGCTGACCTCGACGATCGGGGCGTCCCCGAAGTGCCGGGAGAAGCGCTGGGGGTCGATGGTCGCCGAAGTGATGACGACCTTGAGGTCGGGGCGCTTCGGCAGCAGCGTGGCCAGGTAGCCGAGCAGGAAGTCGATATTCAGGGACCGCTCGTGGGCCTCGTCGATGATGATCGTGTCGTACGCGCGCAGCTCGCGGTCCGTCTGGATCTCGGCGAGCAGGATGCCGTCGGTCATCAGCTTCACGAAGGTCGCGTCCTGGTCCACCTGGTCGGTGAACCGGACCTTCCAGCCGACCGTCTGGCCGATCTCGGACTTCAGCTCCTCGGCGATGCGCTCCGCGACCGTGCGGGCGGCGATCCGGCGGGGCTGCGTGTGCCCGATCATGCCCCGGACGCCGCGGCCCAGCTCCATGCAGATCTTGGGGATCTGCGTGGTCTTGCCGGAGCCGGTCTCGCCCGCGACGATCACGACCTGGTGGTCGCGTATCGCCTCGGCGATCTCGTCCTTCTTCTGGCTGACGGGCAGGTTCTCGGGATACGTGACCTCGGGCTTCCGCGAGGCACGCCCGGCGAGCCGCTCGGCGGCCTTCGCGGCCTCCGCGGCGATCTCGTCGAGCACGGCCTGCTTGGCCTCGGGCTTGCGGATACGGCGGGCGCCTTCGAGGCGGCGGCCGAGGCGGTGCGCGTCACGGAGGGAGATCTCACCGAGAAGCGTCTGCAGGGCGGCGAAGGAAGTAGACATACCTGATCGAGGATCTCACCTGGCCCCTCCGGGTGGCGAACGCATTAGTCGGGTGGACCCGTACGATTTCGGGACGAGTCCGCCACCCCCGTTCCGTGAGAGGCCCCACGTATGCCGAGCAGCCCGCGCCGCGGAGCGTGGCGTCCCGGCCCGGTGGAGCTGCCCGTGATGCGGGGGCGCGCGCCGGGATGACCCCGCAGGCTCGGACGGGGCCGGGTGTGCGGTGGGGCGTCCCCGCAGGGCGTCGAACACAACCACCCTCGGCCCACCGACCCCCCGACACGTTCGACGCCCGAGGAGACGCCCCGGCGCGCGCCCGGCCCCGGCCGGGCCGACACCCCCCGACCCCGCCCCCGCGCAGCCCGCCGCACACACCGGCCCGGCACCGACCGGGCTCGCCCCCGCACCGGCCCCACCGCCGCCGGTCCGCCCCACCATCCGTAGCTCTGGAGCACGCACCCGCATGTCCTCTCCTTCCTCCCGCAAGCCCCTCCTCATCTCCGCCGGGGTCGCCGTGGCCGCCGTCACTCTCGGTCTCGTTTCCTGGCAGGCCACGGCCCCGCAGGAGGGGGGATCCCGCGGCGCCGGGGCCGGCGCCACCGCCACCGCGCCCGCCAACGACCCCGCCGCCGCGCAGCTGAAGGCGCTCGCCCGCCGCGAGGCCGGCGACAAGCTCGCCGTGGGCCGCGCCGACGCGCCCGTCGTGCTGATCGAGTACTCCGACTTCAAGTGCGGCTACTGCGCCAAGTTCGCCCGGGACACCGAGCCCGAACTGGTGAAGAAGTACGTGGAGGACGGCACCCTCCGCATCGAGTGGCGGAACTTCCCGATCTTCGGAGCCGAGTCGGAGGCCGCCGCCAAGGCCGCCTGGGCGGCGGGGCAGCAGGACCGGTTCCAGCAGTTCCACGCGGCCGCGTACGCCGAGGGCTCGAAGGAGAAGGGCTTCGCCGAGGACCGCCTGCTGGACCTGGCCCGCCAGGCCGGGGTCCCCGACCTGGAGCGCTTCAAGGCGGACATGGCCGGGGAGCAGGCCGCGGCGGCCCTGAAGAAGGACCAGGACGAGGGCTACCGCATCGGCGTCACCTCCACCCCCTCCTTCCTGGTGGGCGGCAAGCCGATCGCCGGCGCCCAGCCGCTCCCGGCCTTCACGGCCGCCATCGCGGAGGCGCAGGCGAAGGCGGCCGCGCAGCAGTGACCGACATCGGCTACCTGGCGGCCCTGCTCGGCGGCCTCCTCGCCCTGCTCAGCCCGTGCAGCGCGCTGCTGCTGCCCGCCTTCTTCGCGTACTCGATCGACTCCGCCTCCCGGCTCCTCGCGCGCACCGGGATCTTCTACGCGGGCCTCGCGAGCACCCTCGTACCGCTGGGGGCGGCCGGTTCGTATGCCGGCCGCTTCTTCCACGGCAACCGCGACACCCTCGTCCTCGCGGGCGGATGGCTGATCATCGCGCTCGGCGCCGCCCAGATCCTGGGCCTCGGCTTCGCCTCGAAGCGGATCTCCGAGCTCTCCGGGAGGATCCGGCCGACCACCGCCCTGTCGGTGTACGCCCTCGGCGCGGTCTACGGCCTGGCCGGCTTCTGCGCGGGCCCGATCCTGGGCAGCGTCCTGACGGTGGCGGCGGTGAGCGGCAGCCCCGTCTACGGGGGCCTGCTGCTGGCCGTCTACGCGCTCGGGATGGCCGTCCCGCTCTTCCTGCTGGCCCTGCTCTGGGAGCGGTTCGAGCTCGGCAAGCGGCGCTGGCTGCGCGGACGGGTCTTCACGGTGGGCCGCTTCGAGCTGCACACCACCTCGCTGCTGTCCGGGCTGTTCTTCATCACCCTGGGCACGCTGTTCCTCGTCTACGACGGGGCGAGCGCGCTGCCGGGGCTGCTGGACGTGGACGACTCGTACGCGGTGGAGGCGTGGGTCCAGTCGGTGGCGGACACGGTCCCGGACTGGGCGCTGCTCGGGCTGATCGGCGCCGCGGCGGCGGCCTTCGGGCTGGTCCAGTGGCGGCGCGGGGCGGTCCGGCAGCGCGCGGCGGCACGGCAGACGGAGTGAAACGAAGGAAGGCCCCGTCCGAGGGACGGGGCCTTCCTGACTGTGGTCGGGGCCGGGGTCGAACCGGCGACCTATCGCTTTTCAGGCGATCGCTCGTACCAACTGAGCTACCCGACCACGGAACCGTTTCCGGCTCCAGCGATCCTGACGGGACTTGAACCCGCGACCTCCACCTTGACAGGGTGGCGAGCTAACCAACTGCTCCACAGGACCTTGCAATGTGCGAGACAAGTCTCGCACACGGTAATGCGTACCCCCAACGGGATTCGAACCCGTGCTACCGCCTTGAAAGGGCGGCGTCCTGGGCCACTAGACGATGAGGGCTAAAGGCCCGCCGGGCACTTCTCAGCGCGTCGGGGACGTGAGAAGCATATGGGATCCGGGGAGCTATCGCCAAAACGGTTTCTCCCCCGCAAGCGGGAGGGGCCCCCACCGGGGGGACAATGACCCGGTGCTGGAGATGACGCGCGAGGAGTTCGAAGAGCTCGTCGCAGAGGCCCTGGACCGCATTCCGCCGGAGCTGACGCGGCTGATGGACAACGTGGCGGTGTTCGTCGAGGACGAACCACCGGCCGATGACCCCGAGCTGCTGGGTCTCTACGAGGGGACCCCGCTGACCGACCGCGGCGAGTGGTACGCCGGGGTGCTGCCGGACCGGATCACCATCTACCGCAACCCCACGTTGCGGATGTGCGAGGACCGGGAGAGCGTGGTCGCGGAGACGGAGGTCACCGTGGTCCACGAGATCGCCCACCACTTCGGGATCGACGACGAACGGCTGCACGCCCTGGGGTACGGGTGACCGAGCCGGCCCCCGGCGCCGAGGCCATCGACCCGGACGTCGACCTCCACGTGCCCGCGCAACGCGCCGAGCCACAGGGCCGGGTGCTCGCGGCGGTGGCGGTGGGCGGGGCCGTCGGCGCCTCGGCGCGGTACGGGATCTCCCTGCTGTGGCCGGCCGGGCCCGGGGACTTCCCGTGGGCGACCCTGTGGATCAACGTGGCCGGGTGTGCGCTGATCGGCGTGCTGATGGTGCTGGTCAGTGAGGGCGGGCGGTCCGCGCATCCGCTGGTGCGGCCCTTCGCCGGGGTCGGGGTGCTCGGCGGCTTCACCACCTTCTCCGCCTACGCGGCGGACTTCTCGCGGCTCCTGGACGAGGGCGAGGCCGGCACCGCGCTGTCCTACGCCGGGCTCACGGTCGTGGCGGCGCTGGTCGCGGTGTGGGCGGCGGCCGCGGGGACGCGCCTCGCCGTCGGGGGGCGGGGCCGGCGGGTGCCCGCGCGGTGAACTGGCTGCTCGTGGTGGCGGGGGCGGCGGTCGGTGCGCCCCTGCGCTATCTGACGGACCGGGCGGTGCAGGCCCGCCACGATTCGGTGTTCCCGTGGGGGACCTTCGTGGTGAACGCGGCCGGCTGCCTGGTGCTGGGGGTGCTGACCGGGGCGGTGCTGGCCGGGGCGGCCTCCTCGCGGCTGGTGCTGCTGCTGGGGACCGGGCTGTGCGGGGCGCTGAGCACGTACTCGACGTTCTCCTACGAGACGCTGCGGCTCGTGGAGCGCGGCTGGAAGTTCCTGGCCGCCGCGAACGTGGTGGCGTCGGTGCTGGTCGGGCTGGGCGCCGTACATCTCGGGTCGCACGTGGCACGGCAGCTGTTCGGCTGAGGGCGTGTCCCTTACGGGTCAAAGGGAGTTGGGCTCATTGACCCGCCAGTAGACGCCACTGGCGGACCCACCCTCAGGTTCCGGAGGTGCCCCGTGCGCCAGTTGTCCGCTCCCCTCCGACTGGCCGTCACCGCGCTCGCGGTCGCGGCCGCGGCGGGCTGCATGAGTGTCGGACAGGACGAGGCGAAGCCCGGCCCCTCCTCGTCGGCGGACCGCCGGGGCGGTGCCTCCGCGGGCGGAGGTTCCGCCTCCGGGAAGGGTGCCGGGGCGCACGGCAACGGCTCCGGCGCGAAGGGCGGTACGGGGAACCAGGACGGCAAGGCCGAGGGCGACGGCAAGGCCTCCGGCGCGACCGGGGCCTCGCCAAGCCCGGGCGCGCCGAGCGGGCAGCCGGGGGTGCCCGCGCCGTCGGCCGGTGTCGGCGGCGGCGCGGGCGGCCAGGGGCCGCAGGAGCCGCCGACGGGCGGATCCGGTGGAGCTGGTGGTTCCGGCGGCTCGGGCGGTAGCGGCGGCTCCGGTGGGTCGGGGGGTTCGGGTGGCGGCCAGCAGTCGGCCAGCCCGACTCCGCAGCCGCCGGCCACCACGCCGCCTGTGACGGAACCCACTCCGACTCCGTCCACTCCGCAGCCGGAGCCCAGCGACCAGCCGGCCCCGGTGTCGGGGGCCTAGCCCGAGGGCTGCCGTGGATCGACCTCCCCGAGGGAGCGGGCATCGTTGCAGGTCAGAGGGTTTTCCTCGGAGTGACTTGCCAGACCCCGGGGAGGGTGCGTATGGTTATAGATCGTTTGATCCCATTGCCCGGCGCCGAATCCGAAGAGCGCCGCGTGGCGCGTACTCTCCCTAGCCGTGGCTGACCGCATTGAGGCGGTCGATTTGCGATTCACGGAGTTTGGGCGCGTGCCGAGACTCCGGAAGGTTTCGCATTTCGCATGTCCATTTCCAGTTCTGACCACGCCGTCATGCCCGAGAACGACTCGAACGAGATCGTTGCAGTCGAGATCATCGAGGCTCTTGAAGCCGACGTGACGACCGACCCGGCCATCGACTCCATCGACGACGAGGCCGACAACGGCGCCGCCGACGCTTACGCGGACGACGAGGCCGACGACACCGACGCCGACGCCGAGCCCACGATCACCTTCGGGGACCTCGGTCTCCCGGACGGCATCGTGCGCAAGCTCGCGCAGAACGGTGTCACCGCCCCCTTCCCGATCCAGGCCGCGACCATCCCGGACGCCCTGGCCGGCAAGGACATCCTCGGCCGTGGCCGCACCGGCTCCGGCAAGACCCTCTCCTTCGGTCTGCCGACCCTGGCCTCGCTGGCCGGCGGCCACACCGAGAAGAAGAAGCCCCGCGCGATCATCCTCACGCCGACGCGTGAGCTCGCGATGCAGGTCGCGGACGCCCTCCAGCCCTACGGCGACGTGCTCGGCCTGAAGATGAAGGTCGTCTGCGGCGGTACCTCCATGAGCAACCAGATCTTCGCTCTGGAGCGCGGTGTCGACGTCCTCGTCGCCACCCCGGGCCGTCTGCGCGACATCATCAACCGCGGCGCCTGCTCCCTGGCGAACGTCCAGGTCGCGGTCCTCGACGAGGCCGACCAGATGGCGGACCTGGGCTTCCTGCCCGAGGTCACCGAGCTGCTCGACCAGATCCCCGGCGGCGGCCAGCGCATGCTCTTCTCCGCCACCATGGAGAACGAGATCGGCACCCTGGTCAAGCGCTACCTGACCAACCCCGTCACGCACGAGGTCGACAGCGCCCAGGGCAACGTCACGACCATGACGCACCACGTCCTCGTCGTGAAGCCGAAGGACAAGGCGCCGGTCACGGCCGCCATCGCCGCCCGTAAGGGCCGCACCATCATCTTCGTCCGCACCCAGCTGGGCGCCGACCGCATCGCCGAGCAGCTCGTCGAGGCCGGCGTGAAGGCCGACGCGCTGCACGGCGGCATGACGCAGGGTGCCCGTACCCGCGTCCTCGCCGACTTCAAGGACGGCTACGTCAACGCGCTCGTCGCGACCGACGTCGCCGCCCGCGGCATCCACGTCGACGGCATCGACCTGGTCCTGAACGTGGACCCGGCCGGTGACCACAAGGACTACCTGCACCGCTCGGGCCGTACCGCCCGCGCCGGCAAGTCCGGTGTCGTCGTCTCGCTGGCGCTTCCGCACCAGCGTCGCCAGATCTTCCGCCTGATGGAGGACGCGGGCGTCGACGCCTCGCGCCACATCGTCCAGGGCGCCGGCGCCTTCGAGCCGGAGGTCGCCGAGATCACCGGTGCGCGTTCGCTGACCGAGGTCCAGGCCGACTCCGCGAACAACGCCGCCAAGCAGGCCGAGCGCGAGGTCGCCGAGCTCACCAAGCAGCTGGAGCGCCTGTCGCGCCGTGCCGTGGAGCTGCGCGAGGAGGCCGACCGCCTGGTCGCCCGCTCCGCGCGTGAGCGTGGCGAGGACCCGGAGGCCGCTGTCGCCGAGGTGGCCGAGGCCGCCGAGGCCGAGGTCGCGGCTGCCGCCGCTGCCGCTGCCGCCGAACTGGCCGCGCAGGAGCGCCGCGAGGAGCAGCGCGCCCAGCGCGACGACCGCGGCAACTTCGAGCGCCGTGACAACCGTGGCGGCGACCGCGGCGGTGACCGTGGCGGCTTCCGCCGCGACGACCGCGGTGGCGACCGCGGCGGTGACCGTGGTGGCTTCCGTCGCGATGACCGCGGGGACCGCGGTGGCGACCGTGGCGGCTTCCGTTCCGGTGGCGACCGTCCGACCGGTGGTGGCTTCCGTCGTGACGACCGTCCGTCCGGTGGCTTCAACCGTGACGACCGCGGTGGCGACCGTGGCGGCTTCCGTTCCGGTGGCGACCGTCCGACCGGTGGTGGCTTCCGCCGCGATGACCGTCCGTCCGGTGGCTTCCGTTCCGGTGGCGACCGTCCGACCGGTGGTGGCTTCCGTCGTGACGACCGTCCGTCCGGTGGCTTCAACCGTGACGACCGCGGTGGCGACCGTGGCGGCTTCCGCTCCGGCGGCGACCGTCCGTCCACGGGCAACGGCACCTACAACCGTGACGACCGCCAGTCCTCGGGCGGCTTCCGCTCCGGTGGCGGCGACCGTCCGTTCAACCGTGACCGTCGTGACGACCGTCCGTCCGGTGGCTTCCGCTCCGGCGGCGCCGGCGACCGTCCGTATGGCCGCCGCGACGACCACCGCCCCTCCGGTTCCGGTTCCACCGGTTCCTTCGGCGGCCGCCGCGACGACAAGCCGCGCTGGAAGCGCAACGGCTGACGGTCGGTTCTGATCTGATCGCGTGACAGGGCCCCTACGACTCGCTCGTAGGGGCCCTTTCGCATGCCGACAGGCCGGGCAGCGGATACCCGATCGGCTGACGGGCGCTCTGCGGCTATGCTCTGGGGTGAGCACATGGAGGGCCATTAGCTCAATTGGCAGAGCAGCGGACTTTTAATCCGTTGGTTGTCGGTTCGAGTCCGACATGGCCTACCGCTCCCGGGCGGGGGATACCTCCTCCGACCTGGCACTGAGCGCCCCATCCGGTTTCTGCCGGGTGGGGCGCTCGGTCGTTTCCGGGTCACGTGCGTCAGGTGCGTCAGCTGCGTCAGGCGGGTCAGGGGCGTGCGGAGTCCTGCCGGTTGGGCTGGGCGTGCGCCAGGAGGAACTCGGTCGCCCCGGCGATGGCCTCGGCGTAAGTGGTGTGCACGGCCTCGGACTCCTCCTCCTGCCGGTCCGCGGCGGTGGCGCTGTACCACCAGGCGTCGGCGTCCGGGTCGTGGTGGACGACGGCGGTACCGCCTGCGTAGCCAAGCGGGATGGATTCGCCGGCGGACCTCCTGACCACCGCGTGGGGCCACTTGAGGCGGGCGGACTGGCGCTTGATGCCGCCCCAGGCCGCTCCCAGTTGGGAGTAGTTCGCTCCGCTGCGGCCGGCGACGGTGGCGGCGCTCTCCGCCAGCCGGTCGACGGACCGCTTGGCTTCGTACAGCGCCCGCAGCAGCGACAGTTGCACGTCGGGGGCGGCCATCAGGGCGGGGTCGAAGGGCTTGTGGGCGGTGCGGTAGGCCAGCGCACGTGTCGAGATCCGTTCGGCCAGTGCCCGGACCGCGGCGAGCACTTCGTCGTCCATGGTGAACGCATCGTCCTCGGTGGGTTCGCTCCAGGCGGGCTCCACCAGGGTCGTCACGGTGGTCCAGAAGTTCGCGTCGTTCTTGTCCGGGGTCGGGATCGCTACCGAATCATCCATACTGACAAGATTACCTGTCGAGAATTTGATTGACAAGAAAAACTGTCAGGGTGCCCGGGGTGGTGGGTGCGCGCGCATCCTCGGCGGCACCGCCGTCTCACGCGTCCTGTCGTGCGGTGCGCGTGGAGTCCAGGAACGCGGAGATCCGAGACGCACCGGTGCGCTCCAGTCAGGTGCGGAAGTCCATCGTTCCCGGGTGGACCCTCCGGGTGGCGGGGACGCCCGCGCTGACCCCGGGCGTGGCCGGCGAACGGCCGCCCTCACCCGTCCGGCGGAACGGCCGCCGGTGGAGAGGGGCCCGGGAAGGGGCCGATGGTCCGTCATCACCCGGCCGGTTGTGCGGCGGCCGCGGCGTTGTTTTCGCGCGGCCGGCGGCCGGCGGCCGCAGGGGGCACGCCGAGCGGGAGTAGCGGCGTACGGCGGCGGCCGCGGTCACCGTGCTGGTGGCAGCGGGTCCATCGGCGTGCGCAGCCAGCGGGCCGGGAGGGGCTCGCGCGCGACCACGTACCCGACGGCGACGGCGACCGTGATGACGACGAACAGCATGATCAGCCAGGACAGCAGCACGAAGACCGAGCCGAGGCTGCCGAACTGCTGCATGCTGCGCTCCACGGCGTGCGGCATGTAGATCTGGGACGCCGAGGAAAGCAACTGCTGCCCCACCCCGGCCAGTACCGCGCCGGGCAGCAGCGGCAGCCACGGGACGCGGGCGCCGAGCAGTAGGTGCTGGGTCCACCACCACAGCGCCGTGCCGCTGACCACGGCCAGCAGGAGGCCGGTGAGCCGGCCGCTGCCGAAGGCGTCCTGCACCGGCCCCTGGAAGAGCAGGGCGGTCAGCCAGACGCCGATCCAGGCCAGCCAGCGCCACGCGGCGAGCCGGGCCTTGGCCTTGGGGAGGTGCCAGGAGCGCTCGCACATCCGCTGCAGGGCGCGGCTGCAGGCGGTCGCCGACAGCAGCGTCACCACGACCCCCACCGCGCCGGTGCTCGCCGCGGCGGTCGCGTCGGTGGCGGAGTACACGGACCGCACCTGATCCAGCGCGGCGTCCTGGAGTCCCAGCGTGGTGCGGATGGACGAGACGAACTGCTCCTGGACCCAATCGGGTGCGATCGCGCCGAGGACGAACAGGGCGGGGATCGCGCCGAGGAAGGCCTGGGCGGCCAGTCTGGTCGCGCAGTCCAGCACGTTGACGGCCGCGAGCTGGTCGACGAGCCGGCCGAGCAGCGGGGTGTGCCTGCGCATCCAGCCGGGCGCGGCGAGCAGACGCGACCGGGCATTCGGTTCGGACTCGGACACGGCAGAACTCCTCGCTGGGCAGGGCTCGGCGGACTCCCGACGGCTGTGACCACCTTGCCCGAGCGGTTGGGGAAAATCGCACATATCGGCTGTTTTCGACGGGCGGCGGCGGCCGCTCCGGTGGATCATCGCGGGACGGAAGGAAGTGATCAATGGCGGAGCCGCGTTCTCGATCCGATCAGCCTGCGAGCGATGACCAGCCGCAGGAACCGGACGTCCTGCGGAAGATCCTCCGCAGTCCCGGCTATCTGAAGATGCTCGCCTTCTGCGCCCTCATCGGCATTCCGGTGTCCCTCGCGGCCTTCTGGCTCCTCGTCATGCTCCGCGAGCTGGAGTACGCGCTGTGGGGCGACCTCCCGCAGGCGCTCGGCTGGGACACCCCGCCCTGGTGGTGGCCGATCCCCCTGCTGCTCGTGGCCGGCGTGGGCGTCGGCCTCGTCGTCACGCACATGCCGGGCGCCGGCGGGCACGTTCCCGCCGCCGGCGTGCAGTTGGGGGGCAGTTCCTCGGCCGCGCTGCCCGGGGTGCTGCTGGCGGCGCTGTTCGCCCTGCCGTTCGGCGCCGTCCTCGGGCCCGAGGCCCCGCTGATCGCGCTGGGCGGCGGGCTGGCCCTGGTGTTCCGCGACCTCGCGCAGATGCCGGCGACGGCGCAGAGCACCGCCCTCCTGGGCGCCGCCGGAGCCGCGGCGGCCGTCTCCGCGATCTTCGGCAACCCGTTGATCGCCGCGGTGCTGCTGATCGAGGTGGCCGGCGTGGGCGGGCCGCGGCTGTTCGCGGTCATGCTGCCGGCCCTGCTCTCCAGCGGGGTCGGGTCCCTGGTGTTCACGGGCCTCGGCCACTGGACGGGGCTCGGGACCGGGGACCTCTCGCTGAACCTCTCCACGCCGATCCCGCGGCTGGACGTGGGGGACGTGCTCTGGGCGCTGGTCATCGCCGTGGCCCTCGCCGTCTGCCTGCACCCCGTGGTGGCCGGGGCCCGGCGGGTCGCCGCTTACGTCGCCGGACGGCCCTTCGTGCGGACCGTCCAGTGCGCGTTGGGTGCTGCCGTCTGCGCCGCCCTCTACGCGCTGATCACCGGCCGCTCGCCCGCCGAGGTCGCGTCCTCCGGTCAGAGCACCATCGGCGAACTGGCCGCCGACCCGCAGTCCTGGGGCGTGGGCGCGCTGATCGCCGTCCTGCTGTTCAAAGGCATCGGCTACGCGCTCTGCCTCGGCAGCCTGCGCGGCGGGCCCGTGTTCCCCACGCTCTTCCTCGGCGCGGCGGCGGGGGTCCTCCTCGCGCCGCTGCCCGGGCTGGGCCCCGTACCGGGGATGGCGGCGGGGATGGCGGCGGCCGCGGCGACCATGCTGAGGCTCCCGGTGAGCAGCGTCGTCCTCGTGGTCCTGCTCCTGGGCAGCACCGCCATGATGCCGGTCGTGATCCTGGCGGCCGTGGTCGCTTTCGTCGTCACCGAGCTGCTGCCCGCCCGGCCTGCGGCGGTGTCCCGGGCATGACGCGATCTCAACTAAACCCAGATGCAAGGCTCTGACCTGCTCTTATGTGGGCGCGACGGGGGGTGGGCGGGTAATTGGCGGAGAGGCCGCCCCGGATGGCGTAGAGTTGTGTTTACCGACGCGGGGTGGAGCAGCTCGGTAGCTCGCTGGGCTCATAACCCAGAGGTCGTAGGTTCAAATCCTGCCCCCGCTACTCAGTATGAAGGCCCGGTTCCCTCAGGGGAGCCGGGCCTTCGTCGTGTTGTCGCGTCGTGTTCCGTCGCCGTCGTGTTCGCCCCGTACGGCCGCCGCCCGCGCGCCCGTTCACCCGTACGGCCGCCGCCGGGTCGCCGTACGACCGTCCCTACCGCCAGCCTTGAGGGGGCGAGGGACCCGGCGGCAGGAGAACAGCGTGGTGGGGCTGGGCCGGCAGGGCGACGTGGACGACCGTGCGGGCGGAGCCGGGAGCGGGGTGGTGACGCAACTCCTGCGGGCGCTGCCGTGCGTACTCATCGGGTTCGGCCTCGTCTTCGACCTGACGACCCCGCCCAGCTTCACCGGATCCCCCTTCTTCTCGGCGGCCCCTCTGGTCGCCGCTCCCCTCCTCACCCTCCGGGGCGCCGCACTGATCGGCGTACTGGCCTCGCTCGCGGTGTTCGCGCTGCACATCTACCACGGCACGTCCTGGGAGGTGGCGGCGCTCACCGAGCTGGCCACCGTCGTCACCGTCTCCGGGCTGGCGATCCTGATCAACCGGGTGGTGCGGCGCAGTGGTGAACGGCTGGCCTCCGCACGCGAGATCGCCGAAGCCGCGCAGCGGGCGGTGCTGCCGACGCCCGCCGAGCGGATCGCCGGGCTGTCCGTCTCCGCGCGCTACGAGGCCGCGCAGGCCGACGCCTTCATCGGCGGGGACCTGTACGCGGTCCAGGACACCCCGTACGGAGTGCGCCTGGCGGTGGGCGACGTACGGGGCAAGGGGCTGGGTGCGGTGGAGGCCGTCGCGGTGGTCCTCGGCGCGTTCCGGGAGGCGGCGGAGACCGAGCCGACGCTGGAGGGCGTGGCGCAGCGGCTGGAGCGGGCCCTGGCCCGGGAGGGCGCCCGGCGCGACAGTCTGGACGCGGTCGAGGGGTTCACCACGTGCGTGCTCGGCGAGATCCCGGCGGGAGCGGGGATGTTGCGGCTGCTCAACCGGGGCCACCCCGAGCCGCTGCTGCTGCACGCGAACGGGGAACTGGCCGTGCTCGCCTCGGCGGAGCCCGCACTGCCGCTCGGGATGGGGGAACTGGGCGGGTGGCCGGACGCGGCTCAGGAGTGGGCCTTCCCGGCGGGGACCACCCTGCTGCTGTTCACGGACGGCCTGACCGAGGCCCGGAACCTGGCGGGCGACTTCTATGATCCGGCGGACCGGCTGCGCGGGCGGATCTTCCCCGGGCCGCAGGAGCTGCTCGGCGCGCTCAGCAGCGATGTGCGCCGGCACACGGGCGGCGGGGCGACGGACGACATGGCCCTGCTCGCGGTGGGTCGGCCCGGGCGGGGGCAGCCGAAGCGGCGAAGGACCGTACCCGTGGTGCGCCGGGAGGGCAGTGCGTAGCGGGGGGCGGCGCTCGGCTCGGTGAAGTGACGCTGCGTAGAGGGAAGGGCGCTCTCAGCGAGTGAATTGACGGGCCGTCATTTTTTGGATGTGGCGGAAGGGGCGGGGGAACGGTCCGAATATTGCCCGAGTTGATCCCCTTCTATTGCGAAAAGCCCTGGCCAGAGCCGGTCGTTGAGTGGCCGATTGGTAGGAACGATCAATCGCAACAGCTTGGAATCACTCCCCTGCGTCTATTACCTTTCGATAACGCAGCGCGGTCGTCCCAGCCGTCGCAAGAGACGGCGCCGTGCGCGTGCGTGTCAATGAGGAGTGTGCCCCGGTGGCCTCCAACTTGCCTGCCCCCGAAGGCATCGAGAACCAGGAGCCGCCTACCGCGGGCGCCTGGGGCGAGTGGAATCCCACCGAGGATTCGGTCCGTCCCGTACGGGGCAAGCACCGCGTCGCCCGCCAGCGCGGGGGACTCGCGCGCAGCTCCACCGTGCTGGGCGTCGGCGTCATCGCGGCCGTCGGCGCGGGCGGCATAGCCACCGCGCAGGACCGGCCGCAGGTCGCGATATCCCTCCCCTCGCTGTCGGACCTCCCCTCGCTGCCCGAGGTGATGGACGGCGACTTCTCCGCCGAGGGGGGCTCCGGGGGCGACGCGCGGAAGGCGGGCGCGGAGGCCGGGAAGACCGGGATCATCCCGCAGCAGGCCGACCGCCGCGCGGACGCCGGCGAGGTGCTGCGCAACCGCATCCTCCAGCAGGCCGAGTCCCAGCAGGACGCCGCCGAGGCCCAGGCGCAGGCGGAGGCCGAGCAGGCCGCGCGGGACGCCGCCGCGCAGGAGGCCAAGGCGAAGCTGGACGCGGCGCAGAAGGCCGTCGAGGACGCGAAGGCCGCCGCCGAGGCGAAGGCCGCGGCCGAGGCCAAGGCCGCCGAGGAGGCCGCCGCGGCCGCAGCGGCCAAGGCCGAGCAGGAGCGCCTCGCCAAGCTGGCCGGCAGCTACTCGCTGCCCACCTCCGCCTACACCATCACCTCGCACTACGGGGTCGCCGGCTCCATGTGGTCCTCCGGGTACCACACCGGCCTCGACCTCGCGGCCCCCACCGGCACCCCGGTCAAGGCCGTGGCCGCCGGGAAGATCACCTCTGCCGGGTGGTCCGGGGCGTACGGCTACCGGATCGTGCTGGAGCTCGAGGACGGCACGGAGGTCTGGTACTGCCACCTCTCCTCGATGTCGGTGACCTCCGGGTCGGTCGGCGCCGGAGACACCATCGGCCGCGTCGGCGCCACCGGCAATGTCACCGGCCCCCATCTGCACCTGGAAGTACGCAAGGGCGGCTCGACGGTGGACCCCCTGGCCTGGCTGGAGTCCAAGGGCCTGAACGTCTGAGGTCCGGGGCGGGTCCCGGGGCAGCGTCGGGGTCGGGGTCTGCGGCGGGGCCTGGGGTACGGGGGCCGGGCACTGCGGCCGGCGGTGCCGCCAGTGGGTCGAACCAGGGCGGAAACAGCTCCTCCAGCACCGCTGCCCGGGCCAGCGCGGGACCCGCCGTCGCCCGGCGCAGCCACAGCCGGCCCAGCAACTCCCGCTCACGTCCGGCGAAATCCGGCTCCCGCGCCGGGCCGCCGCGGCGCGCCCGGTTCCGTAGCAGGGCCAGCGCCGCCGCATCCTCCTCGTACCGGGCGACCGCGCGGCCGGCCGCCCGGCCCCCGCTGCGCCGGGCCAGGGCGCGGGCCAGCGACCGGGCCGGCATCGAGGCCAGCGCCGGGACCTCGGCGGGCGCGAGCCAGCCCGCCGCCGCGTACTCCGCGAGCTCGTGGGCGACGGCGCGCAGCCGCCGCCGCCTTATCCAGACCGCCAGCCACACCAGCAGGGCGAACGCCGGGACCATCACGCAGCCGTAGACCACGTAGAACCCGTACTCCCCGAACCGCGAGGAGCTGTTCCACAGGGCGTGCGCGCACATGGCCGCCGCCAGGCCGAGCAGCGGCAGGGCGAACCTGCGGGAACGGCGGGTGCTGAGCGCGGCCGCGCCGAAGCCGAGCCCGGTCAGCACCGTGAACAGCGGGTGCGCGAACGGCGACAGCACGATCCGCACGAAGAAGGTCGCGGCGGTCACCGAGTCCAGGACGCCGGTGCCTTCGGTCAGGTCCTCACCGAAGGCATTGCCGAGATAGAGGATGTTCTCGGTGAAGGCGAAGCCGGTGGCGGTGAAGCCGGCCACCACGAAACCGTCGGCGGGGCCGGTGAACTGCCGTCTTCGGAACACGAAGACGAGGAGCAGGGCCGCCGCCTTGGCGCTCTCCTCCACCACCGGGGCGATCGCCACCGAGCCGATCGTGTCCGCGTCGGCGGGATCGGCCGTGGTCGCGGCTATCCACTCGGTGGCGAAACTGTTGGCCAGTATCGCGATCAGCGCCGCGGTGCAGGCCCCCCAGCCGAAGCAGAACAGCAACTGCGGCCAGGGCGCGGGCGCGGCCCGGCCGAGCCACCGGAAGGCCGCCATGAGCGGCGCGACCGGCAGCAGGGCCAGACCGAGGCCGACGAAGAAGCCGGGGGTGCCGGTCTGCTCCCGCACGAGTTCGAGGATCGCGACCCCGGTGGTGGCGAGCAAGGTGACGAGCACGCCCGTGCGGACCGTGCCCGACGGGCGTGCGAGCACAAGGGGGAGCGCTCGGAACACATGATGACCCTACAGAGTGGGTCTGACACGGGGAGTGACGTTGTCAGTTCTTGGCGCTATTGGCGCTACTGGCGTTCTCGGTGCGACGGAAGAGCAAGTCGTGCACGACGTGCCCCTTGTCGAGGCCCTGGCCCTCGAACCGGGTGAGCGGCCGGAAGTCGGGGCGCGGCGCGTAACCGCCATCGGCCTGCGTGTTCTCGAAGTCCGGGTGAGCGGTGAGGACTTCGAGCATCTGCTCGGCGTACGGCTCCCAGTCGGTCGCGCAGTGCAGCACGGCCCCGGGGGCCAGGCGAGTGGCGGCCAGCGTGAGGAACTCGGGCTGGATCAGCCGGCGCTTGTGGTGGCGGGCCTTGGGCCAGGGGTCCGGGAAGTACACGCGGATCCCGGCCAGGGAGTCCGGCGGCAGCATCTCGCGCAGCAGGATGATCGCGTCGCCGTTGGCCACGCGCACGTTCGTCATCCCGCCCCGCTCGGCGAGGGCGAGCAGGTTGCCCTGCCCCGGCGTGTGCACGTCGGCGGCGAGGATGCCGGTGCCCGGGTCGGCGGCGGCCATCTGGGCGGTGGCCTCGCCCATGCCGAAGCCGATCTCCAGGACCACGGGCAGCCCGTCGAAGAGCCGCTTCAGGTCGATGACCTCGTGGCCGTCGATGTCCAGCCCCCAGGTACCCCACAGCCGCTTCAGGGCCTCGCCCTGCCCGGTGGTGACCCGGCTGCGCCGGGGCTGGAAGCTCCGGATCCGCCGCTCGTGGTGCGAACCGGCCGGGTCCGGCGCGGGCCCGTCGGGGAACCGGGGCTCGGTCCGCCACTTGGGCGGCACGTACGAGGACGCCTCGGGCGCGGAGTCGTCCGGGAGGCTGGGCGGCGGGGGGTTCAGGGCATCAGACACAATGCCGAGATTCTACGCCGGGGGCCGCGCCGTGCCGGGTGCGGCCAAATCCAGCTCGCCCGGCGTTTGAGGACCGGGGGTCCCCCCGGACGGAGTCTGGGGGAGGGTCTGGGGCAGAGCCCCAGGTCCTGCAGCCTCGCCGGCGCTTGAGGCGCGGGGTCCGGGCAGAGCCCGGGGAACGGAGGAAGGGCGGGGCGGGGAGAAGCTCCGCGCAGCGGCGGCCGGTACCTCGCCGAGGGGGTCAGGCGGAGCGGAGCAGCCGCAGCGCGCGGGCGGCGATCTCGCGCCCGATCGGGAGCGAAGCGGTAGCCGCCGGCGACGGCGCGTTCAGCACGTGCACCGTCCTCGGCGCCTCGCGGATCAGGAAGTCGTCCACCAGGCTCCCGTCCCGCAGCACGGCCTGCGCCCGCACCCCGGCCGAAGCGGGCCGCAGGTCCTCGGCGGAGACGGCCGGCAGCAGCCTCCGCACCGCGCGGGTGAAGGCCGGCTTCGACAGCGAGCGGTGGATCTCGCCCGCCCCGTACCGCCAGTGCCGCGCGGCCATCCGCCAGGAGCCCGGCCACGCCAGCTCGGTGGCCACGTCACGCGGCCGGACCACGGACCAGCCGTAGCCTTCCCGCGCCAGCGCCGGCACCGCGTTCGGCCCGACGTGGACGCCGCCGCCGATTCCCCGGGTCAGGTGCACTCCGAGGAAGGGGAACGCCGGATCGGGCACCGGGTAGACCAGCCCCCGGACCAGCTCCGGACGGATCAGGTCGTAGTACTCCCCCCGGAACGGCACGATCCGCATCTGCGGGTCGTCCCCGGCCAGCCGGGCGATCCGGTCGCACTGCAGGCCCGCGCAGTTCACCAGGATCCGCGCGCGCACCACGAGGCCGGACGTCGTGCGGACGGCCACGCCGGAGGGGCGGCGCGAGATCAGGTCCACCGCGCCGCCGTAGACGATCTCCGCACCGGAGGACTCCGCGAGCTGCTCGCTCACCCGGCCGTAGTCCACGATCCCGGTGCTGCCGACGTGGATCGCGGCCAGGCCGCGCACCTCGGGCTCGTACTCCGAGATCTGCGCCGGGCCGAGCTCGCGCACCGGGATGCCGTTCTCCCGGCCGCGCTGGACCAGGGCGTGCAGGCGCGGCAGCTCGTCCCGCTCGGTGGCGACGATCAGCTTGCCCGTCACCTCGTGCGGAATCCCGTGCTCCGCACAGAACTTGACCATCTCGGCCGCACCGCGCACCGCGAAGCGCGCCTTGAGCGACCCGGGCCGGTAGTAGATCCCGCTGTGGATCACCCCGCTGTTGCGGCCCGTCTGGTGCCGCGCCGGACCGGGCTCCTTCTCCAGGACGACCACCCGCGTCCCCGGAGCCAGCCGCGACAGGGCATGCGCCGTCGACAGGCCGACGATCCCGCCGCCGATCACCAGCACATCGCAGTCCACGCCACCGCCCACGCCCACGCCGACACCTCCCACCCCTGCATACTGCACCCCGCCACCGACAACGCGGCCATGAGGGCCCCCGGCTCCCACCCCTATGCCGGCGCCACCAGCAACGGCCGGGCCCGCTCGCGCAGCTCCGCCACGCGCGGCTCGTCCCCGTACGGTTCCAGACGGTGCAGCAGGTCCCGTACGTATTCGGTCGTCCGCGCCGAGGAGATCCGGCCCGCCACCTCCACCGCCCGGGTGCCCGCCGCGCACGCCGCGTCGAGGTTGCCCGACTCCAGCTCCGCGACCGCGCTCACCACGAGCCGCAGCCCGTGCGAGCGCACGAACTCCTCGGTGGGGCGGGACAGCGCCTGCTCCGTGAAGCGCCGCACCTGGCGGGGCAGCCGCAGGTCCCGGTAGCACTCCGCCGCGTCCGCCGCGAAGCGGTCGTACGAGTAGAAGCCGAGCCAGGTCGGATCCGGATCGCCGTCCCGCGCCCGCTCCAGCCAGCCCTCCGACGCCCGCAGCGCGGCCCCGGCGGCCGACGAATCGCCCGCCTTCGCGTGCGCGCGCGCCTCGACGAGGCGGAAGAAGCTCATGGTGCGGGCGGTGGCCAGGCCCCGGTTGCGTTCGACGGCGGCCTGCGCGAGGTCCACGCCCTCCTCCGGGAAGTCCCGGTAGGTCGCCTGGAGGGACATCGAGGCCAGGACGTACCCGCCGAGCGGCACGTCGGCGGCCGCGCGGGCCAGGCGCAGCGCCTGGATGTAGTAGCGCTGCGCGGCCTCCTGCTGGCCGGTGTCGAAGGCCATCCACCCGGCCAGCCGGGTCAGTTCGGCGGTCGCGCCGAACAGTGCGCGGCCCACCTCGTCGCTGTACGAGCCGAGCAGCAGCGGGGCCGCGTCCACCCGCAGGCACTCGGGGACCATCGACGAACGCCAGTCCCCGCCGCCGTACTTGGAGTCCCAGCGGCGCGCGTCCTCGGCGGCCTCGCGCAGCTTGGTCACATCGCTGTGGCCCACGCGCTGGGCATGGTCGCGCGGAGTTTCGGGCCCGGGCTGGGCGGGCACAACGGTGGACGGCGGTTCCGGTACGAGGCCTTGGGGAGCCGGGGGGCCTGCGGGTCCCACGCGCCCGGGGGCTTCCGAGGGCGTCGCGCCGTCCGCCACGGCGCTGTCGTGCGTGGAGGGACCGTGCACGGATGGGCCCTGTACTGAGGGGGCCTGTACCGAGGGGCCCTGTACCGAGGGGCCCTGTACCGAGGGGGCCTGCGCCGGGGAGCCCTGCGCCGGGGGACCGTGCGCCGGGGAGCCCTGTGCGGTAACCCCCGCCTCGCGTCCCACCGAGCCGTCCGCCGGAGATATCAGCCAGCGCGAAGCGGGCGTCGCGTACGCCGCCACCGAGAAGGAGCCGGCGAGTGACTGCCAGATCCCGCCGCCGCCCCGCCGCCCGGCGAGGTCGAGCCGGTAGAGGTCGGTGGCCGAGCGCACCGCCGCGCCGACGTCGCGGGGGAAGGCAAGGCCCACCTCGGGCGCGGGGTCCGCGTCCGCGAGGCCGATCTCGTGCAGCGGCACCGGCCGGCCCAGCTTCGCGCCGATGGCGGCCGCGATCAGGTGCGGAGCGGCGCCCTGCGGCACCATCCCCTTCGACACCCACCGGGCCACCGAGGTCTTGTCGTACCGGAGGGTCAGGCCCCGCTGCGCGCCGAGGTCGTTGACGCGCCGGGCCAGCCCGGCGTTGCTGATGCCCGCGAGGGCGAGGACGGCGCCGAGCTTCTCATTGGGCTCGCGGAGCTCCCTGGACATGCGCCACCCCTCGTCACACGCGGAACGCATACGCCGCCGGGGCATAGGCGCCCGGCATTTCGTAAACCCAGCGTAGTTCCCCGCCTCCCAAGCGTTAAGGCCTCTACTTCCGTATGGCGGGATTGTTGTCCGTTTGCACAGTCCGGTCCGGCCCCGGGCCCGGGGCGCACTCGTCCCGGTGTGCTCCGGCCGTGTGGCCGTGCGCCCGGCCGTGCGCTCTGGCCGGTACGGGGGCCCGGCGATTCGATGTGCGGTGCGTGGGTCGGCCCGCTGCGTGAACCGGGCGGGTCGGGGGATGCCGCTGCCTCAATCCCCGCGGGTGGCGGTCCGGTCCGGGGGGTGGATTCCGCCTCCCGCGACCGCGCCCGTGTCCGGCCGCGGACTGCCGGCGGCGGCCCGCGGCAGCGCTCGGTGGCCCCCGAGACCGCCGAAGAATGGCCGAAACCGACCTATGGGACGGTGGGAACGGAACGTCAAATACCGCGTGGCCGGGGCGTGTTCGTTTGCATGTGCGCCCCCTTTAACCACTCTCGCACGCCTGTCCCGTGGCAGCATGGACCCGAGCCACCCGGGGTCCCGCGGCCGCGCCCTCAGCGCCGACCGTGCTGCCCGTGCCCCGGTCATGTGCCCACAGGCTGGGGAGGCGGCGGTGCGCTGGTTGGTGGGTTGGAGCAGTATCGCCGCGAGCTTCGGCACGGCCGGTCGTGTCTCGGGCGCGAACGGCCACGGCGGCTACGGCGGCTACGGGGCGAACGGCCACGGTGGTCAAGGCGGTCACGGCGCGAACGGCCAGGGCGGCCGCCACGCGAACGCCCAACCCGGCCAACCCGGCCAACCCGGTTACGCCCCCGCCGGCGCCCCCCTGCACGGCGGCATCGCCGACGCCGCCCACCCCGGCGACCCGGGCGCGGACGCCGACCGTACCGTCCAGCCCGTCGGCGCCCAGCTCCTGTGGGGCGACCCCGACCCCCTCTGGGCCGTCGGCGACTGGCGCCCCGACGAGATCCGCACCCTCACCGCCGACCCGGCCGACCCCTTCACCCGGCTCGCCGTCCTCGGCTGCTGCGGAGCCACCGACGCCGAACTGCGCCGCGCCCTCTACGCCGCCCGCGGCGGGGCCCTGCGCCACCTCACCCAGTGGTCCGGCAGCTACACCGCCGTCGTGCAGGCCGGCCGTCGCATCACCGTCGTGGGCGACCTCGCCGGCGCGCGGCCCGTCTTCTACACGCCCTGGGCGAGCGGCACCGCGTACGCCACCGCCGCGCTCCCGCTCGCCGACCTCATCGAGGCGCAGCTCGACATCGGCCACCTCGCCGCCCTGCTGGCGTGCCCCGACAGCCCCGAGGCACTGGGCGACGGCACACCGTACGCCGGGGTCCGCCGCATCCCGCCCGGGCACGCGCTCATCCTGCGCGAGGGCTCCCGGGAGATCACCGGCTACGAGCCCGTCGCCTCCCTCGCCGTGGCCGCCCCCGAGGCCGACGCCGAGCGCGCGATGGAGGGCGTACGGGAAGCGTTGGTGGACGCGGTGCGCGCCCGGCTCACGGCGCCCCGGCATGCTCCCGACACCCCGCCTCCGTACGATCCCGGCCCCGTGCCCGGCATGGGCCCCGCCGACCGGCGCGCCGCCCGTGGCGCGCCGGCCCCAGGGGTGGGCGCCGACCTCTCCGGCGGTAGCGCCTCCGCCACCCTCGCCCTGCTGGCGGCCGGTCTGCCCGGCGCGCCCGGCACCCTCGGCAGCCCCGCCGGGGCGCGGCTGCTGGCCGTCACCTTCAACGACCTGGCCACCCCGCAGGGCCGCGAGGCCGAACTGGAACGGGCCCGCGCCATCGCCGCCGACCCGCGCCTGCACCACGTCGTGGTGGCCGCCGCCGAGGAGGCCCTCCCGTACGCCGACCTCGACGGCCCCCTCACCGACGAACCCGGCCCCTCCCTCGTCTTCGCCGCCCGCGAGCGCCGCCGACTGGCCGCCGGCAGCGCCGACCACTTCACGGGCCACGGCGCCCGCCAGGTCCTCGACGCCCACCCGGCGCGCATGGCCGACCTCCTGATGGACCGCAGGCGCCGCCACCTGCTGCGCCCGGTCGCGGCCCTGGCCCGTTCGGCCTCCGCCTCCGGAGCCGGCGGCGAATCCCTCCTCGTGCCGCTCACCGTGTACTCGGCAGCCCGCAGACTTTCTCGTACGACGTACCGCGCGGGCATGGAAGCCGCCGCGGCCAGGCTCCGCGAGGGCGGGGTCACCGAGAGATCCTCCGGTCCGGTGGACGCCTCCCTCGCCGCCCTGACCTGGTCCCGGCCCGGCCCTGCGGCGGGCTGGCTCACCGGGGAGGCCCTCGCCGAAGTATCGATCCGCCTGGTTGCCGCCGCGGGCCGCCCCCCGCTCTCCCTGCGCCCCGGCGAGGCCCGCGCCCGCTCCGTCCTGGCCCGCCACGCCGCCGACCACCGGGTGTTCGAGCAGGCCGTGGAGGTCCGCAGCCAGCGTCTGCACGCCCCGTTCCTCGACAACCAGGTCGTACGGGCCGCCCGCGCCCTCCCCGAATCCCTGCGCGTCCAGCCCGGGGCCCGGGCGGAGATCCTGCGCAGCGTCCTGTCCTCGGCGGGCGTACGCGAGCTCCCCTCGGGCTGGGGCGCCACCGCCCACACCCCGAACGAGACGGCGACCCGCCTCGGCCTCCGGGCAGCCCTGCCCGACCTCCTCGACCTCTTCGCCTCCCCGCTCCTCGCGGACGCCGGCCTGATCGAGGCCCGCGTCGTGCGCCAGGCCCTGCTCGACGCGGCGGACGGGCGCCCGGTCCCGCTGGACGGGCTCGCGGAACTCGTCTCGATGGAGCTGTGGCTGCACCGCCTGCTCGCCCGCCGGGGCACGTGCTGGACGGGCACCTCGACGGCCCGCCGCCGGGCGGTCCCGGAGGGCGTTCCGGTACACCGACCGGCACTCTCCTGAGCTCGGCCCGCCCCCGGCACTGATCTATCTTTGCCGCTCGACGCCGAGCACCAAGTGGTCGGGACGAGACGGGACGAGATCGGACGTGAGCGGACATGAGTGACGCGGTGGACATGATCGTCGGCCAGTGGGCGGCGGAGAGCCCCGACCTGGCGGGGGAGTTGTGGCCCATCGAGGTACTGGCCCGGATCCAGCGCGTGAACCGGGTCGTGGAGAAGCAGCTCAAGGCCTTCGTGACCGAACACGACCTGGAACCGGGTGAGCTGGACGTCCTCACCACCCTCCGCCGCTCGGGCCCGCCGTACGCGCTGACCGCGGGCACGCTCATCCCGGCCGCGATGGTCACCTCCGGCGCGATCAGCAACCGCATCGACCGCATGGAGGCGAAGGGCCTGGTCGAACGCGTCCGGGACGGCAAGGACCGCCGTGCGGTCCGCATCCGCCTCACTCCCGCCGGCCACGCCCTCACGGAGACCCTGATGGCCGCCCATCTCCGCCACTTCGAACAGCTCCTGGCCCCCTTGGACCGCGCCACCTGCGCCACCCTGGCCACGGCCCTGCGCACCCTCCTGGAAGCCCACGGCGACACCCCGTAACCGGCTGCCGGAACCTCGCCGCCGCTACGCCCGTGCGCAGGCCGCGGGCGCTGCGCTCTCCCCGAGCGGGCCGGTCACGGCGCTCACCGGCAACTGATCACGGCGTCGGCCCAGCTGGCGAGCGTCGGCAGCCGACCCGGCCCGGCCCGCTCCACCACCAGCCGCAGCGACGAGCGCCCGGCCAGCGAGACGTTCACCGACGCGGGCCCGTCCTCGTACCCGAGGGAGCCGGACTGCCACAGCCGCTGCCCGTCCGCGTACACGGAGAACCGCACCTGGCCGTTGGTGAGCGCCGACAGGCCGTCCACCCCGACCCGCGCGGAGAAGGAGGTGCACTGCCGGTTGAGCTTGATCTGCACCGAGGAATGGGAGTTCACCGTGATCCCGTGCTCGAACCGCCTGTCGCCCACCCGCAGCCCCTGGCGCTGCCACACCCAACTGCTCTGCCGGACCTGCAACTCCGGGCCGTCATGGTCCCCGTATGCGGCGTAGTCGAGCCGGGCCAGCGGGAACCCCTGCGCCGGCTTCGGCGGCTTGCTCGGGGGCGGCGTCGGCGCAGGCCGCTCCCGGCTCGGCGAAGGCGAGGGAGACGGGGACGAGGAGGGCTTCGGCAGCGGGGGAGCGACGGCACCCGGCGCCTTCGGCGTCGGCTTCGGCCCCGGCTGTGGAGGTACGTGGACACGCGCGGGCGGCTCCTGCCCGGGCGGGCCCGGCTCCGCCGAAGGCGAGGGGGCGGGCGAGGGCGAGGCGGCTTCCGGCAGCGCCGGCGCCGCGACCGTCGGCGCGGGCTTCGCCTGAGCCTGGGGCTCGACATCGTCCCCGGTCAGCGCGAACACCACCCCGGCCGCCGCGGCCACCGCGATCCCGGCGGCGATGGCGGCCTTGGCGGGCAGCCCGAGCCCCTCGGAAACCACAGCACCCCCGGCCCCCGACGCAGCACCACCCGCGGCCCCGGCACCTCCGGCCCCGGCAGCACCGGCCCCGGCAGCACCGGCCCCGGCACCTCCGGCCCCGGCACCTCCGGCCCCGGCAGCACCGGCCCCGGCAGCACCGGCACCCGCCGCCCCGGCACCGGCGGTCGACCCGCCGGCAGCGGCCGCGGCGGCCCCGGCCCCGCCCGCGGCGACGGCCCCACCGGCCACCACCCCGGCCGCCTTGGCCGCGTACCCGGCGGCGAACCACCCGATGACCGCAACCGGAAGCAGCGCCGGAATGCCCGCGTTGACGTCCTTGAGCTCCCCGGCCGCCAGCCGGCACTTCGCGCACTCCTCCAGGTGCTTGCGCAGCCCCCGCTCCGCCCGGATCCGCAACCCGCCACGCGCATAGGCGCCCAGCCGGTCCGCGTACCGCGCGCAGTCGCCGCCCTCGATCAGCGCCGAACTCACATGGGCCTGCAAGTACGCCTGCTTGAGCCCCTCCCGCGCCCGACTGGCCAGCACGGCGGTCGCGTTCGCGCTCAGCCCGAACAGCGGCGCGATCGCACTCGGCGAAGCCTCCTCCACGGTGGTGTGCCACAGCACGGCCTGCCACCGCTCCGGCAGGCTCCGGAAAGCCTGCATCGCCAAGGACTGCTCGGCCTCGTGCATCGCCCGGACGTCCGCGCCGAGTTCGAGGGTGTCGTCGCCGGACAGCCCCGACAGCCCGGCGCCACCCTCCGTACCGGAGCCCGCGGCGGCCTGCTCGGCGAAGACCGCGAAGTCCTCGACAAGTTGCTCCCGCTTGGCCGTCTTCGCCCAGGCGGCAGCGACCCTGCGCACGGTGGTCAGCAGATAGGCCCGCACCGACTGGTCCGGCCCGGCCCCGCCGCGAACCGCCTGCAGCGTCCGCGCGAACACCTCGGCGGTCAGGTCGTCGGCCGTGTGCCCGTCCCGGCAGCAGGTCCGCGCGTAGCGCCGTACGGCATCGGAGTGGCGACGGAACAGCACCTCGTAGGCACCGTCGTCACCGGCACGCATCCGGGCGATCAAGTCACCGTCGGACGGCGGCAGCTCGCCCCCGGTCCCGCCGGGCTCGCGCTGGGCCGGTACCTGCCGCGCGGGCAGAGTGCCCTCCACGACCTCGCCGCCGGCGCCACCGAGTGACTCTTCCCGCCCGTCAACGCTCATCTCGGACGCCCCCGAACGACACACTCAACCGGTCCACCGATCAAGCGTGTCACACGGCGGAGGCGCGCCGGACCCGTCTCCATACCATCCACTCATCCGGGCACAATTCAGCAGCCCGGCGACAAAACCCCACGGACGTCAGCCCGAAGGTCTCCAAAGAGCGGTCAACGAAGCGACGCATCCGGCACCCGCACCATCCGGCACCACACGCCCGGCACCCGCACGCCCGGCACCCGCACCGTCCGGCACCCGGACCGTCCGGCACTCACACCGTCCGGGAGCGCAGCCCTTCCAGCAGGATGTCGAGCAGCCGCGTCGAAGCCGCCGCCTGCTGCGCCGGATCGGGCAGCGCGGGCGCAGCCGTCGCTATCACCAGCAGCACATCGGCCACCGTGACGTCACCGCGCAGCTCACCGGCCTCCCGGGCCCGCTCCACGAGCTGCCCCACGACCTCCAGCAGAGCCCCCGCGCCCGAGTCGTCCGAGGGCTCGTCCTCGGCGGCGATGCGCGCGGCGACGCTCCGAGCCTCCGGAGCCGCACCGGCGGCCCCGCCGGCCGTCTCGGCAGCCTGGCGCTGGTGCGGAACCCGCGCCTCCTCCGTCTCCTCGACCCCGTCCTCGCTCGCCGAGCCGACCCGCAGCACCTGCGGCGGCAGCAGCCGCCCGGCACCCGAGGCCACGGAGGTGCGCAGGAAGCGCGAGAGCGCCTGCCACGGCTCCTCCTCCTGGCCGAGCGCCGTCCGGGCCTGCTCGGTCAGCCGCGCGGTCTCCTCTTCGGCTATCCGCCGGACCAGCACGTCCTTGCTCGGGAAGCGCCGGTAGACGGTGCCGACCCCGACGCGCGCGCGCCGCGCCACGTCCTCCATCGGAGCCCCGTAGCCCAGCTCGCCGAAGACCTCGCGGGCCGCCCGCAGCACGTGCTCCAGGTTGCGCTGGGCATCGACGCGCAGGGGCGTGGACCTGCCCACGCCATGCGTGGTGGCGCCGTTCGCGAGCGCGCGGCCGTTGCTCTCGACCGAAAGAGCGGTCGCAGAACCATGGAAATCGGAAATGTTCATATGTTTCCCCCGGTAATCATTTGTCTCCCCCCGGAGACACTCCCCGCCTTCATGTCGAGTGGGCCACGGTCTCGGGCCCGGTCCTACTCACTCGACGAGATACGAACATAGTTGAGCCAGAGTCAATTCAGAAGAGGCAGCCCCGGACGGAGCACCGCCCGATCGGAGCATTCATCCTCACTTTTCCCTCACACACTCCCGGAATCTTCCATTCCGCACCCCCTGACCTGCGCAGTTCCACCCCTACCCAAGGTCCGCTTCGACCCCACGCCGGCACCACCTCCGGTCACACAATTTGTCGGGCCTGTGGACAAACTCCCAGCCACGTTGCGTCATGGGATGGTGAAGGCTGCTAACTCGCGGGGCACGGACCCCGGTACCCCGCCCCGCACGCGCATCCTGATCGTCGGCGGCGGCTACGTAGGCATGTACACGGCACTCCGGCTCCAGAGAAAGCTGAGATCCGGCGAAGCCGAGGTCACGGTGGTCTCCCCCGAGCCCTACATGACGTACCAGCCCTTCCTCCCCGAGGCGGCCGCCGGCTCCATCTCCCCCCGCCACGTCGTGGTCCCGCTGCGCCGCGTGCTGCCCAAGTGCCGCATCCTCATCGGCGAGGCCCGCCACATCGACCACGCCAAGCGCACCGCGACCGTCGCCACCCTCGCCACCGAGGACGAGGGAGCCGGCCCGATCGAGATCGAGTACGACGAACTCGTCCTCGCCCCCGGCTCGATCTCCCGCACGCTCCCCATCCCGGGACTCGCCGACTACGCCATCGGGTTCAAGACCGTCGCGGAAGCCATCGGCCTGCGCAACCACGTCATCGAGCAGATGGACATCGCCTCCTCCACCCGCGACCCCGCCCTCCGCGACGCGGCCCTCACCTTCGTCTTCGTCGGCGGCGGCTACGCGGGCGTCGAAGCCCTCGGCGAACTGGAGGACATGGCCCGCTACGCGGCGCGGTACTACCACAACATCAAGCCCGAGGACATGAAGTGGGTGCTGGTCGAGGCCAGCGACCGGATCCTGCCCGAGGTCGGCCCCGACATGGGCGTCTACACGGTCCGCGAACTGCGCCGCCGCAACATCGACCTGCGGCTGGAGACCCGGCTCGAATCCTGCGAGAACCGCGTCGCCGTCCTCAGCGACGGCGCCCGCTTCCCGACGCGCACCATCGTGTGGACCGCCGGCGTCAAACCGCACCCGATCCTCGCCGCCTCCGACCTCCCCAAGAACGAACGCGGCCGCCTCGCCTGCACTTCCTTCCTCACCGTCGAGGGAGTCGAGCACGCCTGGGCCGCCGGCGACGCCGCCGCCGTCCCCGACATCACCGCCCCCGAACCGGGCCGCGAATGCGCCCCGAACGCCCAGCACGCGGTCCGCCAGGCCAAGGCCCTCGCCGACAACCTGATCGCCGCCCTGCGCGACGAGGTCCTCACCGAGTACGCGCACAAGTACGCCGGTTCCGTCGCCTCGCTCGGCCTCCACAAGGGCGTCGCCCACGTCTACGGACGCAAGCTCAAGGGCTACCCCGCCTGGCTCATGCACCGCATGTACCACCTCAGCCGCGTGCCCACCTTCAACCGCAAAATGCGCGTCCTCGCCGAATGGACTCTCTCCGGCCTCTTCAAGCGCGAGATCGTCTCCCTGGGTTCGCTCGAACACCCCAGGGCAGAATTCGAACTGGCCGCAGGTGGCGGCCCCAAGAACCCACCCCCGAACCCCGCCCCCAACCCCCCGCAGGACAGCCAGGGCTGACGTTGTCAGTGCGGTCGGCCACACTGGACGTGTGACCATAGGTGGGCTCACACCTGCACAGAGTGACAACGTCCAGTCCGCGACCACCCCGACGAGCGACACAGCGACCACTTGCGACACCACGAGGCTTGAACGCAGTGAACTTCACGCGCTGGAGCGCCCGGTTTCCCGGAACGCAGCGCCGCGCCGCCGCCCGGACCGAACACGCCGCCGCCCAGGCCAAGAGGGGTGAAGGCTCGGTTCCGGCCGCCCGCGGCGGCCGCGCCGACCCCGGAACCGACCGGTCCGCGCCCATCGCGGACGGGGGCCCCGCCGACCCCACGGTCTCCGGCACCGGCTCCGCCACGGCCCGTCGTACGGGCATCCCCGCCGCGGTGCCCTCCCTCGACGAGCTCTCCGTCCGCGAGGTCATCGGCCGACTCCCGGCCCTGGTCGCCCTCGTCCACGGCCCCGAACACCACGTCGCGTACGTCAACGAGGCCTACACCGCCGGCTTTGGCACCCGCACCCCCGGCGCCCCCGCCCACGAGGCCCTCCCCGAACTGGGCGACCTCGGCCTCCTCCCGCTCCTCGACCAGGTCCAGCGCAGCGGCAAGCCCCGTACCGCCAAGAACCGAACCGCACCCGGCGGCACCAGCACCTACACCGTCACCTGCACCCCGGTCGACTTCCCCAAGACCGAGACGGCCGGCGAAGCCGAGGCGCACACCGGCGTCCTGATCCACCTCGCCGACGTCACCGACCACGCCGAAGCCGTAGAGCGGCTGCGCGCGAGCGAGCGCCGCCAGCGCGAGGCAGCCGTCACCCTCCAGCGCTCCCTCCTCCCGCAGGAGCTGGAGCAGCCCGACGACCTGCGCGTCGCCGCCACCTACCAGCCCGGCGGCACCGAGGCGGCCGTTGGCGGCGACTGGTACGACGTCATCACCCTCGGCGCCGGCCGCACCGCCCTCGTCATCGGGGACGTCATGGGGCGGGGCGTCCGCGCCGCCGCCGTCATGGGCCAGCTCCGCACGGCGGTCCGCGCGTACGCCCGCCTCGACCTCCCGCCCCACGAGGTCCTGCAGCTCCTCGACGGCCTCGCGGCCGAGATCGACGCCAGCCAGATCGCCACCTGCGTCTACGCCGTCCACGACCCGAACGAGGGCCTGCTCGCCTACGCCTCGGCCGGCCACCTCCCGATCCTGGTCCGCGACGAGGACGGCACCGTACGCAGAGCCGCCGACCCCACCGGCCCGCCGCTCGGCACCGGCGGCTGGCTGCACACCTCGGGCACCATCGCACTGGGCCCCGGCTCCACCGCCGTCCTCTACACCGACGGCCTGGTCGAACGCCGCGGCGAGGACATCGACGAGGGCGTCGCCGCCCTGGAACGCGCCCTCTCCGGCGCCCAGGGCACCCCGGCCGTCATCTGCGACCGCCTGATGCGCGCCCTCGGCGTGGACGCCGACCACGACGACGACGTCGCCGTGATGGTCCTCCAGCAGCCCGCCCGCACCGGCGCCGACGCCGAGCTCTTCCACAATGCCGCCCTGGAACTCCTCGGCGGCATCGAAGCGGCCCCGCGCGCCCGCGCCTTCGCCCAGGGCGTCCTCGCCTCCTGGCGCTTCCCGGTAGAGCTCTGCGACCTGGGCGTCCTGGCCGCGAGCGAGCTCGTCGCGAACTCCCTCCAGCACGGCACCCCGCCCATGCGCCTGCGCCTGCGCCGCACCGACCGCCGGCTGATCATCGAAGTCACCGACGGCGACGACCACCTCCCGCGCCGCCGCCGCGCAGAACCGGCCGACGAGACGGGCCGCGGCATCTCCATCGTCGCCACCATCGCCTCCGCATGGGGCTCCCGCCGCACCCCGGGCGGCGGCAAGGCCGTCTGGTGCGAGTTCGCCCTGCCGGACAAGTAGCCGAAGACACGGAGAGGCCCCGGTCCACCAGGACCGGGGCCTCTCCGCACACGCCATACGTAATACGTACGCCGCTCTACACGCGCGCGGGCTCCACGACCGCAGCCGGAACGGGGGCGCCGACCACGGGCCCACCCTGCGCCACGACCTTGCTCACCAACGACGGGTTGTCCTGCTCGGGGCTCAGCTGCTTGCCGAGCCGCAGAGCCAGCCCGACGATCCCGAGCGACACCAGCACGAAGGTTCCGATGTACAGCATCGGCACACCCGCACCGAGCGGCACCCCGAGCGGCCCGAGCGCCAGCGCCATCTGCTTGACCAGCGCGAACGCCGAGTTGTACTGCCCGACCGAACCCTCCGGCGCCAGATCGGCCACCAGCGGCGCGACGGTCGGCGACAGCATGGCCTCACCGATGCCGAACAGCGCGTACGTGGTGATGAACGCGGCGGCGGCCATTACCGCGCTGCCGTGCCCCAGCCCCGAGAACCCGGCGATGACCCACGCCACGGTCCAGATCAGACCCACCAGCGCGATCACCCGCGACCGCCGGCGCTTCTCGACCAGACGCAGCACCACGAACTGCGCGAGCACGATCGCACCGGTGTTGGCGGCGAGCGCGAACCCGAGCGTCGAGGGGGAGATCCCGGCGGCCTCGGTACCGAAGGCAGCCAGACCCGACTCGAACTGTCCGTAGCAGGCGAAGAACAGCACGAACCCGAGCAGGCACAGCTGCACCATGGCCTTGTGCCGGAGCATCAGCTTCCAGCCACCGCCACCCTGAGCCGGCGCCTTCGGCCGGGCGTCCTTGAAGCCCGGCGCCTGCGGCATCCGCACGGTGGCGATGACCCCGGCCAGCACCAGGAACATCACGGCCTCGATGCCGAACAGCAGGATGAAGCTGGCGGGCCGGTCCTTGTCGACGATGAGCCCACCGATGAGCCCACCGATCCCGAGCCCCAGGTTCTGCATGAAGAACTGCAGAGCGAAGGACCGCGTACGAGTGGCCGGCGTCGAGCACCACACGATCATCGTGGCCAGCGCCGGCTGCATCACGGCCTGCCCGGCGCCGAGCGCCAGGGCGGACAACAGGATGGGCACGAGGCCCGTGGAGAGCCCGAGCGAGAGCGCCCCCACGGAAGCGGCAGCGGCGGCGGCCATGACCACGGGGACGGGTCCGCGTCGGTCGATGACCCGACCGGTGAAGGGCAGCGCGACGAGAGCGCCCAGGGCGAACGCCACGAACGCGCTCGTGGCGGCCATGGAGCCCAGATCTCGCACCTGCGCCACATAGATGTAGAGGTACGGAACCGTGAAGCCGATGCCGAACGCGGTCAACGCGTTCCCGGCCTGGATCCGCCGCATCGCAGCGCCCATCACCTTGGTCACTTCTCACCTGCCTTGTAACTGAAGACCGAAAGACTTCATCCCTAAACTTCAATCCTTAACTCTACACATCGAAGGAGTTAGACGCCAACGGCCTCATGCGATACTTCGACGCATGGGTGACACCCCCGACGGCACTACGCCCGTCCACGAGCCGAGCCTCGACGAGCAGATCGCCGTCTACCAGCGCGAGTTCCAGGACCTCGACCCCCAGGTCGAGAAGGTGGTCTCGGCCCTGAGCCGCCTCAACCGCCGTATGAACGTCGCGTACGGACGCCAGACCGCGGCCCTGGGCATCAGCAACGCGGAGTGGGAGGTCCTCAAGGCCCTCGTCATTTCCGGGTCCCCGTACCGGATGGGCCCGAGCGAGCTGGCCAAGCAGCTGGGCCTCACGCCGGCGGCGATGACCCACCGGATCGACCGCATGACGGCGGAGGGCCTGGTCACTCGTGAGCGGGACGAGTCCAACCGCGTCCGCGTGATCGTGGAGCTCACGGACGAGGGCCGCAGCAAGTGGCTGGACGCGATGCGCGCGGCCACGGTCTTCGAGGAGGACCTCCTCCAGGACCTGTCGACGGCGGAGCGCGGCGTCCTGGGCGACATGCTCACCCGCCTGCTGGACCGCGTGGAGGACCTCCAGTCCCCCAGCTGACCCGGAGTTGACACAGACCCTGCGACTCCGTAAGGTTCTTCGAGTTGTCCCTGAGCCGGAAGGTTTCGGCGACAACGAATCCCGCCGCCTCGTTGCGGCACCCAACTCAGCAAGATCTCCCACTGGGAACGCATTCGGCATGCCCGAATGAATTTCCGAAGGCCGATTATGAATCGTCCGGGAAATCCACTAGAGTTCGGGAGTCGGAAGGGCCCAACAGCCCGGAAGGCAAACCCCGCTGACTGGGAGTCAGGCCCGAAAGAGTCTGATAGAGTCGGAAACGCAAGACAGCAGAACGAAAGCCCGGAGGAAAGCCCGAGAGGGTGAGTACGAAGGAAGCGTCCGTTCCTTGAGAACTCAACAGCGTGCCAAAAATCAACGCCAGAAGTTGATACCCCGTCCACTTCGGTGGATGAGGTTCCTTTGAAAAAGACCTGTAAGGCTCCCTCGTGGAGTGCTTGCAGGCAACAACACAGCGAGGACGTTGTGGTCAGTCGGTCTTATTCCGACCAAGACTGGCCCGCTCTTTCGTGTGTGTGAACCGGATTACCGGTAAACATTCATGGAGAGTTTGATCCTGGCTCAGGACGAACGCTGGCGGCGTGCTTAACACATGCAAGTCGAACGATGAAGCCCTTCGGGGTGGATTAGTGGCGAACGGGTGAGTAACACGTGGGCAATCTGCCCTTCACTCTGGGACAAGCCCTGGAAACGGGGTCTAATACCGGATACCACTCCTGCCTGCATGGGCGGGGGTTGAAAGCTCCGGCGGTGAAGGATGAGCCCGCGGCCTATCAGCTTGTTGGTGGGGTAATGGCCCACCAAGGCGACGACGGGTAGCCGGCCTGAGAGGGCGACCGGCCACACTGGGACTGAGACACGGCCCAGACTCCTACGGGAGGCAGCAGTGGGGAATATTGCACAATGGGCGAAAGCCTGATGCAGCGACGCCGCGTGAGGGATGACGGCCTTCGGGTTGTAAACCTCTTTCAGCAGGGAAGAAGCGAAAGTGACGGTACCTGCAGAAGAAGCGCCGGCTAACTACGTGCCAGCAGCCGCGGTAATACGTAGGGCGCAAGCGTTGTCCGGAATTATTGGGCGTAAAGAGCTCGTAGGCGGCTTGTCACGTCGGATGTGAAAGCCCGAGGCTTAACCTCGGGTCTGCATTCGATACGGGCTAGCTAGAGTGTGGTAGGGGAGATCGGAATTCCTGGTGTAGCGGTGAAATGCGCAGATATCAGGAGGAACACCGGTGGCGAAGGCGGATCTCTGGGCCATTACTGACGCTGAGGAGCGAAAGCGTGGGGAGCGAACAGGATTAGATACCCTGGTAGTCCACGCCGTAAACGTTGGGAACTAGGTGTTGGCGACATTCCACGTCGTCGGTGCCGCAGCTAACGCATTAAGTTCCCCGCCTGGGGAGTACGGCCGCAAGGCTAAAACTCAAAGGAATTGACGGGGGCCCGCACAAGCAGCGGAGCATGTGGCTTAATTCGACGCAACGCGAAGAACCTTACCAAGGCTTGACATATACCGGAAAGCATTAGAGATAGTGCCCCCCTTGTGGTCGGTATACAGGTGGTGCATGGCTGTCGTCAGCTCGTGTCGTGAGATGTTGGGTTAAGTCCCGCAACGAGCGCAACCCTTGTCCTGTGTTGCCAGCATGCCCTTCGGGGTGATGGGGACTCACAGGAGACCGCCGGGGTCAACTCGGAGGAAGGTGGGGACGACGTCAAGTCATCATGCCCCTTATGTCTTGGGCTGCACACGTGCTACAATGGCCGGTACAATGAGCTGCGATACCGTGAGGTGGAGCGAATCTCAAAAAGCCGGTCTCAGTTCGGATTGGGGTCTGCAACTCGACCCCATGAAGTCGGAGTTGCTAGTAATCGCAGATCAGCATTGCTGCGGTGAATACGTTCCCGGGCCTTGTACACACCGCCCGTCACGTCACGAAAGTCGGTAACACCCGAAGCCGGTGGCCCAACCCGTAAGGGAGGGAGCTGTCGAAGGTGGGACTGGCGATTGGGACGAAGTCGTAACAAGGTAGCCGTACCGGAAGGTGCGGCTGGATCACCTCCTTTCTAAGGAGCACAGTACCGATTGCAGACAAATGTTCTGCACGGTCAGCTCATGGGTGGAACGTTGATTAGTTGGCACGGTTTCCTGGATGGATCACGAGTACTGCTTCGGCGTGGAAAGTGACTCACTGATGGGGGATCGTGCTTGGCACGTTGTTGGGTCCTGAAGGTACGGCCGTAAGGTTGCGATCTTCAGTGCCGGCCCCAGTGAACTTGATCTGTATAGGTCAGGGTGATGGGTGGCTGGTCGTTGTTTGAGAACTACACAGTGGACGCGAGCATCTGTGGCCAAGTTTTTAAGGGCGCACGGTGGATGCCTTGGCACCAGGAACCGATGAAGGACGTGAGAGGCCGCGATAGGCCCCGGGGAGCTGCCAACTGAGCTTTGATCCGGGGGTGTCCGAATGGGGAAACCCGGCAGTCGTCATGGGCTGTCACCCACTGCTGAACACATAGGCAGTGTGGAGGGAACGAGGGGAAGTGAAACATCTCAGTACCCTCAGGAAGAGAAAACAACCGTGATTCCGGGAGTAGTGGCGAGCGAAACCGGATGAGGCCAAACCGTATGCGTGTGATACCCGGCAGGGGTTGCGCATGCGGGGTTGTGGGAATTCTTTTGATCGGTCTGCCGGCCGGTCGGCGAGTCAGAAACCGTTGATGTAGTCGAAGGACATGCGAAAGGTCCGGCGTAGAGGGTAAGACCCCCGTAGACGAAACATCAGCGGCTTGCTTAAGAATCTCCCAAGTAGCACGGGGCCCGAGAAATCCCGTGTGAATCTGGCGGGACCACCCGCTAAGCCTAAATATTCCCTGGTGACCGATAGCGGATAGTACCGTGAGGGAATGGTGAAAAGTACCGCGGGAGCGGAGTGAAATAGTACCTGAAACCGTGTGCCTACAAGCCGTGGGAGCGTCGCGCATTGAGTTTACTCAATGCGTCGTGACTGCGTGCCTTTTGAAGAATGAGCCTGCGAGTTAGCGGTGTGTAGCGAGGTTAACCCGTGTGGGGAAGCCGTAGCGAAAGCGAGTCCGAATAGGGCGATTGAGTTGCACGCTCTAGACCCGAAGCGGAGTGATCTAGCCATGGGCAGGTTGAAGCGGAGGTAAGACTTCGTGGAGGACCGAACCCACCAGGGTTGAAAACCTGGGGGATGACCTGTGGTTAGGGGTGAAAGGCCAATCAAACTCCGTGATAGCTGGTTCTCCCCGAAATGCATTTAGGTGCAGCGTCACGTGTTTCTTGCCGGAGGTAGAGCACTGGATAGGCGATGGGCCCTACCGGGTTACTGACCTTAGCCAAACTCCGAATGCCGGTAAGTGAGAGCGTGGCAGTGAGACTGTGGGGGATAAGCTCCATGGTCGAGAGGGAAACAGCCCAGAGCATCGACTAAGGCCCCTAAGCGTACGCTAAGTGGGAAAGGATGTGGAGTCGCAGAGACAACCAGGAGGTTGGCTTAGAAGCAGCCACCCTTGAAAGAGTGCGTAATAGCTCACTGGTCAAGTGATTCCGCGCCGACAATGTAGCGGGGCTCAAGCGTACCGCCGAAGTCGTGTCATTGCAGCAATAGGGCCAACGCCCGCTGTGATGGGTAGGGGAGCGTCGTGTGCCGGGTGAAGCAGCAGCGGAAGCTAGTTGTGGACGGTTCACGAGTGAGAATGCAGGCATGAGTAGCGATACACACGTGAGAAACGTGTGCGCCGATTGACTAAGGGTTCCTGGGTCAAGCTGATCTGCCCAGGGTAAGTCGGGACCTAAGGCGAGGCCGACAGGCGTAGTCGATGGACAACCGGTTGATATTCCGGTACCCGCTTTGAAACGCCCAATATCGAATCCTCTAATGCTAAGGCCGTGAAGCCGTTCCGGACCCTTCGGGGAAAGGAAAGTGGTGGAGCCGCCGATCCAAGGTGGTAGTAGGTAAGCGATGGGGTGACGCAGGAAGGTAGTCCAGCCCGGGCGGTGGTAGTCCCGGGGTAAGGGTGTAGGCCGAGGGGTAGGCAAATCCGTCCCTCATTAAGGCTGAGACCTGATGCCGAGCCGATTGTGGTGAAGTGGATGATCCTATGCTGTCGAGAAAAGCCTCTAGCGAGTTTCATGGCGGCCCGTACCCTAAACCGACTCAGGTGGTCAGGTAGAGAATACCGAGGCGTTCGGGTGAACTATGGTTAAGGAACTCGGCAAAATGCCCCCGTAACTTCGGGAGAAGGGGGGCCATCACTGGTGATCGGATTTACTCCGTGAGCTGGGGGTGGCCGCAGAGACCAGCGAGAAGCGACTGTTTACTAAAAACACAGGTCCGTGCGAAGCCGTAAGGCGATGTATACGGACTGACGCCTGCCCGGTGCTGGAACGTTAAGGGGACCGGTTAGTGACCTTTCGGGGTTGCGAAGCTGAGAACTTAAGCGCCAGTAAACGGCGGTGGTAACTATAACCATCCTAAGGTAGCGAAATTCCTTGTCGGGTAAGTTCCGACCTGCACGAATGGCGTAACGACTTCTCGACTGTCTCAACCATAGGCCCGGTGAAATTGCACTACGAGTAAAGATGCTCGTTTCGCGCAGCAGGACGGAAAGACCCCGGGACCTTTACTATAGTTTGATATTGGTGTTCGGTTCGGCTTGTGTAGGATAGGTGGGAGACTTTGAAGCAGCCACGCCAGTGGTTGTGGAGTCGCCGTTGAAATACCACTCTGGTCGTGCTGGATGTCTAACCTCGGTCCGTGATCCGGATCAGGGACAGTGTCTGATGGGTAGTTTAACTGGGGCGGTTGCCTCCCAAAGAGTAACGGAGGCGCCCAAAGGTTCCCTCAGCCTGGTTGGCAATCAGGTGTTGAGTGTAAGTGCACAAGGGAGCTTGACTGTGAGACCGACGGGTCGAGCAGGGACGAAAGTCGGGACTAGTGATCCGGCGGTGGCTTGTGGAAGCGCCGTCGCTCAACGGATAAAAGGTACCCCGGGGATAACAGGCTGATCTTCCCCAAGAGTCCATATCGACGGGATGGTTTGGCACCTCGATGTCGGCTCGTCGCATCCTGGGGCTGGAGTCGGTCCCAAGGGTTGGGCTGTTCGCCCATTAAAGCGGTACGCGAGCTGGGTTTAGAACGTCGTGAGACAGTTCGGTCCCTATCCGCTGTGCGCGTAGGAATATTGAGAAGGGCTGTCCCTAGTACGAGAGGACCGGGACGGACGAACCTCTGGTGTGCCAGTTGTCCTGCCAAGGGCATGGCTGGTTGGCTACGTTCGGGAGGGATAACCGCTGAAAGCATCTAAGCGGGAAGCCTGCTTCAAGATGAGTATTCCCACCTCCTTGAGAGGGTAAGGCTCCCAGTAGACGACTGGGTTGATAGGCCAGATGTGGAAGCCCGGTAACGGGTGAAGCTGACTGGTACTAATAGGCCGAGGGCTTGTCCTCAGTTGCTCGCGTCCACTGTGTTAGTTCTGAAATAACGAACAGCTGTGTCAATGCCAGCGTTCAAATTTCATAGTGTTTCGGTGGTCATAGCGTTAGGGAAACGCCCGGTTACATTCCGAACCCGGAAGCTAAGCCTTTCAGCGCCGATGGTACTGCAGGGGGGACCCTGTGGGAGAGTAGGACGCCGCCGAACAATCATTGCGGGAAGCCCCGCACCAGCCCTTTACGGGCTCGGTGCGGGGCTTTTCTGCGTTCCGGACCGCTTTCAGATGCGCGGCCCAGTATCCTGGCCGCGTTCCCTGGAGGATGCGATGACAGCACAGCACCTGGAAGACGGCGGGCCGCTCATTCCTCAGCCTGCCATGACACGGGAAGCCCTCCGGGACGCCGTGCGCCGGATCGACATGGCCAACCTCGCCGTGTTCGACAAGGAGTGCAACGAGGCGTTCGACCGTGCGGCGGAGACCGGTGCCATCAACCCGTTGAGGTTCTTCCTCATCAAGTGGGCCACGCATGTGGCGATCCATCGCCGGCCGGCCCGCTCCGCGGCGCTGCACGAGGCGGAGCGAGTCGCGGGGGACCCGAGCGCGACCGAGCAAGAGTTCCGGGACGCCATGGAGATCAGCAGCCGCATCCTTGCCGAGGCGCAGCGCGAGATCGGTCAGTGACTCCGCGGGGCGAAGGCGTCGAGAACGACAGCGGCTGGGCGTGGGAGTGTGACCCCAGCCGTCTGTGGGTGCTTGGGGACATGCCCGCGGAGCACCAGGAGGCGGTCGCCACCGTGATGGACGGCCTGGTCGACCTGGCGTCGATGGCCATCGACCCCAAGGGCGGCAGCCTCTACGAGGATCCCCAGCCCATGCGGTTGCGGACGTACGAAGACGAGCACCTGATGGTTTGGTACCAGACCATCCCGCATCGCAGCAGGGTCTACCTGAAGCGCGTCAACCTCTGAGTCGCGCATCCTCCCGGCCGGGTCGCTGATCGGCGCCGTTGACATACTCCGGCCCATGGATACGAGGTCGAGGGCGGGCGGGATACGGCCGGGCCGTCCCGCGGAATGGGCGCTGCGTTCTGCCGAGCCGGCGGATGTCGAGGCGATCGCCGAGTTGCGGGCAACGGTGATGCGTCCGGACCTGGAGCGCTTGGGACGGTTCGACGCACACGGGGTCCGGCAGCGGCTGCGGGATTCGTTCTCCCCGCAATACACCTCGGTCATCGTGGCCGATGGGGCCTTCGCGGGCAGCGTCACCCTGCGCCCGGCCGAGGACGAGCGGTGGCTGGAGCACTTCTACCTGGCTCCGGTCTTCCAAGGCCGGGGGCTCGGATCGGCGGTTCTGCGGACCCTGCTGGAGCAGATCGACGCCGACCGAGTGCTCGTCCGTCTGAATGTCCTGCAGGGCAGTGCCGCCCGCGGGCTGTACGAGCGCCACGGGTTCACCGTGGAGGCCGAGGACGCGGTCGACGTCTTCATGGTGCGACGCCCGGGCGCGGAAGCAACTCGGCGTCTCCCGCTTACCTCTCAGCTCTCACATCTCAGTGATCCGACGGAACGATGACGACCTTGCCTCGTGTCCGGCCTTGCTCACTACGGCGGTGACCGTGCCGGCGTCGACGAGTTCCACGAGCGCGGCCAGGTGTGCGGCATCGTTCCGGGCGACCATGTGCATCGAGCTCACCCCGGAGTCCGCAGACGGCTCGATCGGGGTCGCGATCGAGACGATCCTTCCGCCCGGCCGCACCACGGGCGCCAGAGCGGCGGCGTCCGACGGGCTCAGCGGGACGAGGTTCAGGAGGGTGTCCACCTGCCCCTCGATCAGCGCACCCACCGGTGCGGCGGTGTAGTCGATCACTTGGTCCGCCCCCTGGCGTCGTACCGCCTGGGCGCTCCGAGCACTGGCCGTCGCGATCACCTCGGCCCCCGCCTGCTTGGCGAGCTGCGTCACGAAGCCTCCGACGCCGCCGCCCGCACCGTTGACCAGTACCCGCTGGCCTGCGGCCACCTTCCCGTGCTCGAACACCGCCTGCCATGCCGTCAGGCCGGCCACGGGAAGGGCGGCAGCATGCGCCAGCGGGAGGGAAGCCGGCGCGGCGACCAGAAGGGCGGCGGGCGCACGTACGTACTCCGCGGCCGCTCCTCCGTCGAGCCGCCCGACGACCCGGTCGCCGACGGCGAAGCCCTCCGCCCCCGCGCCGATCTCGGCCACAGTGCCGGAGACGTCCCAGCCGAGCGTGTAGGGCAGTTCCACGGGAAGGAACGCCTGGAGCAGACCTGCACGCAAGGCGGTCTCGGTGGGGTTGAAGGAGGTCGCGGCCACACGGATGAGCACCTCACCGAAGGCGGGACGTGGACGCGGAACGTCGTCGTAGCGGATCACGGACGCATCGCCGTACTCGTGGATGCGCGCGGTCTTCATCGTCGTCATGCCACGCAACCTACGGCCGCCTGTAGAGACGATCCATGTGTCAAGCTGCTCAGTTCATACGCGAACGTCTTGCATCTGTACGCTCGCCACATGGATGTCCTCAGCGACGTGGTCGCGGTGACGCGGACCGGTCGGCCCCGGTCAGCGCACGTTCGGTGGCATGCCCCGTGGGGGCAGCAGTTCGCCGCCGTCCCCGGGTCGGCGGGATTCCAGATCATCCTGCAGGGCTCCTGCTGGCTGCTGCCTCCCGACGCGGAGCCCGTCCAGCTGGACACGGGAGACGTGGTGTTCCTTCCCCACGGCAGCGGACACACCCTGGCCGACACCCCCGAAACCCTGCTGACGGCGCCCGACTGCGCGCCTGACGAAGGCCAACAGCCGTACAGCACCTATGCCTTGGACACCGTGGACAGGAGCGGAGGCGGCGGCCCGGTCACGGTAGTGCTCTGCGGGGCATACGAGCTCGACCCCTCCCGCACGCACCCCTTGCTGCGGACCCTCCCGGATCTGATCCACTTGCCCGCGCACCCGGGCCGCCGCCCCGAGCTGCGGTCGGCGGTGGAGCTGCTGGCCGCCGAACTGGAAAGCCCACGCCTGGGCACGGACGCAGTCGTTCCCGCGCTCCTGGACACGCTCCTCCTGTACATCCTGCGCATCTGGTTCGACGAGCAGCCCTCCCAGGCCAACACCAGGGGCTGGGCCGCCGCACTGAACGATCCGCCGGTCACCGCCGCCCTCCACGCCATCCACCGGGACCCGGCAGCACCGTGGACAGTGGCCGGCCTCGCCGAGGAAGCGGGCCTCTCCCGGGCGCCGTTCGCCAGGCGCTTCGCGATGCTGGTCGGCCAACCGCCACTCGGCTACTTGACCTGGTGGCGGATGACCACGGCCGCACGCCTGCTGCGGACGTCGGACGTACCGCTGAGATCCATCGCCGCCCAGGTCGGCTACACATCGGAGTTCGCCTTCGCCCACGCCTTCAAGCGCACGCACGGGACGGCCCCAGGGACCTACCGGCGGACGGAACCGAGCCTGCTGTCCAAGGCCTGAGGGCAGGCCACGACCAGGTCGATGCGAGGTCGAGGCGCCCTGGGGGAGACCCCGCAGGGCGACTGACGTGCCGTACGTCAAGCTCGTTTTGACACCCCCCAACCAGGGTTGTACAGTC